>DASVTS010000082.1:0-3107 GCA_036387455.1 Pyrinomonadaceae bacterium | reverse complement strand
TTCGGTCCACTGCGCCTGCGGCAACCAGTTCCAGACGCGCTCGACGAAGAAGGGCGACCTCAACGTCGAAATCTGCTCGGAGTGCCACCCGTTCTTCACGGGCAAGCAGAAGCTCGTGGACACGGCCGGCCGCGTCGACCGTTTCAACAAGCGCTACGGCAAGAAGACCGAGGCGCCGGCCCCGGCCGCGACCGAAGGCGCCAACGCCTGAGTTTTTCGAGACGGCAGCGCGCATGACACCCATCAGACGCCGCCAGTATTAGCTACCCAGCACCCGGACGCCGACCTTCCGCGCCCGCGGCCCGAAGTCTCTCCCCCGCGGGGGCGACGACAGCCGCAGCCGCCAAACGAAGGTCGGCGTCTTACTTTTCCCGAAAGCCCCCGAAAGGATTTTCCCTTGAGCGCCAGCGAAAAAGACCTGATTGTCGGCGGCCAGGCCGTCATCGAGGGCGTGATGATGCGCACGCCCTCGGCCTACGCCATCGCGGTGCGCCGCCCAGACGGCACCATCACGCACACGGGCGCGCGCCTGCCGAAGTGGAGCGACAAGTACCCGGCGCTCAAGCTCCCCGTCCTGCGCGGCGCGGCCGTGCTGGTGCAGTCCATGGCGCTCGGCATCAAGGCGCTCAACTACTCGGCCGCCGAAGCCTTCGAGGCCGAGGAGGGGGCGACGGAGACGCAGGTCGCGCTGACGCCCGCGGTCGTCGAGGGCGAGGGCGACTTCGCCGGCATCACGGGCGGCGTCCCCGGCCTCTTCCCCGTCCCGACGCGCAAGCGCCCCGAGGACGAGCTGAAGCGCGGCTCGGCCGCGGCCTTCGGCTCCATCGCCTTCGCGCTCGTCTTCAACGTCCTGTTATTCGTCGTCGCGCCGCTCGTCCTGACCAACGCGCTCTACATCGGCATGGGCTGGGCCGACGGCAGGGCGACGGACGCGAACGCCGCCGCGCAGCGGACGCAGGCCGCCGCCGGACAGGCCGCGGCCGACGCCGCGACGCCCGCCGCCGCACAGGCGGCCGACGCGCCCTGGTACGCGCGCGCCTACGAGACGACGCGCGGCTACCTGAAGCCCGTGAAGCCGACCGTCGGCTTCAACCTGATTGACGGCGTCATCAGGATGGGCATCTTCATCCTGATGATTTCCAGCTTCTCGCTCTCGAAGGACATCCGGCGCGTCTTCGAGTACCACGGCGCGGAGCACAAGACGGTCTTCAACTGGGAGTCGGGGCTGCCGCTCTCGGTCGAGAACGCGCGCGTCCAGCCGCGCCAGCACCCGCGCTGCGGGACGAGCTTCCTGATGGTCGTGATGCTCGTCTCCATCGTGCTCTTCTCGGTGGTCGCCTTCAGCTCGTTCGCCTACAACATCGCGGTGCGCGTCGCGTTCATCCCTGTCGTCGCCGGCCTGAGCTACGAGATAATCCGGCTCTCGGCGAAGAAGGAGGGGGGCGCCTTCTTCAAGCTCATCACGCTGCCCGGCGTCTGGCTCCAGAACATCACGACGAAGGAGCCCGACGCCCGGCAGCTCGAAGTCGCTATCGTCGCGCTCAAAGAGTCGCTCAAGCTTGAGCCGCAGCCCGCCGAGGCGGCGCTGACGCCGCTCTCGTAAGTGAAGCCATGCTAGACAAACTCGAACAGATCGAAGCCCGCTACGAGGCGCTGACCGAGGAGCTGTCCTCGCCCGAGGTCTACTCCGACCCGGCCAACTACGGGAAGCTCAACAAGCAGCACCGCTCGCTCGGCGAGATGGTGAAGAAGTACCGCGAGTGGAAGCAGATTAAGGAGGAGCTGACGGGCGCGAAGGAACTCCTCGACCTCTCGGACGACGAGGAGATGCGGGAGATGGCGCGCGCCGAGATGACGACGCTGGAGGGGCGCCTGGAGAAGGTCGAGGAAGAACTGCGCGTCCTCCTGCTCCCCCGCGACCCGAACGACGAGAAGAACGTCATCCTCGAAATCCGCGCGGGCACGGGCGGCGACGAGGCGACGCTCTTCGCCGCCGAGATGTTGCGCATGTACGGCCGCTACGCCGAGCGCCAGGGCTGGAAGATGGAGATTCTCGACGCCTCCGAGTCAGGCATCGGCGGCCTCAAGGAGGCCATCGCCTCCATCTCCGGCGACAAGGTCTACTCGAAGCTCAAGCACGAGTCGGGCGTCCACCGCGTCCAGCGCGTGCCGCAGACCGAGACCTCGGGCCGCATCCACACCTCGGCCGTCACCGTCGCGGTGCTGCCGGAGGCCGAGGAGGTGGACGTCAAGATCAACCAGAACGACCTCCGCATCGACACCTTCTGCTCGTCCGGCCCCGGCGGCCAGTCGGTCAACACCACCTACTCGGCCGTGCGGCTCACGCACATGCCGACGGGCGTCGTCGTCTCGATGCAGGACGAGAAGTCGCAGATCAAGAACCGCGAGAAGGCGATGCGGGTGCTGCGCGCGCGCCTGCAAGAGTTGGAGGAGCAGAAGCAGCACGAGGCGCAGGCCAGCGAGCGCCGCTCGCAGGTCGGCTCGGGCGACCGCTCCGAGAAGATACGCACCTACAACTTCAAGGAGAACCGCGTCTCCGACCACCGCATCGGCCTCACCATCCACCAGCTCGACCTCGTCATGGAAGGCCAGCTCGACGAACTCGTCAACGCCCTCGTCACGCACTACCAGGCCGAAAAACTCAAGGCCGAGACCGTCGCCGCTTAGGGGGACGACGAAGTGAGCCCCGCCCCCCGCACGCTCTTCCTGTCAGCCGCGCTCGCCTTCCTGGCGCAGACGGCCGCCGCGCAGGAAACGCCCGCGACGCCGCAGGACGCGGCCCTGCGTCAGGAGTTGCTGAGCATGTACGAGGCCGACCAGGCCGTCCGCGTGCGGGATGGCGTCGGGGTCGTGCCGGATGAAAAGTCGCGCCACGAGATGACGGCGGTAGACGCGGCGCACACCCGGCGGCTGCTCGAAATCTTGAAGGCCCGCGGCTTCCCGAGCGTCAGTCTCGTCGGCAAGGACGCGGTGCAAGCGGCCTTCACGATGATCGTCCACAGCCAATCGCTGGAACTCAAGAAGCAGGCCCTCCCCCTCGTCGAAGAGGCCGCCCGCCGCGGCGACGTGCCGCGCTGGGCGCTCGC
>DASVTS010000081.1:0-13471 GCA_036387455.1 Pyrinomonadaceae bacterium | reverse complement strand
CGCCGGTAATACGGGCCGGCCCCCGACGCCTTACATCAACGAAGCAAGACACGTGCGCGGGGCGGAAGACCCGAGGCCCCGCGCCCCCCGGAAAAAAAGGAGCCTGCAAAAATGTTCAAGCTTTCGCTCGCGCTGCTGCTCTGCCTGTCCTTCGCCGCCGGCGCTTCGGCGGCAGACCTCTCGACCCACACGCTCTTCGACCCGGCCGCCTTCGAGGCGCCCGAGAGCGTCCAGTTCGACCGCCACGGCAACGCCTACGTCAGCCTCGCGCTGACCGGCGAGATCAGGAAGATAGCCCCCGACGGGACGCAGACGACGCTCGCCTTCCTCCCCGTCCGCCCCGACGTCCGGCCCTGCGGCAACGCCTTCGGCCTGCCCATCATGGGCTCCGTCGCGCTCGACCACCAGGGCAACGTCTACGCCTCGGTCAACTCCTGCGAGCCGTCTCAGCTCGGCGTCTGGAAGGTGACGCCCGGCGGCGCCGCCTCGCTCGTCGCGCACCTGCCGCAGGGCGCGGCGCCGAACGGCATCGCGTACCACGACGGCTGGCTCTACGTGTCGGACACGCTGCTCGGGCGCGTCTGGCGCGTCCACCCCGGCGGCGCGGGCGCGGCCGAGGTCTGGACGGCCGACCCGCTGCTGACGCCGCTCTTCATCCCGCTCGTCCCCGGGCCGAACGGGCTGCAAGTCTTCCGCGGCGAGGTCTACGTCGCCGTCTCCGACCGCGCGCACGTCGCGGCGTTCCCGATTAACGACGACGGCTCGGCCGGGCCGGGGCGCGTCCACGCGTCCGGCGTCGGGCTCGACGACTTCGCCTTCGACGTCCACGGCAACCTCTACGGCACGACCGACCCCTTCAACACGCTGGTGCGCGTCAGCCCCGGCGGGGCCGTCGAGGTGCTGCTGACCGCGGCCGACGGGCTCGACGGCCCGACCTCCGCGGCCTTCGGCGTCGGGCGCGACAGCAAGAGCCTCTACATCACCAACGCGGCCTTCCCCTTCTTCCCCGGCCCCACCCCCCGGCGCCCGAGCCTCATGCGCCTGGACGTCGGCGTCCCCGGCCAGCCGCGCCCGTAGCGAAATAAGACCCGAACGCGGGGAGGCGGCCGATTTGAAATTTCAAATCGGCCGCCTCCCCGCGTTTAAAGTTTCGTCCGGCTACTCGATGTGGTCGAGGAGGTGGCCGAGCTTCTCTTTCTTGGTGCGGAGGTAGTGGACGGCGGCGTCGGCCGGCTCGACTTCGAGGGCGACGCGCTCGACGACGCGCAGGCCCGCCTCCTCCATCGCGCGCAGCTTGAGCGGGTTGTTCGACATCAGCCTGACTTGGCACAGCCCGAGGTCGAGGAGCACCTCGGCGCACTGGCGGTACTCGCGCAGGTCCACGGCGAGCCCGAGCCGCTCGTTGGCCTCGACGGTGTCCGCCCCCTCGTCCTGCAAGGCGTAGGCGCGAATCTTGTTGATGATGCCGATGCCGCGCCCCTCCTGGAGCTGGTAGACGATGGCGCCGCGCCCCTCGCGCTCGATGAGCAGCATCGCCGCGTGGAGCTGGCGGCCGCAGTCGCACTTCGTCGAGCCGAAGACGTCGCCCGTCAGGCACTGCGAGTGGATGCGGGCGAGGGTCGGAGAGTCGGGCCTCATCTCGCCCTTGAAGAGGGCGACGAACTCCTCGCCGCTCGTCTTCGACTTGTAACCCGCGATGCGGAACTCGCCGACCTCGGTCGGCAGCCGCGCCTCGGACACGCGCTCGACGGTGAGAGCCTGCTTCGACCAGGGGCAGTCCAGTGTCGCTTCTTCTTTCAAGACGGGAACTCCTTCTGCGAGGAATTATAGGAGCGCGGCGCCCCCGCGACAAGACGGCGCGGCGGCGGCGCGGCCGCTCAGCCGTCTCGTCCGAGCATCAGCCGGAGGTTCTCGCGCAGCGCGGCGGTGTCGGCCGTGAGGTCGCCCGAGTGCGCGTCGTCGTCGGCCGGGGCGCAGCTCTGATAGTAGTAGCGGAGCCGCGCGGCCGAGGCGAGGTTGTAAAACCAGTTGCGCTCGCGCTCGCCCTCGCGCCGCAGTTCGAGGACGCCGCCGCCCTCCCGCATGAAGAGGATGTTGGTCAGCCCCGCGCCGTGGTTCGACACGAGGTGGCGCGCGGAGGCCGACAGGCGCACCTGCTCCTCGAACGGGTGCTCCTCGAAGTGGACGACGCGGAAGCCGAACTCCTCGACAACGCGCGCCACCTCCGGCTCGTTCGTCAGCCTGCGCTTGGGCGCGCGCCCGCGGCTGACGTAGAGCCGCGCGTCGGGGGCGACCGGCGCCGCGCCGCAGGCGTCGAGCAGGAAGTCGCGCAGCTCGCGCACGAGCGGCTCGTTGTAGTGCCCCGACGGCGCCGTGTGCGTCGGCAGCAGGAGCCGGTCGCAGGCGCAGACCTCGTCCGGGCCGAGGTACTCGACGCGGCGCAGGCGGAAGAGCTTGAGCGACGAGGTGACGTACTCCAGGCGGTCGAAGCCGTGCGGCAGGAGGAGCGTCAGCTCGCGCGCCGCCTCGCGCGCGGCGTAGAGCCGCGGGAGCGCGTCGGAGAGCCAGTGGAAGTAGCCGTTGCTCCAGTCGTCGGTCACCCAGAGGCAGGGCTCCTCGACGCGGCGGCGGCGCCGGAGCAGGAGGTTTCGGGCGAAGAACTTGAGGACGCTCTGCGGCCGGCCGAAGAAGTTGCGCCTGACGACGGGCGAGGAGAAAGACTCCGGCAGCAGCGAAGCGCCCTTGAAGAGCGCGCCCTCGGGCGTCGCGGAGACGCCGCGCAGCTCCACGAGCCGCGTCGGCGGCACCTCGCGCTCGCGCTCCTGCTCGAAGACGTCGGCGTCCTCCGGGCGGAGGTTGACGGGCGGGACGCGCGACGCCCTCCCGCCCTCGCGTATCACGGGCGCTCCTGCGACGGGCGTGGCGTAAGGCTTGAACATCGGGCGGGCCTTCGGGGCGGGGCGGCGGCGCCTCAGCGCGTGCGGTCGACGAAGAAGTACTCGTTGATCTTGTCGAGGATGATGACGTTCTGCGCGCAGACCCCGTAGTCCTGCGCGCGCATGAAGCGCACGACCTCGGAGCGCTCGGCCTCGACCTCCTTGTCCTCGACGACGACGAAGCGCGGGCGGAAGCGCGCCCAGTCGTTCGACTCCAGCGCCTGGAGGTCGTGCCCCTCGACGTCCACGCTCATGAAGTCAATCTCCTGCCCGGCGGGCAGGTGGCGCCCGAGCACCTCGGCGAGCGGCATCACCGGCACCGCTATCTCGCGCTTCACCGCGCGCAGCATGTCGATGTGTTCGAGGAACTCGCGCGAGAAGCTGTTCATCGTCGAGTCCTCGCCGATGAAGTAGTAGGTCAGCTCGCCCCTCTCCTTCGAGACGCCGACCTCGACGTTGGTGTCGCGCGGCCGGACGCGGTCGAAGAGGGCGCGGCTGCCCGGCCGCGCCTCGACGTTGATGCCGCGCCAGCCGTTGAGGTAGAAGAAGTAGGTGTTCGAGCCGAGGACGGGGTCGTAGGCGCCGACGTCAACGTAGAAGCCGTCCATCTTGTCCGAGCCGATGACGTGGCGCAGGATCATGTCCTCTCCGGCGGACGAGAACGAGGGGGCGTACGAGTGGTAGCCGAGCAGCGCCCGCTGGAAGTGCTTCTTGAAGTCCTGCGGCAGCCAGCCGCGCGCCAACGTTCTGAGACTCGCCATCTTCACCTTCCCCCGGGGCCGCCGTGACGAACTTCGAACGCGGGGCGCGGCGCCGCGGCGCATCAATATACCGGCCGGGGGCGGCGCGAAGTCAAACACGCGCCGGGAATTTTCGCGTTGCCGCGGCGCGCCCGCGCGGGCTAAGATGCGGCGCGTGGGGCGGGGCGCACCCCGCCTCCGTCTTCCTCCTTGACGCCCGAGCCTGCCGCCGAAGATGAGCCGCGACAACAGCGCTGACACCACCGTGCCCGTCCCGGCGCGCGCCTCCGCGCGCGAGCGCCACCCCGCGCTCGTCTTCCTGCGCGGCGAGCTGCTGGCGGCGCCCATCCCCCTTGAGCGCGACGAGGTGACGCTCGGGCGCGCGCTCGAAGCCGACGTGCGCGTCAACGACGCCCGCGCCTCGCGCATGCACGCCCGCATCACGGTCGAGCGCGACCCCTCGACCGGCGACCGCCGCTACCGCCTCACCGACCTCGGCTCGACCAACGGCACGCTCCTCAACGGCGAGCCCGTCACCGACGAATACCTCCAGGACGGCGACAAGGTCACCGTCGGCGAACAGCTCCTGCGCTTCGACCTCCTCGACGACATCGACCGCGAGTACCAGCGCCAGATTCACCGCCTGCTCGCGCACGACGAGCTGACCGGCCTGCTCACGAGCAAGTCCTTCTTCTCCGAGCTGCGGCGCGAGGCCGCCCGCGCCGAGACCGAGGTGCGCCCCTTCTGCGTGCTGATGATGGACCTCGACCACTTCAAGGCGGTCAACGACACGCACGGCCACCTCGTCGGGAGCCAGACGCTCGAAGAGGTCGGCTCGCTCATCACGCGGGCGCTGCGGGCGGGCGACGTCGCCGCGCGCTTCGGCGGCGAGGAGTTCGCCGCCTTCCTCCTCAACGCCGACTGCGCGCAGGGGCTCGTCGCCGCCGAGCGCGTCCGCGCGGCCATCGAGTCGAACCACTTCCCGGCCACGCGGCGCGGCGCGCCCGCCGACGCGGGCGGGACGCTGCGCATCACCATCAGCGTCGGCGTCGCCGCCTACCCGGAAGACGCGCGCGACCCCATCGAGCTGGTCGAGCTGGCCGACACCGCCCTCTACCGCGCCAAGAACCTCGGCCGCAACCGCGTCGTCGCCTACTGCGTCGCCCCGCCCGAACTCAAGCCCGGCACCTCCGTCCCGGGCATCCCCCGCTGAGGCGTAAGGGAAGGCGCCGGGCCACACGGCCCGACTGAAGCGTCTTGCGGAGGACGGGGATTCTGCTATCATACGCGCGCCGTCCGAGAAAACCCCCTTTTCGAGTTCCCCGCGAGTAAGTTTTCTGACGAGGCGCGAGTCCGCCCCGCCGGGGTCCGAGGTATGACGAGATTGAGGCTCACGGTCGTCTTCAAGTACGCGCTCGGGGCCGCCGCGCTGTTGACGGCGGCGCTCGCTTCCGACGCGCGCGCGCAGCAGCGTCCGGGCGCGCAGGAGCAGCGTCCCGCCCCGGCGCGTGCGGGCGAGGGGGACGCGAACGCCGACCTCTCCATCACGGCGCGCGTGACGGCCGACTCGCTGCGCTTCGAGAAGGTGCCGAACACGCGCGTCGAGTTCACGGGGAAGCCCGAGCGCGACACGGTCTGGGAGGCCGAGCGCGAGAACCTGCCGCAGGAGGTGAGGCCCGGCGTGACCTACCGCAACGTAGGCATCACGCTCCGCATCACGAGCATCTTCGCCGACATCGACCGCATCGTCGCCGAGGCGCTCGGCGAAGTCCCCGTCAACGACGACGCGCGGCCGGCGCCGGCGCCCTCTGCGCCCTCCGCGGCGCCCACGCCTCCCCCGGCGACTCCGCCCGCCAAATCCGCGGCCGCGCCCCGCCGCGCGCCGGCGCGCAGGGGGAGGGGACGGTGAGGCGCGCAAGCCTTCTTCGGGCTGCGGCCGTGTGCCTTCTCATCGCGGCGGCGTCCGCCCACGCGGCGGCGCAGACTCGCGCGCCGGAGGCTCCCGCCCCGGCGCCGGCCCCGGCGGCATCGCAGGCGGGCGCGAGCGCCGACGAGAACTTCGAGTTGAACATAGACGTGCGCCGCATCAGCGAGGCCGACTTCCACGCCGAGACGGCGGTCGAGGCGGGCGGCGCGAGCGGGGTGCGCCTGCGCGTCGGCGTGGCCCTGCGCGCGAGCGACATCGAAGTGCTGCTCCAGGGCGTGCGCGGCCGGGTGCGCTTCCGCGCGAGCCTCGCGCCCGTCCTGCGCCTGCTCGACGCGCGCCGCCCCCCGGCCCCCGCGGCCGTGAGCCCGCCCGCCGCCTCGCCCTGAGAAGAACCCCCGAAGTTGCCCCGACGATTCCTCGGTCGCAGAAGCAGTTCTCATCAAACTTTTCGGAGGGAACGATGAAGAAGCTCTTTACAGCCGGAGCAGTCATGATACTCGCCCTCTGCGCCGCCGCGCGCGCGCAGACGACCACGACGACCGACCGCGGCGACTCCAACGCGTCCATCACGGGCAGCGCCACGGGCACGCGCCAGCCCGCGGCGCGACTCGCGCAGCAACAGCAGCCGCCGCCGCGCCCGACGCCCCAGCCCGCCGCGCCCGTCCGCCCGCTCTCGCAGGAGGACGTCCGCCGCCAGCAGGAGGCGAGCGAGCGCCGCCGCCAGTCGGCCGCGAGCGGCGACCCGGACGTGCTGCTGGACGTGCCCAACCTCTCGGTCGAGGAGATCACGCTCAAGGTCAAGAACCTGCGCGCGCGCGTCTCGCTCGACGCACGGCTGGCGAACCTTCTGCAACTGACCGCGGGCGCCGACGCCGGCATCGACGAGGTCGACCTGACCATCAAGGGCGTGCGCGCCGAGTTGCTCCTCAAGGTCAGGCTCGACAACGTCGCCGCCATCATCGACCGCACGCTGACGACCATTGACCGCAACCCGCAGATACTCGAACGCCTCCTCCAGAGCGTGGACAACACGGTCGGCACCGTCGGCGGCGTCGCCAACACCGCGCTCCAGCCGGGCGGCGTCGTCGACCACACGGTCGGCACCGTCGGGCAGACTTTGAACAACGTGACCCAGCCGGGCGGGCTCCTCGGCTCGACCGTCAACACGCTCGGCCAGACCGTCCAGCGCCTCGTGGACCGCTCGGGCAACATCGTCGAGCGGACGCTCGACACGGCCGGCACGGTCGTCGGCCAGCGCACCGTCGGCAACGTCACGTCGCTCACGCGCCAGGGCGAGGACACGACGAACGCCACGGGCCAGACCGTCCGCCGCGTCCTCGACACCACGGGCGCCGTCATCGAACTCACGCTCGACGCGGCGGGCCGCGTCGTCAACTCGCGCGTCGTCAGCCAGGCCACCGGCCGCCCGTGAGCCTTTGGGCGGAAGCCCGACCGTGAGGGAGGGCGTACAGCCTGACGGAAGAAGGCGGGAGGATGAGAAGCAGCGTGCCTCACATCCTCCCTCTCACATTCTGATTTTTCGCCTGCCGCGCTTTCACGCTCCCCTGACGCCCTCCCTCACGGTCGGGCCTCCCCCCTTGTCCCGTCTTTCTGCAACTCGGCCGCGGCGGGCGCGTGTAATGGCGGGCGTGGGGCGGTTGCGCGCCTGTGCGGCGCGGGTTATGCTTTCCGTCGTCGGTGAAGTCCCCCGGCCGCCGCGCGACACGCACCTCTTCGGGAAGCGAAAGAGCCAGTGATTTCCAGACTCAACCTAGCCAGCGACCCCTTCCGGAACCGCACGCTGCCGTGGACGGTGGCCGCCGTCGTCTCGCTGGCGTCGCTCGTCGCGCTGGTCTACACCCTCTCCAACTACCGCACCGCGAGCGCCGAGGCCGCCGCCGCCGACCGGCAGGTCGCGGTGATGCGCGACCAGCGCAAGGAGTTCGAGCGCCAGGCCGTGGAGATCAGGCAGACCATCCCGCCCGAGCAGCGGCAGACCCTCGACGCCGCGCACACGCTCGTCAGCCGCAAGGGCTTCTCCTGGTCGCAGCTCTTCTCCGACCTCGAAGGGTCGCTCCCGCAGAGCGTGCGCGTCTCGCGCATCAACGTCCGCGAGGTCTCGCAGGTCGGCGACCAGACGCGCGCCGACCTCGACCTGACGGTGGTCGGCCGCACGCCCTCCGACGTCACCGGCATGATTACGGAGATGAGCCGCCTCGGCACCTTCAGCGCCGTGCCCGTCACGGAGAACCAGAAGTCCGGGCGCGGCGAGTCGGGCTACGAGTGGCTGCTGCGCGTCTCCTACGTCCAGCGCTCGCGCCGCGCCGGGCGGCCGGCCTCCGGCGACGCGGGCGCCTCCGCGCGGGCGCGGGGCGCGGGCGGGGACAACTCAGAGGCGGGGGGGCGCGACTAATTTTGAGGGACGACTCCGCAGCCACAGGCAACGCCTCGGGCGCGCGCGCCGCGGCCCTGCGCACGCGCTACCACTCCTTCCGCGCCACGCGCCGGCGCGGCGCAATCGGCCTGCCCGAGTTCGTCGCGCTCGCGCTCTCGGCGCTGCTCCTGCTCGCGGCCGTGATGGCCTACCTCTTCCTCCTCGTCCCCGCGCGCTCGCGCACGGCGGCGCTTGAGACCGAGCGCGGCGACTTGCAGCGCCTGCTCCAGAGCCAGCAGACCGACATCAGCGGCAGCAAGAACACGGAGCAGCGCGTCTCCGACATCATTTCGAGCCTCGAGCGCTTCGAGATCGAGCACCTCGGCCAGGCGTCGAGCGGGACGAAGACGGTCGTCGAGGAGCTGAACCGCCTCATCCTCAAGAACAACCTGCGCATCAGCGGCGGCGTCAACTTCAGGCAGCTCCAGGAGGCCGTGCCCGGCGCCGACGGCACGACGCCCCGCGCGCGCCGCCCCTCCTCGTCCGGCGACGAGACGGGGCAGCGCGTGGAGCAGAGCGTCTTCCCCGGCATCGGCGTCGCGCTCACGGTCGAAGGCACCTACCCGAACCTCCGCCGCTTCATCCGCGACATCGAGGCCGACCGCCAGTTCGTCGTCATCAACTCGGTCGAGCTGGAGGGCGTCACCGACTCGAACGCGGCCGAGTCGCCCGCCGCCCCGGGCGCCCAGCCCGGCGCGGCGGCACAGCCGCAGACGACCTCGCGCAGCGCGCTCGTCAGCCTGCGCCTCGACATGGCCGCCTACTTCCGCCGCGCCGCGTCCGCGGCCGCCGCCGCGCAGTGAGGTCGAAAGCGCCGGGGGCCGAAGGCGGGAGGCGCCGGAGCGAGTTATAAAGTCATGGCACTGTTCGAAGGAAAGACACCGGCGGAGCGCAACAAGATGATCGCGGCCATCGTGCTGCCGCTCCTCGCCCTCATCTTCGTCTTCCAGATGTTCTCCGGCCCTTCGAAGCCGAACAACGCTTCGCCGACGCCGACGCCGCGCGGCAAGAGCACGCCCCGCGCCAACGGGCAGCAGGCGGCGTCCGCCCGGCCCGACGCCACCGAAGAACTCGTCAGCAGCACCACGCCCATCAGCTGCTGCCCCGAGCCCTACGTCGGCGGCGACGCCGGCCGCAACATCTTCGCCTTCTACGTCAAGCCCCCGCCGCCGCCCGCCCCCGTGGTCACGCCCCCGACGCCGACGCCCCCGCCCCCGCCGCCCTACACGCTCGGCGCGCTCGCGCCGCAGAGCGTCTTCGCGCGCACGGCCGGCTTCGCGCTCCAGGTCACCGGCGACAAGTTCGGCCCGGCCGCCCGCGTCTACATAGACAACCAGGAGGTGCCGACGCAGTACAAGAGCATGCAGCAGCTCTCGGCCAACGTCCCGGCCTCGCTCATCTCCAGCCCCGGCCAGCGCTCGGTCGTCGTGCGCACGCCCGACGGCCAGTTCTTCTCGAACCAGGCGACGATCAACGTCATGCAGCCGCCCGCGCCGACCTACACCTTCGTCGGCTTCCTCAAGCGCCAGCGCCAGAGCGCCAACACGGCCGTCCTCAAGGACGGCAAGGGCGAACTCTACAGCGTCCGCCAGGGCGACCTCGTCGAGGGGCGCTTCCGCGTCACCGAAATCTCCGAGCGCGGCGTCGAGGTCGTGGACAAAGACCTCAACATCAAGCACACGATGCCCTTCGTCGACGCGCGCGGCATCCCCGGCGCGCCCCCCGGGCGCGCGCCCGGCGCGATCCAGCCGCCCCCGCCCGACCCCGAGGGCGACGACGAACCATGACCGCCAGGGGCGCCGCGCCGAACCCGATGAACCTACGCACCCCAGACACGTCACCCGCGGCCGCGCGCGAGCGGGGCTACGCCCTCGTCGCGCTGCTCGCGGTGATGACCGTGCTCATGATCGCCATGATGTCCGCCGCGCCGAACATGCGGCAGCAGGCGCGGCGCGAGCTGGAGTTGGAGGCCATCGCCCGCGGTGAGGAGGTCGCCGAGGCCATCCGCATGTACATCCGCCTGCACCCGACGCGCAAGCCGCCCACCTCGATGGAGGAGCTGCTGGAGGGGGTCACGCCCCCCGGGCGGACGAAGAAGGTGATGGTGCTGCGAGGCAGCGCCGCGCGCGACCCGCTCTCGAAGAGCGGCGAGTGGAAGACCGTCAAGCCCAACGACCCCGCGTTCATCCGCTTCGTCCGCGACCTCACCGAGTACGCCGAGGGCCGGACGCCGAACCCGACGAGCGACCCGGCGCTCCAGGGCATCCCGCTCCCGCGCATCACAAGCCTCGTCACCGGGCTCGACTCCGGCCGGGACAGCGACGAAGGCGGGGAGGACGACTCCATGTCGAGCAACGGCCCCTTCATCGGGGTCGCGAGCCGCAGCCGCCGCGACTCGATTGTGACCTACTACGGCATCGACCACCACGACGGCTGGGTCTTCACCCCGTTCTACCGCTGGTGACTCGCCGCGCGCCGCACACGCGGGCGCGCACGGCGCGGCCGGACGACAGACTTGACTCACTCGCGCGCGCATGAGAGCGATCATCTCTCATGCGCGCGCGAATTTTTTTCGCCGCGATTGAATTAAGTTATTGACATCCTTTTTTAATCTGTTTATAAATCCCAACATGTTGTGCGCTTTTCACTCTAGGCCACAAGATAAAAATTGACACAGCATCTTGTGGTGAGCAACACCAAACCAGAAAAGGAGCAGGTACAGCTTATGGCAACTTCAAAGAAGTCGGGTGGTAGCAAAAAGGGCGGCGGCTCGAAGGGCGGCGGCGGCTCGAAGGGCGGCTCCAAGGGCGGCTCCAAGAAGGGCGGCTCGAAGGGCGGCTCGAAGAAGAGGTAGTTCAGCCAGGGGGAGTACGCGCAACCTTCAACGGCGCACACAACACTCTTCGCCCGCGAGGGCGTTAATCAGGACGGCGGCTGCATCCGATGCACGCCGTCCAAATTATTTTCGGCGGTCGGCTTTCAGCCTTGCCCTCGCTCGTAACTCCCGACGCCGCCTCCCGCCTGCCACCTCGCCACACAGGCCGGACAATCGGTGCGGGTATTCGTCTTCAGGCTGAATGCCGAACGCTGACCGCCCGGTGCTTCTCATGCTCCACGTCGCGCTCGTCGAGCCGGAGATACCGCCCAACACCGGCAACGTCGCTCGCCTGTGCGCGGCGACGCACACGCCGCTGCACGTCGTGGGCGTGGCGGGCTTCCGCCTGGACGACCGCGCGGTGCGGCGCGCGGGGCTCGACTACTGGCCCGAGGTGGAGCTGCACCGCCACCGCGACCTCGAAGCCCTGGGGCTCGCGCTGCCCGGCGCGCGCCTCCTCTACCTGACGACGAAGGCCGAGACCTCTTACGCCGACTGGCGGTTCGCGGAAGGCGACTGCCTCGTCTTCGGCCCCGAGACGCGCGGGCTGCCCGAGGCGCTTTTGCGCGAGAACCGCGAGCGCTGCCTGACGATTCCGATGCCGAACCCGCGCGTGCGCAGCCTCAACCTCGCCACCTCGGTCGCCGTCGTGCTCTACGAGGCGCTCAGGCAGACGCGCGCCCTGCCGCCGCCGCAGGGCGGGCGCCTCGGGTGACCTCTGGCGACGTCGGGTGACAGGGGCCGCCCCGCCAAGTTACAATTTCCTTTTAAATTCAGCCCGAAATTTCGGACAGGGGGCGGCGGGGGCTTCCGCGCCCGCCGGGGAGCGCGCGGGGGCCGGGAATTGAACATGCATAAAGAGAGAGAAGACATACGCAACATCGCCATCATCGCGCACGTCGACCACGGGAAGACGACGCTGGTGGACGCGATGCTCAACCAGTCGGGCACGTGGCGCGAGAACGAGCAGCACGCCGAGCGCGTGATGGACTCGATGGATTTGGAGCGCGAGCGCGGCATCACCATCATGGCGAAGAACACGTCCGTCCGGTTCGGCGGCGTGAAGATCAACATCCTCGACACGCCGGGGCACGCCGACTTCGGCGGCGAGGTCGAGCGCGTGCTGAAGATGGTGGACGGCGTGATGCTCTTGGTGGACGCCGCCGAGGGGCCGCTGCCGCAGACGCGCTTCGTGCTGCGGAAGGCGCTGGAGGCGCGGCTGCCGGCCATCGTCGTCGTCAACAAGATAGACCGGCAGGACGCGCGGCCCGAGGAGGTCGTCAACGACATCTACGACCTCTTCATCGACCTCGACGCGACCGACGAGCAGATCGACTTCCCCGTGCTCTACGCCGTGGCGCGCGACGGCGTGGCGAAGAAGGAGCTGGCCGACGACTCGCGCAGCTTGCGCCCGCTCTTCGAGGAGATCGTGCGCGCCATCCCGCCGCCGCGCGAGCTGCGCGACGACGCGCTGCAACTGCTGGTGGCGAACCTCGACTACAACGAGTACATCGGCCGCCTCGCCATCGGCCGCATCTTCTCGGGCGAGATCGCGCAAGGCGAGACGGTGGCGGTCGTGAGGCGCGACAAGTCGGTGGAGAAGATTCGCGTCAAGGAGCTGTACGCGTTCGAGGGGCTGAAGCGCGACTCCATCGCGCGCGCGTCTTTCGGCGAGATCGTCGCGCTCGCGGGCGTCGAGGGCATCGAGATCGGCGAGACGGTGACGAGCGCCGACAACCCGCGCCCGCTGCCCGTCATCGCGGTGGACGAGCCGACCATCTCGATGATCTTCGGCGTCAACAACTCGCCGTTCGCCGGGACGGAGGGGAAGTACGTCACGTCGAGGCAGCTGAAGGAGCGGCTCGACCGCGAGCTCCTGAGCAACGTCGCCATCCGCGTCGCCGAGACCGAATCGCCCGACCAGTTCAAGGTCTCCGGCCGCGGCGAGCTTCAGCTCTCCATCCTCATCGAGATGATGCGGCGCGAGGGCTACGAGCTACAGGTCTCGAAGCCCGAGGTCATCACGCGCTCGGAGGGCGGGAAGATTCTGGAGCCCATCGAGCAGGTCGTCATCGACTGCCCCGAGGAGTTCATCGGCGTCGTCACCGAGGCGATGGGGCGGCGCAAGGGCCAGATGACGAAGATGGTCAACCACGGCACGGGGCGCGTGCGCCTTGAGTTCGAGACGCCGTCGCGCGGCCTCATCGGGTTCCGCGGCGAGTTCCTGACGGAGACGAAGGGGACGGGGCTCCTCAACACCATCTTCCTGCGGTGGGGCGAGTGGCAGGGGGCGATGCGCGGGCGCTCGACGGGCAGCCTCGTCTCCGACCGCGCGGGCGACGCGACGACCTACGCGCTCTTCAACCTCCAGGAGCGCGGGACGATGTTCATCCGGCCGACGACGCGCGTCTACGAGGGGATGATCGTCGGCGAGAACGCGCGCTCGGTGGACCTGGACGTCAACATCGTGCGCGAGAAGAAGCTGACGAACATGCGCGCCGCGTCCGCCGACGAGGCGATGCGGCTCGTCCCCGTCAAAGACCTCTCGCTCGAACAGTC
>DASVTS010000080.1:0-4775 GCA_036387455.1 Pyrinomonadaceae bacterium | reverse complement strand
CTGCTCCGGCGCGGCGCCATCCTCCGCCGCACGCCGACGCAGCCCGTGCTCTCGCGCGACGGCACCTCGCACCGCTGGATGCTCGACACGCTCTCGGTCACGCTCACGCCGCGCGGCGCCGAACTCGCCGGCCGGTGCGTGCTCGAACTGCTCCGCCGCTTCGACGGCCGTCAGATAGCGACCTACGGCCTGACGGCCGTCCCCATCCTGCAATCCTGCGTCCTCCAATCCGGCGGCCGCTACCGCGGGCTCCTCTTGCGTAAAGAGCGTAAACGCCACGGCTCCCTCAAACTCATCGAAGGCCCCGTCGACGAGTCCGAGCCGGTCATCCTCGTCGACGACTCGGTCAGCTCCGGCCTGTCGATGGAGGAGGCTTGCGCGCGCCTGGAGGAGCACGGCCTGCGGGTGGAGGGCGGCGTCTGCCTCGTGCGCTTCGGCTGGCACGGCGGCTTCGCCGCGATGCAGGAGCGCGGCTACCACATGGAGTCGGTCTACGACATCTGGGACGACTTCATCGCCCACATGGAGGACGAGTACAGGCCGCCGCCCAACCCCTCCAAGTGCTTCCCCGAAATCCGCTGGTCGGACGGGCGGGCGCCGGAAGGTCTCCACCCGGCAGCGCTGGCGCGGCTCGCCGTCTCCGAGTTCCTGACCTCGGGCCGCCTGCCCCGCGCGCCGCAAAGGCTCGACGCCGAATACGACTCCGCGGGCGGCGCGTGGGTGAGCCTGCGCTCAAGGCGCGACGTGCACAGGCGTTACGCGCGCGAAGGCTTCTGGCACTTCCCCGGCGAGGCGCGCGGCACGGCGGCCGAAGACCTCCTGCTCGCCTCGCTCCTGACGGCGACGCAACTGCCGGCCGGGCGCGAGGGCCTGGACCTGCTTGAGCAGAGCGGCGTCGCCATCACCTTCTTCAAAGGGCTTGAGCGCTGCACGGTCGGGCAGCTCGACAACGAGCGTTACGGCATCGTCGTCCGCAGCCTTGAGCGGCCCGCGCAGATGGGCGGCGCACTGCCGCGCATGCCCGGCATCGTCGGCGAGTGGGAGCAGTTCCAGCACGCGCGCCGGAAGAACGGCAAGCTCCTCTCCTTCGAGCCCTTCGAGATTTACCGGCACGACGTCGTCAAGCTCGTCGAGCCGGGCGCCGACTGGCAGCCGACCGGCGTGCCCGCGGCGGCGAGCCCCGTCTGGCATCAGGACGCGGAAGTCTGCGCCCCTCTGGCCGAGCGAGCGCGCGACCTCGTCATGGGCAACCTGCTCGGGCGGCGCGAGACGACCCGGCCGCTTCGGGACGCGGGCCGGCTCGAAGGGCTCGACTCCGTCTACGTCACCGTCTACGTCAGAGGGCGCCTGCGCGGCTGCATGGGCGGCACGGTCAACAGTCTGGACGAAGACTTAAAAAGTCTCGCGCGCGCGGCGCTCGACGATTCGCGCTTCGGCGGCGAGGCGGAGCCCCTTGATGAAAGCGACGTGGCCGTCAGCGTCTCGCTCCTCTTCGACGAGCTCGTCATCGGCGCGTGCCCGCCCGAGGAGGTCGTGCGCTACTTCCGGCACGGGCACCAGGCGCTGATGGCGTACCGCGGCGAGAGCGTCGGGCTGCTGCTCCCGTTCGCGGCCTCCATGTTCAACCTCGACCCCTTGAGTTTCGCGCGCGAGGTTCTGAAGAAGGCCGGACTCACCGAGCCGCCCTTCTACTGGTGTCGCTTCGGCTGCGCGACGTGGCTGGCCGACGCCGCGGGCGTCGCCCAACTCGTCGGCGGCTTCCCGCGCGCGGAGGGCGAGCCGCAGGAAGGGACGTGCGAACTGCTCAGGCGCCGCGCCGGACTCCACGCGCAATACCTGCTCCGACACCAGAAGCCGGACGGCTCGTTCTACACCTGCTACGAGCCGTTCCAGAACAGGCTCTACGACGGCACAGACCTGCCGCGGCTCGGACACGCCGCATGGGTGTTGTCGCGCGCCGCCCGCGTCCTCGGCGATGACGAACTGAGGGCGGCGGCCGACAGGGCGGTTGACCATCTCTTGAACGCCGCGGCCGAAGGCGAAGGGGGGTTCTGGCTCGAAGCGCCCGGCCGGACGGCTTCGGTGTCCGAGCTGTCCTTCCTGCTGCTCGCCCTCTGCGAGAGGGGCTCGGGCGAGTCGTCACCGCACCGCCGGACGGCCGAGCGCATGGCCGCCACGCTCTGGGACTGCGTGACCCTGCCGCACGGGCGCGTCCGCACGCACCGCGAATCCGAGTCAACGGGCGAAGAGTTTCAGGACTACTTCCCCGGACAGGCTTTGCTGGCGCTCGCCGCCGCGAGCGACGCGGGCGTCTGCGCGGCCGACGGGGAGAAGCTCGCGCGCGGCTTCCTCTATTACCGGCACCGCTTCCGCCACCGGCGCGGCTTCGGGCAGGTCTCCTGGTACACGCAAGCCTTCGCGCGCTGGTGGCACGTGACGCGCGACGAACGCCTCGCGGCCTTCGCCTTCGAGGTCGTCGACTGGCTCCTGACCTACCAGCAGGAGAAGACGGGCGCCTTCGTCAACGACCACCAGCCGGAGACGCCGGGCTACATGACGGCCGTCTACCTCGAAGCCGTCGCCGCCGCCTCGAACCTCGCGGCCGCGGCGGGCGACGAAAGGCGCCACAGCCGGTACGCCGACGCTTTCGGGCGCGGCCTGCGCTTCCTCGACCGACTCGTCATCCAGCCGCGCGACGCGCCCGTGCTGCCCGGCGCGGCCTACGCGCTCGGCGGCCTGCGCCGCGCCGTCCACTACAGCGAAGTCCGCACGGACTTCGTCCAGCACGCCCTGTCCGCAATTCTCGAAGGCTACGGCCTGAGCACGAGCGCGGCGGCGGTCTCATCCACATCATTCGGGGCCCGCGTGGCTTTATCTTCAAATACGAACTGACCGGAGGACAACATGGCGACCAGTTACGGCAAAGGCTCAAGCAAAGGCGCGGCGAAGAAGGGCGCGGCGAAGAAGGCGAGCGGCAGGAAGGCGAGCGCCAAGCAGGAGACGTCCCTGTCGGCGCGCGCGACGGGCGGGTCGGTGCCGCCCTACGGCGAGGCGATTCGTCAGGCCACGGCGCGCGGCGACGAGGCGGAGATGCGCAGGGCCGCGGCCTCCGCGCGCAAGTGGATTAAGGACGCGCAGGCGGCGCTCGAAAAGCTGGAGAAGCGGTTGGGTAAGTCGGGCGGCGCGAGGTAGGCGGGCATGGAGCAGCCGACACGTTTCTTCACGGACGCGGACCGCAGGGACTACACGCCCGTCCACGTCGTCTGGGAGATCACCCTGGCCTGTGACCTGAAGTGCCGGCACTGCGGGTCGCGGGCCGGGCGTCGGCGCCCGGACGAGCTGACGACCGCCGAATGTCTCGACCTCGTCGCGCAACTCGCGCGGCTCGGCACGCGCGAGGTGACGCTCATCGGCGGCGAGGCCTACCTGCGCCGCGACTGGGTCGAGATAGTCCGCGCCGTGCGCGCGCACGGCATGGACTGCGCGATGCAGACGGGCGGCCTCCACCTGAACGGGGAGAGAATCCGGCAGGCGGCCGAGGCCGGGATTCAGGCGGTAGGCGTCTCCGTCGACGGCCTCGAAGATTTGCACGACCGCCTGCGAGGGGTGAAGGGCTCGTTCGCCGCCGCGTTCGAGGCGCTGCGGCTGCTCCGCGAGCACGGCGTCCAGACCAGCGTCAACACGCAGCTCACCTCGCAGGTCATGCCGCAGTTGCGGGAGCTGTGCGAGCTGTTCGTCGAGGCCGGCGCGAAGAACTGGCAGGTGCAGTTGACCGTGGCGATGGGCCGCGCCGCCGACAACCCGGAGCTCCTGCTCCAGCCCTACCAGCTGCTCGAACTGATGCCGCTGCTCGCGGAGCTTTTCTGGAAGGGGGTCGAGCGCGGGATGCTCTTACAGGCGGGGAACAACGTCGGCTACTTCGGCCCTTACGAAACCCTTTGGCGCGGGGGCGGCGACGACCGCGTCCACTGGCCGGGCTGCAACGCGGGCGAGAACACGTTGGGCGTCGAGGCCGACGGCACGATCAAGGGCTGCCCGTCCCTGCCCACCGTCGGGTACGCGGGCGGCAACGTGCGCGACCTGACGCTGGAAGACATCTGGCGCAACACGCCCGAACTCAACTTCAATCTGACGCGCGCCGGCGAGGAGCTATGGGGCTTCTGCCACGGCTGCTACTACGCCGACTCGTGCCGCGGCGGCTGCACGTGGCTCAGCCACTCGCTCTTCGGCCGGCCCGGCAACAACCCTTACTGCCACCACCGCGCGCTGGAGTTGGACGCGCGCGGCCTGCGCGAGCGCGTCGTGCCCGCCGAGCCCGCGCCCGGTCTCTCCTTCGACCACGGGCGCTTCGACCTGCTGCTTGAGACGTCGGACGGGCGACCCGTCGCCACGGCCCCGACTTCAAACCTCATCCAGATCGGGCGCCCGGCGCAACGACCTTTGAAGAAGGTAGAACCTTCGCCGAAGGCCGCCCGCGGGGCGAGCGCAAAGCGGCCGACCCTCGTCGTCTGCCGCGGCTGCGACCGGCACGTCAAGTCCGGCACGCGCGCCTGCCCCTTCTGCGGGTCGGACGTGAAGGCGTCGGCGCGCACGTACCGCCGGAGGATGCGCGCGGCGCGGGACGCCTGCGCGCGCCTCCTCGAACTGCTGCCGGTCGAATGAGACGTCGCGCCGCCGCGCCCGCCCTAGTGGTGGGCCGGGGCCGCCGCGCCCGGCGTGTGGATGTCCGGGAGGAAGTAGAAGAGCACGGCGAGCACGGCGTAGACCGAGAGGAG
>DASVTS010000079.1:0-12168 GCA_036387455.1 Pyrinomonadaceae bacterium | reverse complement strand
GTTATTCCCCACCCAGAGGTAGATTACCCACGTGTTACTCACCCGTGCGCCACTCTACTCGGCCCCCGAAGGGGCCTTTCGCGTTCGACTTGCATGTCTGAGGCACGCCGCCAGCGTTGATTCTGAGCCAGGATCAAACTCTCGTTTGTATCTCTGGAACATTATCGATACTGGTTAATGTATCCAATAATGACTCTTTCGAGTTTTGTACGCGAGCTTTATCGCTCTGCGTCGCTCTCAAAGGTCATCTCTTGGGACACGCTCTATCTAGTTTTCAAAGATCGCTTTCTCTTCAACCGAATCCTCACTTAGATGCGTCGGATTCGTTTCAGTTGCCTTCAGTCGACGTTTTGTCGTCTCAAGGAAACGGTGACTTTACATCAAGCCGTAAACCTTGTCAAGCGAGTCCCGCAACTTTTTCAGTCGCGGCAGCAGCGCAGGCTCTTGCGGGCCGGCGCCACGTCACTCGAAGCTCGATTCCCAAAAGGCGAAGAGGTTAGATGCGTCTTTCACGACGCAGTTGCCTCCGCTTTTGAGGTGAGCAGGAGTGTCGGCTATTTCAGCCGATGAAACAGCCGCTCTCTCTCACGTACTTCCTGAAAGAGAAGCGGCTCGTCAAACGCGCTCTTTATGACCTGAATGTCAACCGCCTTGTCTCAAGGCAAGGGAGGATTATAGAGATTTCGTTTCGTTTGTCAACTGTCCTCGGCAAAAAATTTCACCCGCGAGACAAACGGCCGAATTTTGCGGTTTTCGGCCGAATTTCGTCTATCTCGGTTTATTGATTTTCGGCAGCTCATTTAGAGCCTCGACCTTCAACAGTCCCCTCTCATTCGTATAGGTCTTGAATCTGACGTCTTTGAACTGGCCGTCCGCCTGGACGCGGACGGTGAAGGTTTTGGTGTCGCCTTTCCCTTCCACGCGCAGGGGCAGGAAACCGTTCACGTCGGGGCTCCGGTAGGCGGTGTAGTGCTCCTGCCTGTCCTTGTCGTAGCCAAGGACGTAGACGCGGTCGAAGTCCGGTGAATCGGGGCCGTTTGCGTCGCCGGTGCTGCTCTTTTCGAGAATCACCCAACTGCCGGGGCGGGTCTCCTTCGCCGCGTCCTTGTCCTTCGCCGCCGCCTGCTGCCCGGCGGCCTCGTCGCCGTCGAGCCTCTGCCAGGCGACGAACTCGCGCCCGGTTCTGTAGAAGATGATGTCGCTCGGGACCGTCAGCTCGACCTGCTTGCCGAAGACCCACCCGGCTGGGGCGGGCGAGATGGACGACGGCAGCCGCACCTTGTACCAGAGTTCGTCTACCTCTTCGGGCTCCTTCAGCTCGCCCTTCTCGCGCTTGCGTGCGGAATTCCCCTGGGGCGCCGCTCCGGCCTTCGGGACGTCGTCGCTCTCGGTCGTCTCCAGCGCCTTCGGGCGCGGGACGCGCTTCCAGCCCACGATGTCGAAGCGCGAGCCGCTTTCGAGCTTCATGAGGATGTTGTCGTTGCCGTTGCGGTCGGGCGAGAACCTGATGTTGGTGCTGGCGCGCAGCTGCCCGGAAGCCTGCGCGGGGATGTCGCCGTCCTCGCGCGCGAGCCGCCGCGAGCGCTCGATCATCTCGTGCGAGATGACGTTGCGCGCCTCAATCCAGCCCTCGACGGGCTCGGCGTCGCGCGTGCGCACGTGGAGCCACTGCTCGCCCGTGTCCGGCACCGTTACCGAGTCCATGATGTCCAGCTCGTCGCCGCGGACGACCTCTTTCAGGTCGGCGGCGACCACGGCGGTCGAGCTCCTGACCTGCGCGCGGCGCGCGATGACGGCGCCCATCTCTTCCTTACCGGCGAGCGTGCTGCAAGCGCAACTGACGAATAAAAGCAGGAGGGTTGAGGCTGACTTGATGAACTTCATTTCTCGGTAAAAGTGTTCGGATGATTGTTCGGGCGGCGCCGCGGGGAATCATCGCGGCGCGCGCTCCCTCAAACGCTGGTGGAGCTTCCGTGACTCCGCGTCCCGGGCCTCATTGTAACCCAATTTTCGGAGTAACTCCCGCTGCGCGGGTTCGAGCGAATCGGCCACGCCGACGTGCGTCCGCGCGCCGCCCGGCTTCAGCTCCAACCCGAACGGGCCGAGCAGCGGCGCCAGCGTAATCTCTTCGGCGCCCTCGACGAAGCGCCCGACGAAGTCGCGCATGCCGCCCGTCTCGCCGAGGATTTCGGTCACCGCGCGGTCGCCGTCCTCGCGCCTCGCGCCCCGCCCGTAGCGCCGGTACAGCTCCTTGTAAGCGGCGTCCAGAGAGTTCTTTCCGCCCGTCCGCCGCATGAGCGTGAGGTCGTAGAGGAAGGCGACGAGCAGACCTTTGTGGTAGACGAGGGCGGCGCTGCCCGACCAGCGACGCTGCGAAGACTCCAGCAGCGACGCCTCTTTCACCCCGCGCGCGGCCCTGTAAGAATCGTAGGCGCGGCCGAGCGCGCCCAGGTAGTCGTCGAAGGTCAACTGCCCGCGCCGCATACCGGCGCGCAGCGCGACGTAGTTGGTAAAGCCCTCGTAAAACCACCCGTACTCGCCCCCGAGCGCCAGCCCGTTCGGCACCCAGAGGTGAAACAGCTCGTGCGACAGCGAGCCGTCGAGCTGCGCCCGCGCGGCCAGCTTCGACGGCAGGCGGCCGGAGAGGAGCACGACCGTCGCGCCGCGCGTCTCCGCGCCCCAGAGGTTTCCGGCCGCGCCCTGCTGCGGCAGCGGGAGCAGCAGGACGAGCGGGCGCTTGAGCGCGGCGCCGCCCGCGGTCTCCTGGTGGAGCTTTAGAATCTCCTCGACCGAGTCGGCGGCCTCCGAGTCGGAGAAAGCCCATTCGCCGGCGGTCGCCAGCGTGAACGCCGTGGCGCCTGCGCGCCCGCGCCGCTCCCTCAAGTCGCGGCCGACGGCGAAGACGGCGCGCTCGGCGTCCTTCACGTCGAAGACGCCCGGCGCGCGCCCCTCTTCGGCCGTGGCAACCTTCCAGCCGGGCGGCAGCGACAACTCCACTTTAGCGTTCGTGAGCGGCAGCGGCAGGAGGTCTGCGAGCATGAGAAGGCCGCGGTCGGCCGTCAGCCAGGAGACGTGCGCGGAGTCCGAGACGAAGGCCGGCGGGTCGAGCCTCATCTCGTAGGAGAAGCGCGCCGCCGGCCTCTCGGCCGAGAACTCGCCGGGCGCGAGTTTTTTGACGTTGACGGCGGCGCCCCCCTCGTCAAACAGCGCGAAGCCCTCGACCCGCTCCGCGAGCCCGGCCGCGCTCCCGTAGAAGTTGCGCAAAGACCACGCGCCCGCCCCGCCGTCCCTTCTCCCCTCGACGCGGACGCGCGGCGGGCTCACCGACACGACATTTATCTTCACGTCGAGCGCCTGCCCGCGCGCCTCGCCCCCGGCGCAGACGGACGCCGCCAGCGCGACGGCGAAGAGGACGGGCGAAAGCCGCCCCCTCAGTTCCCCGCCCCGGCGTCGTTTGATGCTTCGCGGCTCGTGCATTCGGCAGGCGGCATTTAAACACACTCGTCGCGCCCCGACGAACTCGCCCGGGGCCGGGGCGCGAACGGGCGCCGCCGTCTGGCGTATGACGGCGGCGCCCGTTTTTTTCGTCGCGCTTTCACCCGCTCAGAAGTAGCGGATGGTGTAGGTGAAGCGTATGCCGCGGCCGATCTCGGGCGCGAGGTCTTTGATGAACGAGAGGTGGTTGCGGTAGAGGCGGTCGCCGAGGTTGAAGGCGTTGACCGAGAAGACCTGCGCGTAGTGCGGGCGGGCGACGGTGTAGGACGCCGCCACGTCGAAGAGGGCGTAGCCGGGCGTCCGCGTCTCGGTCGGGAAGATGCGATCCTGGTCTTTGACGAAGACCGCCTCCGGCCTCACGTTGAAACCCTTGTAGCGCCAGTCGAGCCCGACGCGCGCGCGCATCGGCGGGATGCGCGGCAGCGGCGTCCGCGTCTCCTTCAACTGCGCGTTGACGTAGTCGAAGCCGAGGTTGACCCAGAGGTTCTCGTGCGCGGCGAGGTCCAGGTTCAGCTCCGTCCCGTAGAAGCGGCTGTCGGCCTGGTCGTAGACGGCCTCTATCAGGTTCTCCTCTACCTCGCCGGTCGGCGCGAGGAAGACGAAGTCCTTGATGTCGTAGTAGTAGAAGTTGGCCACGCCGCGCACGCGCTTCGAGTCGTGGCGGAGCGAAAAGTCTATGCCGTCGTTGCTCTCGCGCGTGAGCTGCGGGTTGCCGATTTCGAAGGTCAGGTTCCCCACGTGCGGCCCGTTGTTGTAAAGCTCTTCGAGCGCGGGCGCGCGGTAGGAGTGCGTGTAGTTGGTGACGAAGGCGCCGTTCGTCCAGAGGCCGACGCGGACGCCGGCCGCGCCGGAGAAGCCCGTGAACGACCGCTTGAGCGAGCCCTCGGGGCTGTAGCCGTTGTGCTCGACGCGCCCGCCGAGCTGGAACCTCACGCGCTCGAAGTCTATCTCCTGAAGGCCGAAGACGGCGAAGTTGTTCTGAATCGTCGGCGGCGCCAGCGTCTCCTCGCCGACCGCGTCGTAGTCGCGGCGGAAGCCGGAGAAGCCCCAGCTCCCGGTGAAGCGCCCGGTCTTGCGCTGGTCGAAGACGCCGCGGAACATGACGTTCTTGTTGCCGAAGTGCGTGCCGACCTCGTCGCCCTCAAGCTCGTCGTGGGCGTAGTCGCTGTAGTCGAGCGTGAGGCGGAAGCCGTTGACGAAGCCGGCGAGGTCGCGCCAGCCGCCGTTGAAGCGGAAGTTCTGGCGGCGGGCCTTGATGGAGACGTCGGAGCCCGCCTCCGCGCCGCCCGACTCGAAGAAGGAGGCGAAGGGGATGCCGTAGCGGCGGCGGTCGTAGTTGTAGGTGAAGCTGGCGAAGCTCTTGTCGCCGTAGTGGCCGACGCCGACGAGGCCGTTGGCGTCGCGCGTGAACGACTGCTCGACGCGCCCGAGCGGCGTGCCGTAGTCGCCCGTCCGCTGGAGCGTGCCGTTGCCCCAGAACATCCACTTGCCCGTGCCGTACTCGACGCCGCCGCTCGCGCCGCCCTGGTTGTTCGTCGTCCCGCCGACGCCGGTGAAGTAGCCGCGCCACCCCTCGTGCGCGTAGTCGTGGCCGGTGACGGCGTTGACGACGCCGCCGATGGCGCTGCTGCCGTAGAGCAGGGTGGCCGGCCCTTTGACGACTTCGAGCCGTTCGAGCGAGAGCACGTCAACGGGCTCGGCGTGGTCGCCCGACTGCGAGCCGAGCGCGCCGGTCGAGGCGCCGTCCTGCGTGACCTGCACGCGGTCGCCGTCGAACCCGCGCACGACCGGGCGCGACGAGCCGGGGCCGAAGCTGCGCTTGGCGATGCCCGGCTCCTTGTCGAGCACCTCGCCGATTGAGGTGTGACTCTCCTGCGCGAGCCGGATGGAGTCCACCGTGTTCACCGACTGGAACGACTCGAAGACCGACTGCTCGCTGCCCGTCGCGGTGACCGTGACCTCCTCGTGAAGTCCCGCGAGCCGCAGCTCGAAGTCTAACGTCGCCTCGCCGCCGGTCTTCACCGTCACCCGCTGCGTCTGGTCGGGGAAGCCCTCCATGTGCGCGAGAATCGTGTAGGTCCCCGGCGGGACGTTCTCAAACTCGTAGGCGCCGCTCTCGTCCGTCTCGGTCGAGCGCCTGAGCTGGACGAGGTTGACGATGACGTTGTGGAGCGGCGTGCCGCCGTCGGCCAGCTTGATGGTGCCGCGCACCGTCCCGCCGCCTTGCGTCTGGGCCTGACCGAACAGCCCGCCGTAGAAACCCGCCTGCGCCAGAGAGCGCGCGGGGAAGAATTGAGATAAAAGTGCCACAGCCAACAGGGCCGCGTATTTAGTCCGCCTCATAAACAACTCCCGAAACTTCTGAAAACCCGGACGCCGGGCTCGGGTCTCGGCAGACCCGGCGCGGCTTCGACGGCCCGCGCCGCCCGGAATCGTCGCCCACGTCCCGCGGGAACGACGCGCCTCGGGGCGCGACCGCCGTGCGAAACAGGGCGCGCCGTCGGCGCACGCCAATATTTTTGTGAATCGGAATCTGAACTAAGCGGTGGGGGGCGCGCGGCCCGAGGGCAGCAGGGAGCGCAGGGCGCGTGCGGAAACGTCGCGGGGCGCGTCGTAGCCGAGCGCGTCGGCCGTCGGCGGCGCGGGCGCGAGGGCCGCGCCCTGTAGGTCGGAGACGAAGCTGCGCTGGAGTCTACAGAGGAGACACTGGGCCTCGTCCCCCGAGAGGGGGACGCTGCGGCCGTCCCCCCCGTCGTCGTGCACGGCGGCGTGCGCGGACCGGGCGAAGGGGAGCGCGCGGCCGTGGAAGTGTGTGGCGCCGGCGACGAAGGCGTGCGCCGTCACGACGAGCAGCAGAAGCCCCGCCGCCGCGCGCGACCGCACACGTCCCTGCCCCCGCCTGTTCAAGCCTTCGCCCAAGTTCCTGTGACTTTTCCTGCCGTAGAATCGGTGAAGCGTAACTATAGCACCGCCGCCGTTTTTGATGAAGCAAAACCGGCCTCTCTCTGCCCGGCCGCGGCGGCGCGGAGGGCGGAACCCGCGTCCAGTTTTTTGCGTATTCCTTGAGGAAAATGGACAACAAAGCCGCCTTGCAGAAGGGCCCGAGCGTTGACACGGCGCGGCGCGCGCCGATAGAATGTCAGCCCTGAACAAGGCGCGGACGCTTGCAACCGGAGGAGTCGGCTGTGTCTACCATCAAGATCATCATCACACTACTGGTCTTCATCATCGGCATCCTCTTGCTCGGGCGCTTCCTGTTCTAGACGGCGGGATGAAGTTTCGCATCCCTGCCGCCCCGCGGGCGCCCCGCGCGAACGGCCGACGTCGCACACCCTTATTCTCGGCGCTGGCCTTCACCCTCCAACTTCTAGCCTGTCACTTCAACGCCACGGCGCAGGAGCCGCCGCCCCCGGGCGACGAGGGTGAGGTCGTCCGCGTCCGTGCAGACCTGGTCGTCGTCCCCGTCTACGTCACGGACGGGCGCGGCCGCCGCGTCCCCGGCCTGACGCGAGAGGACTTTCAGGTGCGCGACAACGGCCGCCCCGCCGAGACGGCGCACTTCGCCGCCGGAGCCGAGCGCGTCGCGCTCCTCTTCCTCCTCGACGCCTCCGGCAGCACGCGCGAGATTGTCACGCAGCAGAGCGAGACGGCGCTCGCGCTCTTCTCCCGCTTCGGCGAGCGCTCGCGCGTGTCGGTCGTGCAGTTCCGCGAGCGGCCCGAGCAGACGCTCCCCTTCACCCGCGACCTCCGCGCCGCGCGCGCCGCCTTCCGCATCGCGCCGCTCCCCGACCGCCGCACCGCCATCTTCGACGCCGCGCTCGAAGCCGTCCGCGCCTTCGGCTCCGGGGCCGCCGACCCGGCCGAGCGCCGTATCGCCGTCCTCATCAGCGACGGGCTCGACACGGCGAGCAGGACACCGCCCGCCGCCGTCCTCGAAGCCGCGCGCGCCGCCAGCGTCTCCTTCTACGTGATACACGTCCCGCTCTACGAGCCGCGCGAAGGGCGTCTCGCCCCGCGCCGGCCCGCGAAAGGCTTCCGCGAGCTGGCCGAGAAGACCGGCGGCCAGTTCTTCGTCGTCGGCGACGCACGCTCCTCGCTCGACCCGCGCGCCGAGCACGACCTGAGCCCCATCTTCCGCGCCATCGCCGAAGACCTACAGAGCCAGTACGTCCTCGGCTTCCGCCCCGAAGCGGCGGGGTGGGAGCCCGGCCCCCGCCGCGTCGAAGTGCGCCTCGCCGCGCCGCCCGCCCGCAAGCTCCGCGTGCGCCAGCTCCGCGAAGTCTACGAGGCGAAGCCCTGAAGCCCGCGCCCGACCAACATGACACGCCCGGCGGTTTGCACTACAATCCGCCTTCCGCTCTTCCAACCGAAAAATCTTCCGCGGACTTATGAACGAACAGAACCCCGAAGGACTCAGGCACATCCGCCGGGCGCTCCTGAGCGTCTCGGACAAGACGGGACTCGTAGATTTCGCGCGCACGCTGCGCGGCTTCGGCGTCGAGCTACTGAGCACCGGCGGCACGGCGAAGGCGCTGCGCGAGGCCGGGCTCGACGTGCGCGACGTCTCCGAGGTCACCGGCTTCCCCGAGATGCTGGACGGCCGCGTCAAGACGCTCCACCCGCGCATCCACGGCGGCATCCTCGCCGTCCGCGACAACCCCGAGCACGCCCGCGCGCTCGAAGAGCACGGCATCGGCCCCATCGACATGGTCGTCGTCAACCTCTACCCCTTCGAGCGAACGGTCGCCCGCGAGGGCGTCACGCTCGAAGAGGCCGTCGAGCAGATAGACATCGGCGGCCCCGCCATGGTTCGCTCCGCCGCGAAGAACTGGCGCGACGTGGCCGTCATCACCTCGCCCGCCCTCTACCCCGCCATCTTCTCTGAGCTGACCGACAGTGGGGGCGCTCTCTCTCTGCCGACGCGCTCGCGCCTCGCGCTGAAGGCTTTCATGCACACGTCCAGTTACGACAGCGCCATCGTCGGCTACCTCATGGAGGCGCTGCCGCCGGAAGCCAGAGCCGGCGTCGGGTTAGCCAGCGCCTTCACCATCAAGGACGTCGTGAAGACGACCGTGACCGAGAGGTGGATGGCCGCGGCCGACTCCGCGCCGGACGAGGTGGGACTGCTTCTCCGAAAGCATTCGGACCTGCGCTACGGCGAGAACCCGCACCAGCGGGCCGCGCTCTACGCGTTCGAGGAACCGGGCATCGCCCGCGCCGAGCTGCTCGGCGGCAAGGAGATGTCTTTTAACAACTACGTGGACGCCGACGCCGCGTGGCAGCTCGTGTGCGACTTCGACGAGGCGGCGTGCGCCGTCATCAAGCACATGAACCCTTCGGGCGTCGGCACCGCCGCCACGCCCGAGGAGGCGTACCGGCTCGCGCTCGCCACCGACCCCGTCTCGGCCTACGGCGGCATCGTCGCCTTCAACCGCACGCTGGACGAGCGGGCCGCCCGCGCCGTCGCCGAGATTTTCACCGAGGTCGTCGTCGCGCCCGACTTCGACGACGCCGCGGTCGAAATCCTTAAGGCCAAGAGGAAGAACCTCCGCATCCTCCGCGCGGGCGAGCCGCGACAGCCGGAGGGCCTGGACTTCAAGCGCGTCACCGGCGGCATGCTCGTCCAGACGCGCGACACGCACCGCCTGCGGCGCGAAGACCTGAAGGTCGTCACGCGGCGCGGGCCGGCAGCCGAGGAGGTCGAGGCGCTGCTCTTCGCCTGGACGGTCTGCAAGCACACGAAGTCGAACGCCATCGTCTACGCGCGCGCGGGGCAGACCGTCGGCGTCGGCGCCGGGCAGATGTCGCGCGTCGACTCCGTCCGCATCGGCGCCATGCGCGCGCAACTCCCCGTCCGCGGCTCCGTGCTCGCCTCGGACGCCTACTTCCCCTTCCGCGACGGGCTCGACGAGGCGGCCAAACACGGCATCACCGCCGTCGTCCAGCCCGGCGGCTCCGTCCGCGACGCCGAGGTCGTCGCCGCCGCCGACGAGCACGGCCTCGCCATGGTCTTCACCGGCGTGCGGCACTTCAGGCATTGAAGAGGGGCCAGGGGCTAGAGGCTGGAGGCTAGTCGGATTGAGTCTTAATAAAGAGTGTTCCCTTCGATGATAAGGGTTTTAACTAGCCTCTAGCCTCTAGCCCCTAGCCCCTCCTCCACGCTTGCCCTCGCGGTGCGCAATCGTCAATACTTGCGTCACCGGAACAGGCGCCAGACAGAGACGACTCTTCCCGTTCGGCCTGTCACTTTCGTTTTCTGAAGGGGAAATAAAGATGGTTGATTTGGAACCGACGGGCGGCGAGACCGTGCGCTGCCGCTACTGCGGGCAGTTGAACAGCGTGCGCGGCGAGGCCGGGCAGGCGCGGTGCGGCCGCTGCCGCCTCGTCCTCTCCGGCGAGCCGCACAGGAAGTTCGCTGACCTCGACAAGTACTCCTACATCCACCCGCTCGACAGCCGCGCGCTGGCGGCGCTCAGGAACATCCCGGGCATCGACACCGCGCTCAAGAAGCTGCTCGAAGTTACGGGCGAGTCGGCCATCCGCGTCATCTTCACCGCCAGCGCCGTCAAGGTCACGCCCAAGCAGTGCCCCGACCTCTACGCCAAGCTCCAGGTCGCCTGCACCACGCTCGGCGTGGACATGCCCGAGCTGTTCGTCCAGCAGAACCCGACCGTCAACGCCTTCACCGGCGGCGTCAAAAGGCCGGTCATCGTCCTCCACTCGCAGCTCATCGAGCGCCTGAACGACGAGGAGACCCTGGCCGTCATCGCGCACGAGGTGGGCCACATCCACGCCGAGCACGTGCTCTACATCACGGCGGCGAAACTGCTGGAACTGGCCGCCACGTCCGCCCTCAGGGCCGCGCCCATCGCCGGACTCATCACGGAAATACTCTCGCTCACGATGCGCTCGGCGCTGCTGGCGTGGGCGCGGCGGGCCGAGCTTTCGTGCGACCGCGCGGCCCTGCTCGTGACGCAGGACCCGGACGTCATCGGGCGCACGATGATGAAGCTCGCGGGCGGGACGTTCGCCTCGCGCGTGGACTACGAGCAGTTCCTCGTGCAGGCGCGCGACTTCCAGAGGAACTACGACGAGAAGGCGCTCGACCGCTTCTGGGCCGACATCATCAACGCCGGCCTGACGCACCCCTTCCCCGTCTGGCGCGTCGCCGAAATCCTGAGCTGGGTCGAGAGCGGCGACTACGCGCGCCTCATCAGCGGCGAGGCCGAGAGCGTCGCCGCCTGACGCCGCGGCGCGGCGGTCTGACAGTCCGAGCAGAGGTCGCTTCCATGCTTCTCGAAAACAAGACCGGCATCATCTTCGGCGTGGCGAACAAGCGCTCCATCGCGTGGGCGACGGCGCAGGCGTGCCTGGAGGCGGGCGCCAGCCTCGCCTTCTCGTACCAGAACGAGCGCCTGCGCGAGAACGTCGAGGCGCTGACGGCGGGGACGGACTCGCCGCTCGTCCAGTGCGACGTGTCGAACCCCGCGGAGGTCGAGGCGGCCTTCGCGGCGGTCAGGGAGAAGTTCGGCCGGCTCGACTTCCTCGTCCACAGCCTCGCCTTCGCCCCGCGCGAGGCGCTCGAAGGCGAGTACGTCGCCACGACGCGCGAGGCTTTCCTGACGGCGCTCGACGTCTCGGCCTACTCGCTGGCGGCCCTCGCCCGCGCGGCCGCGCCCCTGATGACCGAGGGCGGGAGCATCGTCTCGATGACCTACTACGGCGCGGAGAAGGTGGTCGCCAACTACAACGTGATGGGCGTGGCGAAGGCGGCGCTCGAAGCCAGCACGCGCTACCTCGCCGCGGACCTCGGCAAGCAGAACATCCGCGTCAACGCCGTCAGCGCCGGCCCCATCAACACGCTCGCCGCGCGCGGCGTCGGCAACATGAGCGCGATGCTGCGCCACCACGCCGAGGGCGCCCCGCTGCGCCGCAACGTCGAGGCGCGCGAGGTCGGCAACGCCGCCCTCTTCCTCCTCAGCCCGCTCTCCTCCGGCATCACCGGCGAAGTCCTCCACGTGGACTGCGGCTTCAACATCATGGCCCTTTAAAACAGAGGCTAGGGGTTAGAGGCTAGAGGCTAGTTGAAAGACAAAGCCCTCACTAGCCTCTAGCCTCTAGCCTCTAGCCTCTACTTTTATGGACGAAGAGACACAGGACAAGGACGCGGCGGGCCAGCCGCGGCAGGTGACGCAGGACGAGCAGCTGCTCGAAACGCCGAGGCTGGACGAGTTCACGCACACGGACACGTGGCGCGTGTTCCGCATCATGGGCGAGTTCGTCGAGGGGTTCGACGAGCTGGCGACGGTGACGCGCGGGGTGGCCATCTTCGGCTCGGCGCGTACGCCGCCCGACAGCCCCTTCTACGCGGCCGCGCAGGAGACGGCCGCCCTGCTGGCGCGCGCGGGCTTCACCGTCATCACGGGCGGCGGCCCCGGCATCATGGAGTCCGCCAACCGCGGCGCCTTCGAGGCCGAGGGCTTGTCCATCGGGTGCAACATCGAGCTGCCCTTCGAGCAGTCGCCGAACCCGTACCAGACGCGCTCGCTGAAGTTCAAATACTTCTTCGTGCGCAAGACGATGTTCGTCAAGTACAGCAACGCCTTCGTCATCTTCCCCGGCGGCTTCGGCACGCTCGACGAGCTGTTCGAGGCGCTCACGCTCATCCAGACG
>DASVTS010000078.1:0-21395 GCA_036387455.1 Pyrinomonadaceae bacterium | reverse complement strand
TCGGCAGAGACGAAGCGCCGCCGCCACCTTGCGATGCGCCAATCACTTTCCCCCTTCCTAACGGGTGCGACTCCCTTCTGCCTCTCGCTCGCGCTGCTCCTGCTCAGCGGCGGGCGGGCCGTTGCGTTACCGCCCGCGGGCGACCTCGGGCAGCTCGGCCGCCGGGCGTGGCAGACCGAGACGGGCCTGCCGCAGAACACCGTCCACTCCGTCATACAGGACTTCGAGGGTTACGTCTGGGTCGCCACGGAGGAGGGCGTGGCGCGCTTCGACGGTCTGAACTTCGTCGTCTTCGACCGGCAGAACACGCCGCAGCTTCGCAGCAACGACGTGCGCTCGCTGATGGCGCAGGAGAAGGGGAACGTCCTCTGGGTCTCGACGGCCGCCGGCCTTTCGCGCCTCTCCGCGGGCGAGTGGACGACCTACACGAAAGAGCAGGGGCTCGCGGGCGACGACGTCGTCTCGGCCTGCGAGACGGGGGACGGCGCCGTCTGGGTCGCAACCTCTGCGGGGCTGAGCCGCATGCAGGAAGGCAAGTGGACGAGCTACACGACGCGCGACGGGCTGGCGGACGACGACGTGCGGGCCGTCGCCGGGGCTCCCGACGGCGTCGTCTGGGTCGGCACGGCCGGCGGCCTGAGCAGGTTCGAGGGCGGGAAGTTCACCAACTACGGCGCCGGCGAAGGGCTGCCCGGCGGCGTCGCCGCCATCGAGCCGGCGGCCGGCGGCGGGCTCTGGCTCGGCACCGACGCCGGCCTGAGCCTGTACAGAGACGGGCGCTTCACGAACTACACGACGCGCGACGGCCTGCCGAGCGACCGCGTCATCTCGCTGCGCGCCGGGCGCGAGGGCGGCCTGTGGGTCGGCACGGCCGCGGGCGCCGCCTTCTTCCACGACGGCCGCTTCGGGCGCTTCGCCGGCCCGGACCCGCTCGCCGACGCCATCGTCCTCTCGGTCTACGAGGACAGGGAGGGGAGCGTCTGGCTCGGCACGGAGTCGGGCGGGCTGCACCAGCTCCGCGGGCGCAAGTTCACCACCTACACGACGCGCGAGGGCCTGTCGAGCGACCTCGTCAAGGCCATCTACGAGGACGCCGCGGGCGACGTGTGGGTCGGCACCTACGGCGCGGGGCTCAACCTCCTGCGCGGCGGGAAGGTCACGACCTACACGACGAAGGAGGGGCTGGCGAGCAACATCGTGCTCGCCCTCTTCTCCGACGCCGCGGGCGACCTCTGGGTCGGGACGCCTGACGGCCTGAGCCGGTTCCGCGCCGGCCGCTTCGAGACCTACACGTCGGCCGACGGCCTGCCGAACGACTTCGTCCGCTCCATTTACGCCGACCGCGGCGGCGCGCTCTGGGTCGGGACGCGCGGCGGGCTCGCGCGGCTGAAGGACGGCGAGTTCACCACCTACACGACGCGCGAGGGGCTGTCGAGCGACTTCGTCGGGACGGCGTACGAGGACGCCGCGGGCGTCATCTGGGTCGGGACGCTCGGGGGCTTGAGCAAGTTTGACGGCGGGCGCTTCACGAGCTACACGTCGAAGGACGGGCTGCCCGAGACGGCCGTCATCGCCATCCACGGCGACGCCGAGGGGCGCCTGTGGGTCGGGACGAACGGCGGCGGCCTCGGCCTTCTCGACGGCGGGAAGTTCTACTCCTTCACCTCGCGCGACGGGCTGCCGAACGACACCGTCTACCGCATCCTCGAAGACGCGTCTGGGCGGCTCTGGATGAGCTGCAAGAAGGGCATCTTCAGCATCACGAAGTCGGAGCTGCTGGACTTCGCGGCGCGGAGGTCGGGCGGCCTGTCGCCTACGCTCTACGGGACGGCCGACGGGATGCCGACGCGCGAGTGCAGCGGCGGCGGCCACCCCTCGGGCTGGCGCGGCGGCGACGGGCGGCTCTGGTTCACGACCATCAAGGGCGTCGCCATGCTCGACCCCGTGCGCGTCGCGCGCAACACCGAGCCGCCGCCCGTCGTCGTCGAGGAGGTGCGCGTGGACGGCGAACTCGCGCCGCGCGGCGGACGGCCCGAGATAGGGCCGGGCAGCAGCCGCTTCGACTTCCACTACGCCGGCCTCAGCTTCGTCGCGCCCGAGAAGGTGCGCTACCGCTACAAGCTCGAAGGCTTCGACCGTGACTGGGTTGACGGGGGCGACCGCCGCGTCGCCTACTACACGAACCTCGGCCCCGGCGAGTACCGCTTCCTCGTCTCGGCCAGCAACAACGACGGCGTCTGGAGCAATAAGCCCGCCGCCTTCGCCTTCAGGCTGAGGCCGCACTTCTACCGCACCTACTGGTTCTACGCCGCCTGCGCGCTGGCGCTGGCGCTGCTGGCGTGGCAACTTTACGCGCTCAGGCTCCGGCAGGTGCGCGCCCGCTTCGACGCCGTGCTGGCCGAGCGCAACCGCATCGCGCGCGAGATTCACGACAACCTCGCGCAGGAAATCTTAGGCGTCTCCGTCCAGCTCGAAATCGTCGCGCGCCTGTGGAACAACTCGGGCGAGACGGCGCGGGCGCACCTCGACCGCGCCCGGATGCTCGTGCGCGGCAGCATCGCCGAGGCGCGGCGCTACGTCTGGGACTTGCGCTCGCAGTCGCTCGACGACCGCGACCTGCCCGCGGCGCTCGCCGAGACGACGCGCCGCCTCGCGGCCGAATCGAACGTGCAGACGCAGTTCGAGGTGAGCGGCACGTTCCGCCCGCTCCCCAGCCAGGTCGAGAACAACCTCCTGCGCATCGCGCAGGAGGCCGTCAACAACGCCGTGCGCCACGCGCGCGCGGGGAACATCTACGTTAATCTCTTATTCGACGCCTCGGGCGTGCGCCTGAGCGTCAGGGACGACGGGCGCGGCTTCGACCCCGGCGGGCAGAGCGGCGGGCGCAACGGCCACTTCGGCATCCTCGGCATGCGCGAGCGCGCCGAGGAGATGGGCGGCTCGCTCGTCGTCGAGAGCGCGCCGGGGCGCGGGAGCGAAGTCTCGGTCAGCGTCCCCGTCGAGGGGTGAGCGCGGGCGGATTCGAAATGGGAGAGGGGGCTCAAAGCATGGGCGACGGCGGGGAGATAAGAATCATCGTGGTGGACGACCAGGCGGTGGTGCGTCAGGGCTTCGTCTCACTCATCAACACCGTGCCCGACATGCGTGTCGTGGCCCAGGGGACGAACGGCCAGGAGGCGGTCGAGCTTTACCGCCGGCACGCCCCCGACGTCGTGCTGATGGACTTGCGGATGCCGGTCATGGGCGGCGCCGACGCGACGAAGGCGCTGCGCGCCGAGTTCCCCGCGGCGCGCGTCATCATCCTGACGACCTTCGACGGCGACGAGGACATCTACCGCTCCTTGCAGGCCGGGGCGCAGGGGTATCTTTTGAAGGACATGTTCTTCGAGGAGCTGGAGGACGCCATCCGCACGGTGCACGCCGGGCGCCGGAGGATTCCGGGCGTGGTGGCCGAGCGGCTGGCGGGGCGCATGACCGGGTCGGACCTGACCGCGCGCGAGCTGGAGGTGCTGGAAAGAATCGTGCGGGGGATGAGCAATAAGGAGATAGCTTCGGCGCTCGGCATCAGCGAGGCCACGGTCAAGAGCCACATCAACAACGTGCTGAGCAAGCTGGGCGCGAGCGACCGCACGCAGGCGGCGACGAAGGCGCTCCAGCGCGGCATCATCCACCTGCCGTAGAGGCCGCCGACTCAAACTTTAGGTTGAGCCGGCGGCCCAACTTCGTGCTCATGACAGACGCGCGGGCGCGTGTTAACTTGCGCCCCGACGGTTCAAGAAATCCCGGCCCCGGGTGAGGCGGGTCGAGTTCGACTCCCTCCTCCTTGTTGCAAACCTGTCCGACGAACCGCGACTCGCCAGAGAGTCCGCTCTCAGCCCGGGGCCGGGCTCACCTTCAAAATTCCAACTTAGCCTTACTCGTACCGCAGCGCCTCGATGGGGTCGAGCCCGGCCGCCTTGCGCGCGGGGTAGTAGCCGAAGAAGATGCCGACCGCCGCGGAGAAGAGCGCCGAGCCGATGATGGAGGCCGTCGAGACGAGCGTCGGCCACCCCAGGAGCAGCGGCACGCCGACCGACACGAGGATGCCGAGCACGATGCCGGCGAACCCGCCCGTCAGGCTGAGTACGATGGACTCGATGAGGAACTGCGTCCGCACGGCCGAGGAGCGCGCGCCGATGGCCATGCGGATGCCTATCTCGCGCGTCCGCTCGGTGACCGAGACGAGCATGATGTTCATGATGCCGATGCCCCCGACGAGCAGCGAGACGCCCGCGATGCTCGCCAGCAGCATCGTCATCACGCTGTTCGTCTCGTTGGCGGCCTCGGCCACGTCCGACATGTTGCGGACGGTGAAGTCGTCGGGCGCACCCCCGGCGAGCCGGTGGCGCTGGCGCAGCAGGTCGGAAATCTGCGACTGCGCCGTGTAGGTCGCGTCCTGAGAGACGGCGGAGACGAACGCCGTCTGCACCCGCGGGCTCCCCAAAAGCTTCTTCTGGACGGACGTGTAGGGCGCGAACGCCGTGTCGTCCTGGTCGCGCCCCTGCGGGTCCTGGCCCTTGCGCGCCATCACGCCGACGACGCGGAAGGGCATGTTCGAGAGGCGCACGGTCTGGCCGACGGCGTCCTGACCCGGAAAGAGGTTGTCGGCGATGGTCTGGCCGACGACGACGACGCGCGCGGCCGAGCGCACGTCCGAGTCGGTGAAGAAGGCGCCGGTCTGCACCGTCCACTTGCGTATCTCGGGGAACGTTTTGGCCACGCCCTGGACGGTGGTGCTCCAGTTCTGGTTGCCGGCGACGAGCTGGGTGCGCGAGTTGACGACCGGGCTCACGAAGGCGACGCTCGGCACCTCGCGCCGGACGGCTTCGAGGTCTTCGACGGTGAGCGTGTTGGTGCCCGAGTCGCCCGTGCCGCTGCGGACGCCGCCGACGTTCTGCGCGCCCGCCGAGACGAAGAGCAGGTTGGTGCCCATGCCCTCAATCTGCGACTGGACGGTGGCCGACGCGCCCTGGCCGATGCTGACCATCACGATGACGGCCGAGACGCCGATGATGATGCCGAGCATGGTGAGCGCCGCCCTCGACTTGTTGCGCGCCAGCGCGCGGAAGGCGATGCGGACAATCATTAGTGCGTTCATGACTCTTCGACCTCTTCGTCTTCTTCGTCTACGGGCGGGAGGTTCCTCAGCTCCTCGGCCGCGTCGCGCGACGCCGTGACGCGGTAGTCCTTCTGAATCCGCCCGTCCTTGAAGACGACGACGCGGTCGGCGTAGGCCGCGATGTCGGGCTCGTGCGTGACGAGGACGAGCGTAATCCGGCGCTCGCGGTTGAGGCGCTGGAAGATGTCCATCACCTCGACGGAGGTGCGCGAGTCGAGCGCGCCCGTCGGCTCGTCGGCGAGGATGAGCGCCGGATTGTTGACGAGCGCGCGGGCGATGGCCACGCGCTGCTGCTGGCCGCCGGAGAGCTGGTTCGGGTGGTTCTGCTCGCGCCCGACGAGCCCGACCGAGTGCAGCGCCTCGGTCGCACGCCGGTGCCGCTCGGCCGCGCCCACACCGGAGTAGAGCATCGGCAGCTCGACGTTCTCCAGCGCCGACGTGCGCGAGAGCAGGTTGAAGCCCTGGAAGACGAAGCCGAGCCGGCGGAGCCGTATGTCGGCGCGCTCGTCCTTCGAGAGCGCGGAGACGTCGCGGCCGCCGAGAGCGTAGGTGCCGCGCGTCGGGCTGTCGAGGCAGCCGATGATGTTCATCGTCGTGGACTTGCCCGAGCCGGAGGCGCCCATGATGGCGACGAACTCGCCCTCGCGGATGGCGAGCGAGACGCCGCGCAGCGCGTGCACCTCCACGTCGCCCATCGCGTAGGTCTTGTGGACGCCCTCAAGGCGGATGACTTCGGCCGCCTCGGGCGCGCGGGTGAGCATGACCTCGTGCGCCCCGCCTTCAAACCTGCCAACTTCGAATGCCGTCTGCATGTTTCGACCTCACCCCTTGTCTTCTAAGCCCTGTTACCGCGTTCTGCCCGCGCCGCCCGTCCGGGCTCCGCCCGCGCCGCCGACACGGGGGGCGCCGCCGAAGCCGGGCGCGCCGGACTGGCCGGCACCTTGCGTCCGCGTCGCCGAGGCCGTGACGTTCTGGCCGGTGATGAGCACGTCGCCCTCGCGCAACTCGCCTTCGACGACTTCGGTGGAGGACCCGTCGCTGAGGCCGATCTTGATGCGGCGCGGCTGCGGCTTGCCGTCGGCGCCCATGACCCACACGCGCCTGACCTGACCCGGCAGCACCGGCTCCGTCGGCCGCGCGAACTGGGGGCGGGCGACGTTCTGCTCGGCGGCGGCGTCGTTCGCGTTGCCCGCCGTCGAGCCGTCGGCGTTCTGATTCCGCCCCGAGCCGCGGCGCGAGCCGTTCGAGTTGCCGCCGCGCGTCTGCCCGCCGTCGGCCGCCTGCGGGGCGAAGCGGAGCGCGGAGTTCGGCACCTTGACCACGTCGTTGCGCTCGTCAATGGTGACGGTCAGGTTGGCCGTCATGCCCGGCTTGAGCTTCTGCTCCGGGTTGGAGACGTCGATGACGACGTTGTAGGTGACGACGTTCTGCACGTTCTGCGGGTTGAGCCGCATCTGCTGTAGCGCGCCCTTGAACTCCTCGCCGGGGAACGCGTCCACGGTGAAGTTGACCGACTTCGCCTGCTCGACGAGCCCGATGTCGGCCTGGTCGATGTTGGCGATGACCTGCATCTGCGTCAGGTCTTGCGCGATGGTGAAGAGCGTCGGCGCCGAAAGGCTCGCGGCCACGGTCTGCCCGACGTTCACATCGCGTGAGATGACGACGCCGTCAATCGGCGAAGTAATCGTCGTGTGCTGCAAGTTTATCTGCGCGAGCCGGAGCGCGGCGCGCGCCTGCTCGACCTGCGCGGCCGCGTTCTGCACCTGCGCCTGCGCGCCCACCACCTGACCCTGCGACTGCTGCGCCTGCGCCTGCGCCTGCTCGACCTGCGCGGCGGCCTGCGCCTGTCCCGCGCTCGAAGACGACTGCGCGCTCAACTGCGCCATCTTCAGCTGCGCGACGGCCTGGTTGTAGCGCGCCTCGGCCGTCTTGTAAGAGGTCTGCGCCGTCTCAAGCTCGCGCTGCGCGATGACGCCGCTCTGAAGAAGTGACTGCTCCTGCCGGAGGAAGCTCGCCGCGTCGTCCAACTGCGCCTTGAGCACGGTGACGTTAGCCTCGGCGGCCGTGACGGCGGCCTGCTGGTTCTGCGTGGCCGAACCGGCGGCGGCGGCCTTCGCGCGCGCGTCCGTGATTCCGGCGCGCGTCTGCGCGACCCCTGCGTGCGACTGTGCGACGGTGGCGCGCGCCTGCTGAAGCTGCGCCTCGGCCTGCGCGAGGTTGGCCTGCGCCTGCTGCACCTGCGCCTGCGTGACCGAGGGGTCGAGCTGCGCGAGGAGCTGGCCCTTCCTGACCGTCGAGTTGAAGTCGGCGTAGAGCGCCGAAATCGTGCCCGACGCCTGGCTGCCGACCTGGACGGTCGTGACGGCCTGGAGCGTACCCGTCGCCGTCACGGTGTTGCGCAGCGACCCGCGCTCGACGCGCGTGGTCATGTACTCGGCGGCGTTGGCGCGGTCGCCCCAGAACCAGAAACCGGCCAGCGCGACCAGCGCGACCGCCGCGACGACGACCGCCAGACGCCTCTTCGTATTCAGAAAGGATTTCACTCGCTCCATCTTCTTTTCCCCTGTGCCTCTCGCGGGCGCCTTAATAATTTCGACTAAAAAGGGCGTAAAACCCGCCCTATTAGCTAGACACCGGCCGCGTGTTTTCGGTTACACGCGGCGCGGCGCTCGGGGTTGTAACCGTTCCCGGGGCGGCGGTGTCTGACAGTGTGGAAGGCTCTCCCGTGGGCTTTGAAACAAGTTAAGATAGGAGCAGAAAAGGACTCATGAAGAAACTCGGAAGAATACAGACGTTCGCCGTCGCCGGCCTCTCGGTTGTGGCGTTGGCGACCCCGATTGCGCTGGCGCAGACCGTGGGCGGCGAGCAGGGGCTGGGCACACGCGCCGAGCGGCGCGGCAAGGGTGAGCACGGCGGGCGCCGCGGCGGTCGCGGTGGCGGCGAGTTCGGCGGGAAGCGCGGCGACCACTTCGGCGGCGGCGCGTTCCGCGGGGTCGAGCTGACCGACGAGCAGAAGGCGCGCTTGCAGCAGCTCCGTCAGGGTTTCGGCGAGCGCACGAAGGCGCTGCGCGAGCAGCTCCACGCCAAGCGCGGGGAGTTGCGTCAGGCCGAGTCGGGCACGACCTTCAACGAGGCCCTGGCGACGCAGAAGCTGACCGAGGCCGCGGGGCTTCAGGCCAGGCTGATGGCCGAAGAGTTCCGCCTGCGGCAGGAGTCGCTGTCAATCCTGACGGCCGAGCAGAAGGCACAGCTTGAGCAGCGCCGCCGGCAGCGCGAGCAGCGCCGCGAGCAGTTCAAGGCCAACCGCGGCCGGCAGACGCAGCTTCAGTAACCCTTCAGACCGGCGTGGCGGACTCGGCCCGACGACGGGCCCGCCGCGCCGCCGACGAACACGGACGGAGCCCGGATACTGTCGTTGGAGCTTGAACACGCGCCCGAACTTGAGCTTGTGCGCATGGCGCGCGCGGGCGACGAGTCCGCCTTCGCGGAGATTGTCAGGCGCTACGGCCCGAGGGTCTTCCGCACGGCCGGCCGCTTCTTCCGCCGCCGCGAGCAGGTCGAAGAGGCCGCGCAGGAAGTTTTTTTGAAAACGTTCACCGAGCTGGACGGCTACGAGGGGCGCGGCTCGTTCGAGGGTTGGCTGACGCGCATCGCCACCAACACCTGCCTCAACCTGCTGCGCGGCGCGCGGCGGCGGCCCGAGCTTTCGGCCTCGGACTTGTCGGAGGACGAGGGCGCGTGGCTGGAAAACAGACTGGCGGGCGCGGCCGTCGAGCGGCAGCGTTCGGAGGAGCGGGGGCTCGTCGCCGCAGACCTGACGGAGCGGGTGCTGGGGACGATGTCGGCGGACGACAGGCTCGTCCTGATGATGATGGACGGCGAGGGGGCTTCGGTGAGGGAGGTCGCGGAGGCGACGGGCTGGACGGAGTCGAACGTGAAGGTCAAGGCGATGCGCGCGCGGCGCAAGATGCGGGAGGCGGTCGAGAAGCTCCTGTCGTTCGGCGCGAAAAAGGGCGACAGGGTTTGAGGGCCGGAAGTTCGGGAGGGCGGGTGAGCGATGAGAGACGGACACATCAGGGAGTTGCTGGACGCGGCGCCGCTGGCGAGCCTGGGTAAGGCCGAGTTGGGGGCGCTGCGCGCGCACGCCGCAGGCTGCGCCGATTGCTGGCGCGCGCTGGAGGCGGCCGAGGCCGCTTCGCTCATGCTGCGGGCGCGTGCGTCGGAGTCGTTCGAGCCCTCGCCCTTCTTCCAGACCCGCGTGCTGGCGGCGCTGCGCGAGCGTCGCGCCGCGGAGGAGGGCTGGACGCCGGCGCGCCTGTGGAAGTCGGCCGGGCTGCTCGTCTCCTCGATGGCGGCGACGGTGGCGGCGCTCCTCGTGCTGACCTTCGTCGCGCCGACGGAGCAGACGGCCGCGCAGGAGGTCGCCTCCGCGCCGTACACGGCCGAGGCGGTCATCTTCGACGAGACGGGCGACGAGCAGATGACCTACGAGCAGGTGCTCACGACGCTCTACGAGTCTGAGTCCGGGGAGTCGAGGTGAACATGGACAGGGTGAGAAGGAACAGTTGGCTCGTGCGCGCGGCGGCCCTCGCCATCTTCCTACTCGGGTTCGCGGCGGGCGCGCTCGCGCCGTCGGTCTACCGCGCGTGGGTGCGCGGCGGGCAGACGAGGGGCGAAGACCGTTTCGAGCAGATGAGCAAGCGCCTCAAGCTGAACGCGGAGCAGGAGGCGCAGGTGAAGCAGATTCTAGGCGAGTCGCGCTCAAGGCTGGAGGCGCTGCGCAAAGAGTCGGAGCCGCGCTTCGCGGAGATACGCCGGGAGGCGGACGAGCGGATGCGGCAGGTCTTGACGCCCGAGCAGTGGCAGCAGTTCCAGCAGTCGCGCGACGAGAACCGCTCGCGGCGCCGTCGCGGCGGCCGCCCCGGAGACGGCGGGCCGCCCTCCTCGAATCGTTGAGAAAGGTGACGGTGGGCGTACGTCAGTCCGCCCCATTTGCGGGAAGGCCGGACGCGTACGGTGCGGCCCGCGAACTACCGTCGAAGAGTAACGCCGACTTTACGGAGTAAGCGCGCAGCCCTCCGGGTGGCACGCGCGTTGTTAACCTCATCAGCCAGGTAACGTGCCCTAACGGCCGGTGGCCGCGCGGGCCTTTGAAAGACGCAAGGGGGATTTAGAGATGGGAAGCAATGCTAAAGGATTTTTGAAGGGGACTTCGGCGCTCGCGCTCGGGCTTCTGTTCCTGATGCCGACCGCCGGCTTCGCGCAGACCATGAGGCGGGAGAGGCGCGAGGAGAGGCAGGAGCGCCGAGAGGAGAGGCGCGAGGAGAGGCAGGAGAGGCGTGAGGAGAGGCGCGAGGAGCGCCGCGGCCGCGAGTGGGGCAACTACGGCGGCTGGGGCGGCTCCGCGCAGATGCGCCAGACGGCCCTGAACGCCGGCTACAACGAGGGCGTCAAGGAGGGTCGCAACGACCGCCGCCGCAACGAGCGCTTCAACTTCACGGACGAGAGCGACTACCGCAACGCGACGAAGGACTACAGCTCGCGCTTCGGCAACCGCGCCCTCTACCAGCGCTTCTTCCGCCAGGGCTTCGAGAACGGCTACCGCGCCGGCTGGAACGGCTACTGAGCAGCGTCCGACCGTTCGTAAACGAGAGAGCGGGGCGGGTGGCTTAACGGCCACCCGCCCCGCTTCTTTTCTTCAACCGCGGAGGCCCGCCTTACAGCCCGAACCTCTTCCTGTACTCGCCGGACGAGATGAAAGCCTTGACCATCTCGGCCTCGACGTAGTTACCCTGGAACTCGTTGAGCTTCGAGAGCCAGAACAGCAAGCCGCCGAAGTTCGAGTCCGGGCCTTCGTCCGGGTTCCTCCTCAAATAGCCGAAGTACTGCATCAGCACGAACGCCTTGTTGAACTCGGCCTTCGAGAGGTCAGCGTCCTCCGCCACGGCCTTGAGCGCCTGCGCGCGCGTCAGCGTGCCGCCCCGCAGGCCCGCCGTCAGCGCGTCCCTCTCCGCGGGCGAGAGCGCGCCGCCGGCGTTCCGGTTGAGCGCGTCGACGAACTGCTCGGGCGAGAGCGCCTGCGGGTAGAGCGAGCTGAAGCGCGCCGAAGCCGCCAGTTGCTCGAAGTACGCCTGCTTGTTCTGTTCGAGCTTCGACTGCCAGCCGGCGGCGCCGACGACGACGCCCGCGCCGAGGGCCTGCGCGTCTTGGAGCATCTCGGCGCGCGTGACGGGCACGGGCTTGCCCGCGATGTCGCCGAAGGCGGCCTTGCGCGTCCGGTACGAGAGGTAGCCGGTCTGCTGGAACTCGATGGAGAGGAAGAAGGCGGCCGAGACGTTGACGCGCTTCACCTCGCGGCAGCGGGTGTCGGCGCCGCACGCCTCGATGTCCTTCGTCCAGTAGTCGTGGCCCGAGGCGTCGGCCTCGCGCCCGAGGAAGTCGCGGTAGTGCTGCGTCACGAAGTCCGCCGAGACGTCAATCTGCAACGGCTCCGGCGTCGCAAGCGGAGTCGGCGTCGGCACCGGGGTCGGCGTTGACGTCGGGGTAGGAACCGGCGTCGGCGTCGGAGTCGCCACAGGCGTCGGGACGGGCGTCGGGATGGGCGTCGGCTCCGGCGTCGGAACCGGGGTTGGAGTCGGCGTCGGCTCCGGCGTCGGGGTCGGCGTCGGAACAGGCGTCGGGGCCGGCGTCGGGGTCGGCTCCGGGGTCGGCACGGGAGTCGGCTCCGGTGTGGGTATCGGCGTCGGCGTCGGCGTCGGCGTCGGCGTCGGAGTAGGCGTTGGCACCGGCGTCGCCGTGGCGGCGAAGTCCGCGGTCTGGTCGGCGCCGAGGCTCACGAAGGTGCGTTCCGCGGGCGCGTAGGTGAAGTTGGCCATCGAGGGCGTGACGGTGTAGCTGCCGGTGGCAAGGACGCTGAAGGCGTAGTTGCCGAGCGCGTCGGTCGTCACCACCCCGGACTGCGAGCCCGTCAGCGTGACCGTGACGCCGGGCTGACCGGCGGCCCCCAACGTCACGCGCCCGCCGACGAGGTACGTGCGGAGCGCGCCGGTGAAGTTCGCCGTCTGGTTGTTCGCGAGCGCCGTGTACGTCGCCGCCTGCGGCGTGAAGTTGTAATGCTCCTTCGACGCGCGGACGGTGTAGTCGCCGCCCGACATCAGGTTGTTGAAGGCGTAGGTGCCGTCGGGGTTGGCCGTGGCCGTCGCCGACGTGCTGCCCGTCAGGGTGACGGTCGCCGGGTAGAGAGGTCTCGCGTTGCCGTCCGTGACGACCCCCGCGATGGTGTACTTGAACCTCGTCACGACGAAGTTCGCGTCGCCGACGTCCGCCGCGAGCCTGTAGTACGTCCGGTTGCTCGGCGTGACGGAGTAGATGTTCGTCGGGTCCAGCGGCGAGACGGTGGCCGTCTCGCCCTCCTGCACGGTGGCGAAGCTGTAGCGGCCGTCGGCGTCGGTCGTGCGGTACTGCGTGCTGTTGACGAGGACGGTGTCGAGCCTGACGGTCAGGCCGGCGACGGGCAAGCCCTTTTCGTCCACGAGGCGGCCGGCGACGGCGTAGGTCTTTGACTGCGGCGCCCCCGTGAAGTCGGCCGACTGGTCGGCCGAGAGGTTCTCGTAGGTGCGGTGGCCGGGCGTGAACGCGTAAAGGTTCTTGTAAGGCTGGACGGTGTACGTGCCGCCCGGCGCGAGGTTGTAGAAGAAGTAGGTGCCGTCGCTGCTGACGGCCGCCGAGGCAATTTTCGACCCGCTCAGGTTGACGGTCGCCGGGGAGATGGGGTTGCCGCCCGCGTCCGTCAGGCGGCCCGTGATGGCGTAGCCCACGCGCTCGGCGGTGAAGTGCTCAAGGGTGTAACTCCTTGAGATTGCGGTGTAGGTGTTGCTCTCGGGCGTGAACTTCCAGGCGCCGGGCTCGGGCGTGACCTTGTAGGTCTCGCCGGCCTTGAGGCCGCCGAAGTAGTAGTTGCCGTTGCCGCCGACGGTCGTCGTCACGTACCGCGGCGCGGTACCCGCGGGGCCGTCGAGGCGGAGGCGGATGCCCGCGATGGTGAAGCCGCGGTCGTCCATGACCTGGCCGCTGACCGAGAAGCCCTGTTCTTCGACGGTGATGACCTTCGGGGCCGAGGTCGTGACCCCGCCCGCGTTGTCGTAGCAGCGCCCGGTGAGGCTGCGCGTCCCCGGCTTGGTGGTCTGGTAGTAGTGCCGCCACGGCGCGTTGTACGTCGGGGGCTCGTAGACCGTGAGCAACTGGTCGTTGTCGTAGAACTCGACCCTCGTGATGGCGCGGTCGCGGTTGGCGGTCGCCGACAGGTCCATGTAGAAGGCGTCGTTGTAGACGTACTTCGCGCCGTCCGCGGGGTTCGTCACCACGCAGACGGGCGGGGCCGTGCTCGGCGCGACCGAGATGTTGACCGCCGCGGCCGTGCGCGCCTCCGCGCCCCCGTCGTCGGTCGCCGTCGCCGTCAGCGCGTAGTTGCCCCCGCGCACCTCGCTCCAGGTGAAGGCGAAGGGCGCCTCTGTGTCCGTGCCGACGAGCTGTTCGTTGGCGTAGAAGCGGACGGTCGTCACGGCGCCGTCGGGGTCGGAGACTTCCGCGGCGAGCTGGACGGTGTCGCCCGACTGGTAGCTCGCGCCGCCGGCCGGGGCCGAGAGGCGCACAGTGGGCGGGCGGTTGCCGTCGGCGGCCGCGCCCGGCGCGTTGTAGACGGCGCCGTGAGAGGCGGCGCCCTCGTCGGCGTAACCGCCCCAGACAATCATCTGCGAGCCCGTCCAGACCTGCACTTGCTGGGAGCGCTTGCTCGGCGCACGCAACGTGCTCGTCGGCACCCAAACGTCGGTCGCCGGGTTGTAGCGCCCGCCGGTGTAACTCCCGTATGGGCCGTTGATGCCCTTGACGGCGCCGCCCCAGACAATCATCTGCGAGCCGGTCCAGACGGCGCGGTGGTCGGAGCGCGGCTCGGGCGCGCCCGCGGTCGAGGTCGGCGTCCACGTGTCGGTCTGCGGGTCGTAGCGCCCGCCCGTGTTGACGAGGGCCGTGTTGCCGCTGCCCTGATCGGTGCTGCCGCCCCAGACGACCATCGTCGTGCCCGTCCAGACCGCCGTGTGGTAGAGGCGCCCGTCGGGGGCGCCCGCGGTCGAGGTCGGCCGCCAGGTGTCAGTCTCCGGGTTGTAGCGCCCGCCCGTGTTCAGCTTCCCGGCGACGCCGAACTGGACGCCGCCCCAGACAATCATCTCCGAGCCCGCCCAGACCGCCGTGTGCATGTAGCGGCCGGCGGGCGCGCCCACGGTCGAAGTGGGCCGCCACGTGTCCGTCTCGGGGTTGTAGCGCCCGCCCGCGTCGGCGTTCTCCTGCGAGCCGCTGCCCCAGACAATCATCTCCTTGCCGCTCCAGACGGCCGTGTAGCCACCCGAAGGCGCGTTGGTCGTAGAGATGTCCGCCCAGGTGTCCGTCAGAGGGTTGTAGCGCCCGCGCCCGCCGCCCCAGACCAGCATCTCCTTACCCGTCCAGACGGCGTTGGTGCCGTAGCTCTTGGAGCCGGCCACGGGGGCGCCCGCGAGGTTCATCGGCCGCCAGACGTTCGTCGCCGGGTCGTAGCGCCCGCCCACGCTGGTGAAACAGTTGCAGAGCGAGTTCTGACCCCAGACGAGCATCTCCGTGCCCGTCCACACGCCGCGGTCGAGGTAGAGCGGGGCGTCGTTATTGTTGACGGGCGCCCACGTGTCATTCGAGGGCTTGAAGCGCGCGCCCTCTTTGTGGAAAGAGCCGGTCGGCCCCTGCCCGCCCCAGACGATGACCTCCGCGCCCGTCCAGACGCCGACGTGACCGAACTTGACGGGCGACTTGATTGTCGATATCGCAGTCCAGGAGTCGTTGACGGGGTCGTAGCGCGAGCCCGTGTTGGTGAAGCCCATCTGGCCGAGGGGGCGCAGGTCGCCGCCGTGGACGACCATCTCGGAGCCCGTCCAGAACGCCACGTGGCCGTAGCGCGCGTCGGGCGCGGTCGCCGTCGAGGTCGGCGTCCACGTGTCGGTCTGCGGGTTGTAGCGGGCGCCCGTCTTCAGCGTGACGTTGTTGCCCTCGAAGCCGCCCCAGACGACGGCCTCCGTGCCCGTCCAGACCAACGAGAAGCCCGTGCGTTCCGAAGGCGCGTTGAAGATGTTGGGCTGGCGCCACGAGTCGGTCGAGGGGTTGTAGAGTCCGCCCCGCTTGCCCATGGTGGCGTTGCTGCCGCCCCAGATGAACATCTCCGAGCCCGTCCAGATTGCCCTGTGGCCGATGTTGGTGCCGGGCGTGTTGGTGCGCGTGGCCGCCTTCCAACTGTCGGTCGCCAAATCGTAGATGTGTGCCGCGCCGGCGGACATGCCCCAGACAATCATCTTCGAGCCCGTCCAGACTCCCACCGGGCCGGAGAGGAAGGGCGCGTTGAGCGTCGAGGTCGGCGTCCAGGTGTCGGTCTGCGGGTTGTAGCGGCCGCCGGTGCTGGTCGTGCCGCTGCCGATGCTGCCGCCCCAGATGAGCATCTCCGTCCCGGTCCAGAAGGCCGTGTGGCCCCCGCGGGGGAGGGGCGCGCCGACGGTGCTGGTCGAGGCCCACGTGTCGGTCGCGGGGTTGTAGCGCGCGCCGGAGTTGGTGCGCCCGCCAATGGGGGTCGCGCCGCCCCAGACAATCATCTCGGCGCCCGTCCAGACGGCCGTGCCGGTCGTGACGGGAAGCGCCTGCGTCGGGTGCCAGGTGTCGTCGGGGGCGCCGGCGCCGACCGCCGCGAGCTGGTAGGGGAAGCTCTCGTCGGTCGCGGCCTGCGCGGCGTACTGCTGGCCGGCGCCGTCCCACCAGGCGTCAAAGCTGGTTTCCGCCGCGCCCGCTTTGGTCGCTTCGTTCGCGGCGGCCTTCGCGTCTGAGTCGAAGGAGCCGCGGGCGAGGCGGTCAACGAGGGCCGGGCGCGCGAGCACTTCCGCGATGACGAAGGGGTCGTCGCCGAGCGCGCGCCACAGTTCCCGCAACGTCTCGGGCTGCCGCGTCTCTCGCGCCTGCCGCGTCAGCTCGGCCTGAAGCTGCTCGGCCGTGACGGGCCGGTTCCAGAGCCGCGCCAGCGCGTCGGACTTACGCAAAGTGTCTTCTACCTTAGCGCGGGTCGCCTCAAGCGGCATGACCTCGTCGAGGGTCGGCTTCTGCCCCCCGTTCTCGGCGGGCCAGACGGTGCGCCGCCAGTAGACCTCGTCGAGCGCCCGCTGGTAGGCGACCCGCTCTTCGAGCGAGAGCGTGCGCGCGCCCGTCTGCGCCCCGGCGGCGCGCGAGGTGAAGGGCGCGAGCCCCGAAGCGAGACAGGCCAGTGTGAGCAGGAGGAGTGACGCGAAAGCGAAAGGGACGGCACGCAGTCCGTCAGACTTAGTCCGCGAGGCGGACGGGCGAGGCGAGGGGTGGGGCATAAATCTCTAACTCCCGTTTGAAAAACCGCTGAACTTGTCAGGCGAAACAACACACGTCGGGAACAGTGCGCCCGCGCGGCGCAGAAATACACGGGCCGCTTGCGGGCGGTGCGGCGAACGGCCATGCCATGCGAGACGGGGACTCGGCGAAGGCGACCAGGAGGGGAGGCGCTACGGAGCGCGAAAAGAAAACCAGAGTGAGATGGACGAGCAGGCGATGCGGTTGCCCTGCATCTGCTAATCCGAGGAGAAAAGTTTTAGCCCTTTCAAAGCACGTCGAGACGGGTGCCGGCCTGACTGGCGGAGTCAGATAATAGTTGTTATGTGGCGGAGCGGTTGAGCCGACGGGGCCGCCTCACGCGGGCCGGGTTTACAAGACGGAGGGCCCCGGCCGAGACCGGAGCCCTCCGTGTTTCGAGTCCGCGGGCCGGCGTTTACCTGACCTGGAACTGCGTACTGTAGACGTAGGGGTCGGCGCCCACCGTGAAGTGGAGCTTGTAAGTGCCGGGGGCGTAGCCCTTCGTCTGGAGGTTGAAGATGTAGCCGCCGCTCTCGCCGAGCGTCGGGTCGAAGCGGAAGCCGCCGTCGGGGTTCGCGTTCCCCGAGTCGGCCACCGGCCCGTAGGTCTCGGACGTGATGAGCGACACGCCGAGCGCGCGCACCGTGACGGCCGCCGCCGAGAGGTTGGCGCCCGCCACGTCAACGAGTTGCAGCTTGACGGGGATGGTGCCGCCCGCCTTGTGCACCTGCCCGGCCTCGTACAGCGGCGCGAGCTGGTAGCCGACCGTGTAGTTGACCTTCACCGTCGTCAGGTTCCCCGCCTCGTCCGCCGTGCCGACCGTGAAGGTCTTGGGGCCGACCGAAGCGGTGTCGAGCGGGCTCCCGCCGACGACCGTGCCGTCGCACGTCGCGTTGCCGGAGAGGTTGTCGGCGCAGGCGAAGTCGGCGGACACCTGCTGGTTGAGGGCGTAGAAGGCGCCCTCCTCCGGCCGCACGACGCTGAGGGTCGGGGCCGTCTTGTCTATGTTCACGCCGCTCACGGTCGCGGACGAGCTGTTGCCCGCGAGGTCTTCGACCGTGAAGGTGTGCGACTGGCCCGCGCCCTCCGCGGCGAAGGTGTGCGCGCCGTTCGGGCTCGTGCCGGCGGCGAGGCCCGAGAGGGCGTCGCTCGCGGTGTAGCCGGCGAGGACGTCCGTCCTGTTCCAGCCGGCGGCGTTGGCCGGCGTGACGCGCGAGGCGTCGATGACGGGCGCCGTCTTGTCGATGTTGACGTCGCCGACGGTCTGGTTCGCCGTGTTGCCGGCGAGGTCGGTGACGACGATGTTCTTCGACTGGCCCGCGCCCTCGTCGTTGAAGCTCAGCGTGCCGCTCAGCGAGGCGCCCGAGTCGAAGCCGGAGAGCGCGTCGGTCGCCGTGTAGCCGGCGACGACGTCGGTGTTGTTCCAGCCCGCGGCGTTCGCGGCCGTCCGCGTCACGTCGGAGATGACGGGCGCGGTCTTGTCGAGCTTGACCGTGAAGGTCTGCGGCGCCTCGGAGTTGCCCGCCTCGTCCTTCGAGTAGAAGGTGATGACGGTCGTGCCCTCGGCCGTGACCGCGACGGTCGCGGGCGTGCCGTGGACGTGGTGGGTCGCGCCGTTGACCGAGTAGATGATCTCGTGCAGGCCCGAGCCGCCGGGGTTGTCGCCCGCGGCGAGCGTGACCGTGACGTCGGCGTTGTGCCAGCCGGCGGCGTTCGGCTCCTGCGAGGGCGAGGCCGCGGTGACCGGCGCCACCGTGTCCGCCGACGGGTCAACGCCCGGCGCCGGCACGAGGTCGTTCAGGTAGAACTCAAGGTTCGTGTAGCCGCCCTCGACGACCGCGGCGCCGTCGGCGGCGTCGGTCGGGTTCAGGCCGTGGTTCGTCTCCCACTCGTCGGGGATGCCGTCGCCGTCCGTGTCGGTCGGCGCCGGGCCGGGGTCGAGCACGGGGAAGCCGCCCACCTCGCTCTGCGAGTTGATGTGGCGGCCCGTCTCGCTCGCCACCTCGCCCGCGATGCGCTCGTCAACGGCGTCGCGCTTGAACGAGCTGCCGGCCGTCTTGAGCACGAGGCCGTAGGCCGTCGGCGCGTCGTGCGTCGTGACCTGCGGGAACTCGAAGCGCGCGGCCTCGCGCCTGGTGTAGGAGTTGATGAACATCGTCCAGCCGTTGTCCACGCCGTCGCGCGTGCCGTCCTTGTCGCCGTCGAGGGCGTTGTTCGACTGGTAAATCTGCGTTTTGAGGCCGCCGCCGCTGAAGGCGCGGAGCTTGGCCGGGGTCGTCATCGGGCCGGCGACGAGGTAGTTGCCGACGTAGTTGAGGCGCGGGCCGGCTTCGGTGTCGTCGCCGCTGTAGCCGGACTCGCCGCCCCAGTCGTAGATGACGTTGTTGACGAAGTCGAGCCCGACGCCGTCGCCGAGGCGCGGGTTGCGGCTGTCGTGGTGCGCGTAAAGGTTGTGGTGGTAGGTCACGACGCCCGTGCCGTAGCGGATGAGCGAGCCGTAGCCGTGCGCGCCCTTCTCGTGGCACGACTGCTTCATGCTCTCCGTGATGAACGACCACTGCACGGTGACGCGGTTCGATTCGGTGACCGACAGCGTCTCGTCCACGCTCCAGGAGGCCGAGACGTGGTCGAGGATGACGTCCGAGGTCCTGTCGACCCAGAGGGCGTCGTCCTGGATGACTGGGCAGTTCGTGTCGCCGACGCGGAAGCGCATGTAGCGGATGACGACGTTGTTGCCGCTGACGACCGTCGAGTGGCCCGCGACGGTGACGCCGCCGCCGGGGGCGGTCTGGCCCGCGATGGTCAGGAACGACTTGTTGACGTTCAGGCGCGTGACGAGGTTAATCGTGCCGGCCACGTCGAAGACGATGGTGCGCGGCCCCGTCGCCGTGCGGATGCCTTCGCGCAGGCTGCCCGCGCCGGAGTCGTTGAGGTTGGTGACGTGGTAGACGTCGCCGCCGCGCCCGCCCTTCGCGTTCGCGCCCGCGCCCTCCGCGCCGGGGAAGGCCCGGACGGGACGGGTGCCGGGCGCGTAGACGGTCAGGGTGGCCGAGGTGCCGCCGCGGTAGTTCGGGTCGTTGATGGTGGCGACGACCGAGTAGGTGCCGGCCGCCGACGGCGGCGCGGGGCTGCCGTTGTAGGTGACGTTGACGGCGGGGCCGGCCGGGCTCGTGCTCACGTTCACAGCCTTCGGCGTGCCGTCGGCCGTCTGCTCAAGGTTCGAGATCGTGACGGCGACGGGCGTGCGGTCGATGACGAGCGTGCCGGTGGCCGTGCCCTGGTAGTTCGCGTCCGTGACCGTGGCGACGACCGCGTAGGTGCCGATGGCCGACGGCGGCGTCGGGCTGCCGTTGTAGGTGACGGCGACGGGCAGGCCCGCGGGCTCGGTCGTGACCGCGGCGGAGGCGGGCGTGCCGTTGTAGTTCTGCGCCAGGTTCGAGAGCGTGACGGCGGCCGTCAGCTTCGTCTGCGGCACCCAGCCGCCGAGGACGAACGAGGGGTCGCTCCACTGCGCGGCCTCGGCCGCGGTGAGCTGGCGCGAGATGGGCGCGCGCTGGCTCACGTCAACCGGGTTGCCGCTCAGGTCGCGGCTGTTGTACTCCCAGAAGCGGATGTTCGGGTAGTTGGCGGCCGTGACGGCGAGCGTCGGGTTGTCGAAGCGCCACGGGTCGGGGCGGATGCCGTCCATCTGCGAGTTGATGACGACGACCTGGCTGTAGGGGAAGTCGTCCGGGTCGATGCGCGTCAGGTAAGAAGTCCCGACGCCCGCGGCGCGCGTGAACTTGCAGTTGACGTAGACGTAGCCGTTGCGGCCCGCGCCGTTGCGAATCTGAGTGAAGAAGGCGTCCGTGCGGAGCTGCTTCATCTCGGTGTTCTGGAAGAAGACCGCGCCCGAGCCCCACATGAAGTCCACGTCGCCCTCGATGTAGCTGTCGGTGACGAAGCCGCCCTGGTTCGACTGGCCCTGCAAGAGCAGCGTGTCCTGGAAGCTGTAGAGGTTGACCTTGTTGAGGACGATGTGGTTGTTGTTGCCGCGGAACGCCTCGGCCTGCGAGCCGCCCTGCGGCGTCGTGTTGCGGAGCGTGATGTTCTCAAGCGTGAAGTCGGCGGCGTCCACGCCGAACATGGCGCGGTGCGTCGTCGAGGTGTTGTTGAAGTTGTTGTTGTTGGCGTACTGGATGACGCTGTCTTTGCGGTCTTCGCCGCGCACCGTGATGAAGGGCTTGTTCGAGCCGACGTAGACTATTTCTGTGTAGGTGCCCTTCTTGACGAAGATGACGACGCGCTTGTTGTTGCTGGCGGGGACGAAATCGACGGCGCCCTGGACGGTGGCGAAGTCGCCCGAGCCGTCCGCCGCGACCGTCAGCGCGGTCGAGCCCGCGGCCGGGCCGCTCGTCTTGGTCGAGAAGTTCCAGACGCCCGCGTCGCCGAAGCCGACGAAGGGCGCGCCGTTCGCGTCGCGGACGACGCCCGGCTCCAGCGTCACGTAGTAGCTCTGGCCGTAGGCGAGCTTCTGGTGGAGGTAGACGGCGGCCGTGTTGCCGTTGGCGATGACGGGGCGGTAGTTGAACGAGACGGTGCCGTTGAGGCGCGTCTGCGAGGCGGCGCTCATGTCGATGGTGTCGACGAGCGTGCCGTCCTCCCTGTAGACGCGCAGGCGGCCCGTGCTGCCGGCCGCGACCGGCTGGTTGAAGGTCAGGTAGAGCGGCGCGTCCACGTCAACGTTCGTGGCGAAGTTCGACGGCGCGAGGCCGTTGGGCACGACCGACATGGTCGAGACGACGAGGAGGCGCGCGGT
>DASVTS010000077.1:0-5853 GCA_036387455.1 Pyrinomonadaceae bacterium | reverse complement strand
AACTCGGGGTCTTCCGGGTGCTCGCCGAGGTAGTAGTTGATTTCGGAGTTGGGGCCGCAGGGGCCCGTCTCTGCCATCTGCCAGAAGTTGTCGCCGCGGCCGAAGCGCAGGATGCGCTCGGGGCGGGCGCCGACCTCCTGCCAGAGCCGGACGGCCTCCTCGTCGGCGGGCACTTCGTCGTCGCCCGCGAAGACGGTGAACCAGAGCCGCTCGGGGTCGAGCTTCAACTCGTTGACGAGGAAGTCCCAGGCGAAGCGGACGGCGTCCTCCTTGAAGTAGTCGCCGAAGGAGAAGTTGCCGAGCATCTCGAAGAAGGTGTGGTGGCGCGCGGTCTTGCCCACCTCGTCGAGGTCGTTGTGCTTGCCGCCCGCGCGCAGGCACTTCTGCGACGAGGCGGCGCGCCGGTAGTCGCGCTGCTCCGAGCCAAGGAAGACGTCCTTGAACTGGTTCATCCCGGCGTTGGCGAACAGCAGCGTCGGGTCGTTGGCCGGCAGCAAGGGGCTCGACGCCACGCGCCGGTGGCCGTGCCTCTCGAAGTAGCTAAGGAATCTCTCGCGAATCTCGTTCCCTGTCATCATAAAGCTTTCAGCTTTCAGCAGTCAGCGTTCAGCTATCAGCAAAAAGAGCCGCCGGACAGTCTCGTTGACTGCTGACGGCTGTGCGCTGATAACTCAGGAAAAGTTTAGCACGCGGGGCGGAGGCGGGCGAAGCGGGAGAACAGTAGGCAGTAGGCTCCGCGCGACGAATGTGGAAGGTCAACCCGTGGTCATCAAAACAAAAGCTTTCAACTGCCTACTGCCATCTGCCTACCGCCTACTCTTCCTCGGGGTCGGCCGCGGAGGCTTCGCGCACCTTGCGGATGATGAGGTCGTAGGAGAAGCCGAGGCGGAGGAGGTGGTCGTAGAGGCTCTTCGTCTCCTGCCGCGTCGCCGGGCGCCCGCGCAGGCGGATGCGCTTGGCGATGGCCTGCGCGATGAGTTCTTCTTCGGGCGTCTCCCGGTAGACGAGTTCGAGCGCGGCGTCGGCCGTCTCCTTCGAGACCTTCTTCGTCTGGAGGTCGCGCGCGAGGCGCTGGCGGCCGACCGGCTTCTGCTTGACGCGGTAGGAGGCGAAGCCGAAGGCGTAGCGCTCGTCGTCGAGATAGCCGTACTCCTTGAGCTTCGAGAGCGCGTGCTCGACCGCCGCCTCGTCCGCCCAGCCCTTCTCCGACAGGCGCTCGCGCAGCTCCTCGACCGAGCGCGGCTTGGCGGCGAGGAGTTTGACGGCCCTTTGCAGCGTGCGGGCGCGCGCCTTCTCGGCGTCAACGACGCGCGGCGGCCGCGCCTTCCTCCGCTCCTCCTCCAGGTCGGCGTTAATCTGCCGCTCCGACTTCGACGGCCTCGGCCTGTATTTCCGGCTCTTCCGCTGCATCACGACGAATACTCTACCCGCCCGCCCCGGGGCCGGCAAACGGGCGCCGCCCGGACTGACGCGCCGCCCGGAATCCTCTAAGATTGGAGGACATGGACGGCATTCTCATCATCGACAAGCCGGCGGGCTGGACTTCGCACGACGTGGTGGCGCGCGCCCGGCGCGTGCTCAAGGAGAAGCGCGTCGGGCACACGGGCACGCTCGACCCTTTCGCCACGGGCGTCCTCGTCCTGCTCGTCGGGCGCGCGACGCGGCTGGCGCAGTTCCTCTCGGGCGCGGAGAAGGAGTACGAGACAGTTATCCGGCTGGGGTACGCGACCGACACGGGCGACCTGACGGGCGAGCGCCGCGACGACCTGAGCCCGGGCGGGGCGGCGCCCGACTGTGCGGCCGTCACGCGCGAACGCCTGGAGGCGGCCCTCGCCCCTTTGCGCGGCGAGATAGAGCAGGTGCCGCCGATGTACTCGGCGAAGAAGGTGCAGGGGAAGAAGCTCTACGAGCTGGCGCGGCAGGGGCGCGAGGTCGTGCGCGAGGCCGCGCGCGTCCGCGTGAGCGCGTTCGAGATTGTTGCGGACGCGGACGGAAGTCTCCTGCGCCACGACGACGACGGGACGTGCGACGTGCGCGCCCGCGTCGTCTGCTCCGCCGGGACTTACGTGCGCTCGCTGGCCGAGTCGGTCGGCGAAAACCTGGGCACGGGCGCGCACCTCGCCGCGCTCCGCCGCACGCGCGCCGGCGAGTTCGGCCTCGAAAGGGCGGCCTCTCTGGAAGAGTTGCCGAAGCTGTTCGAAGAGGGGGGGGAAATTCTCGTCCCGCTCGAAACGGCGCTCCCGCACCTGCCCTCGGCGCATCTAACGGCCGAGGACGCGCGCCGCGTCCGGCACGGCATGGCGGTGCGCGCGCCGGACGCCGCGGGGCTGGAGGACGGCCGCCACGTCCGCGTCTACGACGAGGGCGGGGCGCTCCTCGCCGTCGGCGTCTACGACGCGGCGGCCGGGCTCGTCCGGCCGCGCGTGACGCTGGCGTCGGAAAAATAAGTGTTGACGGGCGAGGGCGAGGGCTGTGCTATACTCGGCCCTAACGGCGGTCGTTTCGAACAGACTTTGAGCCGGCCCGGCGGCCTTTCCCATTTGAAAAAAAAGCTGGTTGAGGAGTTGAACTAAACTCGACGGCGCGGCGAGCGCGTCTCGCGCGGGCGCCCTGCACACGCGCATCGAGGACGTTCCTCAGGGCGGCCCGCCCGCGGGTGCCGCCCGACTTTTCATCTGAGGGCGTGACCCACACGCCGTCCCTGAGCGCGCGAAGCCGACAGTGAGGTTTACAGAAGGCTATGCAAGAGCAGGATGGCAAAGGCAAGTTCGACATTTCGGCGCGGCTAGAGGCCCTGCGCCAGGAGCACGCGGCGCTGGCCTGGGAAGGCAGCTTCCGCGACTACTTCGAGCTGGTCACGCAGAACCCGCGCCTCGCCCAACTCTCCCACGCCCGCATCAACGACATGATCCACGCCTCGGGCGTGGAGAAGCTGAACGAGGGGACGCGCGACGAGGTCGCGCGCTACAACTTCTTCAGCGGCGAACTCTTCGGCATCGAGGAGCCCATCGCGCGCATCGTCGAGTACTTCAAGTCGGCGGCGCAGCGGCTCGAAGTCCGCAAGCGCATCCTCCTGTTGATGGGCCCGGTCGGCGGCGGCAAGTCGACCATCGTCACGATGCTCAAGCGCGGGCTCGAGGAGTGGACGCGCACCGAGGCCGGCGCCGTCTACGCCATCAAGGACTGCCCGATGCACGAGGAGCCGCTGCACCTCATCCCGGCCGAGCTGCGCCCCGAGATCGAAAAACATTACGGCATCTACATCGAGGGCGACCTCTGCCCGCAGTGCCGCTACGCCCTGGAGCACACCTACGGCGGCCGCCACGAGGACGTGAAAGTCCACCGCATCGTCTTCTCCGAGAAGCAGCGCGTCGGCATCGGCACCTTCGCCCCCTCCGACCCGAAGTCGCAGGACATCACGGAGCTCACGGGCTCCATCGACCTCTCGACCATCGGCGAGGTCGGCGTCGAGAGTGACCCGCGCGCCTACCGCTTCGACGGCGAGCTGAACATCGCCAACCGCGGCGTGATGGAGTTCATCGAGATGCTGAAGGTGGACGAGAAGTTCCTCTACTCGCTCCTCACGCTCTCGCAGGAGCAGAACATCAAGACCGGCCGCTTCGCCATGCTCTACGCCGACGAGGTCATCCTCTCGCACACGAACGAGAACGAGTACGTCACGTTCGCCGGCAACAAGAAGTCGGAGGCCCTGCAAGACCGCATCATCCTCGTCCGCGTCCCCTACAACCTCCGCGTCTCGCAGGAGGAGCGCATCTACGACAAGCTCCTCAAGCAGTCAGAAATCTTGCGCAACGTCCACATCGCGCCGAACACGCTGAGAGTCGCCGCCATGTTCGCCGTCATGACGCGGCTCGAAGAGCCGAAGCGGGCGAACGTGGATTTGCCCAAGAAGATGAAGCTCTACGACGGCGAGGACGTCGAGGGCTACAAGTCGAAGGACGTGCGGGAGCTGAAGGAGGAGGCGGCGCGCGAGGGCATGGACGGCATCAGCCCGCGCTACATCATCAACCGCCTCTCGGGCGCGCTCGTCCGCGACGGCATCACCTGCATCAACCCCATCGACGCGCTGCGCGCCATCAAGGACGGCTTCGAGCAGCACACCGGCATCAACCCCGAGCAGCGCGAGCGCTACCTCAACCTCATCTCGGCGGCGCGCAAGGAGTACGACGAACTCGCCAAGGTCGAGGTGCAGCGCGCCTTCGTCTACTCGTTCGAGGAGATGGCGCGCACCATCTGCAACAACTACCTCGACAACGTCGAGGCGTACTGCAACAAGGAGAAGATCAAAGACCCCATCACCGAGGAGGAGATGGAGGCCGACGAGCCGCTGATGCGCTCCATCGAGGAGCAGATCGGCGTCAGCGAGAACGCCAAGAACACCTTCCGCCAGGAGATACTCATCCGCATCTCCTCCTACGCGCGCAAGGGGCGCTCGTTCGAGTACACCTCGCACGAGCGGCTGAAGGAGGCCATCGAGAAGAAGATTTTCGCCGACCTCAAGGACGTGGTGAAGATCACGACCTCGGCCAAGACGCCCGACCCCGACCAGCTCCGCCGCATCAACGAGGTCGTCGACCGCTTGGTGCGCGACGGCGGCTATTGCCCCGTCTGCGCCAACGAGCTGCTGACCTACGTCGGCACGCTGCTCTCGCGCTGACGCGGGCGACTGACACGACACCAGCGGCGCCCGCCCTTCCCGACAGGAGTGCGGGCGCCGCCCTTTAGGGCTGTAGAACTTGGGGACGCTTACCCGCCGCGCGTTCAAGGAGAAGATTGAATGAGCGACGAAGAGAGAGACGAGAGCAACGAGCGGAGCCTGCCGAGCGCGGGCGATTTATTACGTTGGGCCGAGAGGACTCAGCGCACCATCGATTTCATGATTCAGCAGCAGGCGCAGTTCCAGGCGAAATCCGAAACCGACATGGAACGGCTCCGCGAGCTGTACGAGCGGAACGAGGAGAGGTGGGCGAGGAACGAGGAGAGGTGGGCGAGGAACGAGGAGGGGTGGGCGCGTGCGAATGAGAAGTGGGAGCGCACCGAAGAGAGCGTCCGTTCGCTGCACGCCATCGCGCGGATACACGAGGGAGAGATAATGGCCCTGGCGGAGTCGCACTCGGACACCCGCGAGCGCCTCAACGCTTTGATAGACACCGTCGAGCGGGTTATCAGCGAGCGGCGCAACGGCGGGGGGAAGAAATTCGAGGGAGAGGATGGATAACGACTCGCAGATTTCGGGGACGGTGCAGCGCAACGACTGGTCCTTGCAGCGCAAGGGCATCATCGACCAGGAGCGGCACAAGGAGCGGGTGAAGGAGGCCGTGCGCCGCAACCTCGGCTCCATCGTCTCGAACGAGGCCATCATCCTCTCGGACGGCAAGCGCACGGTCAAGGTGCCCATCCGCTCGCTCGACGAGTACAAGTTCCGCTTCGACCACCGGAAGCGCAAGCACGTCGGGCAGGGCGACGGCCGCACGCGCGTCGGCGACGTCATCGGGCGCGAGGGGCAGCCCGGGCAAGGGCAGGGGCGCGGCCAGGGGCCGGCCGGCCAGGACGCCGGCGCCGACTACTACGAGGCCGAGGTGGACATCGACGAGCTGGCCGCGCTCATCTTCGAGGACCTCCAGCTCCCCTTCCTCGAAGACAAGGCGAAGAAGGCCGTCCCCGCCAAGACCACCCGCTTCAACGAAATCCGCCGCACCGGCGTCTTCTCGAACCTCGACAAGCGCCGGATGATCCTGGAGAACATCAAGCGCAACGCGCGCGAAGCAGGCGAGCCGCGCTTCGGCGGCGTCCGCAAGGAGGACCTCCGCTTCAAGACCTGGGAGGAGGACA
>DASVTS010000076.1:0-102060 GCA_036387455.1 Pyrinomonadaceae bacterium | reverse complement strand
GCGTGAGAGCGTCCCAACCGCGCCCCAGTTCCGCAGGAGCGTAAGCAGCTCCTTGATCGCCTCCGTGTTCGACTCGACCGTCGCCTCCGGGTCGGCAATCTTGTAACCCTGGGCGCCGACGACCTGCGTGCCGTTGACCTTGAAGGCCGTCGCGTTGACGGCGCCGCCGGAGTCGCGCTCGGCGATGGTGGCGGCCGTGGCCGACGTGGTCGCGGTCGTGCGCGCGTTCGGGAGCGTGCCCGCGACCTCCGCCGTCGCCAGGTCTACGGCGTTGCTGGTGCTGCCGCTGCCGACAAGGTTGGTGGCGTTCGTCGCGCTGGTGGCCGTCGTCGCCGTCGTGGCCGTCGTGGCCGTCGCGGCGTTACCGTTAAGTGTCCCGGTGATCGTCCCCCCGGAGACAGTCATGCCCCCGAGCACGTTCATGGGGCCTGCGGCCGTGAGCGTCGTGCCTGACTGACTCAGCGCGGAATTGACGAAGGCGGCCCCGTTCCAATACGGGTGATTACCGGCCGCGATGCCGGGAAAGATCGCCGCCGGGGTCAGCGCCGCCGCGACAGCGCCGACCAATGCGTCCACCTCGGCCTTTGAGGCAAAGGTGAACTGCGCGGCGAGATTCCCGTTGGTGACGCGCCGCCCCGCGAGGGAGATCGCCGTCGTGGCCGCTGGTATGTTGTAGACGCCGAGGAACTGATTGTTTTTGGTGACGGCGTCTTCAAACCAGACCTGGTAGAAGAGAATGGGTGAGACGGCCTGCGAGGGATAGAGTGAAACGTCGCACTGGCCCGCGGAGCTGAGCTGGCAGGTGACGCTTGCCTTCGCCGGAATGATCCCGCTAGGCGAGGAGACGACCTCAGACAGGAAGAAGCTGACCTTCCCCTGCATCGCCGTCCCGTCCGGGGCCGTGAAGGAGTGAAGGACGCGGGTCTTCGCGTTCGTCACCGTGAGCGTGACCGTGGCGGCCGCCGTCGTGTCTCCGCCGCTCGCGACGGTGTAGGTGAAGGAGTCCGCGCCGGAGTAGTCGGCCGCGGGCGTGTAGATGAGCGCCCCGGTCCCCGTGTTCAGGTTCGAGAGCGTGCCGTGCGACGGGGAAGAAACGGTCGCGTACGTCAGCGCCGTCCCGTCCGCGTCGGAGCCCTGGAGCTGGATGACGGTCTGCGCGTTGACGGCGACGGCCGTCGAGAAGGAAGTCGCGACGGGCGCGACGAAAGCGAGGGCCGTGAGAGGCAGCGCCGCCACGAAGAGCAGAAGCGAGAGGGCGTAGCAGATAGTCTTCCTCATCGAAATAATCCTTTCCTAATTACCGATTTTGACTAAAGAGAATTCGGCTCCGAAGTTACCGCTGGCCGTGACGTTCAGGCTCACGCCGGCGTTTTGGAACCCGAAACATCTGACGTAGTCGCCCGCCGCGAGCTGGTAGACGGCCGTGACATTGAGGGTCGTCGAGTCGCCGTTCGTCGCGTTCTGCGCGTTGGCGGCGATGATGGTCCCGCCCGCGTTCAGGCGTATCGTGAGGGAGCGGAAGCCGGTCGCGTTGGAAGCGATCTCGCCCTGACAGGTCGCCGAGTAATACCCGGCTGTGGGGGCGGTCAGCCTGTCTGTGTTCGAGGCGGTGTCGTGCAGCGCCGCGGTGTCGAATCGCTCGCTGTTGAAGACGAGCGCCGTCGGCGTGGCGCTCGTCAGCGCCTGCGTCGCCGAGTGGTAGACGCGCGCGCCGACGAGCGCGAGCGGGTCGGCGTACGCCTGGTCGCCGCGCAGGAAGGTCGAGGAGGAAGCCGTGCCCGAGCCGAGCCGGGCGGTCGGCACCGTCCCCGATGTGAGGTCGGTTCCGGAGTGCGAGTGCGAGGGCAGGTCGCCGGACGTCAGGGTCGTCCCCGTGGTGACCCGGCCCTTCGCGTCGGTCGTAACTTTGGTGTAGGTGCCGGGCGTGCCGGCGTTCGCCAGTGTCGTCGCCACCGTCCCGGCGCCCGTCGTCACGTCGCCCGTGAGTGCCGGCATCTGGGTCGCCGCCACCGAGCCGGAGAGGTCGGAGAACGCGGGCTGCGCCGCGCCGAAGACGCCCTGCGCCGACATCGAGGTTAGGAACTGATTCGAGACCGCCGCCTTCGCCTGCGCCGCCGTGGAGTTGGCGTCCGGGATGTTGACCGTGCGCGTCTGGCCGGTGCCGACATTCGACACGTCGAACCTAGCTTGCTTCGTGGTATCGGTCGCGTCCTGGAGGGTGAACAGACTCCCTTTGAAGTTGGCCGTGTTCGTGTTGTCGAAGGTCTTCGAGCTGAGCGTCGGGGGCAGGTCGGCGTTGACCATCGCCCTGAAGGCGGGCGCGGCCGCACCGCCGGAGGTGGGGCCGAAGAGTCCCGTGTTGGCCGCCTGCGTGGCGCGCGTGACCGTGATCGTGCCGGAGCCGGTGACGGGCGAGCCCGAGACGCCGAACTCGGAAGGCATCGAGAGGCCGACGCTCGTCACGGTGCCGCACGGCGAGCCCAGCGTGGCTAGGTTGCCGGAAGCGTCGAACTTCGCGCAGTCGTTCGTCGAGGAGGAGCCGGTGAAGAGCTGGAACTTCGCGCCGTCGCCGTGCCTGTTGGCCGGCAGGATGAAGGAGGGCGTTAGCACCCCAAAGAAGTTCAGCACGGTCGTCTTCTTCGTGGCCGGCGTCCCCGCCGGGTCTGCCACGTAGGGGACGACGTCGGTTGTGGCGGGCGTGCCCGACGGCAGCGCCGAGATTTTCGTCTGCGCGTTGGCGGCCGTGCAGAGTGCCAGCGCGAAAATAAGCATCAACAGCAGGGGTCTCATCTTCTACTCCTCAGAACGTATCCAGATTGATTAAGTCGCGCGGCGTCGGGTCGAACTCTCCGGCCGAGCCGCCCGTGCCGTCGCCGGCCGCGAAGGTCACTTCTAAAATGTTCGACTCCGGCGTCCACACCGCGCCGCCCGAGTGGGCCACGGTGACATACACCGTGCGCGGGAGGGCTGCGAGCGAGTCCTCGGCCGAGAGCTGCGAGCCGTCTTCGGCCAACAGCTCCGAGCCCCCCTCGGTCGTGAGCAGCCCGGCCTCGCGCGAGAGCGTGAAGTAGCGGGGCAGTTCGCGAGAGGCGTAATCGTCTGAGTCGAACAGAACCACGAGGTTGGGGCCGCTCATGTCGGCGTTCGTCGAAACCGTGACGCGGCGCTGGCGCGCGAAGATGGTGAAGCCCGTAATACCGATCTCGACCGAGCCGGGAGTTGCCGGCGCGTTCTGTCCGATGGCGCACGCGTCCGTCTCACGCACGAAGGGCACATCGGCGGTCTGCGCGTCGGCGAGCAGTGAGACGCTACGGACGCCCCTGGGCGAGACGGAGCGCGCGATCAAAACGCGGGGGCGATCCTTGACTGGGTTGTACTCGGCGGTGCCGGCGACGCCCGGCGCGAAGACCCCGACCAGCGTCGCGCTCTCGACCGGCTCGTCGGCAAAGCGCACAAGCACCTCGACCGCCGCGGCCGGGGCGGTCGGTTCGGGGTAGCCGCGCGGCCGCCCCTCCTCGCGCGCGACGAGCGCGACGCTGGTGTTGTCTCTGGCGAGGAAACCGTAATCACTCATACTGCGACCGTCGTCCTGAGCGCGGTGCCCGACCTGCCGTCGGATTCACGCTTCCAGGTGAAGCGCAGCAAGCGCCCGACGGCGACGCCGGCCAACGTGGTGGTGGGGATGACGCCGCTGCCGTCCGCGACGATGTCGTCGAGGCGGATCGCCCCGGCGCCCGTCACGGGGTCGGCGTCGGTCACGTCCCTGACCTCGACCGTCGCGCCCGGCACGGGGGTCGTGCTGATGTCGTCGTCGGTGTACTTCACCTCTAAGCCTGTGACCTTTGAAGCCATTAGAAGGTGCTCTCCGCGAGCCTGAAGTGGATGCGGTCGAACGTCGTCGAAACTTCCGCGAACCCTATCGGCTCGGGCAGTCCGTCGCCCGGCCCGCCGGGGTTAGGGTCGAGGCCGGGCGCGGGCCGCTCCGGCGCCTGCTCGACGTCTTCGAGGTGCTCGTAATAGTCGGGCCTGTAGAGAACGCCGCGCACCCCGACCGTCAGGTCCGTCTCGTTGTCGAGCGTCTGCACGCGCCAGTAGAGATAGGGGCGCCCGTCGTCGTCGTAGTAGAGCGTCGGGCGCCCATCCTGTCCGTCGAACTTTTCCCGGAGGCTCAGGAGCTTCCACGAAATGACCTTGATGACCCTGTGCGGGTGCAGGTCAATCGTCTCCAACCACGACGCCTGGAAGTTCGCCTCGCGGTTATTCTTCAGGCCGCCGGAATCGAACTCGCCGAGGTCGAGTATGCGGTTGCCGCAGCGTACGGCTTGGCCGAAGTCCGTCACCCCGAAGAGCGTCACCTCGTCGCGGATGCGGCGGACGGACTTGTCGCCGCCCGCGGCGGCCGCCGCCTGCTGGGCGCGCTCGTCCTGGAAGACGAGCGGCCGCTTGATGTGGTCGTGAGCGGCGTCGAAGAAGTTGACGGTGAGGTAGTTGGTCAGCTCGCCCTCCGGCCTCACCTTCTTCGTGCGCAGCGTCGAGCCAGCGCCGTCGAAGAGGATGGGGCGCACGTTCGGGTCCGCCGCGATCAAGTCGAGGTCGTCGGTGAAGGTGGGTACGTCCGTCAAATCCTCCTTGCGCAGGGGGACGATGCGCTCGTAGCCCCCGTAGGGGAAGGGCAGCGAGAGGAAGCTGTCGCGGCAGGCGTCCTTGATGATCTGCTGCGTCGTGCGCTCAAGGATTTCGGCGGAGAAGGTCGCGCGGGTGGAGCTGTACTGGACGCCGGAGGCGTCGAGGAAACCGGCGGGCTGTGCCTGCCACGCGTCGGCGTCTATCCAGTCCTGGATGACGTAACGCTCGACGTCGCGCGCGTCGCCGAATTGCAGGTTGGTCAGCAGCTCCAGAATCCAGAAGGCCGGGCTGACGCTGTACTGCAACGTGAAAGTCGTCGGGCTCGTGTAGACGTGAACTTCGCGGAAGCCCCTGACCTTCACCGAGCCGCGGAAACTTTGCGCCGTCGCGTTGCGGAAGTCGCCCTGGACGACTGCGTTGACGTGGGCGCGCAGCGAATAGTTGCTGACGTGCGCGCTGAAGAACGAGGCCGGCTGGCGGTATTCGCCGCGCCGCACGTTGAGGTGCATCGGCTGGATGTAGGCGTCGTTGACCTGCACCAGGCTCAGCCCCTCGTCAGGCCCCTCGCCGACCTGAAGGAGTACGTGCGCGCTGCCCTGCTCCGGGTGCCTCGTGTTCGGCTCGACGAGGTAGGCGAGGACTTGCAGGTTGCGCGCCGTCCACTCGCCCGCGTGGACTGGTATCGTCTGCGTCAACTGCGACTCGTTGCCCCTGCTCGTCGCCTGACGCGCCGGCCCCTGCGTCTGCCCGACGGTGATCGTGTCCGTGGCCGTGTCGCCGCCGCCGTATTCGAGCGTGTCGCCGATCCGCGCCTGACACCCCTCGCGCGTGTGCGGGCAGGACGTGAAGGGGTTGCCGTCACCGTCGAGCAGGCCGTGCACGCCATCGAGCTGGCGGTCGTAGCGGCAGCCGTTGCGTGCGAGAACTGCGGGGTCGAAGATCGTGCCGCCGAACATGAACGTACAGCCGGCGCCCGACGGCCGGCTGGGCAGAGAGAGCTGCGGCGAGCGGAATCCGAAGGAGGCGGGCACGGGCGTGACGCTGCCGCCGACCTCGGCCGGCGCGCCGAGATGGCCGAACCAGCCGCGCTTAATCAGCAGGTCTACGTCCGGGTAGTAGTGCCAGAGTTCGACGCGCACGCCCTCGCCGTGCAGCTCGCAGAGCCGCGCGATCTCGCCGTCGTCGTCAACGAACTGGAGCGTGATCTGCGAGTCGGCGACCGAGGAGGAAATCTGGAAGGGTTGAAACTGCGGCTCGGCGAAGCGCGCCTCGATCCGCCCGCCGTCGGGCAGCGTGAGCCCCTCGTACTCGGGCAGCTCGTCGTACTGCATCCGGCCGTAGAAGACCGTCCCCATAGGCGCGGGCCAGTACACCGCGACCAGCTCGCCGACCTGGAGGCCGGAGAGCCGCCGCGCGGCGTTGACCTTTTCTTGTTCGACGGACGGGAGCTGCATCGTTAAATGTTCGCGTTGTTGGAGTCGTTGTCGTGCGAGCCGTCGGGCAGCGTGTTGAAGCCCGGCACGCGCGCGAACACGAGCTTGAGCTGCGAGGTGTAGAGCTTCACCATGAACATGGTTCGCTCCATCGAGTGGTCTGCGAACCGCGCGAGGAACTTCTTCCCCGTCGAGATGTCGGTGAGGACGAAGGGGCGATCCACCTCGACGTACCCGGTCTTATGGCGGTGGAAGAACTCCCAGAGGTAGATCGCCTGCGCCTGCAAGTCTCCGCTCGGCAGCGTGACGGGCGAATTCATCGTGTCGCGCAGCGTCCTGTACGTGAGCGTCCAGTAGCGGTTGCCCGAGCGCGTGCCCGTCAGGACGGAGCGGTAGAACCCGCCGCCGAGCTGGTGCGTCAACATCTCCAAGCCGAGGCCCTCGACGAGGCCGAAGTCGCCGCGTAGCCGCAACTCCTCATAAGGCCGATTTGCCGGTAGCAAGTTCATGCGTCACCCTAGAGGCCGAGATTCTTTTGCAGGGACTCGCGGCCGTGCCCCTGCGTCGCCGACGCGTTGACCGCGTCCATCGCCGAGCGCGGCCTCTTCTTCAGGCCGCGCTCGACCACCGACCCCTCGTCGGCAGTGCGGAAGGTGCCCATGACTTCGTTGTTCTCTTCGAGCGCCGCCGTCAGCCGGGCGAGCATCGCCTTGACTTCGGGGTCACCCCCGCCCGACGAGGACGAGGCGCGCGGCGCAGGCGCCGGGCTCGAAGGCGAGGACTCCGCCGACCGCGACATCTGCTCGCGCAGCCGGGCCATCGCGCGCGCGAGCGGCGTCCTGCCCGCGATGACCGCGCGGCCCGCCCGCAGCTCGTCGAACGCGGAGTGGCCGCCGTTGCGCGCGACCGTCCCGCTGTCAATCATGTGCTCGCCGCCGTCCGCCAGGACGGGCACATGGTCGAAGCCGCGCGTCAGGCCGGGGATGGGGCCGCCGTCAATGCGGCGGACGAAGTTGTTCGCCGCGTTCGAGGGGTCAGCAAGCTGGCGGTCGGCGAGCAGTTTCGATTGCTGGCCCGTCTGCTCGGCGTATGCCGCGATCATCTCCTTCGCCTGGTCGAGCCGCACAGTTTCGAGGAGATGCTTCGACACCTGCCCTTTGCCAAACGCCTGCTCGCCGAGCTGCTTGACGGCGGAGAGGGTCTGCATGTCCTTGACGTTGACCTGATACTCCTGCTGTATCGTCGAGCGCAGCTTCTTCTCCGTCCCGTGGCTGAAGTGTTTCCACAACGCGAACCCGGTCAGCGCCGCGGCGGCTATGCCGATAGTCCACGGGTTGGTCATGAAGGCGCCCATCGAGCCCATCATCGAACCGCTGGACGCGCCGCCCGCCGCCGCGCCCCCGCCCGCCGCCGCGCCGCCACCCACCAGCGCAGGGGCCGCGCCGAAATCCGCGGCGAAGGTCACGGGATTGACCCACGGGCCAGCAGCGGCAGTCGCGCCCTTTGCCGTCGCCGCCGAGCCACCGAGGCCGAAGAGAGACTTGATGCCGGCTTTAAACCCGCCCTGACGGAAGGCATTGATGACGCCGCCCGAGTTGGAAGCCGACGGTACGAACGGAGGCGTACCCCCTCCGCCGCCGCCGAGGTTGAGCAGTTTCGTCGGGCTGAACCCGCCGCCGGGCGCACCGCCCCCTTCGCCCTTCTGCTCGGGGAAGAGCGCGTCGAGGAATTTCTTGAAAACCCTGTTCTCCAACTGGTGCGCGAAGTTCTGAAGCAGGCTCGTCGCCAGCCCGATGCCGCCCGTGAGCTTCGCGATCCCGCGGTCTATGGCGCCGGTGATCTGGTCGAAGCTGGAAATCAGGCCGTCCGACCAGGCGCTCGTCGCGTCGCCCGACTCGGCGAGGTGGCGCAGGACGCGAGCGCGCACCTGCTCGGTATGCACAGTCGCCGCATCCTCCAGGCGCACCTGAGCGCGAGCCTGCTCCTCAATGGCCTGCGCGTCCTCGCGGCGGATAGCGACCAGCTCTTCCCACGTCGCAACCTGAGTACGCAGACCGAGATTGGCGAAAGAGTTCGCATACTCGTCCTGAAGTGTCGTGAGGCGCTGCGTCAGGCTAACCTCTTCACCCTTCGCGGAGAGAAGCCGGCGCTGTGCCGAGAGTTGGTCATCCGCCGCCTGCCGTCTGAGTTCAGAAAGCTCTTGCTCCATGCCGCCGAGGTCTATTTGTATCGTCTTCTCGCGGGTGAAGTAGTCCTTTGCGACCTCTCGCCTGCGCCCATCAACGTATTGAGCTAAGAAGACCTGCTGACCCGCGGCCTCCTCTTCCTGGCGTATCAGCTCGCGGTAATACTCAGAGATTTCCTCCTGCGATTTGCTCTGCTCGAAGCCGAGGCCGCTATCAAGGGCAATGCCGCCCGAGTTCGCGTCCAGCGTCGAGCCTTCAATAGCCCCACGCCCGGCGTCGAGCGGACGGTTGCGGTTAGCCTCAAGCATCGCCGCGATCCGGTCCTGCATGCCGGCGAACTTCTCGGGCGTGAGCTGCACGAGCTGGCCGCCCAGCGGGGACTTAGACAGGTCGTCGCGCCCGGTAACGAGGTCCTGCTGGAACTGCCCGCCGAGCACGAGTTGGGAGAACTCTTTATCCGATGAAGCCCGGCTGCCGCCGCCCTCGTAGTCGAAGCGCTTGATGTCGCGGAGGTAGGCGCGCCCCTTCGGGCCGATGACGCCTGCTCCGCGCGCCGCGCGCTGCACGTCAGCCCGCCCGCCTTCCGTCTTCGTGAGCGTCTTGACGAGTCTGTCTACCGTACCCTCGCCCTGATGGTAGGCGAGCACGGCCAAGTCCCAATCGCCGTAGCGCCCGAACAGGAAGCTCATGTACTTGCCCCACGCCGTCAGGTTCTTCTTCGGATCACGGAGGTCGCTCGGCGTGAAGCCGTAGCGCGCGCCCGTACCCGGCATGATCTGACCGAGGCCGATGGCGCCTTGCGGACTCACGGCCTTCGTGCTGAAGCTGGACTCGGTGTGGAGCTGCGCGAAGGCGAGGCCCTGCGGGATGTTGAACCGCTCGGCCGCTTGGCTGATGAGCGCAGCGAGCGCCGGGTCGGAGGGACGCGGCGCCCTCAGACTGCGAGACACCGCGTTGATGACCTCGTTGTCCTCCCGGTCCGAAGCCGAAAGCTTTGTGCGCGAGCCCCCGCCGCTTTCTTTTGAAAGGCCGAACCCCTGCTCAATAGCTTTCTGTGCCTGCCCGGCCAGCTTCTCCTGCTGTATGTCCGTGCTGACCTGCGGCATGTACTTGGCAGCGTATTCGCGCGAGAGCTGCGCGGCCTGCTCTGGCGTCAGCTTCAGCGCGACGGCGTTCTGAGTCATCCACGAGACGTAATCCTTAACTCGCTTCTGCCTCTCCGAGGCTGCCGCGCCCGCGCTCTTACCGAAGTTGTCGAGCGTGTTATTAAGGTTCTGGAGCGACGACGCCTGCTGGTCGAAGGCCCGCGCCGCATCCCGGGCTGCCTGCGTGCCCTTGTCCTGCGCGCCCGTCGCGGCATCGACCTTCGGCGTCATCGCGTCGTAGTGGATGAGGAGAAGACGTATCTGGTCGTCAGTACGCCCCGCCGCCCGCTCATACTCGATGAACTGGTCGCGCGTGAGCCCTATCGTCTGTGCGACGCGCGCCTGCATCTCGGCGCTGTGCTGGAGCTGGGGGTTGAGCCCGCTCTTAATCTCGTCAGAGAGCGTGGAGATGCGCCCCGACAGCGAGGCGGTGACGTGCTCGACCTCGGAAGCGGAGGCGGCTCCCGTTTTCAGCTTCAGCTTCCACTCGTCAATGATGGAATTCAGTTGGCCGATCTTCAGGCGCTTCGCCTCTATCTGAGCGCCCGTCTCGATGATGGCCGCCGAGGTCGTCAGCAACTGCGCCTTCAGCTCGACCTGGGAGCGGCCGGCGAGGTCATCCACCGCCTGCTTCACCGCGTCGATTTTCTTGCGCTCGTCGGCGATGGTCTCGATGTAGGCGCGCGTCTCCGGGTTCAAGGTGCGCAGGATTTCTTCGAGCTGCTGGTGTTTCTCGGCGCTCGACCCCACGGAATCGCCGAGTTGCGCGACGAGTCCCTGCGCGCGCGCGGCCTCGTCCGATTGCTTCTTTAGCGCGGCGACAGAATCCGTAGTGATGGAGGCCGCACGCTCCGACGCGGTCGTCCAGTCAATCATCGCGGCGACGGCCACGCCCGCAGCTACGACCAGGAGCCCCCACCCGGCGGTGACGGCGACGAGTTCGGTGGCGGTCATGGCGGCGGCGTACCGCACTAGCCCCATGAGCTGGATCGTTTGCTTGAGGCCGGCGAGCAGCGACGGGATGTTGGTCAAGGCGCTGGCTACGAGCTGCGTGTTCAGGAGCTGGTGCGCGGCGGCCAGGCTGAGGACGGCGAGAGCCGCCGCGGCGAAGGCTGCCGGGTATTTGTTGACCAGAGACAACACGCCCGTCAGCATGGGCTCGGCGAAGAGGAAGGTCTTTATCAAACCCTTCTCGACCATCACCCGCGCCGCCTCGGCCTGGGAGGCGAGCGACTCCTTCTGCTTCTGGAAAGCCTCCTCGACCGTGCCCGACGCGGCTGCGATTCCGCGCAAGTCTGCCGCAAACTGCTGAGAGTTCGCGCCCGTCAGCTTCAGCACGACGTTCAGTCCCTGCACGTCGCCGAAGAGAATCGCGAGCTTGTCAATGTCGCCCTGCGTTGCCTCCGACACCTCATTGAGGAACTGTGCGAAGCCCTTCGACCTGAGCGCACTGGCGCTGAACTCCAGCCCCAACTCCCCGGCCAGCTTTTTGGCGTCCTCGCTGGGCTTGACGATGTTCGCCAGGGCGGTGCGCAGCCCCTCAATCACCTGTGCCGGCCTGGTCGTGCGGGAGCCTGTGGCAATCGCCGCAAACATCTCGTCCAGCGTGACACCGGCCTCCGCGGCAAAGCTCGACACCTGACCGATGTTCTGCGCGAGCTGCGGGAATTCCACCTTCCCGCGCTTCACGGTCTCGAAAGCCTTGTCGTAGATTTCCGTGAGGTCTTTGCCCTGGAGGTTGTAGCTCGCCATCACGGATGTCCCCATGTCCACCGTCTCGAAGGTGGAGGCGAGGCCGGCGCGCGCGGCCTTCGCCGAGACCGTGATGGCGTCGAGGGAATCTTCCGCGGCCACGCCCGAACTCAAAGCCTGGTACATCCCGCGCGCCAGCTCGCTCGTGTGGCCGAGGGCCGGGTCGAGGTCGAGCAGGCCGTTGCGCAAGGAGGGGAGCGCGGAAGAGTCGTCGAGGAGCGTGTTGAGGTTAGCGAGTTCTCTGCCGAACTGGAGGTACTCGCGGGCGGCGTCCACGGCCTCGCGCGTCAACGTCGCTATGGCGCGCGAGGCCAAGTCCGCCTGGATGAAGACGCTGCGCAGGCCGCCCGTGCTCGTCTTCTCCGCCGTGTCGTCGAGCTGGCTGAAGGCGGACGTCAGCCCCTTGACGACCTGCATGGCGGCCGCCCCGTCCGCGGAAAAAACGATTGGTACGAATCTGGGGCCGCCCATGAGTCCTAACTCAACCCTTCGAGGCGAAGAACGCGGTCAGTAGCTCGAACATCTGACCGGCCTTCGCCTTTGATTGCCGCTCGCGCCTCTCGACCTCGTCGTCCCAGCACGCGATGCAATCGCGCGCGAGCGGCGAAAGCCGGAGCGCATCAAACCGCGGGTCGCGTGAGTCACGCAGCCGCACCAGGCGCTTGATCTCGTCAAGGAATTCCTGGTCGTCGCGGGAGACCGCCGTCGGCTTCGTCGGGAGAAGAGGGCAAAGCGTGCATGCGTTCGCCCTCTTCTCCTCGGTCGTTACGCCGTAGGCGCTGGCGAAGTCGCCGCACCGCCGCTCCCCTGGGCATCGCTCGCCGCCGCCGTCGCCCCACTCCCTTGCGACCCGCTCGGCGATGGCTGGGGCAAGGCGGTCGAGTTTCCCGCGTGCTGCTTCTGGAGCTGGCGGAAGTGGAACTGCACCACGGCCATCTTGTGGTGCTTCGGGATGCGCCCCGCGTAGTTCTCGTGGCTGACATGGATCAAGTCGTAGAGCGCGGCCAGGCGGTTCATGCGCGAGGGGATGCGCTGGTCGGTCTCGCCGAAGCGGGTGCCGCGCACGAGCAGCGCGCGGCTCATGATCTGCTGGTACGCCTCGAAGTCGTCCGGGTTGTCGCGGATGACGTGCGTCGTGACGCACTCCTGCCCGCCGAAGAGGCAGCGCAGGTTGTACGTCAGCGGCTCGTCGTCGTCGGGGCACGGCCCCGAGGCCGTCGAGGTCTTAGGGGCGATGACCTCCACGGCGAGCAGGAGGTTGTGCACCGCGTAGGACTTGTCCTTGTCCGCCACCTTGCCCGCGTAGTTCTCGCCGCGCGCGCCCGAGCTGTTCCAGTAATCGACGGCGATGACGACGGCCGACGAGCTGTTGATAGCCCTGGCGTCGTCGTCGTCCGTCTCCGTGGCGTCAGCGTCGGTGAGCCGCACGTCACGCGCGCGATCCATCTCGATGAGCAGCTCGTCGTTGACGCCGCCGAAGATGTGCGCGACCGGGTAGAACAGATTCCCGCGGCGGGTCTGAAACTCGTATCGCTGCTCCGCGTCGGCGTCGAAGACTACCGGCGTGGGTGTGGGGGTTGTGGGTGCCATCTGTCGTTCCTCCGAATCTCAGTTGTTTTGTCAGGTGCCGGCGCCGGGCGGGGCCGTGTGACCCCGCCTGGCGTTGATGGTTACGCGGTGTAAGAAAGAACGGTGTTCGTCAACTCGACGCTCGCCGGAAGCTCCTGGGTCAGGTCGAACATGACGAGCCCTTTGATCTGCACCTGGACGACCTTGTCCTTCGAGGTCAGATCGACCATCTCGTAGACGAAGCGCGGCACGATGACGGCGAGCTTGTGCTTGATGGCGCCGCCGATGACCGGCCCCGTCAGGCCAAGCAGGATGTCGATCTCCTTGCCCGCCTCCAGGTGCGCGATCTCCTCCGACTGCGCCGCGAAGCGCGCGCTATAGTCGAACTCGAACTCCTGAGACTCCACGAGCAGCTCGGAGCGAACCATCCCCGTCTTCGAGTCGCCCGCCGTCTGGAACAGCTCCGCGCCGGGGACGTAGCCCTGCTCGGCCAGCAGGTTGTTCTTCACGCGGAAGGCCCACTGTTCGAGGCGGTTGGCCGCGCCGAGCGTCTGCGGGTTGAGCTGCGTCCCCGTGTCCGAGCGGGTCAGCTTCACCATCGAGTTGGTGAAGTAGCGCAGCCCCGCGAGCTTGGCGATGTCCGAGGCGCTGATGCCGCTCGGCGTGATCTTCCTGCCGGAGCCGCGGTAGGAGGCGGAAGCGGAGACGTGCCCCGAGCCGGAGCCCTTCAGCTCGTAGCTCTCCGTCACCATCGAGGGGAAGGAGCGGTTCAGCCCCGGCCCGTCGATCTCGACGAAGGTGCGCGACGGGAGCTGCTTCGAGACGGCGATGTCGAGTGGGGTGAACTTGTGCTTGCGGGCGGCGGCCGCGTTGACCGCGTCGGGCGTCGTGACGGTGACGGAGCCGAAGGCGTCGAGCAGGTCGCGCCCGGCCTCTTCCGAGCAGACGCGAATCTCGTGCGAAACCTCGGCCTCGTTCTCCGTGACGTAGCGCTCGGTCGCGTGATTAGTCCCCGTGGCGTCGCCCTTATTCGTCTCGAACTTGGGCGTCCACTTCGTGAAGTTGGAGTCCTTCACGGGGAAGTCGATGCGGTTGGCGGCGTCGGTCATGTCGGTCGGCGTCTGGTAGTCGGCCTGCGGCAGTTTGCTGCGCGAGTACCTCCGCTGCTGTTCGTGCGCCGGGTTGGATGAAGGCATTTTCTTTCTCCTCGTTTAAATGGTTGGTGCCGACCGCACTACTGCGGAAGTTCTATTTGTCGGCCGCCCGCTGGCGGGGCCGCCGCACGACCGCGCCGGAGGCGTCGCCCTGCTCGGTCTGCTGAAGACCCTCCTGCTGCTCGGACCGCTGACCCTCCTGCCGCTGCTCCGGGGTGGCCTCCTCGATGACCTCGAACAGGCCCGTCCGCTTGAGCATCGGCCACTCGTCGGACGTCACCTCGAACGGCTCTTCTTTGGCCTCGAACACCCGGCGGTAGTCGCCGTTCGCCACCTCGACGCGTTCCTGAGTAAAGCGGCGCTCGCCGCCCTCGGTCTTCTCGACTTCCTCTTTGAACCGAAGCTCCATCACAATCACCTTTCGTCATCGAGTAACTGCCCCGTGCCGTTGACGACCAGCGGGACGATAGCGAGGGCGAACACGTCGCCGCCCTGGTCGGTGTAGCCGCGGACGCAGCGGCGCACCAGCACGTCGTTCACCCGGCCACCCATCGTCGTGTTGTCGAAGAAGAGTGCGGCCACGGCGAGCATCAGCTCGCGGGCCTTGTTTCGGGCCGCCTTCCGGTCTGACTTGTCCTCGCCCGCGATGCGCGCGAAGCAAAAGAGGGAAAGCTCCGCGTCGAACTCTTGCATGCCTTCGCCGCCGGGCAACGGCGCCACGTCCGACTCGCAGTCGCCGATCTGCACGCCGCGCTCCTGCTTCGACGTGTAGAGGGTGTCGTGAAGCTCGATGCCGAAGAGTGCGGAGCCCTCCTCGGCGGCCACAACCGCCTCGGCGATGAACTCGTGAGTAGCGTCTTCGACGGTCACGGCCGCCCTCCTACGAAATCGCTGACGGCGCGGTCGAAGATCGGCGGCGCCTCTCTCTCCAGTCGCGCCCCCGCGCGCTCGTGATACGGGTTGGGCTTAATGCCCTTGATGTAACGCCGCATCACGTAGACCTGACCGTCGGCGACGATGTACGGCTCGCCGCTCGGCGCGCTGCTCACCGGAACGAGCAGCGCCCTGGCTTTCCTCGGCCGGATGACCGGCCGGGGGCCGAAGACGCCGCCGGTCGAGTAGACGCCCGTCCCTTCGGCGACCGCCTGCGGGTAGTTGAAGGCGGGGACGGCGCGCAGCGTGACCTTCTTCGTCTTGCCGCCGGGGCGGTGGAGTACGCCTTCACGCCGCCCCTGCCGGCCCGTCCTGGCCGTGATGACGATCTCGCCGCGTATCTGGCCGCGGACGACCTTCACGTCGGACGAGACGCCCTGGATGAGGTTGCGCGTCCGCTTGGGCGCCTCCTCACGCACGAGTTGCTCGCCGCGCTCGGCCAGCCGGCGCGAGCCCACCTCGGCCGCCCGCCCGTACTCGTCGCCGAGGCGCATGACCTGCCCGATGTCTGCCGTGACCTTGAAACTCATGCGTCCTATCCGAGCACCACCACGACCTCGGCCTCGGGCGTGCCGTCGGCGAGCGCGTAGGGGCGCGCTATCTCCTCGGCCAACTCAAGGTAACCTTGCGAGAGCTGCCTGACCTCGGCGGGCGTGAGGTAGGTCGTCTGGATGTTGGCGTTCTGCGACCCCACCTCCTTGCGAGACTTCAGCACGCCGCTCAGGGTCAATTCCGTGTTCAGCCCCAGCATGGCGAAGTGCATCGCAAGCGCCGCCTCCGCGTTCTTCAGGTCTTCTGCGCGGTCGGCGTCCTGGGGCGCCTCGGCGACCGCGTCCGCGTAAACCGCGTCGCCGACCCACTTTTTCAGACGTCGAGCGGCGGCGCCGATGTGCGGCGTCAGTCGGGAGTCCTTTATGTCCGCGTTGATCTTGAAATACTCGCGGAACTTAGCGGCGTTGATGAGCGGCATCGCTAGACCTGGTTAAAAATTTGGGGGCGAAGTGCGCCGCCCCCGTGCGCCGCAGGGCGCGACCCCTGCGCCGTCGCGGTTAAATGCCGTGACGCTTAATCTTCGTAGGGCGACATCCAGCTCGGGAAGCCGTAAGCCTCGAAGTTCAGCGTGCGATCCATGCGGATGCTCGCGTTGCGCTGGAGCTTGGCGAAGCCGGTGAAGGTCGAGGCCACGGAACCCGTGATCCCCTTCATGACCATGCGCTCGGCCTCGACCATCAGGGGCTGCGCCGTGAGCTTCAGGAGCGAGACGGCGTTGTCCTGAATCGCGACCTGGTCTTCGGGCACCTTGTGGCTCGCGTAGAGGTCGTTCGGCGTCTGCACGCCGCCCTTGAGCCTGACGGCCATCAGCGGGCTCCCGGCGAACTGCTTATCCTTGACCTCCTGGAGGTCGAGGTAGTCGAGCGCGACGTCCTCGCCCGCGAACGCCTGGAGGCCGGCGCGCCCCAACTGGTTGAAGCGGATGCCGACGCGCAGGAAGTCGCGGAACTGGAAGCCCTTCGTCGTGTCGGACACGCCGATGACGGCCGACGCCTCCGAGCCGCCGGCCACGTCGCCGTTGACGATGACGTTGACCGCGTCGCCGTTGAGCAGCAGGCCGAGGACGCGCCCGTAGTCAACGAAGAAGATGGAGAGCAGGCTGAGCGAGTTGAAGAGCACGGACTCGTCCGTGATCTCCAGCGCCCGCTTGCGCTTCTTGATCTCCACTTTCTTGTGGCCGTGTGAGACCGTGCCGACCTCGGCCGTCGCACCCTCCGAGGTCTCCTCGGGCGAGGCGTCGCTCAGCTTGATGTTGGGGATGTTGACGCTGTCGGAGGCGACGGGCTCGTCCTTGACGATGAGGTCGCTCCAGTAGGCGGCCTGCACCGCGCCGCTCATGATCGGGTCGAGCCACACCTCGGGGCTGATGTAGCGCGCCCCGCCGTTCGCCTCGCTCAGGATCGGGGACGACTGCGAGACGATGGCGCGGCGGGCCATCTCGACGGCCTGCTGGCGCGAGATGCCCATGCCGAACTGGATACCCTGGCGCACGGCCTCGGGGATCAGCCACTTCTTGTCTTCGTCCTGCTGAAGGTCAACGACGCGGGTGAAGTGGGGGTCGACGCCCAGCTCCGAGAACATGTGGTCGGGCGTCACCTGGTACTGTTCCGCGAGGTGCTCGCGGAGGCTCACGTCGCGCGGCCTCAGCGGGTTCGTGCGGAGCGCGTTCAGCTCCTTCATGAGCTTGGCGACGTTGCCTTTGAATCCGTGGGTGGAACTCATCTTCTTTTACCTTCCTTCGGGTCTTTGGTTCTTCTGGTTCAGAGCCGGTGACTTGTCGCCCTCGGACTCGCTAGTAGGTCAACACCTCGACGTCCGCGGCGTCCGCGCCGCCGACGAGGCAGACGCCGAGCAGCGTGTCGGGCGTGTCACCCGCGACGAGGTCGGTCTGCGAGACCCACTTCTTCACGCGCTGTATGCCGTCGCCGTCCGCGGCGGCCATCTTCACGCGGTCGCCCGCCGCGATGGCGCCGTCGGCCTTGATGGCGATCCGCTCCTTGAAGCGGGTCTCGACCGTCCCCGTGCCGTTCGCCTCGCGCGCGGGCTTCAGCAGCCGGCCGAGCACGACAGCGCCCGCCCCCGCCTTGTTGACCGTCTTATTGCCGGTGATCGCGACCAGCGTGTTCTGCTCCAGCACCGCGGCGACAACCACCGGGATCGCCAGCCCGTGAACAAAAGCTTTGAGTTTCATCATTCTTCTCCGTCGTGGTTGAAGGTCGCGGCGCGCCCTTCAAAGTAAGTGTCCGAAGCGGTCTGACAGGGCCGCCTAGAAAATCGTGCTCGACGTGGAGGGGGCGGGCGGCTTGTTACCCGCCGCCGGCTGACCCAGCGTGTCCTCGACCGACGAGCGAATCGTGAGCCCGGCGGTGTGGCACTGCGGGCACGTCGCGCCGAAGCGCGCGGTCGCCTGCTCCGAGTACATCGTGATGAGCCCTTCGAGCGTCTCGCCCGAAGCGCCGTCTATGAGCGTCGCCAGCGGCGCGGCGAGCTGGCCTTCGGCGCTGCCGAGCGTCGCGAGCGTCGCGAGGCGCTTGCACTCGGCGCGGCGCCCGTCGAGCAGGACGCGCCCGGCGGCGGCCTGCGAAACGAGGCCGTCAACGATGGCGAGCACCTGCTCGTCGGGAATGTTGTTGCCCTCGGCCGTGATGCCCAGAGCCGTCTTGCGTTCGTTGCTAACTATCACTGTCGTTCTCCCTTCCCTCTGTTGCTCTGGGCTCGCGCCCAACCTCTCCCTGTCCCTCCGGCCCATGTCAGCGTCGGCGTCCGTGACCCCGGCGTCGCCCGCGCCGGCCGGCGCGGGTATCTGCTTGTTCTCTTCCTGTGCGCCCTGGAAGACGAACGAGATTTCCCAGAAGCCCAAAATCGCCGTCACGACCAGGCGCACGATCTGGCCGCCGACCTCCTCGCCGAGGAGCTGCCAGAAGCGCCCCTCCTCGACGAGGTCGGGGTGCGAGAACTCGAACTCGAAGAGCACTGTGACGGAGCATGAGTGAACCGCGGGCGGTTCCATCGCCACGCCGCGCACGAGCATCGGGTCTTTCTTCGAGTCGAGCTTGAGCGTGGCGTTGATGCCGGGGACGCCCTTGCCGGCCTCGTCACCCCCGTCCCACTTGGCGTCTTCGACCACGCCGACCCAGTTGTGAACCGAGTAGTAGTAGTGGTCGGTGTAGACCGTCTGCCCCTTGAGCATGCCGACGGCCTTCTCCAGGACGCCGGCCGTCGAGAAGTCGAGGCCGTAGCATGGGGCGAGCGTGGCGCTGAGGGCGCGGTAGTCTTTGCGGTAGTAGTCCTCGGGCTTGGGCAGCAGCTCGTTGACCGTGTCGAAGTCAATGCGGGCGGGCTGTGCGCCGTACTGCGAGGCCAAGCCGACGCCGAGACTCTCGGTCTGTCTGCCGGGCTCGGCGGCCGCCAGCGCTATCTGCGCGAGAACCTCCTCGCGCATCAGCGCGTCCATCGAGAGGGGGCCGCCGCCGAAGGGGAGCATCAGCGTGAACTGCGCCTTGCCACCCTGCTTCGTCAGGCTCTTGAAAAGAAATTTATGTTTCACGTCTCGATCACCCCTTCGACCCTGCATCTGCAACGTGGGTGGTATGGCTCGCGCGAACCCACTACGAGCGCGTTTACACATTAGGGCAGCTATGAAAGAAGTGTGAGAGAGGCTTTCGAGAGCTTTTAGACTTTTTAGATTTTTTAGATTTTTGAGGCTGGCAGTTAGAGAGGGGTTAGAACTATGCGCTTCGCGCGGCGCGTGAGAAAGCCGCGCCAGTTACGACCGCGCTGGAAAACGCGCGGGATTAGTAGGCGTCGGCCTCCGGCCTCCGCTTCTGTTTGAAATTATTTTCAGACCCTTCCCCTTCACTTCATCGTCGCACGGGCACTCGCTCGCGCAACGGCTCCGCCGCGCTCCGCTTCGCTCCGCCCCTCCGGGTGCGCTCTCTCCTTAACCCGTGCGCCTCTTTCGTTACGGGGTAGACCCTCTGCGCTTCGCGTGCCGGGTGGGGCGCATCCTTTCGGGGCTGGCCGATGTCGGGCGAGTCTCGCGCGGGTAAAGATTCCTTTACATCTATCTAGGCCGCCGCCGTGAAGTCTGAGAGCGAGAGCGCGTCCGGCATCTTCGAGCCTTTCTTGAGGTTGCACCGCTGGCAAAGCAGTTGAAGGTTTTCGGGGTAGTTTGTGCCGCCTTTGGAAATTGGGTGTATGTGGTCTATGTGGCAGCCGCCGCTTATATCGGCCGAGCAGTAGTTACACCTTGCCGCCTGCTTCGCATAAAGTGACCGTACAACGTCAGCGGTAATAGTGCCGGGCGCACCTTTTAACTTGGCGTTTCGTGATTTGGCTTTTGCTAGATACTTCTCTTTATGCTTCGGGTAGTTACGCTGCCACTTGGCTTTCTCAAGCTCCCGAACGTGTTCGGGGTTTCTCTCTCTATAAGCCTTTTGGGCTGCGCGCGTGCAGAACTTACATGAGGCCGTAAGTCCATCCCAACGGGCGCGGGAGACAGTGAAGTCAGCGAGAGGCTTAAACTGCTTGCAGCGGGTGCATTTCTTCTCAGTCCGCGTCGCAAGCAGTTCCGCGTACCTTTTAGCGCGCAGGCAGCCGCAGCTTTGAATCCTCCCCCTTTTGAGGTGCTGAGAGAAGACCTCTTTAACGTTCCCGCACTCACACCGGCACGACCAATAGACATCAACGCCGGGGTTGTGGCTGCGGCCGTTCGGATTCCTGGGGACTTTCTTGGCGACGCCGAGCGCGGTTAGAAGGCCGAACGTCTGCCCCGTCAAATCATGGTGTAAGACCTTGCCACGGCTATTTTCAGCGAGCGTGCGCTTGATGAGGCAGCCGCAACTTCTAACGCCGCCATTTCTCAGGCGGTAGGTCGGCGCAGAGGTTGAATTTCCACAGTCACACGCACAAAGCCAGAAATTAGCTTGGGGGGTGCGCCGGTCTATGCGGAGAGCAACCAGCATCCCGAATCTTTGCCCTGTGATGTCGAGGCTTCGCGGCATGATTACAGTTGAAAGGTGTGCGGGGCGCGTCAGCGGGAACGCGCCCCGGCTTTTGCCTACTCGTTCGCGGCGATGAGCGCCGCGTGTTCGTCCCAATCAAGCCCGCCGACTAAAGGCTGCTCGCCCTTCGCCAGCTTTAGCTCGTCCACGTCGCCCAACGCCGCGCACAGAAGCCGCGCGGCGTCCTCATACTTCAAGAGGCCGTATGAGCCGTCTTCGAGGATAGCGAGCGCGACGTGTATGCGGACGTTGAGGCGTGAGAGCGCGTCAGACCTGAAAGGCGAGACGTTCGGCCGCTCGTCTCTGTTCTCTGTCGAGTCCACTACTCGCGCCCCCCTTTCGCGGCAAGCTTGCCGATGTCGAGCCGCCGCCCCTGTTCGCAGAAGCGGTCAACCGCCTCGCCGTGCGTGTTCGTGTTACCGAACGCGCCGAGCGCGACGAAGTAAACGGCATCTTGAGCCGTGGCGCACGACTGTCTAGCCGCGACGCCCGCCACAAGCCGAATCAGCGCGAGCGCGGTTTCGTCGGCCGAGTAGACGGGTTGGGTGTCGGCCGAGTAGACGATGATTGAGGCGAGCAGGCGGATTTCTTCATCCGTCAGGGGTTTGGGTTCGGTTCTGCCTTTCACCACGCACCCCCTTCCCTTAGCGTCGAGTGATAGACCCCGAGGACTTCAACCTCCGCAGCCAGATAGCGCCTCACGGGGCATTCAGGGTGCGCGCCTCTCAACACCACCTCACGGAACGCGGCAACAACGAAACCCCCGTCCGGCGTCATAACGAATACGAGGTCGCCGTCCTGATACCTCTTAGACCGGCGAAACATGAGACGGGAGTGCGCGGGAATGCCGATGTCAACGAGGGAGTCATCAGACATTCGCACGGTAAACGTCCGGCCGAGTGCGCGCCGCCCCTTCGGTGAATCTTTGCTCATCGCGCGCCGCCCCCTTCCCGCTGTCTGCGCGTGACGTTAATGTGAAGCTCCAAAACGTCAATCTCGCCCATGCGCGGCAAGACGCCCCGGCGGAATAACCGGGGCAGCATCCTTTTAAGCTCATCCTCGGGGAGAGGTAGCGTGAGCCGGACGACGTGTGTGCTGTGCTGAAACGGAGATGCCCCCGCGCTCGCGGGGGTGGTAGGATTGTTCTGCATTGACCTTTCCCTTCTAAGGTGGGTTGATGCCGAAGGCGGGCGGGGCGTCCCTTCTAAAGTCACCCCGCCCGCCCGTTGTGTTTAGCTCCACCAATCGGCCATGCGCGCGTTTAGCGCCTGCCGCTGCGCCGTCGTCATCAGGTCAACGTCCTCAACTTCGTCCGTGTCAAGAAACTCGGGGTCAAGGGCGTCGGCCATGCTGAAATCCTGCCCGATGTTGCTCCTGTATTCGGCGGCGGCGTCGGCGGTTGTCATCTATCTTTTCTCCTTCGTTTGGTGTGCCCCAACGAAGGAAATTCTACTACCCCTAGCAGAATTAGTCAAGATAATTCTGCTACCCCTAGCATGTTTTTCTTGTCTTTTTTTTCGGGGTGTGGCAACATCTCCCGCCATGAGCGATGAATTGACCATCACGCAGGCAACGGAGCAGCTTCAAGCCAGAGGGATTAAGGCGTCGCGGCGAACAGTGGCGTCATGGGTTGAGCAGGATTTATTCAAAACAAAGCGATGGATTAACGCGCCGACGGGGGGCTTTTGGGTAGTCTCCGCGCGCGAGGTCGCCACGTTTGAGAAGCCGACAGTGGGTAGACCTTCAACGAAGGCGAGCAAGAAAGGCGGTAAGAAGTGATAAGTAAATCCTCAAAGAAGAGAGCGCCTAAACTTCGTATCGCTACACTTGTTCAAGCCGAAAATTCCAGAGTTTCCATTGCCACGCTGGTTAATAAGAGACCGGTTCGCAACTCAAACACACCTGTCGGTCACAGAAGAATACCCTGCCTGCCTAACCCTTTCCCGACGGATATTCAAAGCCTCATTGAAACTGCCATTCTCGTTAGTGGTCTAGCGCCCTTTGCTTTTAAGGTCATCGCCTTATGGGTCGAAGACCGGAAGGCGCGTAAGGTGCGAGTCGTAATCGGTGAGCATGAAATCAGGATTGAAACGGAAGGTCAGCCAAGCTGGAAGGAGATTGAGCGTATATGCAAGGAGGCGAGAAAGCTGGCGAAGGGAAAAGACGCGAACGACCTGAAAGTCATCTTGCCGCGTGGCGTTGACCCTTCGATTCCTGTCGAGATGTTGAGAGAGGTCAGTCGAAAGAAGGATACACCGAAGGCTAAGGCCGAAGCTTCAACTAAGGTGGGTAAGAAAGGCGGGAAGGGTGCCTAACCCAACGCCCGATAGCGTAGAACTGGCGAGGTCAATCCTCGACGCGGACGAAAACCCGCTCGTTAATTATCTGGCGCTAACCATTGGCCAAGTGATGAGGCTTAACTATGAAGGACTCGCGGAAATCTTCGATGACCGCCGCGGAGAGTTTGAGGCGTGCGGGGCTGGGGACTTATTAGCTAAGATTCAGTCCGATGTTGACGGCCTCTTTTCGGGATTCATTAACGTGGAAAAAGAACAGGCGGGTGATGAAGGCGAGCAAGAAAGGCGGTAAGAAATGACCACGAGTAGAGAATGGCTGGCCGCCCTGTCAGAAAAAGTGCGGCTGAAGAATGAACGGGTGCGGCGGCTAGAGGGCAACGGGGAGAAGGCCGTTGACGAGTTGAGGGCTGCGGTCGAAAAGGATGTCGAATATATCAACCGGGAGGTCTACTTACACGAAGACCCGCTACAGGTTCACGCCGACTCGGCATTCGGCTTTCGCGTCACCAACACCAATACTCAAGAAATGTCGCTCGTAGAATTAAGGCCGAAGGATGAGACGCTGTACGTGGACACACCCCGCAGGCGGCCTCTGATACTTTTCGCGGATTCGGGCGGCTCCGGTGACGTGCTTTTCTCGACAGACAGCGAGCGCCGGGTTAGCGCGGAGGAACTTTCTCGGTTGATTCTAGAGCCGCTGGTTAAATCGGAGTACGGCTTAGATTGAAAGGTGGGAATAGATGAGTGACGACAGGGTGATAATGAACTTGGCGCGGACTCTTTTCCTATCGCTTTTGTGTCTGGTCGTCTCTGCCACCGCAAGGCCGCGAGCGCCACAGAGCGGCGACGTTTTCAGTGACGAGGCGCTTGCTAAAGAATCGAAGACGTTAAGTCAACTCAAACGGCCTGCGAGGCTGAAGCTCAAACGTGCTCTTGACCTTCTTCAAGAGGCGCACACAACCGCGTCCGTTTCATCTGATTTCGAGCAGGTGGCGGCAATCTCGCGGCGTGCGGACGACGCCGTTGACCTTGCCGCTGAGGTGATTCCTGACGGCGTGTTGAAGGGCACGCTTATATCCTGCAAAAAAGCTTTGGGGCATTCCTTCATTTTGCGCTTAGTGCAAAAGGGCGCTTTAAACCCGTCAGAACCTCCGACCTCTGAAGCTATGGAAGATATAACGCGCAGGTATCAACTGGCGGGCGTGCCGGAATACGAACGACCGGCAAAGGTTTTGGATTTCGCTAAAGCACACTTACTTATCGCTAGTAAGATTTGTTCTGGGGCTGGCATAATCCGCTCGGGGCGGTGACGCCTTCGGGCGTGTGGGAGGCAGCCAGAGCAGAGCTTGAGCACCCGACCCCTCCCGCTGCCGCGCGAGCGGACACCGCCGCTCAAACTTGCCCCAATGATGTAAAGAAATCTTTACTCAGAAATCGCCCCCAGTTGCCCCCGCCCCTCGGAAAGTGCAAACGGGGCGTTTTTCTTTCCTGACCCGCCTCTGGGACGCTCTGGGACGGCCTAGCCGGCTTATTAGAGCCGCCCCGCCGCCTAGTGTTCGGCGTCCTCGCCCGTCACATGATGCTTGTACCACGCCCACGCCTCATCATCCGACAGGCCGAAGGGCATCGCATCCCCCTCGAAACGCTCGCGGAGCGCCGCCGTAAACTGCCCGAGCTTTAAGCGGAGTATGTCGAGCATTTGGGCGTGCAGGTCGGAGACTGAATCAATGATTTCAGTCCAACTCGAAACGACGGGGAAGATGTCGCGCCCTATCTTCGCCGTGTCTATCGCGGGGAAGGACTCAAGCGCGGAGATGAAAGGCAGGATGCCGTCATTGATGAGGGCCGCGAGCGCGAAGTCAATGGCCTTGTCGCACTCAGACTCGGCCGCGCCGTGCTCCCTCGCGTGCGGAAGGCAAAGCGGGCGTGGACGCATTGGATAGTCCAAACGTCATCACAGCCCGCCGCCCCACACTTAGCCGAGAGTGAACGCAAAAGCCTTGCTCTAGGGTCTTCCATGAGGCCGGATTATAACCCTATTAGCTTCTGTAACTTCTCCCTGTTGTGCCCCCCTTCTAAGGACGTGACCACCGCGTCAAAAGCCACACGCGGCTTCTCCTTCGCGCCCGCCGCGAACACGTCGCCGGGCCTTGTCGCCTGCACCTTAGAGTTAAATTCCCTGACGGCGCCCGCCAACTCTTTCTGCGTTTCCGCCAACTCCTTCTGTGTGGCCTGTACCTCTTTCAGCGCCGCCGCCATCTCGGCCGACTTGTCATCGCCGCCCGAGCCGGACGCGCGGTTGTTAGTCGGCGCGGAGGCTGACCGCCCGCGCTCCTCCTGTTCCTTCTGTTGCCGCTCGCGCATCTTCGCCATCACGCGAGCCAGCGGGGTCTTACCTCGCGGCGTGATGTCAGCCTGACCCGCGCGCAGCGCGTCAAAGGCCGCGTGCCCGCCGTTGCGCGCCACGCTTTGCGAATCAATCACATGCTCGCCGCCGTCGAGCAGGGCGCGCACATGGTCGAAGCCGCGCGTCATGCCGGGGACGGCGCCGCCGTCAATGCGCCGGATGAAGCTGTTAGCCGGGCTGGATGCGTCCGCCAGTTCTTTGTTGGCGAGTAGCTTTGATGCGGTCTGCCCCGTCTGCTCGGCGTAGCCTGTGAGCAGTTCCTTAACCGGGTCGAGCCTCACAGTTTCCAACAGGTGGTTTTTAACCTGCCCCTTCCCGAACGCGGACTCACCTATTTGCTTGGCGGCCGTTAGAGTCTTCAGGTCTTTAACGTCGAGCGCGTATTCCGATTTGATGACCGGCTTTAAAGCCTTCTCGTCGCGGTGTGAAAAATGCTTCCACAACAGCAGCCCGCCCACGGCGGCGGCGGCAATTCCAATCGTCCACGGGTTAGTCATCAGGGCTAACATGCCGCCCGACGAAGCGCCCGCGCCCGCACCGGCCGCCGCGCCCCCACCCGCCGCAGAACCGGAAGCCGTACCAGCGCCGACGCCCACCATTGCGGGAGCCGCGCCGAACTCTGCCGCGAACTTCGCAGGGTTAACCCACGGGCCAGCCGCCGCGCCTTTGGACGCCGCCGCGCCACCGAAGCCGAAAAGAGACTTGATGCCGGCCTTAAACCCTCCGGCCTTGAAAGCGTTGACGACGCCGCCGGCGTTGCCGAGGCTGAGGCCGCCGCCCCCGCCGCCGGACGCGATACTGTCCGCGCTCAGACTGGCTTTAGGACTGAGAACGTTATAAATCTTCTGCTGTACCTTCTCTTTGGCGAGCCGGACAAGGAAGTCTTTGGCGTCATCAAGGATGCCCTCAAACAACCCTTGCCAGTCGCGCCGGATGGCCGCGTTCAGAGCGCCGCCGAAGTAGCCAGCAATAACGCCGCTGATTTTCTTCGCGCGCTTTTCCGCTTCATCGGTAGAGGCTTTGATGAGCGGCAGCACTTCCTGAAAAGCGCCCTTCGTCTCCTGTGCTACCAACTTCACGTTGGCGAGGGCTTGGGGCGCCACGCGCTGCGCGATGATGCCCGCCTGTTGCTCAATCGGACTCGTCTCGCGCTCGTACCAATCAACCGCCAGCGCCCGCCGCGCGTCCTCGGGGGTGAACAGTTTCGAGCCGGGGCGGAAGCTGCCGCCGTCCGCCGCCGCCTGCGCCGCCGCTTGCGCCCGCTGCGCTTCTATCAGCGTCGCAACGTGCCCTTGAGCCAGCCGGACGAAGTTGCTAGAGACTTGCAGTTCTTCGGCCATCAGCTTCACGCGGAGCGCGTATTCGCTCTGCGCCTGCACGGACGTGCGCTCACTCGCGGCGGCGGCCTTCTCGACTTGGAACAGCCATTCGAGGAAAGCCCTCTGATTGCCCGCGCCTACGAAGCGGCCGACGCCGCCGCGCAAGTCGCCCGACGCCGGGGTGTCGGAGCCGAGCGCGCGTTGCTCCATCTCGGGCGCGAATGGGGTGCCGGGGAAGCCCGAGAAGTCGGGCGCCTTGACGATGGCGACGGGGACGGGGGTTTGAGTAGAGACGGACAAGGAGCCTGCGCCGCCAGTCGCGCGCGTGTAGTCGCGCAATATGGTATTGACGTATTCGGGCGTTTGTCCGTTCTGAGGTATCCCCTGCGCGCGTTGGGCAGCTTCTTCACTGACTGTCCAGCGGCGGCCGGAGCCGCCGACGTAAGAATTAACGTCCGGTCGGTTCGGTAGATGAGCAAGCACCGCGCCCTCGCCCGCGTTATAGGCAGCCAGCGCAAGGCGCACGTCCCCCTTGAACATCTTGAGCAATCCGGCAAGATACTTTGTGCCGCCCATGATGTTCTGCTCAGGGTCGAAGATGTCTTTGACGCCGAGACTAGCCGCCGTCGCGGGCATCAACTGCATCAACCCGCGAGCGCCCATAGGCGAGACGGCCTTGCTGTGATAGTTGGACTCCTTTTTGATGACGGCTTTAATTAAGTCAGGGTCAACTTTGAATCGCTCTGCCGCTTTCCTCACGAACTCGTCTATCCGCTCGCGGCTGTTCCCCTGACCCTGTAGCAGACCGCGATTAAATCCCTGCACCGCGCTAAAGCTCGCTTCAAAACCCAACTTGTCAAAGACGCGCGACGGTGAGTGCTGGTCAAGCTCGTCGCGCCAGCCCTGCTCAAGTTGCCCGGCCGCCCCCGCCCCCGCCTCGTACAGCTTCGGCCCCGTCTGCTTAACGCTATCCGCCGCGCCGCTGAAAGCCTCCGCGCCGAGCTTCGGCAGACTCACGCCGAGCGCCCGCAAGCCATCCTCAACCGCCGACAGCGCCGAGTCCGTGCCCGCGCTGACGTAGCCCGCGAGCCGTTCGGCCGCGCCGCCTTGTAAACCCTGATTAAGAGCCTTCTGGCCGACGAGCTTGTGTCTGAACAGAGACTCGGTAGCCTTCCCCATAATCACGCTCATATTGTCTTCGGTCATCGCCTCCTGACCGACGAGCGTGTTCAGGTTGATGTCCTTGCCCGTACCGCCGAACTCCTTTTGCAGCCCGCGCACGATGGCGTTAATAGCCGCGTTCGCGTCAAGGCGGTTGTGCTCTGCCATGTCGCGCGCGACGGCTATGGCCTGCTCCTCTGAGAGCCGCGACAGCTTAGGGTATTGACTCTGTAATTCCTCCGCGATGTAGCGCCAGCCGTTGACGCCCGACTCTTGAAGCTGGCGCGACATCTCCTCCGCATTCACGCGCTGCTTGCCCTTGATGTCCGCGAGCGCTTTTGTGATGGAGATAACCTTTTGCTCTGCTTCTTCACCGACCAAACCCATACCCGCCGCCGCGTCGCCCGCCGTGCGCAGTAGCGGGATAATCTCATCACGCTTGAAGTTGAGCGCGAGCAGGCGGTTAGCCTGCCCCGTCGCCTGCGGAATCTTGAGGGGAGATTCGACCTGCGCGAACTGTGCGACCTCATCAAAGAAGCGTCCGGCCTGCGCGTCGCCGCCGAGCTTGCGCCGAAGCCCGAGCATGGTCGCCTCTTTGAGCCGGTTGAAGTCCATGCCCGCAGAGATGCCCTGTTGCACCTGTTCGACCGCGCCCGTGATTACGCCCGAGATGATGTTGCCCGTCGCCACGCTCAGAGCGTTGCCGACGAAGCCGCCGCCAGCGCCCCCGCCGCCCGACACCCCGAACGCGCGCTTGAAGCCGTCAGACGCGCCCTTGCCGAGCCTGCTAAAGAAACCCGCGCCGAGTTCTTTTTCGTAGTCCTTCGCCGCCGCCCGCGCCGTCGCCTGCGCGGTCTTTAGCTTCTCGCGCTCCTGCTTCTGGAACTCGCGCGTTGCGAGTGAGGCCGTGCGAATCTCGGCCTGCTTCATGCGCTCGACTTCTACGAACCGTTGACGGTCAAGGCGCATCTCGGCAGACGTGGCGGCAGTCACAGACCTGACGTGCTGCTGATTGAAGGTTTCTATGTTGCGGTAGGTGGATTGAAAGTCGCGCGACAGGTCTAACATGTGGCGGTCTATGACCGCGAAGCTTTGAAGGAATTGGCCCTGAAAACTTCTGTTGAAGGCCGCCGCGTCCGCCAACATCTGGCGGTGCAGGTCAAGCATCGCGTTACGCATCCCGCCGCCCCGACGCGATGACCTGTCCATCTCGGCAAAGGGGTTAGTAAAGCCGCTCATGTCCAGCGGCTTTCCATCCCTGCCCGCGACGACGGCGCGGAAGTTCTTGGCCTTCGCCGCTACGCGGTCGAAAGTCTGTTCGGCCTGCTTACCGTCGGCCGTAATCTCTATGTGAACCCTGCGCTCTCCCACGGTGTACCCCTAACGCTTCATGCCTTCGGGCGGGATGAGTGCGGCGATGATTTTACGCCTGCCGCAGCGGTCGCAAATTTCCGTGGGGGCTGTGTCGCTGTTGGCTTCGGAGAGTGAAGCGTAAGAGCGAGTTTCCGCGCCGTGCCTGCACAGCCCGGCCTTCTTCGCGCCCCTCAAAAGAGCGCGGCGCGCGGCCCTCGTGTTGCGGCCGTCAACGGGTCTGCCGGTCTGTTGTGCCATCGGTGTTAGCCGTTCGCCGCCAGCCTGAGTTTGGGCCTGCGCGCGATGGTCTGGATTTGGAATTGCGGCTGGAAGCCGCGAACCCACGCGACGAACGAGCGCCGATAGACCATGTAGCCCATTGAAGTTTTCATGCCCTCAAGGGTGCCATCCTCTATCAAGCCGACGAGCGTCGGGCGCGAAGGAACCGGGTCAAATATCTCCTGCGCGCGGAGTATTTCTTCGACCCGCTGAAGGCGCATGAGAGTTTCCGTCTTGAAGTCGAAGTTAAAAACCTTTCTCATGTACTCACTCCGATTTATTAACTTGAAGCGCCCGAACGTAACAGCCGCAACCTACGTGGTATGGCGGGAAGCCGCGCCCCTCGGCGACTAAGTCGTCGTCAATGTGCGTGTCTGTGTGCCTGTCCTTGACGTAGCCGACCGGGTCGCTCGCGAACGCGCGGCCGAGGTCTGACTTGTAAAGCTCCAGCGCGTAATCGCCCGGCTCAAGCTGAGAAAGTCGCCCCACGGCGGCCGCGGCCACCGACACCTTGACGAGCTTGCCGTCGAGCGTGGGGCAGATGTTGGTCGTGCATTTGCCGTCCTCGATGACGACGATGCGCGCGTACTCGACCTCTGCCTGCGCGAGCGACCCGAAGTGTGCGTAGTTGCGAATGCGCTGCACGCTCGACTGCACGATGGTCTCGACGTTGAAGTCCGAGAGGTTGTCGAGCTTGCCCGCGGCCGCCTTCCGAAAATCGTCAAGCTCCTCACTCGTCCCGCGCCCGAAGAGCGCCGCGCCCTTCTCCAGATACTCGTCGCGGATGAACGTCTTGAGTTCGTCGCGCCGGTTGTTGACGAAGGTCGAAAAGTAAAAGTGGTCGAGCTTGCTGAAGAATTTGACCGCGCGCGTGTCGGCGCCGCCGAAGCGCATCGTGACGGGAGGGTCATGGCCTCCGAAGGGGCTGTTATCGCGGAGGCGGTAAAACCTGTAGACCTGCTCGGTCGTGCGCTTGACGGCGGCGCGGGCTCGCGGCGAAGAAAACTGAGCGCGGTAGGCGTCGGCGATTTCGTCAACGACGGCGTCGCCGAAGTCCTCGGCTGAAGCGAAGTCGTCAGTTGAAGAGCGCTCAAGCAGAGCGCGAATGCGCTCCAGAGCAGCGTCACGCGCGCGCGCGGCGACGGGGCCGGCGAGCCTGACGTAGTTAGCAATGAACTTGTCGAGTAGCGCATTGATCTCCTCTTCGCTCAGGCGGCCTTTTTTTTTAGGGCGAACTTATGGACGGGGACGTAGGTGTCCACCTCGACAGGGGCGCCGCTCAGCTCTACCCGCTGGGGGATGTGCCGGTACTTCTGCGCGCCCCTGTCGAAGTGGAAGGTGGCGGAAAAGCTCTCGCGCCCAGCCCCCACGCCCATGCGCCTGAGCGAGCCCGCCAACTCCGGGTTGTCGGAGAGCAGTTCCGGGTCGAAGGCCGACCCGTAGCCCATCTCCTGCGCCGCCTGGTCGGGCGAGATGATCCCCGCCCGCGCCTTCGTCAGCGCGCGCCTCTCGTTGATCTCCGCGGCCTGCGCCTCTTCGAGCGGCTTGAGTGCGTGTGCGCGGTTGAACTGGAAGGAGACGCCGCCCACCTCGACGCCGCCGAGGCGTAGGTCGAGCCGGTAGGTCGCCTCGCGCCGTCGCTTGACGAGGCGCTGCACCCCTGCGGCCTGCGCCTGCATGAACTGGTAGACCACCCAGGCGTAAGTCTCAGTCGTCGAGTCCGTGCGGCCGAAGAATGCGGGGAATCCGTTGAAGCCCGAGATGGCCTGCTGCTCGTTGAGCGAGAAGAGGGCGTCGAACCCCCGCGCGTCACCCGTGACGGAAGACGCGGTGACCTTCTGGTCATTCCAGTGGACTAAGAGCCCGTCCTTCAGGAAGGGCTTGATCGTCTCGCCGACCGCCTTCAGGTAAGTCCGCCTGTCGGTCCTGAATTCCGCCTCCGACTGCCCCGGCTTTTTCGTCGGCGGCGTGCAGGCGTAGGAGATGAGCCCGAGCAGACCAAACTTCTGGGCGACGTACTTGAAGTTGTCGAGCATGTCCTTCTGAGGCCCCGTGATCGCCCCGACGGCGGCGGTCGCGATGGGCTTCGCGTACGGACTGTTCTCGACGCGCTGGTGCGCGTAGTAGTGGTAGGTGTGCTCGTTGAGCGGGATGAGGCCGAGCGCCGAACGCTGCAAGCCGAGCATGGATGTCGGTTGCTGGTGCGGGACGTATTTGCCCTCGATAAGCCGGAAGCGAATCTGCTCCACGGGGACGAGCACGACGCGCTCGACGCGCCGGCCGGCGAGGTCAACAACGTCCTCGGAAGAGAGCGCCCCCGACCAGGCGATCTGAGCCAGCTCGTCGTTGACGAGGCCGTCCACGCCCGCGCCCAGATCGTAGAGCCGTGACGCGGCCTCGTTGAGGCGCGCGGCGGCGGCCTCGGCTCGCTGCGCCGTCGGCGCGTCCACCACCAACTTGTGGCCCGTGTTGGCGAGGTTGACGACGTTGGCGACAAACTGCGAAAAATCGGGGTTATGAATCCAGAGGTGCTTGAGGCACCGCAGCATCTCGAAGTCGATGACGGGTGAGACCGAGCCGTAGAAGGAGAGCGCGCCGCCGATCTGGTCGGCGAGCGTGCCCTCGACGGACGAGCGCCCGCCCTCCGGCAGCTCCGAGAAGCCGCCGGTGAGCAGGGTCGCTATCCGCCATTTAAGTCGCTCGAACATCGTTTTCAAACTTCGCGTTTAAATCGGCTCTGTTGAGGCCGCCCCTCGAAATATGCAGCGGGGCGTTTTTCTTTCCCGGCCCGCCCCTGGGACGCTCTGGGACACCCTAGCCGGCCCGTTAGAGGGGAGCCCCGACCTCTCCCCGGTCAGCGCGCGAAGCCCACCTCCGGCATGTCGCCCACGAACCCCGTGAAACTCCCCATCTCCATCCGTAGCACGTAGGCACCAATCGCCAGCGCCATGAACAGGTCATCCTCGTAACCTGGCAGCGCGGCGAATGAGCCGCTGTCGTTCCAGACAACCGTCAACGCTTGGTCACAAAACGCTTGGCTCGAAAGGCCAAGTTCGCGCTTGCGCACCATCTCTTCGAGGGCAAGCCCTGCCAGCGGCTTGTTCTGCGCGTCGGTGGGGAAGCCGTACTGAGCTTTCTCGTATGCCTCATTGAGCGCGAGCTTGTTCTGTTCGAGCGCGCGGCGGGTCGGGGCGTCGAGGTGCTTATAGATGCGCTCGCCGTAGCCGAGCGCCTTGAGGGTGACGATGGTCGCGTAGCCGGTGTTGTTGCGCTCCGGCACGATGCGGCCGCCGTTGTAAAGGTCGCTGACTTCGCCGACTCGGTAGGCGAGCAGGTCGGGCGGGAGTTTCAGCTTCTCCTCGAAGACCTGTCCCATCTGCCAGATGTCAATCACCTGGATTGCCGCCGGGTTGCCGCGCTCAGTGCCGGCACTGGTGTCAACGATCACGAGGTATTCGTGCCCCTCTAGTGGCTCCGAGGGGTCGCAAGTGACCTTGAGATAGTCGGCACGGATGACGGGACGGCCGGTCTGCTCGAAGCAGTCTTTGTCGTTCTCCGGGTACTCGACGAGGAAGGTCTTCTCGCTGCGCTGCTCGATTTTGAAGCGACGCCAGGCGATGTACTCGGCGACCTCGGGCGCGTACCATTTCGCTCCCCGCCGGATGTAGCCGCGCCGGATGAGGTGCAGGAGGATGCGCGCGGCGACCTTACGCTCCGCGCTGGTGACGGGCTCAAGGTTTCTCTTCGCGTCAGGCTCGGCCGGGTCGAAGATGACCCATTCGCCACCCACGCGCAGGAAGCCCGCGCCGGCACTCCGGCAACTGCGCCTCCACCACCATTCGTAGAAGTGTGCCGACCAGCCGCCCCGCCTGTGCTTTCCCTCCTGAAAGATGCTGTGAAAGACCTCGATGCCCTTAGCAGTTGACTCGACATCAACCTCGGCGTCCGTCGCACACGCCTCCATGATGGCCGTGAGGGCGAGCCGCACGTCGCCGCGCATCGACGGCATCTCCGTGATGAGCACGTCGGTGACGGTGTCGCCGCGCGCGGAGTCCTCGAAGCCGGGCTGCACGCCGTAGACGATAATGACGCTATCGACCGTGCCCTTCTCGGCGTCTTGGAACTCCAGCCCGCCTGTGTCGGTCTTCTGAGACTTGGGCTTCAGGTGCGGCGGGAGCATCCGGTACATCGTGCGCACATCCCTGCGGAACTTGGCTTCCGTCTTCGGGTTGTGCGCCACGATGTGGACGGTGCGGCCCGGCATTACCACGGCGTTGGCGACCTTGATCGCCAAGTGGATGGATGACGAGCCGCCCTTGCGCATCTTGAGAACGACGTTCTGACGGGTGCGCCTCCCGTAGTAGTCGTCCTGCATGTCATTGAACTTCAGCAGGACGAGCTTCTTCTGGTCGTTCTCGTCGCGGATGTAGATGAAGTTTTCAATGAACAGTCGGCGGATGGCCGGGTCGTGCCATCTCTCGCGCCACTCCGAGAGCGGCGCATGCCGGAAATCCCATTCGTCTTCGCCCGACGTGCGGCCCTTCTTATCGAGCTTCGACTGCGCGCGCGCGGCGGCGGCGCGCGCCCTTTCAAGACTGTCAGCCGCGGTCGGCTTTGGCTCTGTCGTCCTTCTCGCCATACTCGACCGCTGCCCTTTCGAGAATCTGCTCGGCGACCTTCAGTAGCTCGCGCGCGGCGCGCTCGTTCATCTCGGGCAGCCAGTCCAGCAAGCGCTCCCAGAAGGCGACGAACCCGCCGAGCGTGTCGCGCCGGGTCTCCAGCTTCGTGCGCGCCTCGATGAGCAGCTTGGCGAGGTCGCGGAACTGGTACATCAGGTCGCGATCAACCGCCGCCCCCTTCGCGTCGAGCACGCCCTCGACCTGCGCCAGCCTCTTTTCGATGGAGCGTACGAGCTTCTCGTCGGCGTTGAGGCCCACGCTCTCGGAAGAGAGCGCGAGCTTCAGCTCCAGCGCTTTCTCCCAGCCGAATTTGTCAATCCAACCTATCTTCAGGTCGGAGCCTTTACCGCGCGTGTAAAGATTCTGCTTGGACCAGCTCGGCCACTTTTTCCGCATCTCGGCCTGGACGCGGTCGTGCTGCTGGCCGTTGAAGAGCAGGTAAAGGCGCTCGCACTCCCTTACAGCCTCCTCGTTGTAACTAGCTGGCATCGCCCTTCAGCCCCGCCGGCTCGCGCCCGGCCCTGATTGCGCGAGCGCGGCGGCGCTCGCGGCGGCGTTCGAGGTAGAGCTTGAAGAGGACGTCCACCGCCTTGCCGAGCATGGCGACGAGGAACATCACCAGCACGCGGACAACGAGGTCGAGGAGCGCCTGGCCGCCGACCGTGAACGACGAGAGGAAGGACAGCACCGCGACGGAGCCGTTGCCGATACCGGTCATTTTTAAATCCCCGTTCATGGCGCGGACTTACAGGTCAGCTCGTGACGAAAAGGAGGGACAGGCAGAGGGCGAGCACGGCTAAGAGCGCCCCGAGGGACACCCTTCCGCTCTACCCCCCGCCTGCCTGCGGAGGGATCGTGCGCGGGCGGCGCTTGGCGGCCCGCGGGGTGAATGCGTCGGCCAGCTTGCCGGCGACGATGATGTAAGGCAGCCACTTCAGCGGCAGCACCTCGGCGCAGCTCATCAGCGCGGCCGTAAGGGTCGTGACGTAGATGCAGATTGCCGTGAAGTCGAACTTCAGCTTCATGGGCCTTACAGCTCCTTGATGGTGACGCCGTGCGTCAGCCTGGTCGTGGCGTGTTCGTCGAGGCGGGCGGCGCCGAGCAGCTTCTCGGCCTTGCCGACGAGGACGTTGAAACAGCCCCAGAAGCAGCCGTCCCTCTGTGCGGGGGAGAACAGGTCGTAGAAGAGGCGGGGGTCTAGCTCGCGGCGGCTGGAGGTGGACAGCTCGGCAACGGCCGAGTCGGAAGCGACGCGGGTGAATCTGTGTGCGCCGTTCTTGTCGGTCGCGCCGAGCACCGCCGCCCTAATCGCGTCTTCGAGCTGGCGTATGTCGCCGTCGGCGGCGGACAGTTGGGGGGCGTATTTCGCAAGAACGGGCGCGCTCTGGCGCTCGAACGCATCGCGTAAAGGAATAAGTTCCTTAGCCTGAGCGGCCTCGATACGCGCCCTCTTGCGTCGCAGCGATGCCCAACGCGTGAGCGCCGCCGTGATGCCCGCCTTTGTCCTCTCGACTTCCACGCGGGCACACTACGACGACTCCTGCTCGGCCCGTGAGCCGGTGTGGCAAGAGTTGTCGCGTGTGTCCGGTGTGTCCGAAGTGTCTGGTGTTTTAACGATGTAGGGCACGCGTCGGCTGGGCGCCGATTAGCGCGTAGTCCTCGGGGTGGAGCGAAAGTAGCCACGCCTTGAAGGAGTCCTCAAAGACGTAGTAGCCGTATTCGCTTTTGTAGCCTTCAAGGGTGCCGTCCTCGATCCTTCTAATCAAGGTGCGGCGCGAAGGGATGGGGTTTATGACGCGGGTAGCCCGCAGGATGGCTTCAACGTGGGATAGGCGCAAGCGGGGGCGCGCCTTTGTTCCAAAGTCGTAATTCTTCACGGGGGATGATCTCCGGGGCCAACTGTGGGGGCTGGCACGAGAGACGCAAAACGCTTGCGCTCATGAGTCGGAGATTACAAGAAGGAAGATGTGATAGGCAAGGTGAAAGATGATTACCTGATTTCGATGCTCGTTATGGAAAGGTCGGATCGGCCCCCCGCGCCACAAGCATACGCCCTTATCCGGTATCTTTTTCCCTTCACTAAAAACGCTTCAAAATGTGCCTGGTCTGCCTGCGAAAGGCACGCCGGAAAATCCTCATCATGGAACCAGACATCGAAGCGTCGGGTACTAGGGAGTTTCAAAGTTAGGCCAGCCATATCAGAGGTGTCTTCGTGATATTGAATCGCAACCAAGCTCACATCGAATGTCTTCACTTGGCATGATGCATCACGTTTGAGATATGAATTAAAGTTTATTACACCGGCCATTCGACCGCCGCGATACTGAACAGCAGGGCAGCTATCTATATTTTGCTGGGCAGTGACAGGTAGCATTAGAACACCCCCCATCACAGCTATGAGATAAACCCGTACTACACGCATGGCTGTCATCTCCACTGATTCTCTCGAATTATTCCCCGCGCTGGAGTGTTGGGTGTCGAAACTTTAATTTGTAATTCAGATTTTGCTTCGTTACCCCTAGTTTCATGGCCGCTTCAGTAACCCTGTCCGATGTAGTATGGAGCGCGTTCCGGATTACCTGTTTTTCCAGGCGCAACATGGCATCGTCGAGCGGCAGCTCGAACTCACTAAATACAGGGGCAAGCAATTCCTCAGTCACCACGTTGCCAACTTCGATGGCTTTTTTACTGCCGAGAAATTCCAACGCTACTGCCCGCGCACGGATAAAGGTTGAGAGAGAGTCATCCCAACGCCATAGTCGCGCTAAGGCCCGCCCCAACGTAATCAGATTCTCGAACAGTAGTGCCGTGTCGTCACCGGCCTCTGTCAACACTACCGCCTCTCGGGCTGTACGTTCAGCGGCTTCATATTGCTCCTCCGCTATGAATACGCGCGCGCGGGTCTCCAGTGCTCTGCTCGCCTCATTCCTTTGGCCTAGTGAGATGAACAAATCCTCCGCGCGGCGGAGGTGCTCGTGAGCTTCAGCATATTGAGCAGCTACCAAATACATCGCCCCGAGGTTGCCCTCTAGGTAGGCCAAATATCTATAGTTCTCTGCCTTTTCAAGATGAAAGCGACATGCCACATACGCTGATAGGGCGCGCCTCAGCCGCCCCGCGTTTTTGTAGAACAAAAATAACTCGTTATGAAAGCGAGCCTTCAAAGAATGGTTCTCGCTCGCTTCGATCATTGAGGCCACACCGGTAAGGAGGACATACGCTTTACGATGATGCCCGTCCGATCTCTCGACCATCGCTAAATTAACAATGCCCGTCAACCTCAACTCGTCGTCGGATTGAAGCCGAGCGACCGACTGCTTCAGGTGTATTCTTGCCTCATCAAAAGCCCCTTCGCGGAAATAACAAACACCTAAGCCGTGCTCAGCTTCAGCCACTTTACGAAGGTCGCCCGTTCTCCCGTACATTGTTATGGCTTCACAGAGCAAATCCTTCGCGGCGTCCTGGGACCCTTCAGCGGCGCGCGCGTTCCCCAGATAGCTTGATAATCGCCCGGCCCGTAACAGCGCCTCGGCCGCAGCTTCACAACCCAACCCCTCTACATTCGGGCGCCCGCCCACGCCATTCCATAAATCACCCAAGACCAGACAGGCGCCTGTGTAGTCGCCAGCCTCCTCCAAAGTTCGCGCTTTTTCACACCGCGCCAACGCCTCAGCATCCCTTGTATCTAAAGCCATAGTTTCACGTACGTTCGGACGGAGTAAAGATTTCTTTACAACACATTTTTCAGGGCATATCATGCCCCACTTGTCCTGTCAGCTAACCCACAACCATCAACCATCAACCAGGAGATACTTCATGAAGAACGTCACACGTACACTGCGCAATCTGCTGTTCTTGAGCCTCTTGATCGCGGCGTCGGCGAACCAATCTAACGCCGGAGATTACCCGATGCCGGGCGCACCTACACCACCGCCCCCACCGGCCGCGCCTATGAGTACGGGGGAAGATGCCTCGGAAACGACCGACGGGACGAGCTTGATGACTACCATCGTCGTGCAGCTCGCCGGTTCAGCTCAGACCGTTCTAAACATCCTGCTGTAAGTCTGGATATGAGTTAAAGAGTTGGGCCTCGCTCGGGCAGGGCGGGGCTCAACTTTTTCTTTACGTGTAGGGAGTGAATTGCGTTGGTAAGCTTACCTAGATGCCTGCAACCGTGAAGATGTATTTTGTTGGGCAGCTCCTTTCTCCTCGTCGATAACTAGGCTGTATAAGAGGGTCAGCTCTCGCAGATTCTCAGCCGATAGATCGTAGAAATGTGCGAACATCTCGGAGCCTCGCGTGAACAGCGCTTCGCGCACAAGTCTGTGCAACATCTCCTCAAAATCTTTCCCCAAACTTTCAGCTAGTTTTGAGATTAGCTTTCGCTCTGGCTCAGTTAAAACTATGCCGGGAATATCAGAAACTAACTGAGGGCCTTCACCAGTAAGCAACCAATCGATGGAATGTTTTGTAGAATTCCTAAAGTTCCTCAAGTGATCGAAACTTAGCTCCGTCTCACCCTTAATAACCTTGTAAACGGCCTTATCCGTCTTAAATCCGAGCTTTTCAGCAATAAATTTCTTGCTATCGGTACCGCATGCCTTCTTAAAAGCTGCTAACAGTCTAGTCCCTATGTCCACGTTTTCTATAATTTGTAGAAAATCAGATTGACACTCTTCTACATTTTCTCTAACATCCTGTTTCGGACGAAACACAGGAGGGCACATCTTGTCATCCCCATACATAGAAATCAAGACTTGGATGCTCCGTGAGCGGCTGAACTTCACCAGCTTAGCTGCCCAGCTAACAGACGCCGGCACGCCGTGCCGGCGTCAAGAACTCTCGATGATGGCTCGTCAGGTGCGTGAGTATCCGCATTTACAACAGGCCGTCGCCGAACTCATGGGGAAGTCAAGGGTCAGGTTGTTCGGGCCGTCGCGACAGAGAACGCGACGACACCGCGCAGCCTAATTTTTTTGCCCTCAGTTGGGAAGGATTTTTTTCAGAGGTTTCAATCACGATGACACTCCGCACAGCTCAACTGCCGAAGCCGCACGAGATCATGCGCCGGGTCTTTAACACGCCTGAGAAGGTCAAGGCGTACGCGCTCGAAGCTGGTGTCTCCACCAACCACGTCCACAAGTGGCTGCGCGGCGGCGAGTCCGGGGCGCCCTCCGACCTCGACCGCCTGTGTAGCGCGATCTTCCTCGCCACGACGTTCGGTCCCGAAGGCGTCAGGGGCGCCGGGTTACTGGCTGACTACGTCCGTGAGTACATGCTCACCATCGTCGAACAGAGCGCATCGCCCTATGCCGACGAAGAGGAGCGACGTCACGACGCGATGTCGCTCTTCGGCGAAGCTAAGGACGCCGTCGAGGCGCTCACGCTCGGCAAACCCACTCCCGAGACCATCAGGGAACTCGTCGCGCTCCGCGATGCTGCGGAGCATGCCATCAACCGCCTGTGCGTCACAGAGGAGGTGCTACGGTGAGCGCTACCGCTGCCAAGTCCCTCCAGCAGGTGAAGTGTATTTTCGGCCTCGCCAAGCAGAGGGGGCTCGACGACGCAGACCTGCACGCGCTGGTCGAAGACGCGACGGGACAGCCGTCCATCCGCGCGCTCTCATACGTACAGGCCGACCGCGTCATCGAGCGCCTCGGCGGCGAGCCCTTCGCCGCGCGCCGCACCGTTCAGCACAGACGGCAGAAGGCGGGCGTCCCGCAGATCGCGCAGCCCTCACACCTCCAGCTCATGTACGACCTCGCGAGCCGCCGCAACATGAGTGATGAAGGACTCGCGCAGCTCGCCGGGCGCATGCGCGTCCCTTTCCCGCCGCGCACGACCGGAGGGACAAACAAGATCGTCGAGGCTTTGAAGGCAATGAACCGGAGGGCTGCGTAACGTGGGCGTCGCCAGTCCTAACGTGTGGCTCCGCAGCTTGCTCGCGCAAGCCTGCCCCGACTGCCTCGACACGACGGTCGGGATGGGACTGTACGGGCCGGAGCCCTGCACCCGCTGCCTCACTTCAGGCAAGCGCGTGAAGCCCGCCACTATCAGGCTCGCGGACTACGTGTGGAACCACGCTACGGACTGGAAGAAGGAGGACACCGAGACGCTCGTCGTCGCGCGCATCTTCCACCACGCGAGCGCGGCACTCCCCATCACCGGCCCCGTCATCAGCGCTCACCTCGGCATCAACACGCGCACGCTTAAAGGCTACGTCGAGACGATTCGCCGCGACTGGCGCCTGCCCCTCATCTCGCAGCGCAAGCAAGGCCGGCGGCGGCTACTGGTACGCGGAGACGCCCGACCAGTTCCTCGAATGGTTCCGCACGATGCGCAGCCAGGCGGTCAACGAACTCGCCACCGCCCACGGGATGATGCGCTCCAACTACCCGGCACTCGTCGGCCAGGACAATCTCGACTTCATCAAGAGTTTTTCCGAGGAGCTACAGGAGGCTTTGCGATGACCGTACGCGGGACACGCGACGAGAGTCAGTACGCCTTAGACACCGGCCTGCGCCTGCTGAAGGTGCTCGAAGCCCTCGAAGGCACGAACTTCGAGCCGATCTCCATCGAGCGCGTGCAGCAACGCACGGGCTTCTCATACGACTTCTGTCGCCGGGCACTCATCACGCTGAAGCTCGCCGGCTTCGCCGCTGAGCAAAACCGGAAGTGGATGCCGGGGCCGAAGATCGTACGCTTCGGCACGAACTTCAACGCTCTTTGTCTCGCCTCGATGGAGCGCAGGAGTTCCGATGAATCGGAACTCAAAACGGCGAGCCTGTAAGCAATTTCCTAGATATTTTGAATTTTCGGCCCTGAAAGAGTTCCGAAAGTTCGGAACTCGAAAGGAGACTTATGACGAAGAAAAACGGGGAATTGGTAGAGAGAGGGTTGCACGCCGTAGAGGCCCAGACCGCCACCGAGCTTGCGGCGACCCAGGGGCAAGAACTTCTCATCCAGGCGGCGCAGGTACTCGGGGCCGTGAAGGTCACGCGTTCCCTGGCGACTGTCATCTCCTCTCAGAGCTTCCGCGCTCTCATGCAATTTCGTGACGAGAAGATGTATGAGGCTTTCAACTTTACCCGCTTCGATGACTTCCTCAACGACTCTCCTCACTCCCCGATGACGAAGAGTCAGTTCTACGAACGCTTGAACACCATTGACCGAGAGGGGGATGGCGCCTTCGATGCTCTTAACGCCCTCAACGTCCCTTTTTCAGCGCGTAAGGCTTTACCAGCCGGTGCGGTGCAACTCGAAGGCGACACGCTCGTCGTTGGCGAGGAGCGCGTGCCGCTGAATGACCGCCGCCGTGTCATACAGGCGATCAAGACGCTGGCTGAGGCGAACGAGCAGCAGGCTCTCAAGATAGAGAAGGGCACCGAGCAGAACAAGAAGCTCAAGAAGAAGCTCGACGACCAGAAGCAGGCTGGCAACGGCGCGGCTCTATCCGATTACGACCAGGCGCTCCTCAACCTACTCGGAGCCTACTCCAACCTCGTCAGCCTCGCCTTCGAGCTGAAAGACCCGGAACGCCTGGAGAAGCGCGAGTACACCTTCGCCCGCCTCGCCGACCAGCGACTCCAGCTCGAAGAGGCGCTCGGCGTCCACGCGCCCTCGAACGGCAACGGCGCCTACGACCTCGGCGAGGGCGAGCTTGACGAACTCGCCGACCAGATGTGAGGGGCTGATGAAAGACACTTTCTACACACTCGCCTTCGTCGGCACGCTCGCTCTCGCGGCGTTCTTATACGTCCGCTCGATGAGCCGCTACCTCGCCTCGCGCGGGGGTAACGTGCTGACCTCGGATGACGACTGCGACGAAGGCCGCGCGCGCGTCGTCGCCGCGGGCGCCGCCCTGCCAGGGGGGCAACGGGGTGGCGCCCGCCTACCAATTTCACGCTCGGCCAACTTAGGGAAAGGAGGGCCAACGGGGAGAACCAAAAGAAGGATTTAAAACGTGCACCGGCCCGGCCAGCGGGGAAGCGTATCAAGCGCGCCGCCGGCCGGGCCACAACCTTCAACACCGCTCGATTCCACGGAGGCATTATGTCGGCAGCAGAAAGAGCACTGGCAGCTAACGCAACCACAGGGGGGCCGCCCCCGGTTGAGACGCCCGTCAGCAAGCGGGCACGTCAGCTCACGATCCCGCAAGAGGCGGTCGTCAACGAGTGGGTCAAAGCCTACGGGCTTCAACCCGAACAGATTTACTTCGACGGCGAGAGCACGCTGCCCTACTTCGACTTCGAGGGGCTCGCGCTCGTCGCCGACAAGCTCGCGGACATCCCCGCGATCAACGTCGAGTACGACGGCTTCGACCCGGCAACGGGGCTCGTCACGACGACCTGCGTCCTGACGCTCAACGGCAACCGCTCGCGCACCATCCCCGCCTGCGCACAGATCGGGGAGACGATGCCCGGCGGCGAGCAGATTGCGACCGTCCACCAGGGGCTCAACGTCGCCAGCTCGCGCGCGCTCAGGCGCGGCCTGCGCATGGTCGGCTTCGACCCCGTCCGCGCGCACGAGGCGCGCAAGAACGGCGAGGACTTGCCCCTGACCTTCAGGAAGGAGGACGACCCGCGAAAACAGATGCTCGCCGAGGCGCACCTGCTCGGCGAGGAACTCGGCTTCATCGTCGGCACGGAAAAGATTAGGTGGCGCGAGGTGCTCGGCATGTGGACGCACGGCGCGGTCACGTCGGCCGCCGATCTGGACGAACGCGAACTCGGTCACTTCGTCGTCTACCTCCGCTCGCTCCGCAACGCTCGCGGTCGCGGCGCGGGCGCCGGCCAGAGCTAAACAAACGAAGGCGGCGGCCGACATTGACGGAGTCGGCCGCCGCTACCTGGCACCAGTTGAGGACGTGAACCTCGTGTCCAAGAATAGCACACTCGGCGATTTAGCCTTACTAGAAATCCGCACGGCCATGTGGGGGCTGAAGGGCGCGCGCGCGCGCGCCGAAGCCCAGCAACTCGCCGAGCGGTTCGGCTGCTCAGCCTCGCGCATCTACGACGTCACGCGCGACCTGCGCCCCGCGCGCGCGCCGCGCGCCGACAAGGGGCGGCGCCGCAGAGACCTGCTCGCCGACGGGGGGCTGAACCGCGTCGCGCGCCTCGTGGTCGAGCACAAGCTCGACCCCGACCTGGCAATGGAGCAGGCGCGCGCCGAGGGGCACGAGATCGACGTCTCGCTCGGCACTCTCCGCCGCTACCTGCGCGAGCGCGGCCTGCACCGCCGCGCGCGCCGCACGAACGTCCGCGCCTTCCGCCGCTGGGAAGCCTCGGCCCCCGGCGAGCTGTTCCAGTTCGACATCTCCGGGGTCAAGCTGCGCTGGGTTGATGTGGAGACGCGGCGCATCCTTCACGTCCCCGTGACCGAGGTCTCGAAGAACCACCCGAACAAGAACCCCGGCCGCGTGCCCCTCTGGAAGTTCACCCTCGTCGACGACCATTCCCGCCTGAAGTACGTCCGCTTCGTCGCCTGCGACAAGCCGACATCCCACCACGTCCTGGACTACCTGCTCGAAGCCTTCCGATCTTTAGGCGTCCCCCTCACGCTCTACTCGGACAACGACGCCGTCATCGTCAGCCGCCGGATGAAGCGGGCCGCCTCTATCCTCGACCGGGCCTTCGCCGACTCCGGCGGCTTCCGCCTCTTACAGCACCTGCCCGGCAACGCGCAGGCGTCGGGCAAGGTCGAGAACGCGCACCAGGCCGTCGAGAAGTTCGAGAAGTTGATCGGGCTCAAACGGCAGACGCCGACGCTCGATGCGCTGAATGTGTTCACCGAGCGGGTCTGCGCAAAGCTCAACTGGCGCGAGCACCGCACGACGGGCGAGAAGCCGGCGATCCGCTGGCAGTCGAAGGCTACGGTCATCCGTGTGCCCCCGCCCCAGCTCCTCGACTCCGCCTTCAAGGCCGACGAGTTCACGCGCAAACTCGGCGCCGACCTCACCATCAGCTTCCAGCGCCAGCGCCTCCAGCTCCCGCGCAAGAGTCCCTTCGTGAACTGGATCGGCCAGACGCTCACCTTCGTCATGCCGCCCGACGCGGACTTCTTCGTCGTCGTCGGCCTCGACGGCTTCGAGTACGAGATCACGCGCACCCCTGCAACGCAGGATGCAGCGGGGGATTTCAAGGCGGCTGCGGAGTCCACGGCGCGGCAGACGGCGAAGGCGCTCGCGGCCGCCGGCAAGGAGCTGCGCGACGCGGAGAGCGGGTTGCCCGTGCTCGGCCTCGACGTGGATTTCGAGCACGAGGAACACCCCGCGATGTTCCCCAAACAGCGCGACGAGCTGACCCCGGAGCGCCTCGCGGCGGCCGTGGGCGGCGTCGTCCCCCCTTCGTTGGGCGGGCGCCTCCTCACCTACTGGCGCGCGCTCGAACTCTTCATTGACGAGGGGCTACTCACCAGCTCCGACGCAGACCGCGCCTGGCTGAAGGTCATCTTCCGCGGGCGCGAGGAGGTCACGGACACGGAACTGCGCGGGGAGATCGCGGCGCGACCCCCGCAAACATCAACCGAAGTCATCGAGTTACAGAGAAGGGCTTAACTCATGAACCCATCACCATACTTGAAGCCGGTGGGGCACGAGCCCGACCTGGTCCAGTTCGGCAAAGCGTTGTCGGACTTCTGCAAGCTGCACAACCTTTCCTGGCGCGAGCTGGAGAGGATTTGCGGGGGGGCGTCGGCCGTCTCTAAGAGCACGCTTCAGCGCATGGCCTCGGGCTCGGTCACGCGGAAAACGACGGCGACGCTACAGCCGCTCATCCTCGACAAGCTGCGCCAGTACCTGCGCGACAAGCACTACCCCACGAACAAGATCAACGGCCAGCTCACCTACCTCTGCGTACCCGTCTCGCCGCGTGCGGAGGGGGAGCAGGCCGACTACTCCGGGCTGGGCTCGTGGGGGCTCCGGCTCGAAGCTTTCCGCGTGCAGCACGGCCTCAGCTTCAACAAGCTCTGGGGCGCGTGCGGCGGGAAGCTCGTGTCCTCGCTCAACACCCTCAAAGGCGCGTGCGAAGGCGGGAATGTCTACCAGGAGCAGCGGCTGAAGACCGAAATCCCCAAACACCTGCGCCGCTTCCTGGAGCTGCGCGGGAAGACGCCCGAGGAGGCGAAGGCCGAGGTCGAGAAAATTTTCGGAGAGATGGAGGACGACATGATCGCACAGCGCGCCACACTGCCCGCCGAAATCCAGCGCCACTTTGGCCTGAAGCGCGACCCCTTCACGGGCGACCCGCTGTCGAAGGCCGAGGTCTTCACCACGCCGCAGCTCGACCGCGTCGCGGCGAAGGTCGAGGACGCCATCAACTACGCGGGGTTCCTCGTCGTCACCGGCGAGATCGGCTCGGGGAAGACGATGCTGAAGCGCCGCGTGGTGGACACGGTCGCGCGCACGGACGGCCGCCTGCGCCTCCTCTGGCCCGAGTTCTTCAACATGGATCGCGTCCACTCGGGCTCCATCGTCACGTTCCTCCTCGCCTCCTTCAACCAGACCGTCCCGGGCGACCTGGTCGCGCGTGCCGCCAAGCTGAAGCGCGTGCTGGCGGACGCCAACGGGCGGGGCGAGCGCGTCGCCATCGGCTTCGACGAGTGTCACCACCTGGACGACCGGCTCCTGACGGCGCTCAAGAACTTCTGGGAGTTGGGCGAGGGCTACGACCGCTTCGTCGGCGTCGTGCTCTTCGGCCAGCCGCAGTTCGAGGGACGTCTCCGCGACGCCAAATTCCGCGAGATCGTCGAGCGCATCGAGGTCGTGCAGATGCCCACCTTCGAGAAAGTCGCGTGGGACTACGTCGCGCACCGCGTGAGGGTAGCCGGGGGCGACGCCGAGAAGCTCTTCGAGCGCGAGACCGTGCGGCTCCTGGCTAAGCACGCGAAGACGCCGCTGGCGCTCGGCAACGTCTGCAACTCGGCGCTCCTTAAGGCGCACAAGCTGGGCCTCCGCAAGGTGCCAGCCGAAATCCTCGACCTCAAGGACCACGGCGAGCCGCAGGTGCGCGCCGTGCGCAAGGTGAGCTGATAAGGGGGAGTCACAATCGAGGTGCTGTAATGCAAATACTCAAAATCAAAACGACCCGCACGCGCGACGGCTTCAGGGCTTGGCTCGTGGACGACCCCGACGTCAAGGCCAGCTCGACGAGCAGCGAGCACATGGCGGCTCAGAATCTCGCGCTCCGCGTCTTCGTCGGCCACAACCACATGGCGCAAATCAGCGAAGAGATGCTGAGCAAGATCGAGGTCAAGCGCGTGGGCGGCGGCACCTTCCGCGCGATCCACGACAAGTAGGAGGTAATCATGACCGTGACTGCAACGAGTGAAGCGATAGACAAAGAGCTTGCGGGCTTCCGCGCCAAGCCCACACGCGCTGAGCGGATTTTCGCGCGCCAGTCGGAGCGCATCGAGAACCTCGAATACGAGGCCGACGAGGCGGGGCTCGCGAGGGACAAGGCGCTCTACTGGCTTTTCCGCTTCTGCGAGGCCGTCGAGCGCGGGCAGATCGCCCTCGTCGGCGACGAGCTGAAGGAGGTCAACGAGAACGCTCTCAACGTCCTCTTCGACAACAACATCTTCGTCGGCCTCGACGAACCCGACGCCGCGATCCTGCGCCTGATGGAGATCATCGAGCGCGACAAGGAGGGGCACGAGCATGTTGACGGTTAGATTTCCTGACGGCTTCTCCGTCACGTACAACCAGGCGACGAAGGCCCAGTTCGGGTCGGCCTACCACACCCTCCTCAATTCAAAGGGCGAGTGGGTCGCCATCGTGCCCTCAAGCTGCATCATCGAAGCAGGCTCGCCCTGTAATTTCTCAAACCCCAACCGGCAGCCCTCGGCGATGGTCAGCTACGTCCTAGCTCATCTCCGCGAGATGCCTCTCAGCAGCCTCCGACACCTGAAGCGGGAGCTGCAAGATTTCGACTCGACGAAAGGAAGGTGGAAGTAACCATGCCAGGGCCAGTCTCAGACAGCTACGACCCAGAATTCGGAACAGGCGCAAACGCCGCGGACGTTGCCGAGGCTATTCAAGGCGTGATCGACCGCGCCACCGAGGTGCTCGGCGAGGACCGGAAATACATCGTCGAGGTCGCGCAGGGAGAGCCCGGCAGAATCATCGAGGCCACCTTGACCGAGCGCGACTGGCGCATCGTTCGCTTCGGCCTGACGCGCGCGCTGGAGACGATCTAGCGATGCCGATTGACTACACGCGCTACCCCTATAACTGGCACGAGTTCAGCGTGCAGATTCGCATCGGGCGCGCGCAGAACAGGTGCGAATGGTGCACGGCTGAGAATCACCAGCCGCATCCGGAGACTGGCTCGAAGGTGGTTCTCACGGTCGCACACTTGGACGCCAAAGATGGTGTTTGTAAATGCGAGGGGGAGACCGGCAAGAAGTGCGCGAAGCCTGAGCACGTCGTTGCTCTCTGCCAACGGTGCCACCTGACCTATGACGTGGAGCGCCACAAGTTCAACTCACGGCGCACGCGTGCGACGCGGACAGGCCAACTATGGCTCGGCGATATTGAGCACAGGTATGGGCTGCGCGCAGAGGATCAATGATTGAAATCGCCCAGCTCACGGAGGAAGACATCGGCCGGCGCGTCCTCTACGAAGTAGCCCCCGGCATCGAGAACCCCGCGCAGCTCGGCTCCTGGACGGACGCGACGCTCGTCCTCTTCATCCCGACGACAGAGCACAAGGGGTTACACCCGGTCTTCGACCTAGACCCCGCCCATGTGAGGTGGGCCGACAAACTTTCCAGGACAGAGCAAACCAACGGAGGTTTTAGATGACACAGGAAAATCCGAACGGGACTCCGCGACGGCCGTTCCTCGTCAACGTGGCCGGATGCCTCAGCATCGTCATCATCGTCTTACTCATCATCATCGCCGTCCTCGCGGCAAGCAGGCAGAGCACCGTATGAAAGAAGAAACGGTCAAGGCTTTCGACCAACTCCGGCGCGCCCTTGCCACGCACCTCGGCGTAGACCCGAGTGAGTTGACGTTGATGGTCTCTCGCCCGCACGACGAGCTGCCAAACGTCAACGCCTTCTGCACCCGCTGCCGGGAGCTTTACTACGACGAGTCCGGCTGCGACCCCTGTCCGCACTGCGGCGCGTCTTACTTCGACCAAATCTTCCCCGGCTGGTTTCGCATCCCGCGCCTGCCTCGTCTCAAGAGGCGTCGCCGCGCAGCCCGCCGGGCAGCACTCAAACGGAGAGCACATTGATAAGCAGACTGTTGGTTTGCTTCGTGTTCATAACAGCGTCGGCGATCTGCTGCCGTTATGCGAGCGGCTCGCTGCTGTGGGGATGGACTCTTCACTTCGCGTTAAGCAGTCTTGTCATAGCCATCCTGAGAGGTTCAAAGGAATGACCTGGGAAGTCATCTGCGGCGATATGAGGATAGCGGTTCCCATGCTGGAACCGGGCTTCGACGCGTGCGTCACCGACTGCCCGTATGAACTCGGCTTCATGGGTAAGAGCTGGGACAAGTCGGGAATCTCCTTCCAGGTCGGGACGTGGCGCGCGGTCTACGAGGCTCTGAAGCCGGGCGCCCACCTGCTCGCCTTCGGCGGGACGCGGACTGTGCACCGCATCGCCTGCGCGATTGAGGACGCGGGATTTGAAATCCGCGATCAAATCCAGTGGCTCTACGGCTCGGGCTTCCCGAAGTCCCTGGACGTGTCGACGGCGATTGATAAGGCGGCGGGGGCGGAGAGAGAGACGCTCGGGCCGCGCACCTACGCAGACGGCACGGTGGGCCACTGGGGAGTGGGCTCGACCTACGCCGACGATACTCACACGAGCAGTCTGAAAGCCGCGCGCGCCACAAAGCTTGATACAGCCCCCGCAACGCCAGAGGCCGAGGCTTGGCAAGGCTGGGGTACGGCCTTAAAGCCCGCGAACGAGCCGATAATCGTCGCCCGCAAGCCCCTCTCGGAATCCACTGTCGCCGCCAACGTCCTCAGGTACGGGACGGGCGCAATCAACGTGGACGGGTGCCGGATTCGGATTGAGGACGGCGACGACATATACGCGAAGAATCCCCACACCGTAAATCAAGCGAGTAACGAAATCTACGGGGCGTTCAAAGCGGGAAGCGAGTACCGCGTCCCGTCCGGCCGCTGGCCGAGTAACGTCATCCTCGGCTGCGCCTGTGAAGTCGAGCACGGCGAGGGGTGCGCCGTCCGGCTGCTCGACGAGCAGAGTGGTCACCTGCACGGCGCAGGGTACGCGCAAGGCCCGCAAGAGAAGTGGGCCTACGACCTGTCCGAAACTAATACCTACGGCGACGGGTTCGTCCGTGCGGCAGGGGCGCGTTTCGGCGACTCGGGCGGCGCCTCCCGCTTCTTCTACTGCGCCAAAGCCAGCAAAGAAGAGAGGCGCGGCGGCAACCACCCGACCGTTAAACCCGTGGCCCTCATGCGGCACCTCGTTCGTCTCGTCACCCCGCCGGGCGGTCGCGTCTTAGACCCGTTCGCGGGCACGTTCAAGACGGGAGAGGCGTGCGTCTTCGAGGGCTTCGACTTCGTCGGCATAGACCTGGACGAGGCGAACTGTGAGACGGGGAGGCTGCGGCTCTCGCGGGCGAGCGGCAAGCCGGCGGAGCTGCCGAGGCCAAAGAGGCGGGAGAAAGAGACGCCGCTTTTCCCGGGCGCCGAATGAGTACGCCAGTGAACCCTCCGCGCCCTTGAAGGGCGTGGCTTCTAGTGCGAGGTAACAACGATGCCTCATTGTAAGCGGCACGATATTCGGCGCGGGTTCGGCTTGTGTATTTACTGCGGCGACGAACTCAAGACGGCGATTTACTGCGAACGGTGCGCGAGAAAGTCACAGGCACACTCTGAAAAGAGTCACAGGCGGACAATGCGCCGCGGCCTCTGCCGCCTGTGTCGGAACCCGCGTGGTAAACACGGAACCAAAAGTTATTGCCGTCCCTGCGCGAACAAACGCGCGGAGTACACGCGAGAGTGGCGGGCGCAGCGCGCAGCAAAACACCTCTGCCCCACATGTGGTACAGAGACGAAACGATTCAAGTATTGCTTCAACTGTCGGTCGCGGAGGTCGGAAGTGTTCACGGAGGGCGCTTCCTCACCCGGCATAAATGCTGGGGTCTCCGCGCCGGTAGCGGAGGGTTTGGGATGAAGGAAAGGAGACCTAATGTCTGAACCACTTATCGCCTACCACGGCGACGCCGCCATCAAGAGGAAGTACCTGCGCCGCGTCCGCGCGCACTGCAAGGCCGACGAACTGGTCAAGGGCACCTACTGGCAGAACGGCAAAGGCTGCGCGGTGGGCTGCACGATCCACAGCAGCAACCACGCTCAGTACGAGGTTGCGCTGGGCATCCCGCGGCAGCTCGCTTACCTAGAAGACCGGCTCTTCGAGAATCTGCCGAACGGCAAGGCGCAGGCTTGGCCGGAGGCATTCCTGGAGGCGATCCCGGTCGGCGCTGACCTGCTCGTTGCCTTCCACCAGTTCATCGTGTGGCTGTTGGTTGACGCCGAGGAGGGTGTCATAAAGTTCGCGCGAACGGAGCGGACGCGCGAGGCGATCCGGGCGGTCGCGGCCTTGTACGAGCGGCTGTTGGCTGGTGGAGAGGTTTCGCGGGAAGAGTGGCGGAACGCTGCCTCCGCTGCCTACGCTGCCTACGCTGCCTACGCTGCCTACGCTGCCTCCGCTGCCTACGCTGCCGACGCTGCCTACGCTGCCTCCGCTGCCTACGCGTCGTCGCGTGAGGCAGCCTACATCCGGCAGAGCGAGAAGCTCCTTGAACTCCTCAAGCTCGCTCCGGCCGCGTCGTCCGCTCCGGCAGCGTCGGCAGCGTAGGCAGCGGAGGGCGATAAAATTTCGAGGGGCGTCCTGAGCGGTCGCCCCTCGTCATCCTCTCAACCCGACTACTAGCGAAACACGATAAGCACCAGAATTCTATATTGACAGATTCAAACTCCTCATCCCATGACGTACCACCTGCGTACTAAAATTCCTCCCGTTATCGTGAATCATTGACTTCCTTTATCGTGTCTCCCCTCACTCGCGTTCGAGGTTGAGGCCGAGGGTGAGGAGGGCGGGGCCGCGGCCGGCGTTGCGCGGGAGGTCGCCGGTCCGCCCGACGGCCGGGAGCCGGAACGCTTCGAGCAGGCGCGGGTCGAGCGGGTCGCCCGGCGCGCGCCAGCGGATGAGGCGCGGGTCGCCCGCGAACGAGGGGCGGTCGTTGCCGACGTCGTCGAGGTTGCGGTCGGAGCCGCCGAGCGTGACGTTGAAGGGCGCGCCCGAGGCGGCGCGCAGCACCGCGGCGAGTTTGAGCCGGCCCAACGCGCGCGGCGCGTCGAGCGTGGCGGCGAGGGCGAGGCGGTGGCGCCGGTCGAGGAGGCTGCGCGCTCGCTCGGCGCCGAAGTCCCCGGCGCGCACCGCGCTCGAAGTGTTGACCACGCCGTCGTCGACCAGGCGCGACAGCGTGTAGGCCGCGCGCAGCGAGCCGCCCGCGCCTCGCCCCGAAAGACGGAAACGCCGCCGCGCCTCGACGACGAGGCCGTGGTAGAAGCTGTTGCCGATTGAGGCGAGCTGTTCGACCTGCACGCGCGTCGGGTCGGGGCGCAAGGGCCGGAGCGCCGCGAGCGCCGCGCCGAGCGTCACCGCCGAGCCGACGCCGCTCAGGTCGAAGACCGAGACGGGCACGCCGAACTCGAAGACGCGCGCGACGCCGTCGGCGCCCGGCGGCGCGAGCGTGAAGCGCACCAGCTCGCCCGCCGTCGAGGCGCCGTAGACGGGGCGCGCGCCCGAAGCGTCGCGGAAGTTGGCGAAGTCGCGCGAGAGGAGGTACGCCGTGAAGTCCGCGAAGCCCGGCGGGAGCCGCGGGGCGTTCGCGTTAAATTCCCGCCACAGGCGCAGCCCCCGGTTGAACGTGTAACTCGCCTCCACGACGAAGCCGCGCCCGAGCGAGCGCTCCAGCCCCACGTTCAACTGATAGCTCTCCGGTATTTTTATGTCCGGGTCGAGGCGGCGCGAGAAGTCTGTGGCGCGCGCGCCGAAGTCGCGGACGGCGGCCGAGTCGGCCGTGAGCGTTTCGGGGAAGCGGAGGCGGGCGGCGAGGAAGGCGGCGCGCTCCGCGGGCGGGAGGTCGTCGGTGTCGAACCCGACGACGGCGCGGCCGAGCGCGAAGTCGTCCAGCGTCCGCAGCAGCGCACGGTTGTAGAAGACGCCCGCGCCGGCGCGCAGGACGGTCTTCGCGTCACCCGTCAAATCGAACGCGAGGCCGAGGCGCGGGCCGAAGTTGTCCGCGTCGCGCAGCACGCTCTCGCGCTCGTAGCGCAGGCCGCCCGTGAGCGTGACCCGCGGGCGCGGGCACCACTCGGCCTGTATGAAGAGGCCGGCGTAGGTGTTCCGCTGCACCGACCCGGCGTTGAAGCGCTGGCGGAAGCGCGAGGGCGCGCCGGCGAGGAAGTCGCCGGCGCTCTCGAAGCTGTAGGTGCCGGTCGCGTCGGTCAGGTCGTCGAAGGCGGAGCGGACGCGCTGGAGGTCTGCGCCGAGCTTGAGGGTGTGCGCGCCGCGGACGAGCGTCAGCGTCTCCTGAAGCTGGAAGCGCGTCTCGGCGCGGTCGGTCGCGCCCGAGGTCGAGGAGCCGGCGACGAGCGTGCCCGAGCGGTCTCCGGCCTCCGACGTCGCGCCGAGCGGGTCTTCGATGCGGACGAGCACGACGGGGCGCGCGCCCGCGGCGCGCAAAGAAGGGCGCAGGCGCGAGACCTGCGCGCGCAGTTGATTGACCGCACGCGCGCTGATGACGAAGTTGTCCGTGTAGGCGAGGGCGTCGGTGTCGCGCCTGCGGCCTTGCAGGCTCTCCGCGAGGCGGAGGCCGCCGCCGAACTGTCGCAGGTTCTTCGAGCGCCCGAGCTGGAGGAGGAGGGCGCCGTTGTGCGTCTCCGTGTAGTTGTGGTCGAGGCGCGCGGTGAAGGCCGTCGAGTCGAGCGGCGTCGAGACGCGTTCGACGAAGGGCGCCAGTTCCGCGGGCGCGTGCGGCGGCGTGGCTCCCGACTCGGAAGCCTCGAAGCGGCGTCCCGTGAGCGTCGTCGGGCGCGGCAGCGGGAACGAGGGGTTCTGTTCGACGGGGACGAGCGCGTCAATCAGGGTCGAGTCGAGAAATTGGTCGCGCTCGTAGGCGGCGAAGAAGAAGGTGCGGCCGCGGCCGTCGTAGGCCGCGGGGCCGAACAGGCCCGCGGGCAGGCGCAGGGGGCCGCCGAGCGTGAGGCCGAGCCGGTGCTCTTGCAGCGGCAACCGCGCGAGGCCGCGGCGGTTGTTGTTCCAGGTGTTCGCGTCGAGGCTCTCGTCCCGGAAATGGTAAGAGAGGCGGCCGCGGAGCGAGTTCGAGCCGGAGCGCGTGCGGAGGTTGACGCGCCCGCCGGAGGCGCGGCCGTACTCGGCGGAGAACTGGCTGGTGACGACCTGCACCTCTTCGACGGCCGACGCGGGCGGCACGAAGCGCTCGCGGGCGGCGCGGTCGTCGTTGTTGTCGAGCCCGTCCACGGTGACGTTGTTCGAGTAGGCCGCGCCGCCCGCGAGCGCGAAGGCGCCGGCCTCCTCGGGCGCTTCGGCGGCGCGGCGCGGCGCGGCCCGCCCCGACTCGTCGCGGTCTTCGGCCGCGCCGCGCGTCGAGAGCGGCTCCTCCGTCACGCCACCGAGCAGGAGGACGAAGTCGAGCGGCGAGTTGGAGAACGAGGGCAGCCGCTCCAACTCCTCGCGCGTGACGGCGCCGCCCGCCACCGTGCGCGTCGTGTCGAGCGCGGCGGAGGCGGCGTCGCCCCTCACCGTCTGCTCGGCCGCGACGCCCGCCGGGCGCAGCGTGAAGTCGAGGCGCACCGACTCGCCCGCGAGCGTCCGCACCTCCCCCCTCTCCTCCGCGGCGAAGCCGGCGCGCTCGGCCGTCAGCGTGTAGGCGCCGGGCGGCAGCTCGACCAGACGGTAACGCCCCGCGCCGTCGGTCACACACGAGCGCACGGCCTTCGTCCCCGCGGGCCGCGCCGTGACGGTCGCGCCGGGGACGACCGCGCCGTGCTGGTCCGAGACGACGCCCGAGAAGGAGGCTTCGTCGAGGTCCTGCGCGCGCGCGGCGTGTCGAGGGGTTGAGAGGCAGGCGAGCGTGGCGACGACGAGGAGAGAGATGCCGAGGCCGGCGCGAGGCTTCGCGCCGCGGACGAAAGCGTTGCCGTTCATGGGTGAGTCTCCCGGCGGCCCGGCGGGCCGCGCCGCGCGCCGAACGGCATGGCGGTGAAGTCGGGGCGCGCGGCAAAGTCCGAGGCCCGCGTGAGGGCTCTCAGACGGAAACTTTTTATGTTTGAAGACGCCACCTGGCGGGGTGAGGCGCTGGCTTCTCGCGTGTCGGTGGACGCGCACTGTAGCACTCAGCTCGCGCCGCGCGCAAGTAAATTTACTTTGGAGGAAAGGGCGGGATGGCCCGCGGCCTACGCGGTTTCGTCGCGGGGCGATTCTGCGCGAAGTTTTAGTTTTACGGGTATCTCAATTGAAACAAGGGGGCGTATGTCTAATGTTTCGGCATGGAGGCGGGGGAGAATTTCGTTGACCTCGGCCCGAAACGGGGGTCCAAGGTTTGTGCGCCGTCGCAAACCTGTTAACGCTGCCGGCGCCGAAACCTCTAACGGTTGTGTACAGTCTCACGCAGGGCCTCGCATCCCGGTACTCACGTCCGGCTTTGACAGGAGAGACAACATGCATACTCACGGCCTCCGCTCAGCGCTGAGTCGCCCGAACGCTACCCCCCTCACAATCTTCTTCTCGCTCGCAGTCGTCTTTTTATGCGGGTAAGCAGGCAGTACCGTGCAGCACTCTGCGGAAGCGAGCGCCGGCAACGGGCGCGGCCTTCAAATCCCCCCTGAGTTTAATAACCCGAACCCCGAAAAAGAGTTCGACGCCGACGACCTGAAGGTAAAAGAACAGAAGAAGCCGCGCGGCCAGTGGGACGTCAGCATCGCAACCGACCAGGAGCAGTTCTACGACGTCTCGGTGCCGGTGGTCGTCAGCATAGTTCAATCATTGTCCGGGCAAGGGAAGTATGCGGGGGTGGTGAAGGTCAAGAGGCTGGAGATCAAGAACAGGAGTTCTAGGGCCGTCAACTCCGTGCAGCTCAGGTGGAAGATATTTAGCTTCGATGACCCGTCGAAGGTCTTGCTGGAAGGCGCCACCCCCTTCGTCAACTTCTGGGCCGAAGCCGAGAGTGCTAAGGTCGTAGAGATACCGACCATCTACCCCGTCCACCTCTTTCACCCTCTGGCGAGGGACGGCGAACTCAAGGGCCAGTTCAAGCTAACGATAGGGGTGCAGGAGGTGCGCTTCGCTGACGGCACGTTTTGGGGGCGACAGGAAGCCGCCGACTTGAAGCCGCTTGTCGAAAACCGTTGACGCTTCGCCACGGGGGGCGTATAAGTTGGCAGTCGCGCTTAGCGCCCCGCCGCCTCGACGGGTATTAATCACATGGACTCTGCCAGACTCACAGACCTCTCGAAAGGGTAGACGTCGTGCACGCTCACAGCTTTCGCACGATGTTAAGCCGCCGGCATGTTGCTCCCTTCACACTCTTCTTCCTGCTCGCCGCTGTCGTCGTCTGCGGGTTCGCGGCCAGCTTGGTGCGGTCTTCCGCCACGGTGAACGGGGGAAGCGGACACGGCACCCAAAAACCTCCGTTCATGCCTGGTGAAGACATTGCGAAAGAGTTCAACGACGACGACTTGAAAGTAAAGGATGACAAGCCCGGTGGCGAGTGGACATATTCGACACTGCTCGATTTTAACCAGAAGAATGAACCCTTAGTGCCGGCTTATATAAGTGGCATCCAGTTGCTGTCCGGGGCAGGGAAACACGTAGGGATAACAAAGATAAAGAGGGTGCAGGTCAAGAATAAAAGCTCCCAAACCATCGTCTCAGTGCAAGTAAGGTTTGAGGTATTTAAGTTCGCCGAGCCCGAGAAGATTTTATTGGAGGACACTTTCCCATTAGTTAATGTCTCCATCGCCCCAGACGCATATCAAGTCGTTGAGGTTCAAACCCTATATCCTGCCAGGATGTTGAAGGCTCTGGCCAAGAAAGGCGAGTTATACGGGGACTTCGGTATAAGGATGGGCGTACAGGAAGCCCGATTTGCTAACGGCGCGTTCTGGATACGGCCAGCGCCGGTAGCCTTGTTAAATTCTCCTTACCTCAATCAGCCTCCGGGTTTCGGGTTCCCGGCTCTCGCCTCTTTGGATGCCCGCATTACCCGACCCTTCCGAAGTCCAGACATTAAACAGGCTGACATAATGCCGTGTACGCTGAAGCCGAGGTTAATCGCCTCGGCTTTCATGTATGTTCCATATGAGACCACAACTTGTCACGATAACACCGGGCCTACAGTAGATAATTTGGGGAGAAAGAGCTGCGGAAGGCCAATCCAGGGTACTACCTGTTATGCCACTTGTGGCGATAACGGCTCTTGCGAAACTTGGCAGTCGGAGTTTCCATGCAGCAATCCGACGCCGACGCCCACCCCGACACCCACGCCGACGCCCACGCCGAGCTGCGCGCCGACGGAGCCGCGGCCCCAACCCCTGCTGCACGCCGGAGCTCTACAACCCAGACCCCAACCTCTCGACGGAGAATTGCCGCTGGAACTGTAGGGCTGGCGAAACTAGCTGCGTGGGGGAGACACTCGACAACGGCTGTGTCATCGTGAGCGGGCCGACGACCTGCACGGAGTATGGTGAAGAGTACGAATTTACTTCGAGGCCCGACGGCGGCTATGCCTGCTGCCCGCCTACCCCGACGCCGACGCCGGACGAGGGGCCGCCGTGCAACCCGCCGTGCGGGGCGCTGAAAGTATGCTTCAACGGCATCTGCTCCGGCGACACGCCCGTGCTGGTGGACGTGGCCGGCGACGGCTTCGCCCTGACCGGCTTACAGGGAGGCGTGAGCTTCGACCTCGACGCCGACGGCGCGGCCGAGCGCCTCTCGTGGACGGCGGCCGGCGCGGACGACGCGTGGCTCGCCTTAGACCGCGACGGCGACGGGGCGATTAGTAACGGCCGGGAGTTGTTCGGCAACCTCACGCCGCAGCCGCCCTCGCCGGCTCCCAACGGCTTCCTCGCGCTCGCGGAGTTCGACAAGCCCGAGCGGGGCGGCGACGGTGACGGCGTGATAGACGGCCGCGACGCCGTCTTCGCTCACCTGCGGCTGTGGCGCGACGCCAACCACGACGGCGTCTCGCAGCCGTCGGAGTTGCACACGCCCGCCTCGCTCGGGCTGGCGCGGCTGCACCTCGACTACAAGGAGTCGAAGCGGGTGGACGAGCACGGCAACCAGTTCCGGTACCGCGCGAAAATTGACGACGCGAAGGGTGCGAAGGCGGGGCGATGGGCGTGGGACGTTTTCCTCGTCCCCGTTCAGTAGCGGCCGAGAACTGGCTATAACAAGTAAGCTGCGTAGCGGAAGCGGTCGCCCGGCAAGATGTACGCCGGGCGACCGCTTCTTTATGCCAGACTATCGCGCGCTTCACGCTCACGTCTACATACAAGATTTCTGTATGCAGACGCTCGTCAGGCGCGTAAACACTGATGTCTGTCTCATACACATACAAAAATTAGAAATATAATGTCGGTAGTGGCTCCTCCGGCTCGCCGCCGAGCAGGAGGATGAAGTCGAGCGGCGAGCCGGAGGAAGAGGGCAGCCGCCCCAACTCCTCGCGCGCCGAACGGCATGGCGGTGAAGTCGGGGCGCGCGGAAGTTTTTGAGAGCCCGTGTGTCGGAGGGCGCGCACTCTATCACCGGCGGGCGCGGGCGCGCAAGTCAATATACTTCGGCGGCCGCCGCGGCACGGGCACGTAAGCCGGCCGCCTTTAGCGAGCGTGCCCGGCGATACGCCTCGGAAATTTCATTGACATAGAATTTGCACGGGAGTAAAAGTTCCGCGTACCGACGAAAACAGCCGCGGCTTCCCCCAGACGCGACTTTCTCGTAACCTTTCACCTCGCGCTCAGTTAACACTTTAGGCGACACGACCTGAGATGTAATCATAGCGGTGAAACTCCAACAGGTTTCATTAACCAGGCATTGATTAATCTCAATACAGCAACATCAGTAAGTGCCGGCCGGAGTGTCTACACATGCACACCTTCCAGAAAATCTTTCTGCCTCTCATCATAGTTACCATTATCGCTGCGGCGGTGGTAACAACCCCGCAAGTTCAAACACAAAATAACCTTCCCCAGACCTCATCACAGCCCCCCGAAGGTTCGGCAGGGCTGAGAAGGCCGAATACGAGAGTCAATTTCCGGTCGCGGACTACGAGCCTGCCGAGTCCGAGGACCAAGATAAACTTCAGAAGAGACGCGGGAAGAACCGCCGCTATGACGGCCGAGGGATGGTGGCGAAGCCCGAAAACAGCGGCGAAGATCAAACGACCGTAAGGGACAACGACTGGGAGATGCACCTCCCGCCGCTCCCCGTCGCCCAAAGTGATGCGGTGGTGACGGGTGAGGTAATGGACGCGAAGGCTTACCTGTCTAATAATAAAAGCGGTGTCTACTCCGAGTTTTCGCTACGCGCCGACGAGGTGCTGATGGAGAGCGGCGGGGTGAAAATTGCCCCCGGCGGCATAATAGCCGCCGAGCGCGAAGGGGGTCGCGTGAGGTTTCCTTCAGGCGTCGTCGAACTATACGAAATTGCCGGACAGGGTATGCCGCGGGCCGGTCACCACTACGTGTTCTTCCTTAAAGCTACTGGCGAAGAACAAACCTATAGCATCGTCACGGGATATGAAGTTCTGGGCAACCGTATCTTACCCCTGGACAAGCGCGGCGTTGGCAAATCGAAGTTCGGCATCTATCAAGACATGAGCCTGAACGATTTCCTGCGGGTCGTGGGGACTGCCATCGCGCAATCCCGCCGAACGCAGAAAAGAGGTAATTAACCGGCCGCTACGGCAACCGCTTCCGCTACCGGGCGAAGGTGGACGACGCGAAGGGCGCGAAGCTCAACCGCTGGGCGTGGGACGTGTTCCTGGTGGTGGGGCCGTAGCGCCGGAGCCGCCTGTCATAAAATAAGGTGCGCCGCGAACGGGGGCGCCCGGCGAGACATACGCCGGGCGCCCTTTTTTCGGGTCGGCCCGCGTGGCGGGGCTGCTCGGGAGGGGCCGGGCGCCGGGCCACGCTAGACTCGTTTCCCTTCCGGGGTTAGGATGTGCGGCAAGCTCGATAGACGAATCTCCGCCTCCCGGACACCCGTCCGCGTTCGAAGGACAACGAACATGAAAACAACGCTGAGACTGTCAGTCGCCTTACTGGTGTTGGCCTCCGGCGCCCGCGCGCAGACGAGCGCGCCCGCGGCGTGGACGCCCGAGTTACAAATCAAGGTCAGGGCCGTCGGCTCGCCCCGCGTGTCGCCGGACGGGAGGCGGGTCGTCTACACCGTCAGCGACCCCGTGACGACGGCCGACCGCAGCGAGTACGTCACGCAAATCTGGGCGGCGACGGCCGACGGCCGGGAGACCTTCCAGCTCACCTTCGGCGACAAGTCTTCGGCCAACCCGAAGTGGTCGCCCGACGGGAACTGGATCGCCTTCACGTCGAACCGCAAGGAGAACAAGAACAACCTCTACCTCCTGCGCGCCGCGGGCGGCGAGGCCGAGCCTTTGACCGACGTGAAGTCGGGCGTCTCGGACTTCGAGTGGTCGCCCGACGGCCGCTCGATAGCCTTCGTCATGACCGACCCCAAGTCCGAGGAGGAGGAGAAGAACGACAAGGCGAAGAACGACTTCCGCTGGGTGGACGAGAACGTGAAGATGGCGCGGCTCTACCTGCTCCCCGTCCAGAAGGACGCCTCGGGCAAGCGCGAGCCGCGGAAGTTGACGGACGGGAACTACACCGTCTCGGGCTTCGACTGGTCGCCCGACGGCCGGGCGCTAATCTTCAGCCACGCGAAGACGCCGGTCGCCAACGACTGGACGACCTCGGACGTCTCGGTCGTCGAGGTGGCGACGGGCAAGGTCACGGCCTTCGCCGCGACGCCGGCCGCCGAGACGTCGCCCTCCTTCTCGCCCGACGGCAAGTGGGTCGCCGTGCTCACGAGCGACGTCCCGCCGCGCTGGGCGCAGAGCGGCGTGGTTCAGATTTTCCCGGCCGCGGGCGGGCCGCCCCGCGCGCTCTCGGCCTCCTACGACGGGCAGCCCAACGTCGCGGGCTGGTCGACCGACGGCCGGCGCCTCTACTTCAGCGAGGCGAAGGGGACGGGCACGCAGATTTACTCGTTCGACGTCGCCTCCGGAAAGATTGACGAGGTCAGGGCCACGCCCGCCGTCTACGGCGCCGTCAGCCTCAACCATTCGGGGACGACGTTCGGCTTCCTGCGCCAGACGCCGGAGGCGCCGGCCGAGGCGTTCGTCGCCTCCGTCTCCGACTTCGCGCCCGTCCAGGTCAGCCGCGCGAACGCCGACGTGAGGATGCCGCCGCTCGGCAAGACGGAAGTCGTCCGCTGGAAGTCCACGGACGGCAGAGAGATCGAGGGCCTGCTGACTTACCCGGTCGGCTACCAGCCGGGGCGGAAAGTCCCGCTCATCCTGAACGTCCACGGCGGGCCGGCGGGCGTCTTCCAGCAGACCTTCATCGGCGGGCGCGGCGTCTACCCGCTGGCGACCTTCGCCGCGCGCGGTTACGCCGTCCTGCGCCCGAACCCGCGCGGGTCGAGCGGCTACGGGACGGAGTTCCGCCGCGCCAACCTCAAGGACTGGGGCGGCGCCGACTATCAGGACTTGATGGCGGGCGTGGACCGGGTCGTCGAGATGGGCGTCGCCGACCCGGAGCGTCTGGGCGTGATGGGCTGGAGCTACGGCGGGTTCATGACCTCGTGGGTCGTGACGCAGACCCGGCGCTTCAAGGCCGCCTCGGCGGGCGCGCCCGTCACGAACCTGATGAGCTTCAACGGCACGGCCGACATCCCGGCCTTCATCCCCGACTACTTCGGCGGGCAGTTCTGGGAGGCGGCCGAGCTTTACCAGAAGCACTCGCCCATGTTCAACGTCAGAGGCGTGACGACGCCGACGATGATTCAGCACGGCGACGCCGACGTCCGCGTGCCCATCTCGCAGGGCTACGAGTTCTACCACGCGCTGAAGGCGCAGGGCGTGCCGACGAGGATGCTCGTGCTACCGCGCCAGCCCCACGGGCCGAACGAGCCGAAGATGCAACTGGCCGCGATGCAGGCCAACCTCGACTGGTTCGAGAAGTACCTCGGGGGCAAGTAGCCGCCCCGCCGGACGGCGGCGCGGCGGGGTCTTGAACGCGAAACGGGCCGGGCGGGCGCGATAATCTCGCGCCCGCCCGGCCCGTTGTTGTTTCCGGCGCGGCCTAGCGGTCGCGGCGCTCCGCGTCGTCCGAGGCGCTGGCGCTGGCGCCGCGCACCTTGACGTCGCCCGTCTGCTCGACGTCAACGTCCGTGCTGCGGACGGTGTCGCGGACGGTCTCGGTGCGCTCGGCGACCTCCTTGTTGATGGCGACCTCCTCGACGACGCGCGCCGTCTTGTCGACGACCGCCTCCTCGCTGCGCTCGCGCAGCTCGAACGAGCCCTCGCGGAAGGCGTTCAGGTCGGCGTCGGTGATGGGGCGGTTGACGGGGCGGCGCTCGACGTTGACGCGCTCCTCGCGCAGCCGGACGGCCTCCTCGACGGGGCGCTCGACGACGCGCGTGCGGACGCGGACGCCGCCGCCCTCGACCTCGCGCTTGCCGACGCGCAGCTCCTCCTCGATGACGGGGATGCGCGCCTCGCCGCCCTCGGCCATGTTCGCGCGGCCGGCCTCGCCCGTCGCGGCGCCCGCGTAGGCGCCCTCGCGGCCCGAAGTCTCGTGGTCGTCCACCTCGCCGCCGAAGCGGTTCAGGATGGCCTCGGCGCGGTCGGCCGCGTCGTCCGTCTCGCAGTCCACGGTGACGACGGCGCCGCCGCCGCTCACCGCCTCGGAGTAGTGGCTCGCGTGCTCGCGGTCGTCGCCGAAGAGGTTGGAGAAGAAGCTGCTGACCTTGTCGCCGAAGCCCTCGTCGTCGCGGTGCGACTCCTCGCGGTGCGTGTCGCCCTCGTAGCTGGCGTAGTCGCGCGAGGTGATGCCGATGTCCTCGCGGCGGATGCCGCTCTCGACCAGCTCGGCGGCGGCGCGCTGCGCCTCACGGTAGTTGTCGAACAGTCCCACAATCGTCTTGCTCATTCGGAGTCCCCTTTTTCTGCCTTGTCTGTTTGAGTGAGGCCCGGCCGGGAAGAGAATAAAGGCCGGGCGGTTAGAATTGCGGGGCGCCGCTCACGCGTGCCGCCCCCCGTCGCCGTCCGAAACCGAGCCCGCGGGCCGGCGGCCCTCGCGCTCGACGGAAACCTCTTCGCTGCGGAGCGTGACGCGGCGCTGCTCGCGCCCCTCGGTCTGGCGGCGCGTGATGCGCAGCTCCTCGCGCACGAGCAGGCGCTTCTCGACGACGAGCACCTCTTCGAGCACGGGCACGACCAGCGTCTCGCCCTCCTGCCGCGGGCCGACGGGCTCGTCCACGTAGACGTTCACCGGCACCCGCTCGACCTCGTACTCCTCGCGCACGAGCGGCTCGTCCACCAGCTCCTCGCGCTCGCTCACGCGCTTCGTCACGCGCACGCGCCCGGTCTCGACCACGCGCTTGCCGACGCGCAACTCCTCCTCGACGACGGGCACGACCGCGACGGGCTCGCCCCCCTCCTGCCCGCGCGCGGCGGCCTCCAGCTCCCCGAAGCTGCCGAGGAAGAGGAGCGCGCCGTCCTCGCGGCGCATCAGCTCGCCCGTGGGCAGCAGCAGCCTTTGGCCGCCGGCGAGCAGCACGCGCGCGCGCCCGCCGCCCTCGCCCTCCTCCGGCCCTTCGAGCGCGGCCCGCTCGCCTTCCGCGTCGAACACGACGCCGCTCATCCCCTCAGCCATCCACGCTCCTTCGACCCGCGCCCTTTTCGCCGACGTATCGTTTGGCATACCCTTTTAGCCTCGGCGGGACAGAAGCAACACGCATACCCCGGCGGCCGCGACGAGCTTTTGGAGAAGACGGCGAGGCGCCGTTCGCGGGGGCGGTTCGGGCTTTCGACGGTTTTCGGGGCGGGCGGCGGCGGCTGGCTTGTCTTTTGCTCCGTGAGAGTCGAGAGACTTTTCGCGGTGCGAAACGGTACAGTCGTATTTTTGAGGTACGAAGGAGGAGGTCTTACATGAACAGACTCGGCGTGCGGTTCGCACTTCGCGGGGCGGCCGCGTTGATTCTGCTGGCTGCGGCCGGCTGCGCCCGTCTCGGGTCGGAGCGGAACGGCCCCGTCACGACGAAGACCGGGGCGGGCACGACGACCGCGCCCGCGGCCGCGGAGGTCGCGGGGCGCAATAACGCGCTGGTGCGTTTCGTCCACGCGGTGCCGGGGCTGGCCGCGGTCGACCTGTACGCGGGCGACGGCAGGGCGTTCGACGGCGTGGCCTACAAGTACGTGACCGCGTACCGCGAGCTGCCGTCGGCGAGCGGCGTCTACCGGCTGCGGCTGGCCGGGCAGGAGGCGGGCGAGCCGCTGGCCGAGAAGACCGAGGGCTTCGGCACGGGCCGCCACCACACGGTCGTCGCCCTGCCCGCGGGCGGCACCGGCCTCTTCTCGAAGGCCGAAGGCGTCGAGCTGCGCTTCGTCGCCGACGAGCTGGAGCCGCCTTCGGCGGGCAAGGCGCGCGTCCGCCTCGTCAACGCGTCGCCCGACCTGGGCGAGGTTGACCTCTACGCCGCGGGGCGCGCCGAGTCCGTGCTGAAGGGGGCGAGGGCGGGCGGGGCGACCGCCTACGCGGAGACGGAGCCGACCGACGGCGGGCTTGAGGTGCGCCGCTCGGGCGAGAACATCACGACGCTCGCCGTTCCGAACGCGAAGGTCGAGGCCGGCAAGCTCTACACCATCTTCGTCGTCGGCGCGACGAAGGGCGCGTCCAAGCTCGAATCCTTCGTCGTCGAAGACAACTTCGGCGCGGCGCCGGGCAAGTAGGTCGTACGCCTTCCCTTACAGTCGGGCTTCCGCCGACATGCGCTCGACTTCGAGCGCCATGTTGAGGGTTTGGAAGGAGTCGCGCGCCTCGTCCCAGAGCTGGCGGCCGCGGGCGGGGTCGCCGCAGGAGAGTTCGTGGCGCGCCCAGTCGCGCAGCGTCCGCGCGCGCTCCGACTCCATCTGAGTGCGGCCGAAGATGGAAAGGCTCTCGGCGAAGCAGCCGGCCGCGTCGCGCGTCTCGCCCCCGACCTCGACCGCCGCCCTCGTGCGCGAGGCGACGAGGCCGAGGACGCGCCAGGCTTGGGCGACGTGCTCCTGGCTCTCTATCCTGTGCCCGAGTTCGAGCGCGCGCAGCGCCGCCTCCCGCGCCTCTTCGACGCGGCCCAGGCCCACCAGCGCCTCGGCCAGGAAGCGGTAGTTCTCCGAGACGCCGACGTAGCCGGCGACGGTCGCCAGCTCTATCGTCAGGCGCAGCTCGGCCTCCGCCGCCTCGTACTCGCCCAGTCCGACGCGCGCCCCGCCCAGGTTCGACAGGTAGAGTATCTCGCCGTTGCGGTTCCCTATCTCGCGCGCGATCTGGAGCGCCTCGCCGTAGCGCTCGCACGCCTTGCCGTAGTCGCCCAGCAGCCGCGCCGTCTCGCCCAGCGAGTTGAGCAGGTTGCCGACGTAGCGGCGGTCGCCCAGCTCGCGGTAGATGGCGAGCGAGAGCGTCTTGAACTCCTCGGCCTGCTCGAACCGCCCGAGCGTGTGGTAGGCCATCCCCAGAGACTTCAGGCACTCGGCGCGCACGCGGCGCCCCTCGTCGCCGAGCGTGTCCACGAGCGAGAGCGCGCGGTCGGCGAGCCTCAGGGCCGCGCGCGCGTCGCCGAGGCGCGAGTAGACCTGACTCTGGAGGTAGAGGGCGCGCGCCAGCTCGACGCCGGCGCCGGCGCCGCGCCCCTCGGCGGCCCGCGCCAGCTCCTCCGCGCGCCGCGTGCTCTCGAAGGCCGCGCGGTTGTCGCCCTGGCTGCTCTGCACGAGCGCGATTTCGTTCCACGCGCGCGCCTGCGCCGGCGTCGCCTGAAGCGCCTCGGCCGCGGCGTGCATCATCTCGTAAGCCTCGACCGCCTCGGAGTAACGCGCCTGCACGCGCAGCACCTCGCCCAGGCCCTCGTACCACTCCAGCCGCAGCGCGTCGAGCCCGGGGTCTTCGGCGGCGCCGCCCTCTTTGGAAGCGTCGCGCGCGGCTAGGAAGTCGAGCGCCTTGCGGTAGTGGCGGATGGCCGTCTCGGGCGCGTAGGTCTCGCGCGCCTGCCGCCCGGCGCGGCCGTACCACTCGGCCGCGTCGTCGGGCGACTGCGCGCGCTCGTAGTGCTCGGCGATGAGGCCGGCGTACTCGCCGACGCGGCCGCCGCTGTGGCGCGCGAGCCAGTCGGCCGCGCGGCGGTGGTACTCGCGCCGGTCGCGCTTGAGGACGCTCTCGTAGGTCACGTCGCGCAGCAGCGCGTGCTTGAAGATGTACTCGCGCGCGCCGGCGAAGGACGAAGCCTCGCGCCGGTAGATGAGCTCCTTGCCCCGGAGGGATTCGAGCACGCGCGCGACCTCGGCGGCCGGCGCCGAATCGCGCGCCGGGGGCGCGGCCCGGCCCGTGGCGCGCGTGGCGACCGCCGTCAAGCCCGCGCCGAGGTGTTCGACCGCGCCGTCCCAGAACTCGCGCCCGATGACCGAGGCGCGCTGGAGGATGGCCTTCTCGCCGGGCGTCAGGCGGTCGAGCCGCGCCTGAAGCACGCCCGTCAGCGTCGGCGGCACCTGCACCTCGCCGAGGCGCGACGCGTCCACGCTCCACTCGTCGGCGCCCGTCACGATGACGCGCTGGTCGATGAGCATCTTGATGAGCTCTTCGACGTAGAAGGGGTTCCCCTCGGCGCCGCCGACGACCATCTCGCGCAGCTCGGGCGGGACGCCGTGCGCGCGCCTCAAAATCTCCTCGACGAGCTGGCGGCTCTCCTTCTTCGAGAGCGGCTGGAGCGTGAGACGGGCGTGGCGCTCGCGCCCCTCGCCCCACGCCGGGCGGCGTTCGAGCAGCGTCGGGCGCGCGAGGCAGAGGATCATCAGGGGGACGTCCGAGCAGTTGCGCGCGAGGTGGTCGATGAAGTCGAGCGAGCCGTCGTCGGCCCAGTGGATGTCGTCGAGGTAGAGGACGACGGTGTACTGGCGCGAGATTTCGGAGAAGAAGCGCGCGGCGTAGCGGAAGGCGCGGTCGCGCACCTGCCGGGCGTCGTCGCGGATGCCCGAGACGTGCGGGCTCGCCGAGTAGTCGAAGCCGATGAGCTGGCCGACGAAGTGCGCCCACATCAGCACCTCGGCCTCGGGCGCGTCGGGGCACATCGCCACCATCCCGCGCTCAAGCTTCTCGCGCGCCACCGCCGCCGGGTCGCTGTCCTGTATCTCGAAGCGGAAGGAGAAGACGTCGCGCGCGAGCGCGTAGGGGAGCCCCTGCGCCGACTCGCCCGCGCGCCCGTTGAAGACGTAGATGGCGTCGGGGAGCAGCTCGACCCGGTTGCTGAACTCGTAGAGTAGGCGCGACTTGCCGAGGCCGGCGTCGGCGACGACGGTGACGACCTGAAGCTCGCCCTCCTCGAAGACCGATTCGAGCGCGTCGGTCAGGCGGCGCAGCTCGGCCTTGCGCCCGACCATCCGCGTCTCGACGCCCTCGACGCCGCGGGTGCGGACGCGGAAGGCGCGCTGCTTGGCGCGCAGCACGCGGTAGAACTGCTGCGGGTCGGAGCGCCCGCCGGTCTGCAACGTCTCGGGCGGGGTCACGTCGAAGACGCCGCGGACGTGGCGGTAGGTGTCGTGCGAGACGAGGACGCCGGCGGCGCCCGCCTCCTGCTGGAGCCGCGCGGCGAGGCGGACGGGGTCGCCCGTCACGCTCAGCTCGCCCGTCGCCGCCGCCTGCGCCAGCAGCACGAGCCCCGTGCTCACGCCGACGCGCATCAGCCACGCCCGTCCGCCGAGGTCGGCGGCCGGGGCGCCGGACCCGTGCACCGCGTCGCGCGGCCAGTCGGCGGCGACGAAGTCGGCGACCGCCCGCTGCAAGTCGAGCGCGGCGCGGACGGCGCGCTCGGGGTCGTCCTCGCGCGCGCCGCGCGCCCCCCAGAGCGCGACGAACGATTCGCCGAAGTGCTTCGTCACCTCGCCGCCGTGCCCCGCGACGACCGACTCCACGAGCGGCCACAGCGCCCCCAGCAGCTCGCCCACGTCCTCCGCGTCCTGACCCTCGGTGAGCGCCGCGAGGCCCGCGAGGTCGCCGAAGAGGACGGTCAACTGCTTGCGCTGTTCGCCCGTCTGCTTCGCCGCGGGGCGCGCGGCGGCGGCGGGCTCGGGCGCGGGCGGGGCGCCCGCCTGCAACCGCGTCGGCGCCTGCGCGACGCCCGGCGCCGTCTCGGGGAGGCCGGCGGCCACGGCCTCCGCGCGCAGCTCAAGCAACCGGCAGACGCGCCGCAGCTCCGCCTGAAACTCCTTCGCCGTGCGGAAGCGGTCTTCCCTCTCCTTCGCCAGCGCGCGCAGGACGAGCGGCTCGACCGCCGCGAGCGTCTCGGCTTCCGAAGCGGAGGTCGCGGCGAGCGGCGGCGGCTCGCCGTGCAGGATGGAGACGACGAGGTCGCCGAAGTTCTTCTCCTCGAAGGGCGGGCGCCCGGCCAGCATCTCGTAGAGCACGCACCCGAGACTCCAGACGTCGGTGCGGCCGTCGAGGTCGAGGCCGCGCACCTGCTCGGGCGACATGTAGGTCGTCGTGCCGAGGACGACGCCCGAGGCCGTGTTGACGTGCGCGCTCGTCGGCGCCGAGGTGTCCACCGCGGCCGGGACGGTCGTCCGCTTGGCGATGCCGAAGTCGAGCACCTTGACGTGCCCCTCCTCGTCGAGCATCAGGTTCTCGGGCTTGACGTCGCGGTGGACGACGCCCGCGGCGTGCGCTTTGGCGAGCGCCCCCGCGACCTGCGCGCAGACGTCGAGCGCGGCCGGCGCCGTGAAGCGCTCCTCCCACATGTGCTCGCGGAGCGTCTTCCCCTCGACGAACTCGGTGACGATGAAGAGGCGGCCGCCCTCCTCGCCGATTTCGTGGAGCGTGAGGATGTTCGGGTGGTTGAGCGCGGCGACGGCGCGCGCCTCCTGCTCGAAGCGGCGGACGAGTTCCTGGTCCTGCGCGAAGTGCGCCGGCAGCACCTTGAGCGCGACGCGGCGGCCGAGCCGGACGTCCTTCGCCAGGTAGACCGTGCCCATCCCGCCCGCGCCTATCTTCTCCAGCACGCGGTAGGCGCCGAGCGTGGTGCGGCCGGGGACGACTTCGAGCGGGGTGCGCTCCTCGCGGCGGCGCGCGCGGCGGCGCGAAGACGACTTCGCGGCGGGCGCCGCGGGCGTCGCGGCCGGCCCGACGAGGGACTCGACCTCGCGGCGAAGCTCCTCGTCGCCCGCGCAGGCTTCGGCGAGGTAGGCGGCGCGACTCGCGGGCGCGAGCCCCGCCGCACGCTCGTAGATGAGTCTGATCTGCCGAAGTCGCTCGGGCGTCATCGCCTCCGCCTCACCCGGAGTGTCTGTCGTCCTGTCGCGGCCGGGGCCGCGCCGCGGGGTGGGGTTTCGTTTCGGCGCGCATTGTAGCACCTCGCCGCGGCGCGCGTTCCGCCAATCCGCCGCTGGAAATTTATTTGCACGGCGCACCCGGCGCGAAACGTTCGCGCCGCGCCGCGCATAAAGAGTTGAGCGCGCCGTGACGCGCCCTCCCCCGCTAAAGCCGCGGCCGAGGCCGCGGAGATAACTCACCCCGCAAAGAAGGGGCGAGGGCCCTCAGCAGAGCCCTCGCCCCTCCCCCTTTTACGGACGGTCTCGGCCGCGCGGATTCGCCGCCGTGGGCCGGCGGGGCGGCGTGTCGCCGGTGCGCCTTCGGGCGCCGCCCTCCGCGACCGGCGCCCGAAGGCGCGTGTCAGTGGGGGCCGGAACGCAAGCCTCAATTTGCGTTGAAGGGGATGGCCCAGACGAAGTCCACGGGCATGAACTGTCGCGTAGACCCCTGCGGGTTGGCGAGCGGGTCGAAGGGCTTCGGGAAGAAGCCCGCGCCCGGGGGCCCCTGCGCGCAGCCGCTCGCGCCGGGCGTGCAGCCCGGCACGCCGTAGTAACTCGCCCGCTTGTCGGGGGCCGGGGGGGTGATGGTGGTGTTGAAGATGGGCAGCATCCCCAGCGTCGGCGAGGTGGTCGCCATCGCGTGGCAGGTGATGCAGGACGAGGTCTGGATGAACGGGCCTTCGGTCACGGAGTTCCCGAGCATGAGCGGCTGGCCGGTCGGGTCGGCGAACTCCACCTGCGCGCCCTTGAGGCGGTAGTGCTGCCACTCGGGCCCGATGTTCTGCATCAGCGCCTGTAGCGCGGGCGTCAGCGTGCCGGGCGTGTAGGGGTTGCCCGTCTGCGGGTTCGGCGCGACGTCGGCCGGGGTCACGCCGAAGTCGTCGTGGCAGCCCATGTAGTCACACCGGCCGGCGTTGTCCTCGTGCTCCCACGTCGCCCAGACCCAGTTGGGCGTGTCCTTGGTCATGATGTGGAACGCGACCAGCGCGAAGCGTGTGCCGCCGACGGTGGTGGTGTGGTAGTGCGACGGGTTCGCGCCGGGAATCTGGGTCAGGGGCACCCACACCGCCTTCGTCTCGACGGCGTCGCGCGGGAACTCGACCACGAAGTTGTTGCTGAACTGCTGGTCCAGCCCGGCCGCCGTGTAGAGGTTGTTCTCGCGTATGAAGTTGAAGGAGGCCAGGTTCCTCGTCACCTCCTCGAACGGGGTGGGGCCCGGCGTGGGCGCGGCGGCCGCCCGCACGTTCGCGCGCGGGGCCGGCGCACTCCTGAGGGGCGAGACGGGGGCCGAGGCCGGCGTGATGGCGTTCGCGGCCTCGCGCGCCTGCCGCACCGTGGCGCGTGACAGGAGGCCGCGCGCGCCCGTGGCCGCCGCGGCGCGGGCGGCCCCGCTCAACCTCGTGTTCCTCGACTGCGTGAGGGTTATGAGCTGCTGCTGCTTGATTCCGTGGAGGCGCTTGCGGAGGCTGGGCGGGGGCGCGGGGCAACTGTGCGCCGGGTCGGGGTTGTTCGGGAAGCACGGCGCGTTCGGGTTGCCGTTGCCGGGGAAGGTGTCTTCGTCCGTCGCCCACGTCTCCCAGATGACGGGGGTGGAGTCGCCCTGCGCGGGCGGCGACATGCCGGGGGCGGGCTGAATCATCTGCACGAACGCGCGCCAGACGAACTGGTCGGGGTCTGTCATGGCGGGGTTCGTCGGGGTCCCCGCGGCCTGCGGCGCGGCGGCGACGGGGGCCGCCCCCGCGGAGGCGCCCCTGTAGGCGGCGAGGGCGTAGAGCGCGGCCGCGCAGACCGCGCAGGCGAGAACGATTTTTTTGACGAGGCGCTTCATAAGCTTTCCTTTCGGAAGAGAGGGCTCTTCGCGCTTGGGCGTGGGAGAACAGGATTTACGCGCCGCGGGCGACATCCGGCCGCCGCGCCGCCGCGCGTGAGGAATCGGGGGGAACGAAGGCGGGCGGCGGCCTTCACTGCTGGAAGCCGCAGCTCATCCATTGCCGGTAGAGGTCGAGTTGTGACTGGTCCCAGAAGGGGCCGCCCGTCGGCATCCGCGGCGTTTCGGTGCCGGCCAGGTGCGCGTAGACGTGGTTGGCGTTGGCGTGGTCGGGGTACGTGCCGTCGCCCGCCGGGTCGGACATGTAGCCGTAGTCGGCGAGTTGCACGCCGAACCCGTTCATGCAGTTGATGTCCTTCGTCCTGAATAGCGGCTTGATGTCGCCGTTGAAAGAGACTGACATGGGTGAGTTGCCTCCTCTTCGTCCGTGGTTGGAGGGCGGCGGCGCCGCGCGGGGGACGCGTTCGAGAGAACCGGCCCGGCGCACGGCCGGCACGAAACCGCCCTGACACGCCGCCGCCGGTGCGCGGTGGCGACCGCGGTCGCAAGAAATGCCTTAGAGCTTTCGAGAGTTGTTAAGAGCGATGGTGAGTCCGGACGGCGCCGACGCAACCCCCCGGAACGCGAAGACGGGCGTGAATTCCTTCGGGGCGTAAACGGTTAAAGCTGGCGCGATGGCGAGCGCACTCTACGCGCGCGCGCGGGGGGTTGTCAAGAATTTTATCGGCGCGGGGGTTGCCCCGTCCGGGGCCGGCGGCGCGCGGTGCGCGGCCCTCAGCCGCGCGGATTCGTGGGCGCGCGGCGCCGCAGCGTGGAGACGCGCGAGGCGCGGACGAGCGCGCCGGCCTCGGGCGGCGGCGGCGTCTCGGTGAGGTGCGTGAACTCCTCGGCGTGCGACTGGAGGTAGGAGAAGAAGCGCTCGAACTCGCGCTGCATGGCGTCCATCTTCTCGCGCATGTTGAGGATGATCTCGACGCCCGCGAGGTTGACGCCGAGGTCGCGCGTCAGCGAGAGGATGACTTCGAGCCGCGCCAGGTCCTCGTCCGTGTAGAGGCGCGTGTTCCCCTCCGACCGCGAGGGCTTCAGAAGCCCCTCGCGCTCGTAGAGCCTCAAGGTCTGCGGGTGAATCTCGTACTGCGTCGCCACCGCGCTGATCGTGTAGGTTCCGCCCTTACGCCGTTTCATAACTGTGAACCGTGAACCGTGAACCGTAAACCGTGACGAGATAAAAACTGTCTTTCACTTGTCACGGTTTACGGTTCACGGTTCACGCCTATTCGAGTCCCATCGCCACGCGCGGGTTCTCGGGGTTGAGCTGCGCGTAGCGGCGGAGGAGTTCCTTCGTCTCCTCCGAGATGACTTTGGGGAGTATGACCTGGACTTCGACGAACTGGTCGCCGCGCGCCTGGGGGTTGCGCAGGGAGGGGATGCCGCGCTCGCGCATGCGGAACTGCGCGCCCGACTGCGTGCCGGGCGGGATTTTGAGCTGCGCCTTGCCCTCGATGGTCGGCACCTCGATGCGCGCGCCGAGCGCCGCCTCCGAGATGGTGACCGGCACCTTGACGTAGATGTTGTCGCCCTTGCGCGTGAAGTGCCTGTGCTTGCCGACGTTGGTGATGATGAAGAGGTCGCCCGCGGGCGCGCCCATCCGCCCGCCCTCGCCCTTGCCGGGGATGCGCACGCGCGAGCCCGTGTCCACGCCCGCCGGAATCCTGACCTTCACCGTCTCGGCCTTCGGCACCGTCCCCTTGCCGTTGCACAGGGCGCACGGCGGCCGGCGCTTGCCCGCGCCGCCGCAGTCGGGGCACTCCTGCGCGAAGCGGAGGCGCCCGCCCGCCTTCTGCACCTGGCCGGCGCCGTGGCAGGTCGGGCAGGCGACGGGGTTGCCCCCCGTGTCGCCCGCCCCGTTGCAGCGCGGGCACTGCTCGGAGCGGTTGACCGTGAGGTTCGTCGTCAGGCCCGTCACCGCCTCCTCGAACGAGAGCGCGAGCGGCATCTCGATGTCGGCGCCCTTCTGCGGCATCGGGCGCGGCGGCTCCTTCTCGGACTTCCCGCCGCCGAACAGCTCCGAGAAGATGTCGCGGAACGACGACCCGGCGCCGGCCGGGGCCCCCGCGGCGTTGCCCCAGTCGAAGCCCTCGAAATCGAAGGGCGCGCCGCGCGGGGCGCCGCCCGCGCCGCCCGGCGCCCCGTGGCCCCGCGCGGCGGCGTCGGCGAGCTGGTCGGAGTACTGGCCGAAGCGGTCGTAGACCTTGCGCTTCTTCTCGTCGGAGAGCACCTCGTGCGCCTCCGTGATCTTCTTGAAGCGCTCCTCGGCCGACTTGTCGCCGGGGTTCACGTCCGGGTGGTACTTGCGCGCGAGCCGGCGGTAGGCTTTCTTAACCTCCTCCGGCTTCGCGTCCCGCTTCACGCCCAGGACCTGGTAGAAGTCTTCTTTAGCCATTTGAAAGCAGTGACGAGTGACAAGTGACAAGTGACGAGTGGAGACGAGCCCTCTTCAGAACCCGTCACCCGTCACCCGTCACTTGTCACTGCTTTTACTTGTTCTCGTCCACGTCCACGTACTCGGCGTCGATGACGTTGTCGTCGCCGCCGCCCGGGGCCGAGCCGCCGCCGCCCGCGCCCGTGGAGGCGCCCGCCGCGTTGGCCTGCTCGCCGCCGCCGGCGCCGCCCTGCGCGCCGCCGGTCTGGTAGAGCGCCTCGGCCAGCTTGTGCGAGGCGGTCTGGAGGTTGTTGAAGGCTTCGTTCAGGCGGTCGGCCCCGCCCTCTTCGAGCGCCTTCTTCGAGTCCGAGATGGCCGTCTCGACCTGCGTCTGCGTGGCGCCGTCGAGCTTCTCCTTGTTCTCGTTGTAGGTCTTCTCGATCTGCCAGACGAGGCTGTCCAGGCGGTTGCGCGCCTCGACCTCCTCGCGCTTGCGCGCGTCCTCGGCCGAGTGCGACTCGGCCTCGCGCATCATCTTGTCGATCTCCTCCTTCGAGAGGCCCGACGAGGCCGTGATCGTGATCTTCTGCTCGCGCCCCGTCCCCATGTCCTTCGCCGAGACGTTGACGATGCCGTTGGCGTCGATGTCGAAGGTGACCTCGACCTGCGGGATGCCGCGCGGCGCGGGCGGGATGCCGATGAGGTGGAACTTGCCGAGCGTCCGGTTGTCGCCCGCCATCGGGCGCTCGCCTTGCAGCACGTGCACCTCCACGCTCGTCTGGTTGTCCGACGCCGTCGAGAAGATTTCCGACTTGCGCGTCGGGATGGTCGTGTTGCGGGGGATGAGGATGGTGTTCACGCCGCCTAGCGTCTCGATGCCGAGGCTGAGGGGCGTCACGTCGAGCAGGAGGATGTCGGTCTTCTCGCCCGAGAGCACGCCGGCCTGGACGGCGGCGCCGACGGCGACGACCTCGTCCGGGTTGACGGTCTTGTTCGGCTCCTTGCCGAAGAGGTTCTTGACGATCTCCTGCACCTTCGGGATGCGGGTCGAGCCGCCGACCAGGACGACCTCGTCAATCTTCTTCGCCTCCACGCCGGCGTCCTTAATCGCCTGCTCGACCGGAGCCATCAGCCGCTTCAGGATGGGGTCGATCAACTGCTCGAAGCGCGCCCGCGTGAGCTTCATCACGAGGTGCTTCGGGCCGGACTGGTCGGCCGTGATGAAGGGCAGATTTATCTCCGACTCCATCGTCGAAGAGAGCTCGATCTTCGCCTTCTCGGCCGCCTCCTTCAGGCGCTGGAGGGCCATCTTGTCGTTCGAGAGGTCGATGCCCTGGTCGCGCTTGAACTCCTCGATGATCCACTTAATCAGCGCCTCGTCGATGTCGTCGCCGCCGAGGTGCGTGTCGCCGTTCGTGGACTTGACCTCGACGACGCCCTCGCCGACTTCGAGGATGGAGATGTCGAAGGTGCCGCCGCCGAAGTCGAAGACCGCGATGGTCTCGTCCTTCTTCTTGTCGAGCCCGTAGGCGAGCGCGGCGGCCGTCGGCTCGTTGACGATGCGCATCACTTCGAGGCCGGCGATCTTGCCGGCGTCTTTCGTCGCCTGGCGCTGCGAGTCGTTGAAGTAGGCCGGCACCGTGATGACCGCCTTCTCGACCTTCTGGCCGAGGTAGTCTTCGGCCGCCTGCTTCAACTTCTGGAGCACCATCGCCGAAATCTCGGGCGGCGACCACTCCTTGGCGCCCGCCGTGATGCGGACGTCGCTGCCCGCGGCCTTGACGCCGTAGGGCACCTGCTTCTTCTCCTCCGAGACCTCGTCGAAGCGCCGCCCCATGAAGCGCTTGATCGAGTAGACGGTGTTCTCGGGGTTGGTGACGGCCTGGCGCTTGGCGACCTGGCCGACGAGGCGGTTGCCGTCCTTGGTGAAGGCGACGACCGAGGGGGTCGTCCGGCCGCCCTCAGAGTTGGTGATGACCGTCGGCTCGCCGCCCTCCATCACGGCCACGACGGAGTTGGTCGTGCCGAGGTCGATTCCTATAATCTTGCTCATTTTTTCTGTCTCTCCCGAATTTTTCAGTTGCCTGCCGTGGCCGGCCCCCTCGGTTCAGTCCCCTTGCGGAAGGCGGCTGACAGACGCGCCGGCGACCTTGAATGCGCCGCTAATATAATACCTGAGTCCCTTCTTGTCAACTTTTAGTAGCACGAGCCCCCAACCGGGTTGCCCGGCGCAAGTTGTTGAAAAGGCGTGTATTAGCCGTCTCAGTCGGTCGAATCCCGCTGCTGGCGGTCTTCGTTCAGCAGCTTGGAAGTCCAGAAGACGTAGTGGACGCCGGAGACGACGGCGAAGGAGAAGACGGTGGTGTAGACGGTCGGCAGATACCCGCGCAGCGGCGGAAAGCTCGCCGCCACAAGGATTAGCACCACGGCCGTGATCTGGACGGTCGTGTTGGCCTTCCCCAGCCAAGAGGGCTTGAAGCCCCGGAAACCCGTGACGACGTTGATGGCGGCGGCGCCGACGACGATGAAGACGTCGCGGCTGATGACGGCCGCCGTGACCCAGAAGGGGACGGGGAGGTGGCGCGGGTGCGGCTGGACGAGCGTCGTGGGGTTCATGATCGAGGGCATCGAGAGGGTGATGAAGGAGGTGACGAGGAGGAGTTTGTCGGCGACGGGGTCGAGAATCTGGCCGAGCGGCGAATACTGGTTAAAACGCCGCGCGAACAGCCCGTCCAGGCCGTCGGTCACGCCCGCGACGACGAAGACGGCCAGCGCCCACCCGAACCTCTGGTAGTAGAGGGCGCCCACGAAGACCGGGATGAGCGCCATGCGCACCACGGTCAGGATGTTGGGGACGGTGACGACTTTCGAGGCCATAGGAAAAGTACTGAGGACTGAGTACTGAGGACTGAGTGGAAAGACGAGAGCTTTTACTCAGTCCTCAGTACTCAGCACTCAGTACTTTTTAGTCGGAGCGGCGGAGCGTCAGCAGCGAGACCTCGGGCAGGCAGCCGTAGCGGACGGGCAGGACGACCGTGCCGAGGCCGCGCGTGACGTAAATCTGGGTCGCGCCGCGGCGGCCGAGGCCGCGCAGGATGCGGCGGCGGACGCGCCCCGAGGCCGAGCGCTCGGGGCGCCACGTGACCTGCCCGCCGTGCGTGTGGCCGGAGAGGACGAGGTCGACGCCGGCGCGGGCGGCGCGGCGCAGAATCACGGGGTTGTGCGCCAGAAGCAGCTTCATCTCCTCGGCGGAGGAGCCGGCGAGCGCGAGCGGCAAGTCTTCGAGCCCGACCATCGTGTCCTGCACGCCGGCCAGCCAGAAGGAGGCGCCGCGGTCCTCGAAGCGCATCCCCTCGTTGTTGAGCACGCGGATTCCGGCGAGCGTGAAGAGGTCCGTGACCAGCTCGGCGTCCACCCAGTTGTCGTGGTTGCCGAGGCAGGCGTAGACGCCGCGCCGCGCGCGGAGCCGCCCGAGCATCTCGGCGCAGGGCTGGACGTACTCGCGCTCGTGCGAGACGTAGTCGCCGGTGAGCGCGATGATGTCGGGCTGGAGGCTGTTGGCGACCTCGACGGCGCGCTCGACCTGCGCGCGGCCCGTGAAGGGGCTGTGGTGGATGTCGGAGAGGTGGACGATTTTGAGCCCGTCCAGCTCGCGCGGGAGGCGCCGGAGTCCGACGGCGTGGCGCTCGACCGCGAGCTGGTAAGGCTCCGCGAAGGCGGCGCGCGCAATCTGTGCCAGCCCGGAAGCGATTGTGCGGAGGGGAGTCGTGCGCCCTTCGGCGACACGCCGCCGCTCTCTCCAGTCGGTGATTGTGGCCATCTTCTTTCGGTTCTGTGTGCGGGATGCCTGAAAATTTCGCGCGGCCGCCGGATTCCCTCCCCGCCGGCCCGCTTTTCAAAGCCCGCGAATTATAAGAATACGGCGGCCCCGGCGCAAGGCGGGAAGGAAGTAGACGGTAGACGGCAGTCGGCAGTCAGCGGCGCGCCGCGCCGCGTCCGCCGACGTCGACGGACGCGGCGATTCGGCAGGCGAATGTTTTTCTACCGTCTACTTTCATTTGAACGGCCAGAAGACGGGGACGAGGAGCATGACGATGGCGAAGACGGCGATGGTCAGAATCGAGCCGACCTTGACGAAGTCGAGGAAGCGGTAGCGGCCGGGCGTGTAGATGAGCACGCAGGCCGGCTCCAGGGGCGTGAGGAACGAGCAGGAGGCGGCGTAGGTGACGGCGACGGCGAAGGTGCGCGGGTTGAGGCCGAGCGCGAGCGCCGCCTTGACGGCGATGGGGAGGACGACGAGCGCGGCCGCCTGGTTCGACATCGGCTGCGTCAGCGCCACGGTCAGCGCGAAGAAGCCGGCGAGGACCGCCAGCGCGCCGTAGGACTGGAAGTTGTTGACGATGAGGTCGGCGAGGTACTGGTCGGCGCCCGACTTCTCCATCGCCGTCCCGAAGCTAATCATGCCGGCGATGAGCACTATCAGGCGCCAGTCGATCAGCTCGTAGACCTCGTTGAGCATCACGGCGCGCGAGCCGAGGAGGATGAGCACGCCCAAGAGCACCGCGACGGCGAGCGGCACCCGCGGCAGGTGGAGCACCGAGAAGGAGAGGAAGACGAGGAAGGCCGCGACCGCCCACCAGCGCTTGCCGAAGCGCTCGCGCGTCCCGCCCAACTGCCCCTCAAGCATGAGGACGTGGCCGTCGGCCGTCAGGCGCTCGACGCACTCCTTCGTCCCGCGCACGAGCAGCACGTCGCCGAAGCGGAGCGTGACGGTCGAGAGCTTCGTCAGGAGCGCCATGCCGTGGCGGTTGATGGCGAGCACCGTCAGGTCGTAGCGGTCGCGGAAGTTGAGGCTGCGCAGCGTCCGCCCCGTCATCTCCGACCCGCGCAGCACCATCACCTCGGAGAGCTCCACGTCGCCGCCTTCGAGGTCGCGCGGGCTCAGCTCGAAGTCGGGGCGGATTTCGATGCCGGCCTCGTCCTTGACGCGCAGGATGTCCTCCATCCGCCCCTGCACGAGCAGCAGGTCGCCCTCGCGCAAGACCTCCTCGCCGCGCGGCGGCAGGCGCCCCTGCTTGCCGCGCAGGATGCCGATGACCGTCAGGTCGAGCATCTCCGAGAGGTTCCCCTCCTCCAGCGTCTTCCCCGCCAGCGGCGAGCCCGCGACGACGACCACCTCCGAGATGTACTGGCGGATGCCGTACTGCTCCATCAGCGACTGCTCGCCGCCGCGGCTCGGCAGGAGGCGCAGCCCGAGCAGGAGCATGTAGAGCATCCCGACGACGACGATGCCGATGCCGACCGGCGTCAGCTCGAACATCGTGAAGGGCGAGAGCAGCGCCGGGTCGACCTGGAAGCGCTGGGCCAGCTCCTGGCTCTGGCCGAGCTTGGCGAGCGCGCCCGAGACGGCGAGGTTCGTCGAGGTGCCGATGAGCGTGCAGGTGCCGCCGAGGATGGCGCCGAAGGCGAGGGGCATCAAAAGCTTCGACGGCACGACGCGCGCCCGCTGCGCTATCCCGAGGACGACGGGGACGAACATCGCCGTCGTCGTCGTGTTCTTCATCACCGAGGCGCAGGCGGCGGCCGTGAACATGACGAGCGCCGTCAGCTTGAACTCGTTCCCGCCCGCGATGCGGTGGAGGCGCCGGCCGACGAGGTCCACGACGCCCGTCTTGACCAGCCCGCCCGTCAGCACGAAGAGGCCGGCGATGGTGATGACGATGTCGTTGCCGAAGCCGGCGAACGCCTCGGAGACGCTGAGCGTGCCGGTCAGCACCAGCCCGATGACGAGCAGGATGGTGACGACGTCGATGGGTATCTTCTCCGTCCCGAAGAGGACGAGCGCGACGAGGAGCAGGACGAGGACGGTGGCGACGGGCTGTGTCATAAGATTCTTCCGCGGACAGTTCTGCTATAATCCGGCGACGGCCTGACAACTTGTCGGAACTGTGGTTTTTGATTCGCGCGTGGCGAATTAAAGGGCCAAACGCCGAACTTTGCAAGGGGGACAACGCGCGTGGGCGGACAGAGGGTGTTAGTCATTGAGGATCAGGAGGACTTGGCGGCGCTCTACGAGCAGGCGCTCACCAAGGAGGGGTACGCCGTCTCGAAGGCCTACACGGGCGAGGAGGGGTTCGCGCTCTTCGAGGACGAGGGGGCGGACGCGGTCGTCCTCGACATGACGCTCCCCGAGATGCACGGCGTGCAGACGCTCAAGTCCATCCGGGGCGTCAACACCAACGTCCCCGTCGTCGTCGTCACCGGCGAGACGGCCGCCGAGACGCGGCGCCAGTGCGAGCGCCTCGGCGTGCAGGGGTACTTCTCGAAGCCGGCCGACTACCGCGACATCATCGACGCCCTCAGCCGCGCGCTCTCCGACCCGAAGACGACGACCGAGGAGTACCAGGTCGTCACGCTCCGCCTGCCCTCGCGCATCGTCAAATGCCTCATGGGGCTCGACGAGAACATCGAGCGCGCCGTCGAACTCATCTGCGAGGAGAAGTTCAAGGGCTGAGGCGGCGGCGGCGGCAGCCCGGCGTCGCCTTCACTCGAACAGCTTCCGCTCGACGCCGGCCGCGGCGCGCTTCGTCGTGCCCCTCGCCGTCTTCTGCTGCGAGGGGTGCTGGGCGAGGTGTTCGGCGTTGAGGCCGAGTTCGCGCAGGAGGCCGGCGAACTTCCTGGCGCCGTGCATGGTGATGATTCTCTGCGCGCCCGACTCGCGGGCGAGGCGGACGAGGTCGTCGTAGTCGGCGTGGTCGGAGAGCGGCAGCACCAAATCCACGCCCCTGTACATGTAGGGGGCGCTCTTCGAGACGGCCCAGCCCGTCAGCATGATGAGGTAATGCTTGGGGATGTTCGAGACCATCGGCTGGCGGCGGCAGCCCGGCGGCGCGACGAGCACGCGCCCCCGCAGGTGCTCGCGGTCGTAGCGCTCGTACTCGCCCGAGAACTTCACCCCGCACTCGCGGTAAATCTCCGACACGTTCCAGACCGCGCCGTGGAGCGTCACGCGGTAGCCGCGCCGCAGGAGGAGCTCCAGCGCCTCCTGACTCTTCCCCAGCGCGTAGGCCAGGACGATGGGCACGGCGTCGTCCGAGAGCGCGCGGTCGCAGGCGGCGTAGAGCCGCTCGTAGGTCGCCACGTCGGGCGGGAAGCGGTACTGCGGGTCGCCGAAGGTGGACTCCATGACGAGCGTGTCGCAGGGGACGACGACCGCCTGCTCGGCCGCGACGTTGGGCCGGAGCTTGACGTCGCCCGTGTAGACGAGCCGCTCGCCGCCGGCCTCGACGAGTACCTGCGCCGAGCCGAGGCAGTGGCCGGCCGGGTACATAGTCAGCGCGTAGGCCCCGTAGTCGCGCCGCTCGCCGTAGGCCAACGCCTCGACCTCGGCCTCGCCGCGGCGGTGCCGGAAGAGGCGCGCCGTCTCGGGCGTGGCGACTATCGCCCGGTGCTCGGCGATGTGGTCCGAGTGCGCGTGCGAGATAACGCAGCGCTCGCGCGGCCCGTCGGCGTCGAGCCACAGGTCGAGGTCGGGCAGGTAGAGTCCGTCTCTGTACTCGACTCTGAGCAAAACTTCACCCCGCTTTGGCTGGGCGGCGCGCCGCGGCGCCTTGCCGCCGGGCGCGCCGGTCGTTTATTTTCGGGAGCAGTCTCGTCAGGATTATAACTTAATGGAAGACGAAGTCCCGAAGCAGGTGGTGAGTCGGCGCTGGGACTGGCTGCGGCGGCTGGCGGCGGCCCGGAGGCTGTTGCGCGCCGAGCTGGCCTTCATGGCCGGGCTCGGGGCCTTCGCGGTGCTGGCGGTGCTGGCGAAGGCCAACGCCTACTTCGCGTGGGACGAGCGCGTCGCCGACGCGGTGCAGTCCATCCCGCTGCCGGGCATGGAGGCGGCGATGCGCGTCGTCTCGTTCGTGGGCGACGGCGTCACGTCCTGGGTCGTCGCCGTCGCGGCGCTCCTCATCTTCTACGCGCGCGGCCGCCGCTCGGAGGCTTTCGGGCTGCTGCTGAGCGTGGCCGGCGGGCCGGCGCTCAACCGCGTGGTCAAGTACCTCGTCGCGCGCCCGCGCCCGACGATGGAGCACGTCCGCGTGAGCGGCGAGTGGGCGCACGAGAGCTTCCCCTCGGGGCACGTCACCTTCTACGTCTGCTTCTTCGGCTTCCTCTTCTTCGCCGCCTTCGCGCTGCTGCCGAAGGGCTCGACGTCGCGCCGCGTGGCCTGCACGCTGGCCGCGCTGCCCGTCCTGCTCGTCGGCCTCTCGCGCGTCTACCTCGGCGCGCACTGGCCGAGCGACACGCTCGGCGCCTACCTCTTCAGCGGGCTCTGGCTCGCCTTCTCGCTCGACATGTACCGGCGCTGGAAGCGCCGCGCGACCTTCCACAAGGAGGAGGCGGCGGCCGGGCCCCCGCCGCCCGGCCCCGCCGCGGCCGGCGGCCGTGGCAATTGACAGCCCGCGCCGCCTCGCATATCTTCCTTCTCCTCGCGGCGCCGCGGGCGGCGGACTTTCCCCCCGCCGGCCTCACGCTAACCCGAACACCGCCGGCCCGAAGTAAAGGAGAAACATCATGGCACAAGCCTCGGTATTCATCGGCTCGTCCTCGGAGGGGCTGGAGGTCGCCCGCGCCATCGGCGAGGGGCTGGAGTGCTGCGCCGACCCGATCATCTGGGACGAGGACGTCTTCGAGTTCGGGCGCGGCTACCTGGAGGAGCTGGTGGCGGAGCTGGACAAGCACGACTTCGCCATCCTCGTCCTCACCCCCGACGACGTCATCGAGAGCCGCGGCGACAGCCAGAGGTCGCCGCGCGACAACGTCCTCTTCGAGTGCGGCCTCTTCATGGGGCGGCTCGGGCGCGAGCGCACCTTCATCGTCTGCGACCGGAGCACGAGGATGAAGCTCCCGTCGGACCTCTCGGGCGTCAGCCTCATCTCCTACGACGGGAAGCGCATGGGCGACGCGCCCTCCTCGGCCGTCCGCGGCGCGTGCATGCGGATTAACCGGGTCATCAAGAAGCCGCCGTTCAGGGAGTTGACCGGCTCGTGGCGGTCGCGCTACCTGCTCTGCCACGACGAGGGCGAGGGCAGGATGCCGCTGGTCGAGGAGGAGGTCGAGATCAAGCCGGCGCGCGGCATGCTCTGCATCGAGAGCAAGAACAACCCGAAGTACGACAACTACGTGGCCTTCGGCAGGCCGGCGACGGGCAAGCACTTCGTCGGGGAGTGGCAGTCCACGCGCGACGCCGCGAGCGCGGGCGGCGCCTTCTTCCTCACGCTGCACCCGCAGGGGAACCTCATGTACGGCTACTACGTCTCGCCCGCCGACGACCACAAGGTCATCCACGGCGGGTGGGTGATGGCGCGGGTCGGGCTCGGCGACATCATGGCGCGCAGGGAGCGTTCGCGGGAGAAGGCGGAGGCCGGCGGCAACGGCGCCGCCGGGCCCCACGCCCTGGCGAAGGACGAAGTCCTCGAAGCCGAGCTGAACAAGCTGCTCTGCCAGGGCGCGGAGCTGCTCAAGGAGTCGGCGCCCATCCTGAACCGGCTCGACCTCGCGCCCGCGGGTGCGGGCGGGGCGGCGGTCAAGAGCCGGGCTTAAGGGTCAACGTAGATGCTGCAAGCCCTGGCCGTCGCCGCCGGCGCCGTGCTCATCGTCGTCGTCCTGTGGGACACGTTCGAGACCATCGTCCTGCCGCGCCGCGTCTCGCGCCGCCTGCGGCTGACGCGGCTGTTCTACGTGGCGACGTGGGCGCCCATCGCGGGGCTCGCGCGCCGGCTGCCGCCGGGCAAGAAGCGCGACCGCTACCTCGCCTTCTACGGCCCGCTCTCGCTCATCCTGCTCCTCGTCGTGTGGGCGGTGGGGCTGCTCTTCGCCTTCGGGCTCTTGCAGTGGGGCGTCGGCTCGCCGCTGCACGCGCCCGGGGAGGGGGCGGCCGGCTTCTGGACTTACGTCTACATGAGCGGCGTCATCGTCTTCACGCTCGGCTTCGGCGACGTCTTCCCGCTCGACCCGCTGGGGCGCTTCCTCGCGGTGGCCGAGGCCGGGACGGGCTTCGGCTTCCTCGCCGCCGTCATCGGCTACCTGCCCGTGCTCTACCAGTCCTTCTCGCGGCGCGAGGTCAGCATCTCGATGCTCGACGCGCGCGCCGGCACGCCGCCGACGGCCGCCGAACTCCTGCGGCGCCACGCCGCGGCCGACCGCCTCGAAGCGCTCGGCGAGCTGCTCTCCGACTGGGAGCGCTGGGCCGCCGACCTGATGGAGAGCCACCTCTCCTACCCCGTCCTCTGCTACTACCGCTCGCAGCACGACAACCAGTCCTGGCTCTCGGCGCTCGTCTGCGTGCTCGACGCCTGCGCGCTCGTGATGGTGGGCGTGGACGGCGCGCGCGAGTGGCAGGCGCGCGCGACCTTCGCCATGGCGCGCCACGCGCTCGTGGACATCTCGCAGATTTTCAACACGCGCCCCGTCTTCTTCGAGCGCGAGCGGATGACGGACGACGAGCTGCGCCAGCTCCGCGCGGCGCTCGACGCGTGGGGCCTCTCGCTGCGCGCGGGCGCCGACGCCGACGACCGCCTGCGCTCGCTCCGCAGGCTCTACGAGCCTTACGCCAACGGGCTCTCCTGCCACCTCCTCATCCCGCTCCCGCCGTGGCTCCCCGACTCGGCGCGCGCCGACAACTGGCAGACCAGCGCCTTCGACCGCGTCGCCGCCGGCGCCCCCGCCGCGCGCGAGGAACATTTTTAGCCCGCGCCGCGCGTCGAAAAAGTCGTTGACCCCGGCCGGCTTTTGTAATAGAAGACGCTTTGCTCTGACTCACACGCGGGCAACACCTCCCGAAAGGAGACGAGATGAAAGGCAGAAAGAAAGACGCCCCGCCGGCCGAGGCGGGCACGACGGCGACGACGCCGTTCTTCGCGCGCTTCCTCGAAGGCCAGGAGCCGGACGAGGACGCGGAGGCGAAGGTGAGCGCGCGGCGCGGCCGCGCACAGGCCACCACCAAGTCGGGCGGCTCGACGAAAAAGTCGGGCGGCGGCAGGAAGTCGGGCGCCAAGAAGTCCGCCGCCAAGAAGTCCGCCGGCAAGAAGTCGGGCGCCGCCGGGAAGACGACGGCCGCGGCCAAAGCCGTCACCCTGAAGTACCCTTCCGACAACGACGAGTTCGTCCTCTACCCGTACCGCATCGAGGCCGCGAGGCTCGGCCCCGGCTCGGGCCGCCAGACGCTCAAGTACCCTTCTGACGGCGACGAGGACACGTCCTTCGCCGTGACCTACGTGGACAGGAAGGACGTGCCGAAGACCGCGCAGGCTCAGCAGAGGGCGACGGAAAAGTTCGCGCGCGTCAACATCACGCGCCCCCAAAAAGACATCCTCGACGCCGGTTGAAAGTTAACCGCGCCTGCCCTCTCGAACGCGGCGGCGGCCCCTGTGCGGGGCCGCCGCCGCGCCGCGTAAACGCCGCCCGGCGACGGCCGCGCAAAAAATAATTGTTGACCCTGCGAGGCGTTTGTAATAGAAATCCCGGGTGTTCTTCTCAACGAACCTCCAACCTCCTCGTGAAAGGAAACATAGATGACAGGCAGAACTGAAAAGGGCCATGCGGCCCCGTCCCCCGACGCGGCCGCGGCCGCCCCGTTCTTCGCGCGCTTCCTCGAAGGCCAGCACGGCGACGACGCCGGGGTGAACGCCGGGCCTTCGCGCATGACCCTCAAGTACCCCTCCGACCGCGACGAGATTGACGACGTGGTCTCCCCCGCCCGCGCGGAGTCGGCGGCGACCGAGGCCGGGCCTTCGCGCATGACCCTTAAGTACCCCTCCGACCGCGACGAGGACGACTTCAACTACACGTCCTGACCGTCTACGCGCCGCCTCAGGCGGGGAGGGATTGAATGACTCGCTGCTGAACGGCTCGTCGGCTCACCTCTTCGATGGGCCGATGAGCCGATGAGCCAATCAACCGGCCCCTCCCCGCCTTTCTCCTTCCGCCCCGCCCCGCCTTCTTTATGAGCCGAAGCCCGCTCGTCCTGCTCGTCACGCACAGCGCAGACCATTTCACCGTCGAGCGGGTCGCGGAGGCGCTCGCCCGCCGCGGCGCCCGCCCCTTCCGCCTCGACACGGACCTCTTCCCCGAAGAGGTGCGCCTGTCGTCGCGCCTCGGCGCCGGCGGCGCCCTGCACGCAGTCGGGGGCGAGGGCGGCGGGCTCTCTTCGCGCGAGGTGGGCGCCGTCTGGGCGCGCAAGGTCTGGGCGCCGCGCCTGAGCGAGAGTCTGGACGAGCGCTTCCGCGCCTCCTGCGCGCGCGAGTCGCGCGCGGCGCTCGAAGGCTTCTTCGACGGGCTGGCGTCGGCGCGCTGGGTCAACGACCCTTCGCGCGAGCGCGAGGCCGGGAACAAGCTCCTGCAACTGCGCCTCGCGCGGGAAGAGGGCCTGAGCATCCCGGAGACTCTGGTCACCAACGACCCGCACCGCGCGCGCGAGTTCTTCGCGGAGCAGGGCGGCCGCGTAGTCGCCAAGATGCTCCACCCGCTCTCGTTCGGCATGGACGCCTCGCCCTTCTTCGTCTACACGAGCGAGGTCACGGCGGCCGACCTCGAAGGCGCCGAGGCGCTCCGCCACTGCCCGATGGTCTTCCAGCGGCGCGTCGAGAAGGCGCGCGAGCTGCGCGCGGCCTACGTCGCCGGGCGCCTCTTCACCGGCGCGCTCGACGCGCGCGGCTCGGCGCGTGGCGCGACCGACTGGCGGCGCGCCACGGCCGGCGAGTGCGCGTGGGAGGAGGACGAGGTGCCGGCGGACGTGGCGGCGAAAGTCTGCGCGCTGATGCGGCGCCTCGGCCTCGACTACGGCGCCGCGGACATCATCCGCACGCCCGACGGCGAGCACGTCTTCCTCGAAGTCAACCCCGGCGGCGAGTGGGGCATGCTCGAACGCGACCTCGGCCTCCCCATCTCGGAGGCCATCGCCGACGCGTTACTGAGTGACCAGTCATGACCGTTCTCATCATCACGCGGAGCGCCGACAACGAGAGCGTCGACTTCGTGGCGCGCGCCATCGAGGAGCGGGGCGGGCGCTGGTTCCGCCTCGACACCGACCGCTTCCCGACCGAGGTGCGCATGGCGGCGCACTACGGCGGCGGCGCGGGCGCCGGGCGGGTGACGCTCGCGTCGGCCGAGGGCGAGCTGGACCTGGCGGAGGTCACGGCCGTCTGGCACAGGCGTTTGCAGGTGGCCGGGCGTCTGCCGCCGGAGATGGACCCGCAGTTGCGCGCGGCCTCGGCGGGCGAGTCGCGCGCGGCGCTCCTCGGCGTGCTCGCCGGCCTCGGCTGCTTCCGCGTGGACGCCGAGACGGACATCCGGCGGGCCGAGCAGAAGCCGCTCCAGCTCCGCGCCGCGCGCGGGCTGGGGCTCGCGGTGCCGCGCACGCTCGTCACGAACGACCCCGGGGCGGTGCGCGACTTCGCCGCGTCGTGCGCGGGCGGTCTGGTCACGAAGATGCTCTCGTCCTTCGCCGTCTACGACGCGGAGGGGCGCGAGCACGTCGTCTTCACGAACCCCGTGGGGCCGGAAGACCTCGAAGACCTGACGGGCCTGAGCCTCTGCCCGATGACTTTTCAGGAGCGCGTGGAGAAGGCGCTGGAGCTGCGCGCGACGGTCGTCGGCAAGAGCGTCTTCACGGCCGCGATAGACTCGCGGGCGTCGGCGCGCGCGGCGCACGACTGGCGCCGCGACGGCGCCGGGCTGGCCGGCGGGTGGCAACCTTACGAGCTGCCGCGCGCGGAGCGGGAGGGGCTGCTGCGTCTGATGGACTACTTCGGGCTCAACTACGGCGCGGCCGACTTCATCCTCACGCCCGACGGCCGCCACGTCTTCCTCGAACTGAACCCGGCGGGCGAGTTCTTCTGGCTCGAACAGACTCCCGGCCTCCCCATCTCCGGCGCACTCGCCGACGTGCTGCTCGGCCTCGCGCCCCGAAGAAGTAGGCAGCAGGTTTAAAGGCGGCGCGCCCGGGTTGTGACCGGGACGCGCCGCCTTCAGTTTTTCTACCGACTACTGACTACCGTCTACTTCTTCGCGTAGACCTCGGCGGCCGTGACGCCGTCGATGACGACGCTGTGCTCGCGGGTGAAGGTGGCGCGGACGCGCTCCATCTCGTCGCGGTTCTCGAAGTAGGTGCGGCCGCGCTGGAGGACGGCGTAGACGGGGCCGGGCTCCGCGGTGACGTCGAAGCCGGGGTCGGAGATGACGCGCGGGCGGAGGTCTTCGCGCCCGTAGCGCGCGAAGTAGTAGCGCGTCACGCCCGGCGTCTCGTGCGCGACGGCGGCGCCCGGCGGCGCGTGGTCGGCGACGTACCTGAGCGCCTCGCGCAGCCCGTCGTCGTACAGCTCGTCGTGCGGGAAGTAGTAGCCCGCGGCGCGCGGCGCGAGCGCGTTGGTGTAGAGCGCGTAGTGCGGCGCCGCCCGCGCGGCCGCGTACGCCGGGAGCCCCACGAAGAGCGCGAGCGCCGCCGCCCACGCCCACGACGCCGCCCCGCCGTCGCCCCTCCCCGACTTCACCATCCCGCTCAGCCCGCGCGCCGCGGCCGCCGCGCCGACCGCCGCCGTCATGTAGACGAACGGCAGCAGGCTGAGCGCGTAGCGCAGCCACTTCGCCCCGAACAGCGAGTAGGGCACTATCCAGAAGAGGAGCATGAAGAGGAGGAAGGCGGCCCCCGGCTCGCGCCTCCGGCGCCACAGCGCCCACAGCCCGGCGGCGAAGGCGGCGAGGACGGGCACGGGCGTCTTCGTCAGCAGGTAGAGCGCGTAGAAGTAGACGGGCGTCGCGCCGAAAGGCCCCTTCGAGACGACGTTGTGGTAGAGCGTCTCGCCCATCAGGTAGCCGTGGTGCGTCAAAAGCTGCTCGCTCGAATAGGCCGTCAGGTAGCCCCACGTCCGCGGCAGCAGCACGGCCGGGTTGGCGAGGAGGAAGGTGGCGAAGACGACGACGTAGAAGACGGCGGGCGTGTTCCCGCGCGGCTCGCCCGGCCCGCGCGTGCGGACGTGAAAGAGGTTGTGGTAGAGCATGTTCAGGCCGAAGTAGTGCGGGAAGTACTTCGACGCGAACATGAGCCCCCACGAGACGGCGCTCAGCAGGTAGTTCCTTTTCTTCAGCCCCGGCTCGAACCCGCTCGCCTGCTTCGCGCGCACGTAGAAGTAGAGCGCGAAGAGCATGAAGAAGACGAGCAGCGTGTCCTCCTTCGCCACGCGGTTGAAGGTGACGGCGCCGACGCCCGTGGCCCACAGCGCGGCGGCCGTGAGCCCCGTCGCGCGGCCGAAGAAGGCGGCCGTCAGGAGGAAGATGGGGAAGACGGTGAGCGAGCCGAAGAGGACGTTGGGGAGGCGGATGGCCGCCTCGTCGCTCACGTCGAGGAGAGTGAGTTGGTCGCCCCTCGGCGCGCGGGCGTTCCAGGCGTGCGCGGCCGTGACCGAGGCGAAGATGAGCGACTTCATCAACATCGGGTGCTCGGCGTTCCCCGTGATGTCGCCGCGCGCGTAGGCGCGCACCGCCTCCAGCTTGTTGACCTCGTCCTCGGCCAGCCCGAGGCGCGAGACGCCGCCCGCGCGCAGCCCGAAGCCGACGGCCGCCAGCGCCAACAGCACCAGGAGCGCGCGGCGCCCCGGCGCCCCCCCGGCGCCGCGCGCCCGCGCCGCGGCCGAAGGCGCCAGCGTCTCCTCGGACTCAAGCTCTATCAGTCGTGCCAAAAAAGCCCTCAGAGAGTCTGGGGTCTGGAGTCCGGAGTCTGGAGTCCGGAGTCAAGGCGGCACGACTCTCGCGCTCCCCCTCGTCTTCAGACTACAGGCTTCAACCCCCGGACTCGGATTTCGGTTCGGCCCCAGACTCCAGACTCCAGACTCCAGACTTCTTTTCGCCGAGGGCGGCGGCGCGCGCCCGCTCGGCCTCGGCCGCGACGCCGCGCAAAGAGAGCCCGCGCGCGACGAGCAGCGCGACGCCCGCCGCCATCCAGAAGAGCATCCGCGCCTTGCGCACGATGGCGAGCGTGACGCCCGCCGCCATCCCGAAGGCGAGCACGCGCGCGAGGTGGCCCGTCCCCAGCTCGTCGATGCCGGCGCGCAGCGGGACGAACTTGAAGACGACCGTGATGACGCGGTTGACCGACTCGAAGAGGAAGGCCGAGAGCACCGTCGGGCGCGAGTCGCTGACGAGCGCGATGGTCAGGTAGCCCTCGGCCACGCCGAGCGCGTGGAAGGCCGCCTCGCACAGGACGAGGAAGGGGAAGCGCCGCCGGTTGCGCGCGTAGAAGCCGTAGATGCGCTCCTCGAAGGCCGCGACCCGTTCGAGCCTCCGCGACAGCGCCCGGCGGCCGACGCCCCTCTCGGCCGTCCACCGCAGCGCCGCGCTCAAAAACCTCCACTCGCGCTTGAGCGCGTAGGCGGCGAAGGCGACGAAGAGGCCCGCGCCCGCGACGATGCCGTAGCTCGAATAGCGCAACACCTTCGGCAGCGGGAACGCGGCCAGCAGCGCCGCCGCGCCGCAGAAGATGAAGAACGCGACCGAGAGCATGTAGAAGATGTTCTCGACGGCGATGGCCGAGAAGGTGGCGGCGAAGGGCACGCCCCCGCGGCTCGCCATCGCGGCCTTCGTCGGCTCGCTGACGACGATGCCGAGCGGGACGACGTTGCCCGCGGCGTCGCCGATGAGGTACGCCTTGAAGGCTTCGGCGAAGCCGAGCCGGTGCGGCGCCTCGAAGCAGAGCCGCCACGCCTGGACGCGGACGGCGAAGCGCAGGCCGGCGAGCAGGATGATGGCGGCGAAGCCCCAGCCGATTTTCGAGATGTTCGCCCAGATTTCCCCGGGGCCGGCCCGCCAGACGAAGTAGGCGAACAGCGCGAGCCCCGCCGCCGCGAAGGCCGCGCCCGCGGGCGCCAGCCTCCTCGACGCGCCCCCCTCTTGCACCTTCTCTCCCATCAAATCCGTGCGCCCGCGGCCCCCGGGCCGCACGCGCAATCCCCCTCCCGGCCGGGCCACTGCAAGATACGCCACAAACGTCTTCCGCCACAAACCGCCCCGCCACGGCCGCACGCTAACTAAAACCGTGCCACGCGCCCGGCGCCCGCCCTCCGGCCTCGGCGGGCGGGCGCGCGGCGGCAAGGGGCGCGGGATTTTTGCTGCCGCTGAAAGGCGAATGCTGCGTCCACGGGCGCGCAGACGGGAGCGCCCGGTTGTGTGTTAAACTGGCGGGTCGGTCGTCACTCCCTTTTATCCGGGGACGGGAGGGGCGATTCGTCCTTAGCGGGACGCGGGGGATTTGGGGCATTCCTCTCAACTTTTTTTCGACCTTTTTCCTCCCCTCATGCGTCTTAGTATATTGGTAAGCGCGCGGCGCGTGTGCGCCGTCGCCGTTCGAGGGCGACCCGCCAGTCCTGACCCGGGGAAATCAACACAGCCAGCGGCCGCCGCCCGCGCGTCCTCGCAAGACGGCCGGCGGCCGCCGACAACCACTCACACAAAGGGAGTTTTACGGTTTGGGTAAGAGATACGCCGCCCGCGTCACGCTGGCCTGCGTCGCGCTCGCGCTCTGCGCGTTGCTCGGCTCGGGGGCCGGCGCGTCGGCGGGCGCGCGCCGGGGCGCGGCGGCGCGCGCGGACGCTTTGGTCCTCACGGACTTCGGCGCCGTCGGCGACGGCGTGACCGACGCCGGCCCGGCCCTCCAGGCCGCGCTCGACGCGCTGGCCGCGGCCGGCGGCGGGACGCTCTACGTCCCCGCGGGCCGCTACGCCATCGTCACCCCGGTCTCGAAGGACTTCGGCGGCCTCGCCTCCCCCGTCAGAATCACCGGCGTCGTCTCCGCCACGCAGCCCGCGCCGCCCGACTCGGGCGGTCAGGCGCTGACGGGCGGCCTCGACCTCGCCTCCGAGTTCATCCCGCGGACGGGCGAGACGGCGGCGGCCATCTCCATCAGCGGCCTGCGAAACCTCTCGGTCGAGGAGCTGGCCTTCGTCGGCACGCCCGACGTGGCCGAGGACGCCCTCGTCACGCTCAGCCTCGGCGAGGTCGGCGAGGCCGTCATACGCCACTGCGAGTTCTACGGGCTGTCCAGCTCGAACGGCGCGATAGTGATGGCCTGGCGCAGCTCGCTCAGAATCGAGCGCAGCGTCTTCCTCGGCTGCACGGCGAGCAGCGGCACCTACTCCTCGGTCGTCCAGAACCTCGAATGGAAGGGCGTCTCCGTCTCCGACACCATCTTCGCCGACTACGGGCAGCGCCCCGAGCTGTTCAGCAAGACGGGCCTGGGCGCCCCCTTCTCGTGGGTCAACCTCGGCAGCGCCGCGCCCGTGGACAACGAGAGCCCGCGGCGCGAGGCCGTCTTCCGCCGCATCTTCTTCGACGAGGGCGGGATGAGCGGCCTCTCCGCCACCCCCGACTTCTTCGACCCGCCCGGCGCGCCCATCGACCTCGTCTACGTCTCGACGCTGCGGATGAACGTCTCGAACCTCGGCACGTCGGGGCTCTACCTTTCGGAGCCGCGCGGCGTGCTGGTCGAGGACGGGCGCTTCGGCTGGAGCCACAACGCGGACGCGGCCGTCAACCTCCTCGGCGCCGGCAGCGCCATCCTCTCCCGCGTCGAGTGCGCCGACGACGTCACGCGCGTGCTCGCCGACTCTACGACCGCGCGCTTCGTCGCCATAGACGCCGCCTGCCCCGAAATCATCTCGTCGGCCGCCGTGACGCGCGTCTTCAACGCGGCGACGCCCGACGACGACCCGACGCGCTACGTGACCGCGCGCTTCCAGGCGGCGCTCGGGCACGAGCCGGACGCGGCCGCGCACTTCTACTGGGCCGACCGCCTCCTGCGCTGCGGCGCGGACGCGTCCTGCGTCACGTCGGCGCGCTCGGCGCTCGGCGCCTACCTCGCGTCGAACCCGCACCCGACCTTCTCGATTGTGGGGCGCGCGACCGACGAGACGGGCGCGCCGCTCGCGGGCGTCGCCGTCAACCTCGCGGGCTCGCAGTCGGTCTCGACCGCGACGGACGCCGACGGGCGCTACCACTTCCACGGGCTGCCGACGAGCGGCGTCTACACGGTCACGCCCGAAAAACTGCACTACGCCTTCACGCCCTTGCAGCGGTCGGTCGTCACCCCCGCGGGCGACGTGACCGCGGACTTCCCCGGGGCCGTCAGGGGCCACCAGATAGTCGGCCGGCTCTCCGACGACGCCACGCGCGGCGTCGCGGGCGCCGCCGTCACCATCTCCGGCTCGCGCTCGGCGACCGTGACGAGCGACTCGAACGGCGTCTACTCCTTCAACGTGCCGGCGGGCGGCAACTACACCGTCACGCCCTCCAGTCTGCGCTACACCTTCTCGCCCGCCTCGCAGACGGTCAACGACCTCTCGGGCGACACCTTCCTCGCCTTTAACGCGACGCCGCTCTTCTACGCCATCAGCGGCCAGGTGGTCAGCTCGACCGGGGCCGCGCTCGGCGGCGTCGCCGTCACGCTCGGCGGGTCGAAGGCCGCCACGGTCACGACCAACTCGCAGGGCTTCTTCGTCTTCAACGACGTGCCGCGCAACGGCAATTACACCGTGACGCCGGGGCCGACCGTCGGCTACGTCTTCAGCCCCGCGTCGAGGAGCTTCAACAACCTCACGTCCGACCAGGGCGGCGTCTACACGGGGACGGCAACCAGCTACAGGCTGAGCGGGCGCGTCACCTCGGGGGGGGCGGCGCTCCCGGGCGTCAGCGTCTCGGTCACCGGCTCGCGCGCGGCGACGGCCGCGACCGACTCGGACGGCAACTACTCGCTCACGCTCCCCGTCAACGGCAGCTACACGGTCACGCCCTCGAAGAAGCATTACACCATCGCCCCGGCCTCCACGGCGGTCGGGCCGCTGACCTCCGACCGCACCGCCGACTTCACGGCGACGCTCAACCGCCACAAGATCGCGGGGCGCGTGGCGCGCGACGACGGCCGCGCGATGCCGGGCGTCGCGGTGGCGCTCGCCGGCTCGCAGACGGGCACGACGACGACCGACGCGAACGGCGACTACAGCTTCACGAACCTGCCGGCGGGCGGCGACTACACCGTCACGCCCGCGCGCAACGGCTACGACTTCACCCCCGCGTCGCGGACTTACAGCGACCTCGGCGCAGACCAGACGGCCGGCTTCGTCGTCGCCCCGACGAGCTACAACGTCACCGGACGGGTCGCCGTGGGCGGCGCCCCCCTGCCGGGCGTCACCGTCACGCTCTCCGGCGCGCGCAGCGCGACGGCGACGACCGACGCCGCCGGCAACTACTCGCTGGCCGTCACGTCCGAGGGGACTTACACCGTCACGCCCTCGAAGCAGCATTACACCTTCGCCCCTACGGGGCAGAGCTTCACCGACCCGCTCTCGAACAAGACCGTGGACTTCGCGGCGACGCTCAACCGGCACAGCATTGCGGGCCGCGTCGCGCGCCCCGACGGGCAGGCGATGCCGGGCGTCGCCGTCACGCTCTCGGGCGGGCAGACGGTCACGGCGACGACCGACGCCGCGGGCGCTTACAGCTTTGTGAGCCTCCCCGCGGGCGCCGACTACGTGGTCACGCCCGCGCGCGCTGGCTACGACTTCGCGCCTAGGTCGGCATCGTTCGCCGACCTCGGCGCAGACCAGACGGCCGACTTCACGGTGACGCCCGCCAACGTCGCCCTCGCCGGGCGCGTGACCGAGGGCGGCGCGGGCCTCGCGGGCGTCACCGTCACGCTCTCGGGCGCCCGCAGCGCCACGGCGACGACCGACGCCGCCGGCAACTACTCGCTGGCCGTCACGTCCGAAGGCACCTACACCGTCACGCCTTCGAAGAAGCATTACACCTTCGCGCCGGCGGGCCTGAGCTTCACCGACCCCCTCACGGACCAGGCGGCGGACTTCGCCGCGACGGTCGACCGCCACAAGATTACGGGGCGCGTGATGAAGTCCACGGACGGCGGGGGGCTCGCGGGCGTCACCGTCACGCTCTCGGGCGACGCGGCGGCCACGGCGACGACCGACGAGGACGGCAACTACACGCTCGCGGGCATCGCCGGCGGCGGCAACTACATGGTCAGCGCCCTGAGGGCCAACTACGCCATCGGCCCCTTCGCCGCGACCTTCGACGACCTCGGCGCCGACCGCACGGCCGACTTCACGGCCGTGCCCGCCAGCCTCAGCCTCTCCGGCCGCGTGACCGCGGGCGGCGCCCCGCTCTCGGGCGCGACGGTCGTGCTCTCGGGCACGCACAACGCGATGGCGGTGACCGGCGCGGACGGCGCCTACTCCTTCAGCGTGCTGGTTGACGGCGACTACACCATCACACCCTCGAAGCGGAACTACGGCTTCACGCCGGCGTCGGCGGGCTTCAAGGCGCTCGACGCGAACAAGACCGCCGACTTCACGGGCGTGCTCGCCAACCTCAACGTCTCCGGGCGCGTGACGGCGGGCGGCGCCGCGCTCTCGGGCGTGACGGTCGCGCTCTCCGGCTCGCAGGTCGCGACGGCGACGACCGGCGCGGACGGCGCCTACTCCTTCAGCGTGCCGGCCGAAGGCGACTACACCGTCACGCCCTCGAAGAGGCATTACGGCTTCACCCCGCCGTCCGCGAGTTTCAAGCCCCTCGACGCGAGCAAGACCGCCGACTTCGCGGCCGCGCTCGACCGCCACACTATTCGCGGGCGCCTCACCGACTCGAACAACAACCCGGCGGCCGGGGTCGCCTTCGCGCTCTCGGGCTCGCAGACGGCGGCGGCGACCACGAACGCCAACGGCGAGTTCTCCTTCCCCGACCTCCCCGCCGGCGGCACCTACACCGTCACGCCCTCGTCCGCGGCGCTCGCCTTCACGCCCGCCGCGCAGACCTTCAACGACCTCGGCGCCGACGCCTTCGCGGCCTTCGTCGCCGCGCTCGCGCGCTACCGCGTCACCGGCCGCCTGACGGAGAAGGGCGCCCCGTTCGCCGGCGCCACGGTGGAACTCGCGGGGACGCACCCCGCCACGGGGCAGACCGCCGCGAGCGTCACGACCGGCGCCGACGGCGCCTACTCTTTCGAGGTGCTGGCCGGGGGCGACTACACGGTCACGCCCTCGAAGAAGGACTACACGTTCGCCCCGGCGTCGGCCCCCTTCAAGGGGCTGCTCTCCGACCGCGCGGCCGACTTCGCCGCCACCGCGCTGCCCCCCTTCCAGTTCGCGGAGGCCGACTTCGCCGTCGGCGAGGAGGGCGGCAGCGTCAACGTCACCGTGACCCGCACCGGCGACGCCGCGCGCGAGGCGTCGGTCGTCTACCAGGCCCTCGGCGACACGGCGCGGGGCGGCGCGGACTTCCTCGCCTCCATCGGCCTGCTCACCTTCGCGCCCGGCGAGACGACGAAGACCTTCTCGGTCTTCATCACCGACGACTCCTTCGTCGAGGGGCTGGAGAACTTCACGCTCACGCTGACGCCGGGCGGCGACGCGGCCGAGGCCGGGGTCGAGGCCGTCGCCTCCGCGCGGGTGACCATCCGGGACAACGACGCGGGGACGGCCGCCGCCAACCCCCTCGACGGCGACGAGTTCTTCGTCCGCCAGCACTACCGCGACTTCTTCAGCCGCGAGCCCGACGCCGAGGGGCTCGCCTTCTGGACGGGCGAGATAAGGAAGTGCGGCGCCAACGCCGCCTGCCGCGAGGCGCGCCGCGTCAGCGTCTCGGCCGCCTTCTTCCTGTCAATCGAGTTTCAGGAGACGGGCTACCTCGTCTACCGCCTCTACAAGGCGGCGTACGGGCGCACGCCGGAGCGCGTCGAGGAGTTCATGCTCGACGCGCGGGTCATCGGCGAGGGCGTCGTCGTGGGCCGCCCCGGCTGGCAGCAGAGGCTCGCCGCGAACCGGGCCTCGTTCCTGCGCGCCTACGTCGAGCGCCACCGCTTCGCCACGGCCTACCCCGCCTCGATGACGCCCGCGCAGTTCGTGGACGCGCTCTTCCTGAGCGCGGGCGTCACCCCGAGCGCGGCCGAGCGGCAGGCGGCCGTCGACGACTTCGGCGCCGCGCCGACGTCGGCCGACCTCGACGCGCGCGTCTTCGCCCTCAGGCACGTGGCCGAGAGCCCCGCGCTCAACCAGCAGGAGTACAACCGCGCCTTCGTCGCCATGCAGTACTTCGGCTACCTGCGGCGCAACCCGGACCAGGCGCCGGACACGAACCTCGACGGCTACAACTACTGGCTCAAGAAGCTCCTCGAGTTCGGCGGCGACTACGAGCGCGCCGAGATGGTCAAGGCGTTCCTCTCCTCCGGCGAGTACCGCGGCCGCTTCGGGAACTAAAAAAGAAGTAAAAGAAGCGGGCGTCAGGCAGTAGAAAAAACGGGCGGCGCATCTTAGCCTTCGAGCCGGGAGCGTCGCCTTCGTTTTTCTACTGATTGCCGTCTGTCGTCTATTTCTTCCCCCAACTTGACACCGCCCGTCCGCCCCGGTAGTGTGCTCGCGCCCCGTAGTTTACGTAAGACCTCACAGTCCGCGTAAACAGTCTGCAAGCTGCAACGGCCGAGGGTTTCGACTGGAAGGCCCGCGTGCGCCCGACCGGCGCACGGCCCCACGTCCGCCCGACGGCTCGGCCCTTCACCACCCAACAAGGAGAGCGAATGAACTCGGAGAACCACCCACCCGCACGGCGCACGGCGAGGACCCTGCTCGCGACGCTGTCGCTCCTGCTGCTCGTACTCGCGGGCGCTTCACAGGCGAGCGCGCAGGACGCGCCCGCCGCCAACCAGTCGAGGGAGCCGGAGATGAGCGAACTGCTGCGGATGCCCGGCAAAGTCATCGCCGAGAGCGACGCCCCGGCCGCCGCGGGCAGGCTCAAGGTCAGGAACTACCGCGTCGAGGAGCTGACGCTGCCCGCCGCCGTGGAAGTCTCGGTCGGCGGCAAGCGCGTCGAGACCTCGCGCGCCTTCCGCGTCACCGTCACCGGCGGGCCCTTCCCCGTCCGCGCCCTGCCCGCGGTCGTCTGGATTGACGACGTCGCCGTCGGCTTCGGCGTCGAGAGCGAAGACCTGGACGCCATCACCGCCGTCACCTTCGACGGCTCGCTCCTGCGCGAAGGCGCGACCCTCTACGTCTCCTACGGCGACAAGGAGAACAAGTCCGACCGCACGGCGCTGCCCGAGAAGCTCAAGCTCGGCGCGAACAAGGGAGGTGACCAGTAATGCGCAAGCTCACACACTCACTCACGCGCCCGCTCGCGTGCCTCGCGCTCCTCTTCGCCTGCGCCGCGGCCCTCGACGTCCGCGCGCAGACGCCCGACCCCGGCACGGCCGGCCCGCTCGCCGTCACGCGCGAGGAGTATAACTACGGCGACCTCGCCTTCCAGCCCTCGGGCTTCCCCTCGGCCGTCGAGCTGAAGGCTTCCGTCCACTACCCGACGGGCCTCGCGGGCGGCCCCTACCCGGTCGTCGTCTTCCTCCACGGCCGCCACGTGACCTGCTACCGCGGCACGACGACGGCGCTGCGCTGGCCCTGCCGCTCGACCGAGACCGTCATCCCGAGCTACCAGGGCTACGACTACATCGGGCAGAACCTGGCGAGCCACGGCTACATCGTCATCTCGGTGAGCGCCAACGGCATCAACGCCTACGACAACAACGTCACCGACCTCGGGATGCAGGCGCGCGCCGAACTCATCCAGCGCCACCTCCAGCAGTGGAACACCTTCAACACGGCGGGCGCCGCGCCCTTCGGCACGAAGTTCGTCGGCAAGGTCAACCTCCAGAAGGTCGGCACGATGGGCCACTCGCGCGGCGGCGAGGGCGTCGTCAAGCACTTCGCCTACAACAAGTCTCTGGGCTCGCCCTACGGCGTGAAGGCCGTCTTCCCGCTCGCGCCCGTGGACTTCAACCGCCCCGTCGCCAACAACACGGCGCTCGCGGTCGCGCTCCCCTACTGCGACGGCGACGTCAACGACAACCAAGGCGTCCACTTCTACGACGACGCGCGCTACAACGTGGCGGGCGACGCGAGCCCGAAGCACACCATCCAGGTGATGGGCGCCAACCACAACTACTTCAACACGGTCTGGACGCCGGGCCTCTTCCCCGCGGGCGGCGCCGACGACTGGGGCTACACCTCGGGCGGCAGCGCCGACGCGCAGTGCGGCACGGGCACGGGCAACCACCGCCTCACGTCGGCGCAGCAGCGCGGCGTCGGGCTGGCCTACATCGCGTCGACGATGCGCGCCTACGTCGGCGGCGAGACGCAGTTCCTCCCCTACCTGACGGGCGAGGCCCCGCCGCCGCCCTCGGCGCAGACGTCGGAGATTCACGTCTCCTACCACGCGCCCGACACGGCCGCGACGCGCCGCGACGTCAACCGCCTGCTCAGCTCGACCGACCTGACGACGAACACGCTGGGCGGCGCCTCGACGCAGGCGGGCCTGACGCCGCACGACCTCTGCGGCGGACTCTCGCCCCAGCCGCAGCACTGCCTGCCCTCGACGCAGGCGACCTCGCGCCAGCCGCACACCGTCCCGAGCGCCCGCGCCTCGACCATGCGCGGCCTGAGCCAGCTCCGCACGGGCTGGTCGGCGGTGACGGCGAGCTACACGAACAACCTGCCGACGGGCGCGACCAACGTGAGCGGCTTCCGCTGGCTCACCTTCCGCGTCAGCGTCAACTTCGCCGACACGCGCAACCCCGCCGGCATCGGGCAGAACTTCCGGGTCGTGCTGACCGACGGCGCGGGCGCGACCTCGGCCGTCACCGTCGCCAGCTACTCGGACGTGCTCTTCTACCCGCCCGGCTCGGTCGGGCCGGTGCCGAAGGTGCTGCTGAACACGGCGCGCATCCCCGTCTCGGCCTTCTCGGGCGTGAACCTCTCGGACATCCGCTCCGTCCAGTTCAAGTTCGACCAGAGCCCCTCGGGCGCGCTCCTCATCTCCGACGTCTCCTTCGCGTCGCCGCCCGCGCCGTAACCGGCACACGGCGGGAGATAAATTAACCACAGAGACAGAGACACGGCTTTTTGTCTTAAAGCCGTGTCTCTGTGTCTCTGTGGTTATATTTTTGCGGACACAAATTCTCGCCCCAAAGGGAAAAATCCCGATTTCAACTGCTCGCGGGGCGTAAAGAAGTCTTCGTCTGATGTTTTCAAGTGCTCGTCAAATGTTTTTAAGTCCTCGTCGGACGCTTTTAAGTCGTCGTCGGACGCATTTAAGTCCTCGTCAGGCGCTTTTGAAGACTCATTTTCTGTTTTCAAGTGCTCGTCGGACGTTTCTAAACGTTCATCCGGGTGATAAATCCGCTCATCTTCGTGTTCCGAAGAGTAATCTGCGTGTTTTGAAGACTAATCTGCGTGTTTCGAAGAGTAATCTGCGATGTGAAAGTCTTCGTCGGAGGTGTGCGGGGAGTAAGTGAGGACGGCGGATTCGTTATTTTCTGCGGCGAAGTCGTGGTTTGTGGTGTCCGAAGACTTATTTGTCAGTGTAAACCGCTCATCGGGGGCGTCGGGTGGGTTATTTCCTGCGTCGGTGGGCTTTTTGGCGTGTGCGGGGCAGACGCGGGAAGGCCGGGAGGAGGAAGACGTAGCTGCTTCCGACCTCCCGGCCTTCCCGCGTTTCTGCTAAGCGGCGGCGCGTCCGTGATTTCGGCCCTACTTACCCGAGGCCGGCGCGGCGCCCTTGAGGTGCTTGTCGAGGAAGTCGAGGATGGCCTTGTAGGCGCGAATCTCGTTGGCCTTCTTGGTGAAGCCGTGCCCCTCGTTGTCGAAGACGACGTACTCGACGGGGACGCCGTTCTTCTTCACCGCCTCGACTATTTCGTCGGACTCGGGCTTGATGACGCGCGGGTCGTTCGCGCCCTGCAAGACGATGAGCGGGCGCTTAATCTTGTCGGCGTGGAAGAGCGGCGAGGTCTCGCGCAAAAACTCCAACTGCGTCGAGGGGTCGCCGACCTCCTTGTAGAGCGCCTTGCGGAACGACTCCCAGTAGGACGGCATGGACTGCAAAGTCCGCACCCAGTTCGAGACGCCGAAGATGTCCACGCCGACGGCGAACTCCTCGGGCTTGAACGCGAGCGCCGCCAGCACCATGTAGCCGCCGTAGGAGCCGCCCATGATGCCTATCTTCTGCGGGTCGACGTAAGACTGCTTCTGGAGCCACTTCTTCGCCTCGACGCAGTCCCACAGCGGCTCGCGCCCGTGCTTGCCGTCGTCGGCCGCGAAGAAGGTCTTGCCGTAGCCGGAGGAGCCGCGGTTGTTGACGCCCATCACGACGTAGCCGTGGTTGACGAGGTACTGCACGAGCGCGCTGTAGCCGGTGCGCGTCTGCCCGCCCGGCCCGCCGTGGATGAGCAGGACGGCCGGCGCCCTGTGCGCGGCGTCCGCCCCGTGCGGCCTGTAGAGGATGGAGGGCACCTCCATCCCGTCGAAAGACTTGAAGCGGACGACCTCGGAGGCGACGAGGTCTTCCGGGTTGATCTCGGGGTTGAGCGACTCGGTGAGCTTCGTCGCCTTGCCCGCGGCGAAGTCGTAGACGTAGAGGTTCGAGGGCGAGCGGTCGCCGTTGAGGTAGAAGGCCATCAGCTTCTCGCTCGGCGAGATGTTGACGCCGGTGATGTCGCCGTTGGGGAGTTTGGGGAGCGGGACGGGCTTGCCGGTCTTCGTGTCGTCCACGCGGATGACGGTGCGCGCGTCCTGGTTGACGGCCGTCACGCGGTAGCGCCCGTTCTCCGAGAAGTAGGTGTACACCACGTCCCACGGGGCCTTCTCGACCGTCTCGGTCTTGCCCGTCGCCAGCTCGTAGCGCGAGACGTAGCGGAACTCGGCGCCCGCGTCCGTGAGGAGGTAGAGGTACTTCGCCGCCGGGTCGAAGGCGGCGGGCGAGTTGGCGACCTCGCCCTTGTGCTCGGTGACGTTCTTGAGCTGCCTGGTCTGCGTGTCGTAGAGGTAGGCGTCCGAGTCGTTGGTCGTCCCGCCGCTCTTCTGGAAGGCGATGTAGCGCTTGTCGGCCGAGATGTCGCCGAAGTCGAGCCCGGTCTCGTCCTTGTAGACGAGGCGCGGCTTGAAGTCGGCGAGCGCCATCTCGTAGACGTCGAAGAAGCGCGGGTCGCGCTCGTTCGTCGAGTAGAAGAAGGACTTGCGGTCGTGGCTCCAGCCGAGGAAGTTGGCCTTCGTCTTCTCGCCGGGCGTCAGGTCGCGCTCGGTGCCATCCGACTCGCGGACGTAGAGGTGGTTGTTCTCGTTGCCGCCGCGGTCGTAGGTGTAGATGAAGCGCGCGTCGGTGGGGAAGTAGGAGACGGAGTAGGTGCTCTCCTTCGTCGAGGTCGTCAGCTGCCTCGGCGCGCCGCCGGAGACGGGGACGGTGTAGACGTTGAAGATGCCGGTCTTGTTGTTGTGGAAGAGCAGCTGCTTCTCGTCCGCGGAGAAGGACGCGCCGCCGACGCGCGTCGTGTCCATGAACTGCTCGATGGTGTACTGCCTGACGGCGCGCGGCGCCGCGGCGGCGGCGGCGGCCGGCGTCGGCTTGGCGGCGGCGGGAGTCTGCGCGGGCGCGGGCGCGGTGAGCGCCGCGGCGGCGGCGACGAGCGCGGCCGGCAGCAGCCGGAGCGCCGCGCGGGGGGAAAGTTTGCTGTCTCTCATCTGATACTCCTCTGTCGTGTTGGGCTTTCTTCGGTGTCGGGCTTCAGACCTCGCGCTCGGCGACCATCACGACCGAGTCGCGGAAGGCGCCGCGCTTCCAGTAGCGTCGCGGCAGGCGCGCGACCTCGCGGTAGCCCGCGCGCGCGAGCATCCTGAGCGAGGCGGTGTTCTCGGCGAACACCTCGGAGATGAGCATCCGCAGGCCGAGCACCTCGAAGGCGTAGCGCGTCCGCAGGCGCGCGGCCTCCGAGCCGTAGCCGAGCCCGCGGGCCTCGGTCGGGCCGATGATGGTGCCCGTCTTGGCGACGCCGTGGCGGTAGTTTATGTCGTGCAGCCCCGCCAGCCCGACGTGCTCGCCCGCCAGCGTCTCGACGGCGAAGAGGACATCGGTCGGGTGCGGCCCCGGCTGGGCGCACACCTTGTCGAAGAACTCGTCCTCGGCCGCGCGCGTCGTCGGGACGTCGCCCGAGAGAATCGTCTCCGTCATGTCCGGGTCGTTCATCCAGAGCTGCACGTTGGCCGAGTGCCGCGCCTTGTCCGGCGGCACCAGCCGCACCAGCTCGCCCTCCCAACCGTAAGCCATCGCGCCCACCTCCGGCCGCCCCACCCGGCGGAGCGCCGACTATAAACCAGGACGCGCCCGGGCGGAAGGACGAACTGTGAACGCGGAACGCGGAGTGCGGAATGCAGAACTGAAGGCGGGAAGCTCTCGGTTCTGCATTCCG
>DASVTS010000075.1:0-8641 GCA_036387455.1 Pyrinomonadaceae bacterium | reverse complement strand
GTCATTCGCTATGACGGAAGACCTGCGCCCCCCCTGACGGCCGGGCTTCTGCCCTAAGCGCGTTAGAGGCTCGTCTTCTTAGCGGAAGATGACGCCGATGCCGACGCGGAAGTTGTGGCCGGTCTCGCCGCCCGAGCGGGTCGGGTTGTAGTCGAACTGGACGGCGCGGAGGTCGACGCGGTCGCTGAGCTTGAAGTCGACGCCGCCGCCGACGACCGCCGCGAAGCCGGTCTCGCTCTCCTCGAACGAGAGGGCGGGGGTGACGTTGTTCACGTCGGCGCGGAAGTGGCCGGCGCCGGCCAGGACGTGGGCGAACGGCTTGACCTTCGTCTCCCTGGCGTTGTCCTTGAACTCGACGCCGCCGAGGAACTGGTGGATGTTGGCGTCAACGTCGAAGCTGGTGGCCGCCGTGTTGCCGACGATGTCGAACGACTTGCGGTAGTACGAGTACGAACCCTTGAGGCCGACGAAGCGGCTGACGTTCCCCTTGACGAACGCCTCGACGCCGTTGAAGCCCTCGCGCTGGTCGATGAAGTTCTGGTTCGGGTCGTCGATGCCGGTGTCCACGCGGTTGTGCGAGAAGAGCACGCCGACGTCAACCTTGTTGTAGTCGCCGCCGGTCTGTGCGAACGCGAACGGAGCGGTGGAGGCGATGAAAAGTGCCGCCATGAAAAGCTTACGCATTACCTGAATCTCCTTGATGCAAACGTTACTGAATTTTGTGGGCCATCACTTGATGACCCGACGCCGCGCGCGGGTTGCATGGAAAATTTTTCGCGCCCGCGGCCGAAGTCCCGACAGAAACTCACATCAGAGTTTCTTATCAAATGACGCTTTCCGATAAGGCAAGGCCGGTGCCAGAAGCGGCGGGCGGGTAAAACTCCGCGAATACGTGGAAGGCTTTGAGGGCGTGCGCGCGGGGCGGCGCAGGAAGAGTCCGACAAGAGTCCGAACTCGCCGAAAACGCCGACGCCCAATCCATTCTTTCGGATTGGGCGTCGGCGTTTTCGGATGAGAGATTCGGGGTTGTCCGATGAAAAATTTCGTGCGGTGGAATTTCTGTTTCGGTTAAGTCTCGGGCGGCTTGCGTTTGTGCCAATCCGTCTCGGCCTGGTAGGCGACCGCCAGTTCGAGCAGCTCCCTTTCGCCCCACGCCGGGCCGACGAGCTGGATGCCGGTGGGCAGCCCGTTCTGCCCGAACCCGTTCGGCAGCGAGACCGCGGGGACGCCGACGAGGTTGCTCGCGCCGATGGGCGAGGCGGCGGCGATGCCGGGGTAGGCGCGGTCGAAGGTCTTGTCCACGGGGTACGCGACGGTCGAGCGCGAGGGCGCGGCGACGACGTCCACCTTCCTGAACATCTCGGCCCAGGCGCGGCGCATCGGCGCGCGCATGCGCATCGCGTGCAGGTAGTCCACGGCCGTGACGAGCGACGCGCTGTAGCCGCCCACGCGCCCCTCGGGCGAGGCCAGCTCCTTGACGCGCCCCGACTCGATGAGGTCGCGGAAGGCGCTCGCGCCCTCCGCGTCCACGATGGTGCCGACCGCGGGGCCGTAGGGGAAGTCGGGCAGCTTGACGTCCATCTCGACGTCCGCGAAGCGGCGGAGCACGTCGAGCGAGGCGAGGAAGTTCCTGTTCACCTCCGGCTGCGCCTTCTCGTACGAGTCCTTCATCACGCCGACGCGCAGCCGCCGCTTCTCCCCGCGCGGGTTGAGCAGGCGGCCCTCCTTCGAGTAGCGCGGGAGCCGTTCGGACGCGCGCGAGGTCGGGTCGAGCGGGTCGCGCCCGGCCACCGCCGCGAGCACGAGGCCGGCGTCCAGGGCCGACCGGCACATGGGGCCGAGCTTGTCGAGCGTCCACGAAAGGGCCATCGCGCCGTGGCGCGAGACGGCGCCGTAGGTCGGCCTCAGCCCCGAGACGCCGCAGAAGGCCGCGGGCGTGATGATGGAGCCCGAGGTCTCGGAGCCGATGGAGAAGGCGACGCAGCCGGCGGCCGTCGCCGCGCCCGGCCCCGAGGACGAGCCGCCCGACCAGAAGCCCGTGTTCCAGGGCGTGCGGCACGCGCCCGTCCAGGAGGCGTCGGCCTGGTTGTAGCCCATCCCGCCGGCCAGCTCGATCATCGCCAGCTTGGCGACGAGCACGGCGCCCGCCTCGCGCAGGCGCGTGACGACGGTGGCGTCGTAGTCGAACCGCTGCCCCTTATACGGCGTCGCGCCCCACGTCGTCGGCGCCTCGCGGGTGGCGCAGAGGTCTTTGGCGCCGTAGGGGATGCCGTGGAGCGGGCCGCGGTATCGGCCGCGCCTAATTTCGTCTTCGGCCGCGCGCGCCTCCCCGAGCGCCGTCTCGCGCATGACGTAGGCGACCGCGTTGAGGCGCTTCCCCACGGTCTCAAGCCTCTGGAGGTAAGCCTCGGTCAGCTCGACGGGCGAGAGCTTGCGCGCGCGTATCTGCGCGGCCAGCTCGGAGACGGGTGCGTAGAGTGTTTCGACTGTGACCATCTGTTTTTGAGTCTTCGGGCGTCAGGCTTCGAAGGCGAAGTCGGGCTCGTCGGCGTTCTTGAGCTTGAAGGCGCGCAGGCGTTCGGCCGTGCGGACGTTGCCTTCGAGGTCGCGTTTGACGGCCTGCATCTGCTCGGGCGTGAGGTGCTCGCCGAAGCGCAGGCGCGCGGCCTCGCCGTAGGCCTCGGCCAGCGGCGAGGGCGGCGGCGGGCCTTGCGGCTGCTGCGGCGCGGGCGTGGGCGTCGTCTGCGGGTTGGGCGGCGCGGCGGGCTCTTTGGTCGCGGGCGGCGTCTGCGCGCGCGCGGCCAGGGCCGCGGGCGCGGCCACGACGGCGGCCGCGAGCGCCTTGGCGAAGCGGCGGCGCGAGGAGGCGCGCCCGTCCGTGCGTTCGGTCTTCTCTTTTTTCATGTGTGGTCGGTTCGGCTCCTTCTTCGTCGGGGCGCCCGGGGGCCCGTGGGCATTATGCGACAGGCGCGGCGCGCGCGCGAAGCCGGCCGAAGGGCCGGGGTCATCCGTCGCCGTGCGCGTGGTGGTGGCCGTGCGCGTCGGCCACGGCGCACTCGTCGAAGACTTCGGCGGGCGTGCTGTACTCGTCCTTGAGGAAAGCCTTGACGACTTCGACCAGCTCTTCGAGGCGTAGGAGCGGGATCATGTGGCCGGCGCCGGCGAAGGTGCAGACGAGCGCGCGCGGGTAGGTCTCGCGCAGGCGGCGGCGCTCCTCGGGGGGAATCATCGGGTCGTCGTTCGACTCGATGATGAGCACGCGCCCGGGCCAGTCCGCGTGGTCGTCCGCGGCGTAGGACTCCCCGAGGTTGAAGTCGGCGCCGAGCGCGACGCGCGAGATGAGCGTCCGCTTGGTGAGCCTCCGGTCGAAGTAGTCGTCGAGCCTGCGCCTGAACTCCGCGACGCGCGCGGCGTGCTCCGCGGGGACGGGCGCGTCGAGGTTCTTCGCAATCTCCATCCTCATCAGCCCGCGCGTGAGGGGGAAGGGGAGCAGCCGCAGGAGCTTCGTCAGGAGCCCGGCGCGGCCGGCGTAGCGCGGGCTGGGCGCGCCGGTCGAGAGCAGGACGAGGTCTTCGACCTGCGAGCGCCGCCGGTGGAAGAACGCCTGCGCGACGAGGCCGCCGAACGAGCCGCCGAAGACGACCGCGCGCCCGACGTGCTCGCGGTCGAGGATGGCGCTCGCGGCGTCGCACACCTCCGCGAGCGTCGAGACGTCGGCCACCGTCGGCGTGATGGTGCGGTACTCGTCGGCGAAGGCCGAGGCGAGCCCGCGCATCGTCTCGGCGCCGCCGACCGCGCCGTGGAACATGAGCAGCGTCCGCCCGCCGCGGCCGGCGGTCTCGTACTCCCACTCGACGCCTTTGATGGAGAGCTTCTTCTCGGCCATGACTCTCAGGTTATCCCGAAACGTGCCCCAGGCCGTAGTGCCCGACGACGAGCCGCGCGGCCTCGTCGGGCGCGACGCCCCCGGTGTCTATCTCAAGGCTCTCGCGGCCGGGCACGGGCGAGAAGAGGTCGTAACGCCCGAGCATCCCGCGCAGCGTGTCGGGCGAGGTCAGCTTGCCTATGCTCGCGCGGCCGGGGTGCGGGACCCTGCGCGCCAACTCCTCCGGCGCGCAGGTGAGGCGGACGAAGACGACGCGGCCGCCGTGCGACTCGACGAGCGAGCAGACGCGTTCGACAAAGGGCGCATCCTCGTCGTGCGCGTAGACGAAGGTGAAGACGAGCGAGACGCCCTCGCGCGCGGCCTCCTCGAAGACGGCCATGCGAATCAGGCCGACGAGCCGGCCGAAGGGCGGCGTGCCGAAGTCGAAGACCGGCGTCACGCAGGCGATGCTGACGTGGTTGTGGAAGAGCCTGTAGCCGGTCAGGCGCGCCACCTCGCGCGCCACCGTCAGCTTGCCCGCGCCGGGCGGGCCGTAGATGACGACGAGGTTCATCGCCGGCGCAGGAAGTCGAGCAGGAGGCGGTTGAACTCCGCGGGCGTCTCGACGGGCGGGTGGTGGCTGGCGCCGGGGACGGTGACCTTGCGCGCGCCGGGGATTTTGGCGGCGAGCGTGTCGGCGATGACGTGCAGGTTCCTGCCGTCGAGCGCGCCGACGACGACGAGCGCGGGCGCCTTAATCTGCCCCAGCCGCTCGGCGGTCGGCGGCTCGGGCGACTGCAAGTGGCCGGCGCCGACGTAGGCGTTCGCCCTGTAGTTCTCGACCATCATCCGGCGCATCGCCTCGCGCGCCTTCGGCCTCGTGCGCAGGCCCGCGAGGAGGTCTGATTGCAGGAACGCCTCGAAGTATTTTTCGGCGCCCTCCCGCTCGCCGACGCGACGCGCGGCCGCGGCCTTCTCGTCGGGCGGCAGCCCGGCGCCGCGCAGGCCCGCGCCGACGAAGACGAGCCGCTCGACCCTCTCGGGGTGTTCGAGCGCGAAGTCGGCGGCGACCATGCCCCCGAGCGAGAGGCCGACGAGCGTCGCCTTATCAATCCCGAGGAAGTCGAGCAGCGCCCGCAGGTCTTCCGTCGGCCAGGACTCGACGGGCTCCGCGTTCGAGCGGCCGAAGCCGCGCAGGTCGTAGCGCACGACGCGGAAGTGCTTCGAGAGCGGCCCCATCTGCTCGTCCCACAGCCGGCTGTCGTTGAGCCCGCCGTGGAGCAGGACGACCGCCGGCCCCCTCCCCCTCGACTCGTAATAGAGCCGCGTCCCGTTGACCTCCGCGAAGCCCGACGCCCGCCCCGCGTCCTCGGCGCGGGCGGCGCCGGCCGCGAAGCACAGCAGCGCGCAAGCCGCCGCCAGCCGCGGGAGTGTCTTCGACCGCGTGCCTCTCATCCCCTGCAAAGCCTCCCCGCGCCGGGCTCAGGCGGGAACCCTTTCCCACCTCGCGGCGCACGACTTAAGCGCGTCGGCATACTCGGGCCAGTCGTGGAGCGTCGCCGGGTCGAAGTCCGCCCCGTTGGGCCAAACCAGCGTACGCGTCTCTGAATCTACACGCACCTGCCCGAACAGCGACAACTCGCGCAGCGGGCCGTACAACTCCCCGGCGAGGACGGGGAGGAATTCGATGACCCGCTCGGCGCCGTCGTCAAACCTGACGCGCAACGTGTAAGGCGCGACGACCTCGAAAGACTCAACGCGATAAATCGGATGACTCATTCCCACCCCTCACCTCAGCGGCTCAATCGGCACCGGCCTCTGCCCAGCCTGTAGCCGCTCCCAGTCCGCCGCCAACTCGGCTTGATGCAACTCGCCCCACGCCTCGACGAGCCGCTGCTGACGTCTCGGGAGAGAGCCCGCGATTAGCTCTACCGGCTCGATGGTGTAGACCGCCACCTCGTCCTGATAATAGGCGTGGAAGTGTGCGGCGTGATGGGGAGCGGCGGCCTCCCAGTACATGCGTATGATAATGCCGAAGAAGCGGCTCAGTTCCGGCATGGGGGCATTCTAATCCTTCGCGGGCCGCCGCGCGAGGTGTGTGCAAACGGGTGCGGTTGGTGATAGGCTATGGGGCAAATTTCAGCAGTAAGGTTTCGTCGTGTGCGGCGGCCGGCTCGCCCGGTCGGCGCGGCGCGTACTTCAGGGCGTGAGGTGATAAGACCTTGAGCGAAGAGCTTAACAGGACGGACTTGTCGGAGATCATCGCGGAGAGCTTCGGCGCGAACGCGACGTACGTGGAGGGGCTGCTCGACCGCTACCGCAGCAACCCGTCGCTGGTGGACGAGGCGTGGCGCGCCTACTTCGCGGAGCTGCTGGGCGACGGCGGCGCGGCGGCGGCCGCGGGCGGGAACGGCGCGTCCGCGTCCGGCTGGCCGACGTCCGCGGCGGCGGGGGACGGCGGCGCCGCCGCCCAGGCCCCCGCGGCGGAACAGAGCCGCCCGGCGGAGCAGGCCGCGCCGCAGCAGCCGGGCGCGCAGGCGCAGGCGGCGCCGGCCCGGCAGGCGGCCGCCCAGCCCGCGGCCGCGCAGACGCGCGGCGAGGCGCAGCCCATCCGCGGCGGCGCGCTGAAGATTGTCGAGAACATGGAGACCTCCCTGACGGTGCCGACGGCGACGTCGAACCGGCAGGTGCCCGTCAAGGTGTTGGAGGAGAACCGCGCCCTCGTCAACCAGTATTTGAAGGAGCACAAGCGCGGCAAGGCTTCCTACACTCACTTCATCGCCTACGCCCTCCTGCGCGCGCTCGAACGCTTCCCGCAGATGAACGACGGCTTCGCGCTGGTGGACGGGCAGCCCAGCCGCGTCCGCCGCGCGGAGGTCAACCTCGGGCTCGCCATCGACATGGAGAAGAAGGACGGCACGCGCACGCTCCTCGTCCCGAACGTGAAGAACGCGGGCGCGATGGGCTTCGCGGAGTTCCTCGCCGCCTACGACGACGTGGTCAAGCGCGCCCGCGCCGGCAAGCTCGGCGTCCCCGACTTTCAGGACACGACCATCTCCCTGACCAACCCCGGCACGCTCGGCACCGTCTCCTCGAACCCGCGCCTGATGGCCGGGCAGTCGGCCATCATCGCCACCGGCGCCATCGAGTACCCGGCCGAGTACCACGCGATGACGGCGCAGGCGCTCTCGCTCTTAGGGATCAGCAAGGTCGTCAACGTCTCCTCGACCTACGACCACCGCGTCATCCAGGGCGCCGAGTCGGGCGCCTTCCTCGCGCACGTCCACGAGCTCCTCCTCGGCGAGCACGACTTCTACGTCCGCGTCTTCCGCGACCTCGGCATCCCGCACCGGCCGATGCGCTGGGCGCGCGACTTCAACCCGGCGCTGCTCGGCCGCTACGACGCCCGCGAGGAGGTGTCGAAGGAGGCGCGCGTCCTCGAACTCATCAACGCCTACCGCGTGCGCGGCCACCTCGTCGCCGACATCGACCCGCTGAACGCGCTCCCCATCCAGTACCACCCGGAGCTGGACATCGAGACCTATGGGCTCACCATCTGGGACTTAGACCGCGAGTTCATCACGGGCGGCCTCGGCGGCAAGGAGAGCGCCAGCCTGCGCGAGATTCTCGACATCCTGCGCCGCGCCTACTGCGGCAAGGTCGGCACCGAGTACCGCCACATCCAGAGCAAGGAGCAGAAGGTCTGGATACGCGAGCGCATCCGGCAGGAGTTCGTCAGCCCCGAGCCGCTGGGCCCCGAGACGAAGAAGGCGCTGCTGATGCGCCTCATCCGCGCCGAGCAGTTCGAGCGCTTCCTCCACACGAAGTACCTCGGCCAGAAGCGCTTCTCGCTGGAGGGCTGCGAGACGATCATCGCGCTCCTCGACCAGCTCGTCGAGCGGGCGGCCGAGAAGGGCGTCGAGGACATCACGCTCGGGATGGCGCACCGCGGGCGCCTGAACGTCCTCGCCAACGTCGTCGGCAACTTCTCCGAGAGGATATTTACGGCCTTCGAGGGCTCAGTCCACCCGGACTTCCCCGCCGACGAGGGCGACGTCAAGTACCACCAGGGCGCGACGGGCGAGCGCGAGACCGCGTCGGGCCGCCGCGTGCGCATCACCATCTCGCCCAACCCGAGCCACCTCGAATTCGTCGACCCCGTGGTCGAGGGCATGGTGCGCGCCAGGCAGGACGCGTGGGAGCTCGCGGGCGCGAAGCGCGAGGAGGTCGTCGCGCGCGCGCTGCCCGTCCTCCTGCACGGCGACGCGGCCTTCGCCGGGCAGGGCATCGTGATGGAGACGTTGCAGCTCGCCGACCTCAAGGGGTACCGGACGGGCGGCACCATCCACATCATCGTCAACAACCAGATCGGCTTCACCACCGCGCCCGAGGCCAGCCGCTCGTCCATCTACTCGACCGACGTGGCGAAGATGACGCAGCTCCCCATCTTCCACATCAACGGCGACGACCCCGAGGCCGCCTACCGCGTCCTGCGCATGGCGCTCGACTTCCGGCAGGAGTTCAACAAGGACGTGGTGCTCGACCTGATCGGCTTCCGCCGCCTCGGCCACAACGAGGGCGACGAGCCGAGCTACACGCAGCCTTTGATGTACGCGCGCGTCAAGGCGCACCCGGGCGTGCGCGCCCTCTACGCGCAGCGGCTCCTCGCGGAGGGCGTCGTCACCGAGGAGGAGGTCGAGCGGATGACGCGCGAGGCCGTCGAGCGCTACGAGCGCAGCCACGCGCGCGCCAAGGAGATCGTCGCGGGGAAGGAGC
>DASVTS010000074.1:0-11580 GCA_036387455.1 Pyrinomonadaceae bacterium | reverse complement strand
GCCTGAGACCAAAGAGGTCGCCACGCCCGAGCAAGCCAGCGTCGAGCGTTGGGAGCGGGAGACTCTGGAGCCGGCGCTCAAGAAGCGCCCGGAGCGCAAGCAGCGTTTCGAGACCGTCTCGCTCGACGAGGTCGAACGCCTCTACACGCCGGCCGACGTGGCCGATGTCGATTTCGAGCGCGACATCTCCTACCCCGGCGAGTTCCCCTACACGCGCGGCATCCACCCGACCGGCTACCGCGGCAAGCTCTGGACGATGCGCCAGTTCGCCGGCTTCGGCACGCCCGAGGAGACCAACGCCCGCTTCAAGTACCTGCTCGAACACGGGCAGACGGGCCTCTCGGTCGCCTACGACCTGCCGGCGCTGATGGGCTACGACGCCGACTCGCCGCTCTCGGAGGGCGAGGTCGGCAAGTGCGGCGTCGCCGTCTCAAGCCTCGCGGACATGGAGGTGCTCTTCGACGGCATCCCGCTCGAAGGGGTGACGGTCTCGCAGACCATCAACGCGCCGGCCTCGGTGCTGCTGGCGATGTATCTGGTCGTCGCGGAGAAGCAGGGCGCAGACTTTAACAAGATTTCGGGCACGCTCCAGAACGACATCCTCAAGGAGTACATCGCGCAGAAGGAGTGGATTTACCCCATCCGCCCGGCGATGAAGCTCGTCATCGACACCTTCGAGTTCTGCACGCGCCACGTCCCGAAGTACAACCCGATTTCCGTGAGCGGCTACCACATCCGCGAGGCGGGCTCGACGGCCTTGCAGGAACTCGCCTTCACGCTGCGCGACGGCATCGAGTACGTGCAGTGGGGCGTGGACGCCGGGCTCGACGTGGACGAGTTCGTCCCGCGCATCTCCTTCTTCTTTAACGCGCACAACGACTTCTTCGAGGAGATCGCCAAGTACCGCGCCGCGCGCCGCATCTGGGCGCGCGTGATGCGCGACCGCTTCGACGCCAAAAGCGAGCGCACGCTCCAGCTACGCTTCCACACGCAGACGGCGGGCGTCTCGCTCACCGTCCAGCAGCCGCTGAACAACATCGTCCGCGTCGCCATCCAGGCGCTCGCCGGGGTGCTCGGCGGCACGCAGTCTCTGCACACCGACGCCTACGACGAGGCGCTGGCGCTCCCGACCGACCGCGCCGCGCTCATCGCCCTGCGCACGCAGCAGATCATCGCCGAGGAGACGGGCGTGGCGAACACGATTGACCCGCTCGGCGGCTCCTACTTCGTCGAGTCCCTGACGAAGAAGATGGAGGACGGGGCGTACGAGTATTTCGAGAAGATCGACGCGATGGGCGGGATGGTCGAGGCCATCGAGAAGGGCTTCCCGCAGCGCGAGATTCAGGAGTCGGCCTACCAGTACCAGAAGGCCGTCGAGCGCGGCGAACAGACCATCGTCGGCGTCAACAAGTACGCGATGGAGGGCGAGCAGACGGAAGTCCCCATCCTCGTCATCGACGAGGGCGTGCGCGGGCGCCAGCTCGAACGCCTCGAAGCGACGAAGGCGCGGCGCGACGCGGGCGCGGTCGCCAACTCGCTCGAAAAGCTGAAGCGGGCCGCGCGCGACGGCGAGAACACGATGCCGGCGACCATCGAGGCCGTGCGCGCCTACGCCACGCTCGGCGAAATCTGCGACGCGCTGCGCGACGTCTACGGCCTCTACGAGGAGCCCGCCTTCTGACGCGCCCCCGCCGCCGAACCGCCATGCCCCTGACGAAAACCACCCGGCCGCCGGCCCGCACACTGTCCGCGCTGCTCCTGCTGGCGGCCTTCGCCGCGGCCGCGGCGCCGCACGCCTCCGCGCAGGAGCGCGCCGTCGTCACCAAGAGGCGCGTCGTCATCGTGAGGACGGGTGAACTCGCGCGCCAGTTCCCCGGGCGCAGGCGCGCGGTCGTCAACCTGCCGGTGGTCGGCGGGCTGTCCGACCCGAAGGTGCTGAGAAAGGTGCGGGCGGCGCTCGACCTGAAGAACGTCTTCGAGACTTCGCTGGCCGAGTACCGCGAGGACGCGTGGCTGGAGGAGTTGGACTTCAAGGTCAACTACAACCGGCGCCACATCCTCGACATCACCTTCCGGCAGTCCGGCTCCGGCGCCTACCCCGACACGCAGCACAAGCACTTCGCCATCAGCCTGCGGACCGGCGACGTGCTCAAGGCGCAGGACGTCTTCGAGCCCGCCGCGCTCTACGACCTGGCCGGGATGGCGAACGAGAAGCTGCGCGCCGAGGTGGCGGAGCAGATCAAGGTCGTCGAGCAGGACAAGGACGTGGAGGACAAGGCGAGCCTCAAAGACGCGCTCGCGGGGCTCGCCTTCAAGGTCGAAGATTTGGACAACTTCGAGGTCGGCGGGGCGGGCGTCACGTTCCTGTACGACGCGGGCTTCCCGCACGTGATACAGGCCCTCCAGCCCGACGGGCGTTACTTCTTCACCTACGCGCAGCTCGCGCCCTACGTCAGGCGCGGCGGGCCGCTGGGCGTCTTCATCAAGTGAGCAGCCGAGAGATGAGTGAGAAAAAGATTCGCGTCCTGGTCGCCAAGCCCGGCCTCGACGGCCACGACCGCGGGGCCAAGGTCATCGCCCGCGCGCTGCGCGACGCCGGCATGGAGGTCATCTACACGGGACTCCGCCAGACGCCCGAGATGATCGCGGCCGCGGCGTTGCAGGAGGACGTGGACGCCGTCGGCGTCTCCATCCTCTCAGGCGCGCACAACACGCTCTGCCCGCGCATCGTCGAGCTTCTGCGCGAGCGCGGGATGGACGACTGCCTCGTCGTCGTCGGCGGCATCATCCCGCAGGAGGACATCCCGCGCCTCAAGGAGCAGGGCGTCTCGGCCGTCTTCCTCCCGGGCACGTCCACCGAAGACATCGTCACGTTCCTGCGCGAGAACGTCGGCCAGCGCGCATGAGCGGCGGCGCGCGGGGCGGGGGCGGGTCGCCCGCGGTCGCCGTCGAAGAGCGCGGCGCGCTCGCCGTCATACGCCTCGACCGTCCCGCGCAGAGAAACCCCCTCTCCGTCTCGACCCTCTTAAATTTAGACTCGGCCTTTTCGTCGCTCTCCGCGCGCGAGGACGTCCGCGCGGTCGTCTTCACCGGCGCGGGCGACGTCTTCGCCTCCGGCGCGGACATCCGCGAGCTACAGTCGCTCACGCCCGACTCCGCGCGCGCCTTCGCCGAGCGCGGCCAGAGCCTCTTTCGAAGAATCGCCGAAGCACGACAGCTCACCGTCGCGGCCGTCAACGGCTACTGCATGGGCGGCGGCCTCGACCTCGCGCTGGCCTGCCGCGTCCGCGTCGCCTCACCCTCGGCCGTCTTCGCGCACCCCGGCGCGCGGCTCGGCGTCATCACGGGCTGGGGCGGCACCCAACGCCTCCCGCGCCTCGTCGGCGCCGCCCGCGCGCTTGAGATGTTCACGACCGCCCGCCGCCTCTCGGCGGCAGAGGCCCTTGAGTTCGGCCTCGTCTCCCGTGTTCACGCCGACCCGCTCGCCTGCGCGCTCGGACTCGCCTCCGGCCACGGCCCTCTGGTTTGAATCGTCGCGCGGAGGGTCAGCCCTTCAGCTTCAGGCCGAAGTGGTGCGCCTCGATGAACATCCTTCTGTTGAGGTAGAACCTGTGCGCGGCGAAGCGCTGCACGCCCGAGTCGAGGTGGAACTGGTCGCAGCCCTGCTCCCTCGCGTGGCCGACCAGCCAGTCGAACAACTCCCCGCCGTAGCCCTTCGACCGCTCGCCCTCCTTCGAGACGAGGTCGTCCACGTAGAGAAACTTCCCCCACGCGAGGCACTCGGAGACGCGGAACCCGGCGACGGCCTTGACCTCCCCGCCGTCGGCGAGGTAAGCCAGCCCGTACCCGGCCGACTCCATCTGCCTCCTCACCCGCGGCACAAATTCTTCCGCCGCGACGTGCGGGCGCAGCTCCGCCATCACCGCGTAACAGCCCTGAATCTCCTCGTCGCTCCCGGCGAGGGAAATTTTTCCGCTCATCTCATTTCGTCTTCGACAGGAAGCGCGCGACGCCGGCGCGGCAGTCCTCGGTCATGCGGGCGATGGTGTTGAGGTCGGCGCCGGTCTGGAGCGCGGCGTCGAAGGAGAGGCTGTCCATCTGGTAGAGGAGGCGCTTGGTGAGCGTGACGGCCGAGCGGCTGACGCGCCCGTAGCCGGCGGCGTAGTCCTCGACCCGCGCGTCGAACTCCCCGTCCTCGTAGACGTGGTTGACGAGCCCGACGCGCTCGGCCTCGGCGGCCGAGATTTCGGCGCCGCGCGTGACCAGCTCGAAGGCGCGCTTCTCGGAGACGTTGCGGCGCAGGATGGCCATCACCATCGCGGGCACGAACCCTATCTTCACCTCCGGGTAGCCGAAGCGCGCCGACGCCGAAGCCAGCACCACGTCGCACGCCGTCGCCAGCCCGCACCCGCCCGCGAGCGCGCGCCCCCGCACGGCCGCGACGACCGGCACGTCCAGCCTCCTGATGAGCGCGTACAGCTCCATCAGCGAGCGCGCGTCTTCGAGGTTGTCGGAGACCGTGCCCTCGGAGATTTTCCTGAGCGCCGAGAGGTCGGCGCCGGAGCAGAAGTCGGCGCCCGCGCCCGTCAACAGCACGGCGCGCACGTCCTCGCGCCCGCCCGCGTCGCGCAGCGCCGCCTTGAGCGCGCCGACCAGCTCGTCGTTGAGCGCGTTCCGCTTCTCGGGGCGGTTGAGCGTGACGCGCGCCAGCGCGCCCTCGACCGTGTAAATGACCGGGCCGTTCTCCATCACCGACTCATTCTGCCAGGAAGCTGAGCAGCGCGGCGTTGACCTCGCCGGGCGACTCCTGCTGCACCCAGTGGTTGCTGCGCGTGAGGCGCAGCTCGGTGTAGGGCGCGTCCACGTAGTCGGCGACGCCCGCGACCGTCTCGGGGACGATGGCGAAGTCGCGCTCGCCGTAGACGAAGAGCGTGGGGACGCGCACGCGCTCCTGCCTCTTAATCTCCCGGCCGCCGAAGCCGCGGCCGAAGAAGGAGCGGAGGTTGGCGCGGTAGTAGTTGACCGCCGCGGTCAGCGCCCCCGGCTCGCGCAGCGCCGACTTGTAGACCTCGACGTCGGCGTCCGAAAACGTCCCCGGCCGCGAGGTCGCGCGGAGCATCTTCCCGAGCCGGGCGAAGTCGTCGCGGCGCATCCACCACTCGGGGACGGAGGGGAGCTGGAAGAAGAGCATGTACCAGCTCCGCAGCAGTTGCCTGAGCGTGAAGTTCCGCGCCCAGACGGCGGGCGGGGGCACCTGGAGCGAGGCGAGCTTCCAGACGTAGTCGGGGTAGTGCTGCGCGACGGCCCACGCCACCGCCGCGCCCCAGTCGTGGCCGACGACGGCCGCCTCGCGCGCGCCGAAGTGGCGGATGAGGCCCGTCACGTCGTCCACTAGACGGCTGACGCGGTAGTCCTCGACGCGCGCGGGCTTGTCGCTCAGGTTGTAGCCGCGCAGGTCGGGCGCGACGACGCGGTAGTGGCGGCCCAGCACGGGCAACTGCCTCCGCCACGAGTACCAGCACTCGGGGAAGCCGTGGAGCAGGACGACGAGGCGCTCGCCCGCGCCGCACTCGGCGTAGTGCAGGCGCACGTCGCCGACCTGCGCGTAGCCGTGGCGGATGTCCGCGTCGGGGCCTGTGTGTTCGTCAGCCATTCGGCACCTCGACGCCGAGGGCGCGCGCCTCCTCGTCGGGCACGTCAATCTCCATGCGCAGCAGCGCCGTCGAGAAGGTCTTGCCCTGCGCGTCGGTCATCAGCGAGAGCGTGCCGCCGCCGCCGAGCGACTCGTGCAGGAGGAAGTTGAGCGCGCCGAGGTTCGGCAGCTCGAAGCGCTCGACGTCGCCGCCGACCAGCGGGCCGAAGTGCGACTTGACGCGCGCGGCCGTGACCTCGCGCACGAGCACCGCGTAGAACTCCTCGCGCAGCGCGATGAGCCCGACGTTGGCCGTGTCGCCCTTGTCGCCCGAGCGCGCGTGCGCGATCTTCACAAGTTTGATTCGCATGACTCTTTACTTAACTTCCTCGGGGCGCCCGACGAAGCGGGCGTGTTCGTGCGAGCCCGCGTCACGCCCCCCGCCCCGGCCCGCGAGGGCGAGCCAGTGGAATGCTACCACGACGAGCGAGTGCGTAATCTCGCCGCCGGCGATGAGCGCGGGGATTCGTTCGAGCGGGACGAGGCGGACGCGCGTCTGCTCCGTCCCCGCGTTCGAGGGCTCGCCCCTGCGCTCGACGTCGGGCGCGAGGAAGGTGTGAATCCAGTTGTTCTGAATCGCGGGGTTCGGCCGCGTCCTCCCGAGGGGGACGACCTCGCGCGCCTCGTAACCCGTCTCCTCCAGAAGCTCGCGCGCCGCCGTCTCGCGCGGCTCCTCGCCGGGGTCAACCATCCCGCCGGGAATCTCCAGCGAAATCTCCCCGCTGCCGTGCCTGTGCTGCTCGATGAGCACGACCTCGCCCGCCTTCGTCAGCGGGATGACGTTTATCCAGTCCGGCGCCTCGATGACGTAGAAGTCGTGCGCGCGCCCGTCCCGCGGGTCGGCCGAGATGTCACGCCGCACCTTGAAGACGCGGCAGTCCGCGACCGCCTCCGAGCGCTCTCGCCTCCAGGCGAGTTGCGAGTCGTCGCGGCTCAAACCTCGGTCACCTCCACGCGGGGCTCGATCTCGGTCTTCGGGATGAGGGCGGGCCAGTAGGCGACTATCTCCTCGACCTTCGGGCGGCCGCCGGCGAAGCCCGTGACGGCGGGCGGGCCGGTCAGGATGAGCGGCGCGATCTCCTTCGTGAAGCGCTCGACCGCTTTGCGGTCTTCGCCGCGCACGCCGACCCTCAGTTGCACCTCGGGCGCGTCCGCGTCCGGCTCGCCCGCGAGGTGGCCGTGCGTGGCGTTGGCGCCGACGAACTCGGTCAAGACCTGCTCGAACTTCAGGCCGAGGCGTTCGAGCCGCGCGCGCAGAATCTGGTCGGCGGCGCGCGCCTTGGCGTAGGCGTCCGGCCACGCGTAGACGAGCGTGCCGACCGCCTTGAACCCGGCCGAGTAGCTGACCGAGACTTTCAGAAACTCGGTCGCCGGCCGCCCCCCGACGCCGTGGACGCGCACGCGGTCGGCGCCCGCGTCTTCGAGCCGGATGGTCGTGAAGTCCGCGACGCAGTCGGGCGTGATGTAGGCTTCCGGGTCGCCCATCTCGTAGACCAGCTGCTCCTTGACCGAGGGCACGCTGACGCGCCCGCCCGTCCCCTCGTGCTTGGTGACGACGAAGGTGCCGTCGGCCTTCGCCTCGACGATGGGGAAGCCGACGTTCGCCAGGTCGGGAATCGTCTGCCACTCGTGCTGGCAGTTGCCGCCCGTGGACTGCGCGCCGCACTCGATGATGTGGCCGGCGACCGTCCCGGCCGAGAGTCTGTCCCAGTCCGTCTCGCCCCAGCCGAACTCGTGGATGAGCGGCGCGAGCGTGAGCCCCGTGTCGGTCGAGCGCCCGGTGATGACGACGCGCGCGCCGCGCCGCAGCGCCTCGACGAGCGGCCACGCGCCGAGGTAGGCGTTCGCGCTCTGCACGCGGTCGCGCACCTTCGAGAGCGGCTCGCCCGTGTCCATGTTGCGCAGCTCGACGCCGCGCCCCAGCAGCTCGTCGAGCCGGCCCATGATGTCGTCGCCCGTGACCGTGCCTATCTTCAGGCGGCCGCCGAGCCCCAGCTCGCGCGCGACGCCGCGCACGGCCTCGGCGCACCCCTTCGGGTTGACGCCGCCCGCGTTGGCGGTGACGCGGATGTCGCGCTCGACGCAGGCGGGGAGAATCTCGCGCATGAGCGGCACGAAGTCGCGCGCGTAGCCGGCGCCCGCGTCGCGCGCGCGCTGCTTCTGCATGATGGACATCGTGACCTCGGCCAGGTAGTCGAGCATGAGGTAGTCAATCGGCCCCTCGTTGACTTGGCGCACGGGCGCGTCGAGCATGTCGCCCCAGAAGCCCTGCCCGCAGGCGATGCGAATCGTCTCTTTGCGTGTGCTCATAAGAGTTCGGGTGAAAGGGGTACGGACGGCAGTTTATCAGGCGCGAACCGTAAACCGTAAACCGTGAACCGTGACGAGAAGAAGAAACTGTCTACTCTCGTCACGGTTCACGGTTTAGGGTTCGCGCCTGACTTCTTACTTCCCTTACCTCGGCGGGGTCGTGTTCGAGTTGTCGCCGGTGTTGCTGTTCGTGTCCGTGTTAGTCGTCCCGGCGCCGCGGCGGCCGCGCCGCCCGCGCCGCGAGCCGCCCGCGCCGCCGCCGGACGCGAACGTCAGCCGGGTCCTCGTTTCGGGGACGGGCGAGAGCGTCAGCCGCTCGCCGGTCTTGCGCGCGCGCACGTTGGCGACGACGGGCGTGTTCGTCGTCGGGTCGGTGATGTCCGTGAAGTAGAAGGCCGCGCCGACGTAGCCGCGCGTCGTCACGGCGTAGACGCGGCCGTTGTGGGTCATGGCGTCGACGGTCAGCGTGAAGGTGTTGCCGGTGATGGTGAGCGTGCCGTCGCCCGACATCTCGTGCCCGCCCGACATCGTCAGGTGTCCCGTGTAGGTGCCCGACAGGTCGGCCCGGTCGCCGCTCAGGTCGCCCGTCCCGGCGGCGGCCTGCCCGTTGGGGTCGATGGCCGCGCCGGCGTCGGTGGTCGCGCCCGCGTCGTTCGTGTTCGTCACGGCGGCGGGGCGGCGGCGCCCGCGGCGCCCGCGGCGCGGGGCCGGGGCGTTCGCGTTGTCGTTCTGCGCGCTCTCCTCAGTCCCGTTGCTGTTCTGGCCGAGCGCGCCGACGTCGGCCAGCACGAGCGAGAAGCCGGCGGAGGCCGCCAAGAGAATGACTACGAGGAACCTCAAACTGCTTTTGTTGCTCACGGATGGTTCTCCTCCTGTCTGCATGCATTCTGCGCGCGCGGGCGCCGGGCGCGGGCGCGCGGCAGGAAAGTTGGTACGACCTCGCGGGGTTCTTCCGCCCCGGCGGGCGCGTCCTGGCGACTCCCACCGGGCGGCGGAAGGGGAAAACTCTCTGATAAATCTTGCTGGGGTGGCGCTAGTTTCGCACAACGGGGTTCGCGTTGCACGGATTATTTTCAACGCCGCGGGCGCCGACTTTTGTCAGGCGAGCGTCCCCGGCAGGACGAACTGGCCGAGGTGCGGCCCCGAGTAGTTGAGGCTCACGCCGAGCGCCAGCTCCAGCGCGTCGCGCGTCTCCTCGGGCGCAATCACGGCGTCCACGTACCCGCGCGCGGCCGCGTACTTCGCGTCGAGCTGCTGCTCGTAGTCTTCGCGCACGCGCGCCATCTCCGACTTCAGCTTCTCGTCCGGCTCCTTCCCCTCCCGCTTCAGCCGGTCGAGCTGCGTCCCGTAGATGGCCTGCACGGCCGAGTCGCCCTCCATCACGCCCATCCGGCCGGTGGGCCAGCTGAAGATGAAGTCGGGGTCGAACCCCTGCCCCGCCATCGCGTAGTAGCCCGCGCCCGAGGCGTGGTTGACCGTGAGCACTATCTTCGGCACCGTCGCCGTCGCCATCGCCTCGACGAAGCGCGCGCCCGCGCGGATGATGCCCGAGTGCTCGGCCTCCGCCCCGATCATGAAGCCCGAGACGTCCTGCACGAAGAGGAGCGGCGTGCGGTGGCGGTTGCAGGTCTCGATGAAGTAGGCGACCTTCTCGGCCGACTCGGTGTAGATGATGCCGCCGAACTTCGGCGGCTTGCCCTTCTCGCGCAGGAGCCCGCGGCTGTTGGCGATGACGCCGACCTGTATGCCGCAGACGCGCGCGTGCCCCGTCACCATCTCGCGCGCGTAGTCGGCCTGGAACTCGTCGAGGTGCCCGCCGTCGAGGAGGCAGTTCAGGACCTCGCGCGCGTCGTAGGGGTGGCGGTGGTCTTCGGGCAGAATCTCGTAGAGGTCGGCGGGCGGGCGCGCGGGGTCGCGGCTCTCGACGACCGCGACGGGCGGCTGCTCGGGGACGGGCAGCTCCGAGATTATTTCGCGTATCTTCTCGACGCACGCCTCGTCGGACGCGACGCGGTAGTGCGCGACGCCGGAGACCTCGGTGTGCGTGCGCGCGCCGCCCAGAGTCTCGTTGTCTATGGTCTGCCCCGTGGCGCCCTTGACGAGGTTCGCGCCGCCGAGCCCCATGAAGGAGGTGCCCTCGACCATGATGATGATGTCGGAGAGCGCGGGCAGGTAGGCGCCGCCCGCCACGCACGGCCCCATCACGGCCGCCACCTGCGGCACGCGCAGGTAGCGGCGCATGACCGAGTTGTAATAGAAGATGCGCGCCGCGCCGTACTGCCCCGGAAAGACGCCGCCCTGGTACGGCAGGTTCACGCCCGCCGAGTCCACGAGGTAGACGATGGGGACGCGCGAGCGCATGGCTATCTCCTGCGCGCGCAGGATTTTCTTGATCGTCTCGGGCCACCACGAGCCGGCCTTCACCGTCGCGTCGTTGGCGACGACGACCACCTCGCGCCCGCCGACGCGCCCCACGGTCGTCACCACGCCCGCCCCGGGCGCCCCGCCGTCGTACTGGTCGTAGGCGACCAGCAGGCCGACCTCCTGCGCGTACGAGCCCTCGTCCAGAAGCAGCGCCACGCGCTCGCGCGCCGTCAGCTTCCCCTGCTCGTGCTGCTTCCGCACCTTGTCGGCGCCGCCGCCCGCGCGCAGGCGTTCTTCGAGACTGCGCAGCCCGGCCGTCAGCTCGCGCAGGCGCGAGCCCTTCCCCGCGCCCGCGATGGGTGCTTCACTACTCATCTCGTCTCCTAGAGCTTCGGATTGACTGGAAAATAACACAGGCGCGGCCGGTACGGCGAGCGGGCGGGCGGTTCGGACTCTTGCGTAAACGCACGGCGGTTACAAAATCGGGTCGAAATAGGGTAAACTTTTCGCCCTGCACCCAAGTAAGTCCGGAGCACTTGAGCCGTCACAGACTTTCTCGACCCGTACGCGTTGGAGGACTGTATTTGGCAGCCGCCGCTTTCTACGACCTCGAAGGGACTTTGGTGAGCACGAACCTCGTGCACACCCTCGGCTTCTACGCGCGCAACCAGCAGGGCGTGCTGCGCTCCGTCCAGAAGAGCGTCTCGACGCTCTTCAGCATCCCCCTCTTCGCCGTCGCCGACTCCTACAGCCGGATGGTCTTCAACGACATCTTCTTCCGCCGCTACAAGGGGCAGTCCGAAGACCGGCTGCGCTTCTTCGCGGGCGAGCTGTTCGAGGACGTGCTGAAGCCCGCGGTCTACCCCGGCGCGAAGACCTTGATTCGGAAGTCGCGCAGCCTCGGGCTCCGCCAGGTGGTCGTCACCGGCGCGCTCGACTTCTCGGTCGCGCCGCTGATGGAGTACCTCGGCGTGGACGACTTCGCCGCCAACCGCCTGGAGTTCGTCAACGGCGTGGCGACGGGGCGGCTCCTCCCGCCCGTGCTCGCGTCGGCGACCAAGGCGTCGTGGATACGCACCTACGCCGAGCGCCACGGCATCAACCTGAGCGACTCCTACGCCTACAGCGACAGCATGAGCGACCTGCCCATGCTCTCCATCGTCGGCCACCCCGCGGCCGTCAACCCGGACATGCGCCTGCGCCAGACGGCGCTG
>DASVTS010000073.1:0-31498 GCA_036387455.1 Pyrinomonadaceae bacterium | reverse complement strand
CGTCGTCGGCGACGCGCGCCGCATCGAGTGGCCCGACCTCAAGCGCACGCGCGTCGGCGAGGGCCGCTTCCGCGGCCTGCGCGCCGTCCACACGCACCTGCGCGGCGAGGAGCTGACGCAGGACGACCTGAACGACCTCGCCCTCCTGCGGCTCGACCTGATGGTCGCCGTGGACGTGGACGACCGCACGGGCCTGCCGGGCAAGGTGCGCGGCGCCCACCTCCTGCCGACCACCGCCGAGCAGGTCAGCGAGGACGACGCGGCCGACGTCCACGACGCCGCCTACACCTTCTTCGAGGCGCCCGCCGCCTCGCAGCTCGACGTGGACTTCCTCGAACTCATCGGCTCGCTCGAAGAGGAGATCGCGCGCAACCGCACGGCCGGCCGCCGCCGCGCGGCCGCGCGCGACCGCGCCATCCTCGTCGGCGTCACGACCTCCTCGGTCGGCGAGGCCGAGGAGTCGATGGCCGAGCTGAGGGAGCTTGCGGCCTCGGCCGGCCTCGTCGTGATGAACGAGACCATCCAGCGCCGGCAGGCCATAGACCCGCGCACCGTCCTCGGCCGCGGCAAGCTGGACGAGCTCATCGTCCGCGCCCTCCGGCTCGGCGCCGACCTCCTCGTCTTCGACCGCGAGCTGAGCCCCGCGCAGGTGCGCGCCGTCTCCGAGGCGACCGACCTCAAAGTCATCGACCGCGCCCAGCTCATCCTCGACATCTTCGCGCAGCGCGCGCAGACCTCCGAGGGCAAGATTCAGGTCGAGCTGGCGCAGCTCCGCTACATGCTCCCGCGGCTCATCGCCGGGCACGACTCGGCCTTCTCGCGCCTCGCGGGCGGCATCGGCGGGCGCGGCCCCGGCGAGACGAAGCTCGAGACCGACCGCCGCCGCGTGCGCGACCGCATCAACCGTCTGGAGAAGGAGATCGAGCACCAGCGCATGCGGCGCCAGCAGCGGCGCAAGGAGCGCACCCGGCGGGGGCTGCCCATCATCTCCATCGTCGGCTACACCAACGCCGGCAAGTCCACGCTCCTGAACACGCTCACCTCGTCGGAGGTGCTGGCCGAGAAGCGGATGTTCGCCACGCTCGACCCGACCTCGCGCCGCCTGCGCCTGCCGCGCGAGCAGGAGGTGATAGTCAACGACACGGTCGGCTTCATCCGCGACCTGCCGCCCGACCTGATAGCCGCCTTCCGCGCCACGCTCGAAGAGATTGACGACAGCGACCTCCTCATCCACCTCATCGACGCCTCGAACCCGCGCTGGCAGCAGCAGCTCGAATCGGTCGAGCGCATCCTCGGCGAGCTGGGCCACACGGACATCCCGCGCGTCGTCGCCTTCAACAAGTCCGACCTCCTCGCGGCCGACGACCTCGACGCGCTCCTGCGTCAGGCGTGCCAGGCCGGGCAGCGCGAGTGCATCGCCGTCTCCGCGCTCAAGCCCGACAGCCTGCGGCCGCTCCTTGAGCACGCCGGCGCGATACTCGCGCGCGACCTCAACCCCGACGAGAGGCGCGCGGGCGGCCCCGGCGACGACGGCGCGCAGGGTGAAGAGCAGACAACGCCCCTCGGCGCCGAGGCGCCCGACACGGAGACTCAGGCCGCGAAGCCGCGGCCGCGGAAACGCGGGAAGCCGAGCCCAGACGACCCGGAGCGGGCCGAGGAGGCGGTCGCGCGCCGGGCCTGACTGATTCGTCCCCCCTGTTATGAAAAGACACGGACGCCGCCCCCGCTTCACCACCCCGCTCTCGGAAGCGCGCGACCGCGCGCTCGCCGCCGCCACGCGCCCCTTCCGCGCGCTCCGGCCGACGACCCGCTTCCTCGTCGCCTTCTTCGCGCTCGCCGTGCTCTCCACGCTCCTGCTCGCGCGCACGCGCTCGGCGCTCACCTCCGCGGAGGTCTACCAGGAGGGCGACATCGTCCGCGCGGACGTCGTCGCGCCCGCCGACATCACGGCCGAGGACGCGCGCCAGACCGAGGCGCGGCGCGAGGCCGCGCGGCGCGAGACGCCGCCCGTCTGGGACTACGACCCGGCACGGGTAGAGGCCGCGGTGGAGAGCTTCCGCACGTCGTGGGCCACGCTCCGGCGGCAGGCGGAGGGCCGCGGGGCCGCCAACAGCAATTCTCCGAACGCGAACGCACAGCGCGCCGAGGCGGCCTGGCCCGGCGAGGCCGCCGACAGGCAGGCGCTGGCGCGCGCCGTCGCCGCGCACAACTTCGACGCGGGCACGCTCGAACTCCTCACGCACGTGCTCCGCGACGTGGGCGGCGGCTACATCTACGACGCCTCCGAACTCGAACGCCTGCGCGAGGAGCCCTTCGGGCGCGACGTGCGCGTGAACGACAAGCGCACCGGCTCGCAGGCCACCGTCAACGTTCTGCAGACGCCCCTCTACGACGTGGAGGCCGCGCGGGAGAGGCTCCGCGAACAGGTCATGCAGCTTCCGGGCTGGAAGCCCGCCGAGCGGGAGTTGCTCGCCTCGGCGTTGGCGCCCCTCGTCGGAACCACGCTCTCTTTCAACCCCGCGGCGACGCGCGCCGCCCGCGAGCAGGTCACGCGCGCCGCCCCGCCCGCGCTCGTCGTGCTCAAGCGCAACCAGACGGTCGCGCGCGAGGGCGACACCGTGACGCCGCAGATGCTCGGCCAGTTCGCCGCCATCCGCTTCTACACCCACACCGAGCGCCGGCCGCAGCTCTACGTCGGCCTCTTCATCTTCGCCTGCGCGCTCTACTGGGGCGCGTGGCGCTTCACCGAGTACCGCGCGACCATCACGGCGCTCCCGCTCTCGGCGCCGCGCGGCTTCGCGCTCGTCGGGCTCTCGGTGCTCGCCATCCTCGCGCTGATGCGCGCCGGCTTCGCGCTCGCCGAGGGCATCGCCTCGCAGTCCACGCACGCGCCGACGAACGACGCCAGCCTCTGGACGTTCGCCATCCCCTTCGCCGCCTCGGCCCTGCTGGTGACGATGCTCGTGGACACGCAGCTCGCGCTGATTACGGCCGTGCTGACGGCGGTCTTCGCCGGGCTGCTCGCGCCGAACGGGATGCTCACGAGTTGCTTCGCGCTCGTCTCCTCGTCGTCGGCCATCTACGGCATCGGGCGCTACCGCGAGCGCCAGTCGGTGACGAAGGCGGGGCTGATGGTCGGCGCCGTCAACGCCGGGCTGGCGCTCGCCGTCATGCTCTCGTCGCAGAAGCCCCTGACCTTGAACGCCGTCGCGCTGGCGGCCGTGTGCGGGCTGGCGGGGGGGCTCCTGACGGCCATCTTCACGGCGGGACTGCTGCCCGTCGGCGAGTCGCTGTTCGGGATTCTGACGGACGTGCGGCTGCTTGAGCTGTCGAACGCGGACCTGCCCGTGCTCGGCCAGCTGGCGCTGCGCGCGCCGGGGACGAACCAGCACTCGCACGCGGTCGGCCGCCTCGCCGAGGACGCCGCCCGCGCCATCGGCGCCAACTCGCTGCTCACGCGCATCGGCGCGCTCTACCACGACATCGGCAAGCTGGCCTCGCCCGACTTCTTCGTCGAGAACCAGACCGGCAACAACCCGCACGACCGCCTGCGCCCGACGCAGAGCGCGAAGATCATCACGACCCACGTCACCTACGGCCTCAAGCTCGCGCGCGAGATCGGGCTCCCGCGCCAGATCGCCGACTTCATCCCGCAGCACCACGGCACGCGCACGCTCCACTTCTTCCTCCGCAAGGCGCAGGCGCAGGCCGCCGAGGGCGAGGCCGTCGACGAGCGCGAGTTCCGCTACCCCGGCCCCAAGCCCCAGTTCAAGGAGGCGGCCATCATGATGCTCGCCGACTCGTGCGAGGCCGCCGCGCGCTCGCTCGCCCGCCCCGACCCGGAGAACGTCCGCACCATCGTCAACAAAATCTTCGACGCCATCGTCAGCGACGGCCAGCTCGACGAGTGCGACCTCTCCCTGCGCGAGCTGACGAAGATACGCGAGGCCATCGCCGCCTCGCTCGTCGCCATCCACCACGCGCGCATAGACTACCCCGGCTTCAACCCGCCCTCGCTCGACCCCGGGCAGCCGGCGCTGCCCCGCCCCGAGTTCGACAGCGAGGAGCGCGGCGTCGGCTACCGGCGCCCCATCGAAGTCCCCATCAGCCGCGGCGGCGAGGTCGAGGACGAGGCGCTCTCCTCCAAGTCGAAAGGCTAGGGGCGGGGTTGAAACCGGGCCTCGGACGCGTTTAAGCTGACGCCGGGGAGTCCTCTGATGTACGACTGGCTTTCGAAACCGAAGGTGCGGCTGGGGCTGCTCGCCAACGGTCTGTACCTTCTCGTCCTCCTCCTGCCTTCGCCGCAACCGGCCCGTGTGCGACCGCACGCGCACGCCTTCGGGCAGCCCGGCGCCGCGGCCCCGAGGCGGCCGCCGGTCGAAATCACTCTCCCGCCGCCCTCGGGGTTGATGAAGGCGACGGCCTACCTGGAGAAGAGCACGGGCGCCCTGTCGGTCTACCTCGAAAAAGACCTGACGCTTCTGAGCGTGCCCGGCCGCCGGCTGTCGGTCGCGCCGATTTTCACGGTCGGAAAGAACGACGGCGCGCCCGAATACGTGCTGCTCCGCTTCATCTCCTTCTCCGACGAGCCGTGGCTCTCGTCCGAGAACCGGCTCGTGATTACGGCGGACGGCAAACAGGTGTGGCCGGCCTACACGTCCGGCGGCGCCCCGGTCTGGCACGGCTGGCCGGATGACCCCGCCCCGGGTGTCGTCACCGACGACCGGGCGAGTGGTGTCGTCGAGAACGTCGGCAAGAACATCCCCTACGAAGTCTTCGCCCGGGCCATCGCGGCTAAGAGCGTCGTCGTCGCCCTCGGCCCTCACAACTTCGGGCTGACGGCGAACCAGTTGGAAGCGCTGCGCGACATGCATCGCCTCCTCTCGCTGCCGCGCGCGGAGGCCGTCAGGAGATTCTGAGCCGCGGTTCGGCGGCTCCTCCCCTTTCCCCCTTTCCGCCATTCCCGCTGTGCTTCGCCGCGGCGCGTGGCGCAGCCCGAAGAACAAGGGGGTTTTGACGAAGGCGATGCTGCTCGAAGGTTTCGGACGTCTCGGCCGGCTGGCGCCGGCGCTCCTGCTCGTCCTCACGCTCCCGACCTGTACGAGAAATCAGGAGACGACGCGCACGCCGGCGGGCGTCGTCGTCGTCATGCGCGCGGCGCGGATGCTCGACGCGCGGGGCGGCAGGATAGTCGAGGGCGCGGCGGTCGTCGTCGAGGGCGAGCGCATCACGGCGGCCGGGCCGGACGTGAGCGTCCCGCCGGGCGCGCACGTCCTCGACCTCGGCGACGTGACGCTGATGCCGGGGCTCGTGGACGCGCACACGCACCTCACCTACCACTTCGACCGGACGGGGCGGTTCGGCCTCGTCTGGGACGCGACCCCCGAGGAGACGCTGAGGTACGCCGAGGAGAACGCGCGCGCGACGCTCGCGGCCGGCGTCACGACCGCGCGCGACCTCGGCGGCGACTCGCGCGTCGTCACGCGCCTGCGCGACCGCATCAACCGCGGCGAGGCCGCGGGGCCGCGGCTCCTCGTCTCGGGCGAGCCGCTCACGGCCGCGGTGCTGCGCGGCGCGGAAGAAGACCGCGGCGAGCGCGCCGCGCGCGTGCGCGCCTTCGTCCGCGCGAGAATCGCCGAGGGCGTGGACGTCATCAAGATTTTCGAGGGCGTGGACGCGACCGGGGCGCCCCAGTTCAACTCGCAGGAGATAAACGCCGCCGTCGAGGAGGCCGCACGCGCCGGGCTCCGCGTGGCCGTGCACGCGCACGAGGCGGCGGCAATCAAGGCCGCCGTCCGCGGCGGCTGCGCCTCCGTCGAGCACGGCTCCTTCCTCGACGCCGAGGCCGTGCGCGAGATGGCGAAGCGCCGGACGGCGCTCGTCCCGACGCTCTACCTGCCGACGCACTACCTCGAACGCCGCGAGCGCTTCGTCGCGTTCGACCCGTTCACGTGGTCTTTCTTCGAGCGGCTGCGGGCCAACAACCTCGCCAACGCCGCGCGCGCCTTGAAGGGCGGCGTGTGGGTCGTCGCGGGCTCGGACGCGGTGGCGGGGCTGCACGGGCACAACCCGCGCGAGGTCGTGTGGCTCGCCAAAGCGGGCCTCACGCCGCCGGACGCGCTGCGCGCGGCGACGCTCGACGCGGCGCGCCTCCTCGGGCTCGAAGGCAAGGTCGGCGACATCAGGCCGGGCGCCTTCGCCGACCTCATCGCCGTAGCCGGCGACCCGACGAAGGATGTCGGCGCCGTCGAGCGCGTCGTGTTCGTGATGAAGGGCGGCCGGGTCGTGCGGGACGAAAGGCCGGGGAAGAACTAGAAGCGGCCGCGGAGCTTGTCGTAGGTCGAGCGGAGGTCTTCGGGGATGACGCGGGTTTCGCCGACGGTGGTCATGAAGTTGGCGTCGCCCGACCAGCGCGGCAGGACGTGCAGGTGCAGGTGGTCGCTGACGCCCGCGCCCGCGGCCTGACCGAGGTTCATCCCGAGGTTGAAGCCGTGCGGGCGGTAGACCTCACCCAGGACGCCCACGGCGCGGCGCGCGAGGTCGTGCATCTCGTCGGCGGTCTCTTTTGCGAGCGCGGGCAGGTCGGCCGTGTGCTCGAAGGGGACGACCATGAGGTGGCCGCTGGTGTAAGGGTAGACGTTGAGGATGACGAAGTTGCGCTCGGCGCGGTGGAGGATGAAGGCGCCCTCGTCGTCGCCGCGGGCCGGGAGCGCGCAGAAGACGCAGGCGGAGCCCGTGCCGGTCTTCTCCCCGCTCGCCCCCTTGATGTAGTCGAAGCGCCAGGGTGTGTAGAGCCTGTCCAAACCTTCCCCCTTGCCGGAACGCGCCCCGCGCGCGACTCACATCAGCGGGGTAGTCTGCCCGCCCCCTGACTCGCCGCCCTCGGCCGCCGCCGACTCGGCGGAGCCGGCGGGGCGTGCGTCCGGGTCGGGCGGCTCCGCCGGCCTCGCGTCGGGGCCGGACGACTCCGCGGCCGGGCCGCCGTCCTCCTCGTTAATCAGCTCCTTCAACTCCTTGCCGGGCTTGAAATACGGGACGCGCTTGGCCGGGATGTCCACGGGGTCGCCGGTCTTGGGGTTGCGGCCGCGGCGGGCGCCGCGCTCGCGCACGCGGAAGGAGCCGAAGCCGCGCAGCTCTATCTTCTCGCCCTGATTGAGCGTGTCGATGATGCTCTCGAAGACGATTTCGACGAGGCGCTCGGCGTCCTTCTTCGTCAACTCGGCCGCGCGGGCCACGTCTTCAACCAGTTCTGCTTTCGTCATGGTTTCCACCTCTCCGGCCTCTCGGTGAAAGCTGCCGCCGCAAAATCCGGGCAGGGCGATTTGTGTACGGGGTACAAGAACCGGGCTGTAACTTAGCAGATACGGGGAACCCCTGACAAGGGTAAAACTTCGCGCAGCCAACAAGTTAGCGTGCTTCGGCCCGCCGCACGGCCGGGGCGGCCGGCCCGCGCCGCGGGCTCGAACGGGCGGGAGCGTACAGAAGCAGAAGCCCCGCGCGGAGTGCGTGGACTCCGCGCGGGGCTCCCGAGTTCGGCCGACGACGACTAGCGGTTCTCTTCTTCCGAGCCGCCGCTGCTGCGCTTGTTGAAGAAGTCGGCCAGCTCGCCTAAGGAAGCCATGCCGCCGCCCGCGTCGGTCGTGTAGCTCTTGACGTCCGCCACCGGCTCGTCGTGCTTGGCCGCGCGGTGCGAGAGCCCGATCTTCTTCGACTCCGGCTCTATGCGCAGGATGCGGAAGTCCAACTCCTGCCCGACCTGCGCCGCGTCCTCGGGGCGCTCGACGCGGTCGTCCGACAGCTCCGAGACGTGGCACAAGCCTTCGAGCCCCTCGGCCAGCTCGACGAAGGCGCCGAAGTTGGCGAAGCGCGTCACCTTGCCGTGGACGATGTCGCCCGGCTTGTGCTCGTTGACGAACTTCTCCCACGCGCTCGGCTCGGTGTCCTTGATGGAGAGCGAGAGCCGGCGGTTGTCGATGTCGATGTTGGTGATGACCGCCTCGATCTCCTGCCCCTTCTTGAGGACCTCGCCCGGGTGCTTGATGCGCTTGTTCCAGGAGATGTCCGAGACGTGGACGAGGCCGTCCACGCCGTCCTCGACCTCGACGAAGGCGCCGAAGTCGGTCAGGTTGCGGACGCGGCCCCGCACGCGGTCGCCGATGTGGAAGCGCTCGGGCAGCGTCTCCCACGGGTTCGGCTGCGTCTGCTTCATGCCGAGGCTGATGCGGCGGTTCTTCGGGTCTACGCCCAGGACTTCGACGTCCACCGCGTCGCCGACGTTGACGAGCTTCGAGGGGTGCTTCATCCGCTTCGACCACGTCATCTCGGAGACGTGGACGAGCCCCTCGACGCCCGGCTCAAGCTCGATGAACGCGCCGTAGTCGGTCACGCTCGCAATCTTGCCGCTCATGCGCTGGCCCGTCGGGAAGCGCTCGGCGACCGACTCCCACGGGTCTGGCAGGAGCTGCTTGTAGCCTAAGGAGACGCGCTCGCGCTCCTTGTCGAACTTCAAGACCTTGACCTGCACCGACTCGCCGACCCTGAACATCTCGCCCGGGTTCAGCAGCCGCCCCCAGCTCATGTCGGTGACGTGCAGGAGGCCGTCGATGCCGCCGAGGTCGACGAAGGCGCCGTAGTCGGTCAGGTTCTTGATCTGGCCCTCGACGATGATGCCCTCTTCGAGGTTGTTCAGCGTCTCGCCCTTCTTGCCCTGGTTCTCCTCTTCGAGGATGGCCTTGCGCGACAGCACCACGTTCGAGCGCTTGCGGTTGAGCTTGATGACTTTGGCCTCGATCTCCTGGCCGCGCAGGCTTTCGAGGTTGCGGATGGGGCGGACGTCGACCTGCGAGCCCGGCAGGAAAGCCGCCACGCCGTCCACGTCCACGCGCAGGCCGCCCTTGACGCGCTCGGCGATCCTGCCCTTGACGGGCGTGCCGGCGCGGTACGCCTCCTCGAGCACGTCCCACGCGCGCATGCGGACGGCGTCGGCGCGCGAGAGGATGGGCACGCCCTCCTGCGACTCCATGCTCTTGATGAGCACCTCGACTTCGTCGCCGCGCTTGACGGTGAGTTCGCCCGCCTCCTGGAACTCCTCGATGGGGACGGCGCCCTCCGACTTGAAGCCGAAGTCGATGACGACCGAGCGCTCGGTGACGCCGACCACGGTGCCGCGCACGACGGAGCCCTCCTGGTACTGGGCCTGCTCCTGCTCGTACTGGTCGAGCATTGCGCCGAAGTCGAAGGACTCGCCCCCGCCCCCGCCGCGGGGCTCGCCGTCGTCGTCATCGTCGTCGTCGGAGGCCGCGGGCGCGGACGCCCGGGCCGGCGCCTGCTGTGGGGCCGGGGCCGCCACCGCGGTCTGCTCGGCCGTGGCCGTCGCCGCGGCCGCGTTCGCCGACGTCGTCTCGCCGCGGTCGCCGGCCTCGACTGAGGAAGCGCCGGGCGCAGTCTGTTCGCTGGTGTTCTCGCCGTTGGTAGGCTTCTCGTTTTCGGTTGACATGAACTCCTGTGGGACTCCTGCTGGATTAGTCTGGCGCGAGCATCGGGCTCCCTTCCGCGCCTCCCCGGCGGCAAAACGGGGCGCGCACGAAAGTCGGGTTACCGCCGAGCGTGCGCCTGGTTCTGCCGAGAGTAGCTTGGGGCGATTGACGGATTCCGGAGGATTGAGGCGGGAGTTGCGAGCCGTTGAAAAGAAAAAGAAGTAAACCGAAGTTTCAATTTTTCCACACGCCCGTGGACCACCCGCGTGATCCGCCAATCACCTCGCTATTCTGCCAGGTAGGGGAGCAATTTACACAGGCAGGCGACGCCGTGTCAAGGCGTAAAGGAAGGCAAAAGGCAAAAACCAAAGGGCAAAAGGCAAAAACGTGGACGCGGGGCACGATCCCCGCCGTCCACGTTTTCGCCTTTTGAAGTCCGCCGTTCCCCTTTCGGCTTATTTCGTCGCCGCCGCGTCGGCGCCGCGGCGGGCGACGTAGACGCCGGCCGAGTGCGTCCCGACGAAGATGCGGCTGCGGTCGCTCGGGTCGAAGGCGAGCGCCCAGACGCGCCGGCTCGGGAGCGGCGGGTCGAGCCGCTGCCACGTCATCCCGCGGTCGGTCGAGCGGAAGACGCCGCCGCCCTCGGCCGCCGTGAAGACCCTGCCGCCGCGCTCGTAGGCGTTGCCGACGAAGACCTCGTCCGGGTTCTCGGGGTTGAGGAGCACGCTGGTGAAGCTGCCCAGCGGGAGGTTCCCGCCCCGGCGCAGCCAGCGCTGGCCGCCGTCGTGCGAGACGTAGAGCGTCTGCGTCGTCCCGACGTAGATGTTCTCCGGGCGCTTCGGGTCGCGCTCGATGACGTTGACGGGGTACTCGGCGGGGATGCCCCGCGCCTGCTCCCAGGTCTTGCCGCCGTCGCGCGAGACGAGCACGCCTGAGTTCGAGGTGCCGACGAAGATCGTCTCGGGCTCCTGCGGGCTGGACGCGACGCAGAGCGTGCGCACGTCGAGGCGCGGCCCGTAGGGGACGACCTCCCAGCCCTTTTCGAGGTTGTAGCTGCGGAAGAGGCCGGCGTTGGTCGCCGCGAACATGCCGGGCACGCCGTTGCGCTCGTCGCCCGTGAAGGCGAGCGCGTTGATGGTGTCGGTCAGGAACACCGGCGACATCTGCACCGCCAGCGCCCCGGCGCCGCCCGCCGTCATCCCGCCCGCGAGCCCGAGCGCCGCGAGCGTGCCCGCGTCCAGGCGCCCCGTCACGGGGATGGACTTGTCGGCCTGGAACTTCCTGAGGGCCGCGACCGTGCGCGTCCCCGCCACGCCGTCGGGCGTGCCCACGTCGTAGCCGGCGAGGTTCAGGGCCTCCTGCGCGCGCTTCACGCCGTCGCCGGCGGCGGGGCGTGCGGCGGCGGCCGGCGCGGAGACCGAGGCGCCGTCGCGCGACGCCGCGCCCGAGGAGGCGCGCGAGGAAGCCGCGGCGGCCTTCTTACCCTTCCCCTTCGCCTTCGGCTTGGGGGCGCCCAGCGGCGCCCAGGAAGCGCCGCGGTCGGCCGAGCGGTAGAGGCCGTAGTTGGTGCCGAGGTAGATGACGTTGGCGTCGCGCGCGTCCTGGAGGATGGAGTAGGCGATCAGGCGCGGCGGCATGTTGCGCGCCGAGAGCTGCCAGGTCTCGCCCGCGTCGTTCGAGACGTAGAAGTAGCCGCCGCCGGTGGCCGTGTTGATGGTCGTCGCGTAGACGCGGCCCGGCTTCTCGCGGTCGGGCACGACGGCGTAGGCGCGGCGCCCCGAGTAGCCGCCGTTCGACGGCGTGAAGTTGCGCCCGCCGTCGCGCGAGACCATCACGCCGTAGTTGTTCGTCCCGATGTAGACGACGTCCGGGTTCTGCGGGTGGACGGCGATGGCGTTGACCTCGAAGCTCTGGCGGTTGGTCGTCACCTTCCAGTCGGCGCCGCCGTTGGTGCTCATCCAGAAGCCCTCGGTCGTGCCCGCGTAGATCGTCTCGGGGCGCCCGGGGTTCTGGAGGATGGAGCGCGTGCGGCGCGACTGCGACGGGATGCCGTTGACCTTTTTCCAGTTGGCCCCGGCGTTGCGCGTCTCGTAGATGCCGCTGCACGCGGAGGCGATGACGTGGTCGGGGTTGCTGTCGTCAATCTCGATGGCGAAGATGTCCGAGTCGTCGATGATGCCGGTCTTGGTGATGCTCCAGGTCTGCCCGCCGTCGGTCGTCTTGTAGGGCAGGTACCAGGTGCCGGCGTAGATGACGTTCGAGTCGCGCGGGTCGACGGCCAGCGACTCGATGTTGATGAGGCCGGGCGTGGCCGAGGTGTTGAGCAACTCCCACCGGTCGCCCCCGTCGTTCGAGCGCCAGATGCCGCGGTTCGTGCCCGCGAGCAGCACGTTCGGGTCCTTCGCGGCCTGCGTGAGCGAGTGGATGCCGTCGCCCTTGAGCTGCTCCGACTCGCGCCAGGTGCGGCCGCCGTCGGTCGTCTTGAAGAAGCCGCCGGCCTCCTTGTGCCTGTGCGCGGCCACGTAGATGACCTTCGAGTCGCGCGGGTCAACGATCAGGTTGTCGATGAGCAGCCCGGGCCGGTTGAAGCCGGCGACGCGCGACCAGGTCTCGCCCGCGTCCGCGGAGGTGTAAATCTGGCCGTCGATGGTGCCGAAGTAGAGCCGCCGCGGCTCCTGCGGGTCGATGACGAGCGAGCGCACGTCCCCGCCCAGGGGGCCGGTCGCCTCCCAGTTGAGGAGCCTCTCGCCGGCCGAGTCGGAGTCGTCGGCGGCGAGCGCGGGGCCCGACGCGGAAGCCAAGGTGACGAACAGGGCGAGGAGGACGAGCGCGGAGGAGAATTTTTGGAGCATGCGATTCTTCATTTTTAACACCACGGTCTTCAAATTCTACGAGCGGCGCGGCGGGGGGTTTTACGGAACCGCGCGGCTATTATCCTTATCGAATGCGACTTTGCAAAGCATCGGGGGCGACTTTGCAGAGTCCGGCCGACACGCGGGGCCGGGAATGTAGGATGCCGGGCCAATTTTAGTCGTTGTACGAAAAACGCGGCGGCGCGGGCGCGGGGCACATAAACAGAGCGGGCGACGCTTCCTGAGTCGAAGCGTCGCCCGCTCTGGCTGTGGGCCGCGCCGCCGTCAGAGACGGCGCGGGCTGATGTAGGGCCTACTCCTCGTCGTCGTCGTCACGGCCGCGGCGGCGGCGCGACGGGGCGCGGGTCGGGCGAACCTCCGACGGGTCGACCGAAGGGGTGGCCTGCGGCGGCGTGGCGCCTGCGGGGACAACCCAGAGTTCGACCGTCAGGTCTTCGCGGTAGCCGCCGTCCACGGTCACGACGCGCGAGGCGTCGATGCCGCGGGTGGTGACGAGGTAGTCCTTGGCACGGTCGCAACGACGCTGAGCCTCACCCGTGCGGCCCCTGCGCCCGCCGTAGCAGACCAGGTAGCCCTGCGCCGTCGGGTCGTTCTGCAACTCGATGGCGTAGTTGTCGAGGCGAGCCTTCTCGTCGTTGAACTTGATGTTGCCGTACTCGTCAATCTTGCGAGCCTCGGCCGGGGCCGAGATGCTGGTCGTGCAGCTGTCGGAGGTCGAGCAGCTACGGTCGAAGCCGCCGACGTCCACGGTCGCCGTCACCGACGAGTTGTTCGCCAGGCCGGTGGTGTCAACCGTGATCGAGCTGGTGCCCTGGCCGCTGGAGATCGTGCCGGCCGAGACAGTCCAGTTGAAGGTCGGCGTCACGCCCGGGTCGCCGCCGGAGACGTTCGCGGTGAACGTGATCGGCGTGCCGGGGCGCACCGGCTCGGTCGGGCAGCTCACGTCGACCGTCGGGCACGGCGGCGGCGTCGGCAGCGCGATGCAGTCGCAAGCCTCGACCGTCACGGTCGTGGAGGTGAAGGCGATACAGCCGCAGCCGTCGTCCACTTCCACCGTCACCGTGTAGGTGCCCGGCGCGGCGCCCGTCAGGTCGAGCGTGGCGTTGGGGCCGTCACCCGAGACGCGGCCGCCGGTCGTCGAGTAGGTGTAGAGCAGCGTGTCGCCGTCCGGGTCGGTCGCGGTGGCCGAGAGCTGGACGGTGCCCGCCGTCGGCGTGCAATTCGGGTTGGGCTGCTGCCCGGTTCCGCAGGTGGCCGGCAGCACGACGCGGCTCGAAGAGGCCGAGAGGCTGACGGTGGGCGGCTGGTTCGGGAAGACCGTCGGCAGCCGCTCGTTGCGGCGGCCGGCGAAGAACTGGAAGATGAACCCGTGCGGGTCGTCAGACGTCAGGAAGCCCGCGGGGAAGCCGTGGTTCGGCTCCTCGTCGCCGAAGATGTCGGTGAACGTCTTGCCCTGCTGGTTCAGGTGGCCGCGGTAGGCCGCCGAGAAGCCGAACCAGCGCCTCGGGAACATGCGGATGCCGGCCAGCCACTCGACCGGGTTGTTCTGGAACGAGTTCGGCGTGCGGCCACCCGCGTAGTGGATCGACTTCAGCTCGATGATGGGCTGGAAGAACCTGTTGACCGGGAAGTCGAGCCCGACGCCCGCGACGATCTCGTCCGGCCGGTCGAGCAGGCTGACCTTGCCCGTGCCGAACGCCTCGGACTGCGGGTTCGAGTTCAGGATGTAGCCGAAGTTGGCCGAGATGTTGACCGAGCGCGAGAGGCGGCCCGAGACGAAGCCGACCAAGCCCAGGTCGCCGATGTCGCCGCCGGGGCTGGCGCCACGCTGGAGCTGGTTGAAGCCCGAGAAGTCGTCGGCCTTGTCCGTGTAGAAGCGGTAGAAGGCCACGAGGCCGACGCCGAGCGGGTTGTTCGGGCCGGTGAACCTGATCTTCGCGCCGGCCTGCATCGTCCCGAACGACGACTCGCCGTAGAGCCTGTTGACGAAGGGCGCGTCGGCGACGTAGGTCGGGCAGATGGTGAACAGCTGGGGCACCGTCAAGGTGTTGAAGGTCAGGTTGGCCGGGATCGTGCGCGTGGTGAGCACGACGCCGGGCAGGATGGAGCCGCAGGGCGAGCCGACGCCGGGGAAGTTCGAAGCCGCGCTGAAGTTGCCCTGCTCCGTCCCCGTCGGCGTGCCGAGGCGGGACGTGAAGGGCGGCGCGATGGCGTTACCCGTCAGCCCGAAGTTCGGGCCGGGGCCGCCGACGAACGGAAACTGCACGAACGGCTGGTTGAACGCCGGGCGGAAGAGCGTCACCCCGCCGGGGAAGAGTTGGGCGCCGCTGACCCTCTCCGGGGAGAGGATGATGGCCGGGCCGCTGCCGAGCGTCGTGGCCCCGAAGTAGAGCTGCGAGTTCGGCAGGTAGAAGCTCGACAGGTTCTTCGGGTTGTTGACCTTGACCCCGCGGTAGCCTTCGGTGCTGAAGAACAGCTCAAGATGATCGTTGATGCCGACGTTGAAGCTGAGCGGGATGACGGTGAAGTCAACGTTGCCGGGGTCGCGGTCGTAGTTGCTGTAGGCAATGCTGAAGGTGAACTCCCCCTTACGCAGCGTGTCGCCGTCGTAGATGGTGAAGAGTCCGGTCGGACCGCCCGGGGGGCCACCCGTGCCGACAGTCGGTGCTTGGTTGCGCGGGTCGTTGCCCGGGCGCAGCGTCTGCGCCGTCACCGCCGACAACAGGATTAAAGTGGCGAGCGCGGCAAAGAGCGCTCTTCTCGCGAGTCTCATCGCATTCCTCCTGCGAAATGAGTTTAAATTTTGCGGAAGGGGGCGACCGTGCTCCCCGAAGTCGCCGCGGCGGCCAACGCGTGCGGCGCGGCCTGATTCTTGTCAGGCCGACGTGACCGCCGCTGGCCGCGACCGGGCGACCCCTTTGAATCCCGGGGCGCGGGCGCTCCAACTACAAGCGTAAACCCTTTAAGTCAAAGAAACTGCTACCGCCCTCGAACTCGAACGTCTTGTAGATGGAGCGGAGCAGCGAGAGGAGCTTCGGGCGCCTTGACGGCGTCCGTCGGGCGCTAGTGCACTGCCTCTACAGCGCCTCTCAACTGAGTGAACTTTGTGCTTTGTTTGGCGCACCGTGCTTATACAGAACGGGTGCCCCGCTGTCAACACTTTGGGTGGTCACGCCGCCGCAGCCGCCGTCAAAACGCTACACGGACAGATGCCGGGGGCGTACCAAGTTCCGCCAGACCATACACCTCTCAGTCGCGGAAATCAAGAGTTTTTCGCAACTTAGCTCGAAAAAACAGTTCACATTTTCGTCACGCGTAGATGCCGCGCATCCGCGTGTCGTAGGCCACGCGGTCAATGGCCAGCATGTAGGCGGCCGTGCGCGTATCCACGTTGTGATTCTCGGCGTACTTCACCACGTCGTTGAAGCTCGCCACCATTACGTCCGAAAGTCGTTCGTTGACGACATCCTCTTTCCAGAAGTAGCCCATCCGGTCCTGCACCCACTCGAAGTAGCTGACGGTGACGCCGCCGGCGTTGGCCAGAATGTCCGGGATGACGAAAATCCCGTTGTTATGCAGGATTTTGTCGGCGTTGGCCGTCGTCGGCCCGTTCGCCCCCTCGGCCAGGATGCGGCACTTGATGCGGCTGGCGTTCTCCGAGCGAATCTGGTTCTCGGTCGCGCACGGGGCGAGCACCTCGCACTCCACTTCGAGCAGCTCGGAGTTCGAGACGTGCTCGACGTTGGGAAACTCCTGGAGCGAGCGCGTCTGCTGGAGGTGCGTGAGCGCGGCGGGGATGTCGATGCCGTTCGGGTTGTAAATCCCGCCGAAAATGTCCGAAAGCGCTACGACCTTGTAACCCGCGTCGTGGAGGAGTCGGGCGCCGATGCCGCCGACGTTGCCGGAGCCCTGGACGGCGACGCGCGTCTGGGGCGGCGAGAGCTTGAACTTTTTGATGGCCTCGTTGATGACGAAGAGCAGGCCGCGCCCCGTCGCCTCGCGCCGGCCGCGCGAGCCGCCCAGCTCGACGGGCTTGCCCGTGACGACGGCGTTGACGGTGTGGCGGGCGTGCATGGAGTAGGTGTCCATGATCCACGCCATCGTCTGCTCGTTGGTGTTCATGTCGGGCGCGGGCACGTCGCGCTCCGGCCCGATGAAGTCTATCAACTCGGCGGCGTAGCGGCGCGTCATGCGCTCCAGCTCGCCCAGAGACATCTGCGCGGGGTCGCAGACCACCCCGCCCTTGCCGCCGCCGAACGGGACGTTGACGACGGCGCACTTCCACGTCATCCACGCCGCGAGCGCCCTCACCTCGTCGAGCGTGACGTCGGGGGCGTAGCGGATGCCGCCTTTGGCCGGGCCGCGCGCGAAGTTGTGCTGGACGCGGTAGCCCTCGAAGACCTCGATGCGCCCGGAGTCCATGCGGACGGGGATGTAGACCTTCAGCTCGCGGTTGGGCACGCGCATCACGGCGTAGAGGTCCGGGTTGAGGTTGAGCAACTGCGCGGCGCGGTCGAAGCGCTCCATCATCGACTCGAAGGGGTTTTCCTCCCTGATGCGCCGCGGGTCGTCCATCATGGCCTTTGTCATAATCTTCTCCGAAAAAGTAGACGGTAGACGGTAGACAGTAGTCGGTAGAAAAACTTTCTTATTGCGGGCCGTCCGGGCGTCGGCCTCGACGTCGGCGGGGCGGGGCCCTGCTGACCACCGACTACTGCCTACTTTTCTTCAACACCTCGTTCATCGCGCCGGTGCGGTAGCCGTGCAGGTCGAGCGTGACGTAGCGGAAGCCGAGGGCGCGGAAGCGCCTCGCCAGCTCGTCGGCGACCTCGCGCCGCAAAGCCCTGTCCAGCTCGGCGGGCGCGACTTCGAGCCTGACCAGCTCGTCGTGGTGGCGCACGCGGAACTCGCGGAAGCCCAATTCGCGCATGACGGCCTCGCCGTCGTCCACGGTTCTCAGTCGTTCGATGGTGACGGGCGTGCCGTAGGCGAGGCGCGAGGAGAGGCAGGGGCTCGCCGGCTTGTCCCAGGTCGGCAGGCCCGCGCGCCGGCTCAAGAGCCTCACGTCGGACTTACCCATGCCGGCCTCGACGAGCGGGCTGCGCACGCCGCGCTCGCCGGCGGCCGCGCGGCCGGGGCGGTAGTCGCCGAGGTCGTCGGTCGTCGAGCCGTCGAGGACGAAGGCGAGCCCGCGCCCCGACGCGAGCGGCGCGAGCTTCGCGTAGAGCTCGGACTTGCAGAAGTAGCAGCGGTCGGACTCGTTGCGCAGGTAGCGCGGGTCGTCCATCTCGCCGGTCTCGATTGTCTCGTGGTGGAGGCCGAGGCGCGAGACGAGCGCGGCGACCTCCTCGCGCTGGTTCGAGGCGAGGCTCGCGGAGACGCCCGTGACGCAGAGCGCTCGCGCGCCGAGCACCTCGCTGGCGACGTGCGCGAGGTAGGTGCTGTCCACGCCCCCCGAGAAGGCGACCAGCGCCGAGCCCATCCCGGCTAGCAGCGCCCGCAGCGCCTCCTCCTTCGCGAGCGCGGCGGCCTCCTCCCCGCTCGGGGCTGAAGAGCCTTCCCGCGTCAGAGTTGCGGCGCCCCCTTGGCCCAGGACTTCTTCTTCGGCTGTCAGACTGTTCACTCTTCCCTTTGGGCCACGCGCCGCGGACGGGCGGCGGCACACGTGCGGCTTCGTACAAGCTCTCTCAAGTTGTGTTGGCTTGAAGAATCTTTCCGGCCGCGAATGTTATCGCACGCGCGCGGGGCACGCAACCCACACGCCCGCGGCGCGGCGCGGACGCGGGTGGAAGACGCGATAGACGCCCCCGCGCGCGCGTGTTATATTCGGCGCGAAACCCACGCGCGCGTCTCCCTTCGCGGGCAGTTTCGGCTCCGGCGTCTTCCCCTTGTGACAACCGCCCCGATGAACCACGGCTTTCGCCAGCGACGGCTCGTCTTCGCGCTCGTCTTTGCGCTCGCGCTCCTCTGCGCGCAGGGCGCGCGGGCGCAGGAGACCGACGAGTTCGGCGACGCGGCGGCCGACCCCGTCAAGCTCTTCAACCGCGCGCAGGAGGCGCACGCGAAGAAAGATTTCGGGCGCGCGCTCGAACTCTACGACGAGGCTTTGCAACTCCGCCCGGACTTCCCCGAGGCGGAGTTCCAGAAGGCCGCGGCGCTCGTCGCCCTCGGGCGCGCGCCCGAGGCGGAGAAGTCTTACAGGCGCGCGATGGAGCTGCGCCGCACGTGGGCGCTCCCGCCCGCCGCGCTCGGCCTGCTGCTCGTGCGCACGGCGGGTCGCGAGCGCGAGGCCGAGCCGCTGCTGCGTCGCGCGCTCGAACTCGACGCGAAGAATCTGACGGCGACCGTCGCGCTGGCCGAGCTGCGCTCGCGCGCGGGCGACGCGGCCGAGAGCGTGACGCTCTGGCGCCGCGCGGCCGCCTTGATGCCGAACGACGCCACGCTCTGGGCCTCGCTGGCGAAGGCGGAGGCCGGCGCGAAGGACGGGGCCGCGGCGCTCAAGAGTTTCGGGCGCGCGCTGGAGGCCGACCCCGGGAACGTCGAGGCCCGGCTCGGCCGTGCGGATTTGCTCATCGGCTCGGGCGCGGGCGAGCGCGCCCTCGAAGATTTGCGGGCGCTCGAAGCACCGGCGAAGTCGGACTGGAAGCTCGCCGTCGCCGTCGCCAACCGCTACGGGCTGGCGGGGCATAAAGACGAGGCGCGCCGCGTATACGAGTCGCTCCCGGCGGAGGCGAAGGCGTCGGAGGGGGGCAAGACCCTTCTGGCGGCGCTCTCCGACGCGCGCTGCGAGGAGACGCCCGAGGCGCGCGCCGCGCTCGAAAAGGTCGTCGCCGCCGACCCGAAGAACGCCGCGGCGCTGGCCTGCCTCGGCATACTCACGCGCACGGCCGACCCGGAGCGCTCCGCAGACTTCTTCAGGCGCGCGGCCGAGGCCGAGCCGCAGAGCGCCGACCACGCCGTCGGCTACGCGGCGGCGCTCGTCCAGTTGCGCCGCTTCCCCGAGGCGGCCGCCATCCTCCGGCGCGTCATCCGGGCCGAGCCCGACAAGTACGAGGCGCACGCGAACCTCGCCGCCGCCCTCTACGAGTTGAAGCTTTACAACGAGGCCGTTGTGGAATACAAATGGATCAGCCGGGCGCGGCCCGAGCTGCCCGTCGTCCATTTTTTCATCGCAACCGCGCACGACCGCCTCGGCGAGTACGCGGCGGCGCTCGAAGCGTACGAGACGTTCCTCTCGCGCGCCGACGCGCGGGTCAACCAGTTGGAAATCGAGAAGGTCAACCTGCGGCTGCCCTCCCTGCGCAACCAGGTCAAGCGCGGCGAGGGGCTCAAGAAAGACAAGAGGGCGCAGTGATGAAACCGAATCGCAGCGCGAGGCTTTCCGCCGGGACGCCCGCCGCCTCACGGCGACGGACAACCCGACTTCTACTCTTTGTGACGCTGCTCGCGCTCGCCTGCGGCGAGTCGCTCGCGCAGGAGGCGGCCGGGCCGCAGCAGGGCCCCGAGGGGCCGCCGCCGCTGCGCTACCTGCCGCCGGACGTGCGCGGGCGCCTCGACGCCGAGCGCGACCCGAAGGAGCGCGCCAAGCTCGGCATGCTCATCGCCGAGGAGTGCCTTTCGCGCGCGGCGCAGTTCGCCGACCAGGACCAGTTCGTGGCGGCCACGGGTCAGGTCGGCGTCTACGAGGCCGTCGTCGAAGACACCATCGGCTTCCTGCACAAGCCCGGCCGCGCCAACAACAAGCTGCGCGACATCTTCAAGCGGGTCGAGATCACGCTGCGCGCGCACGTCACTCGCCTCGAAACCATCCGCCGCGGGCTCCCCTCGCAGCACGCCGTCTACCTGAGCGACGCCATCGGCTTCGTGCGCGACCACCGGGACAAGGCGCTCGGCGCCTTCTACGACGACAACGTCATCCGCGAGGCGCGCCGGCCCGAGCAGACGACCGCCGCCGGCGAGCGCGCGACCAGCAACGCCGGGGCGCAGCCCGAGGACGAGAAGAAGCACAACCAGCGCCGCTAGACGCACACGCGAGCCGTCATGAACACCCCCGGCAACCCGCCCCGCGCCCGCGCGAGACTCCCGCGCGCCCTCGCGCCCCTGCCCTTCGCCCTCTGTCTCTGCCTCTGCCTGACGCTGCCGGCCGCGGCGCAGCGCTCGCGCGAGCACCTGACGCCCGAGGAGATAGAGCTCGTGCGCGACAACCAGGTGCTCGACGCGCGCACGGGCGTCTTCATCAAGGCCGCCGAGCGCCGCCTGCTCGCCGTCACCAACCCGGCCGAGGCCGCGAAGAACGCGCCGAAGGAGAGGGAGAAGTGGGGCGAGGTGAAGGGCACGCGCGCGCAGCTCCTCTACGACATCTCGAAGATTCTGGACGAGGCGGTCGTCAACGTGGACGACGTCGCCGTCCACCAGCCCGACAGCCCGCTGCTGCGCAAGTCGCTCTACATGCTGGCGGAGGCGGCCGGCCGCATCCTGCCCGAGCTGTCGAGGCTGCGCGCGGAAGCCAAAGAGGAGGCCGAGGCCGACCAGCTCGACCGCGCGGCCGAGACGGCGCGCGAGATTACGGAGGCCGCCAGAGAGCGCGGCGTCAACGCGGAAGACCTGAAGGTCAAGGCTAAGGCCGCGAAGAAGGACAACTGAGCCGGGGTTTTAAAACGGGGCGGGGCGGGGCGGCGGCGCGCGAGCTTGCGACGAAGGCCGCGCCGCCTTTTATTCTGCCCGGGCCGAACCGCGCGGGCCCCCGCGTCGTAGAATAGGGCGCGAAAGGAACTGTCGAAAGATTATGGAGAGCAGATTCTACCCGGGCGTTCAGGCCGACTCGGCGCAGATCATGAAGGAGCTGCGCATCCTCTTCGACGGCGACACGGCCTTCGAAATCCAGACCATGCAGGTCTCCTCGACCGCGGTGCTCCAGGCGCGCAAGAGCAGCACGCTCCGCGACCTGACGGGCCTCTCGGCCGCGCTCACCATCAAGGTCACGCCCGAGCACGGCGGTACGCGCGTCGAGATAGGGATGCAGAAGTGGCTCGACAAGGCGGCGGTGGCGGCCGTGGCCGTCATCCTCTCGGCCGGCCTCCTCCTCGCCCTGCCCGCGCTCGGCGCCTACTGGCAGTACAAGCTGACCGAGGACGCGTGGAAAGTCATCGAGGCGCACGTCGCGCGCAAGGCCGGCGGCTACGTGCCGCCGATGCCCGGCCGCTGCGGCACGTGCGGCACGACCATCACCTCGGGCTCGGACTTCTGCTCGGGCTGCGGCGCCAACCTCAAGGTCGCGCACGCCTCCTGCGCCTCCTGCGGCGCGCAGCAGAAAGACCCCTCCGCCCGCTTCTGCAACCGCTGCGGCAAGCCGCTCACGAGTTAAACGCCGGAGTCTCGAACGGCGGACGACGGGCCGGAAGCCCGCCGCCTTCGGCTCGACGTTCTCACGCCGCGTCGGACTCGCGCTCGGTGAGCCCCAGCTCGGCGGCGCAGTCGCGGCAGAGCCAGACGTGGATGTGGGCGGCGTCGGCCCAGAAGAAGGGCGTGACGCGTGCTGCGGCGCGGAGGGCCGCCGCGGAGGGCAGACGCTGGAGGTGTTTGACGTAGGTGCTGCCGCGGTAGAAATCTCCCGGCGCACCCTCGGCGCGGTGGACGCACTCGCGCACGCGGTAATCCTGCTCGCTCTTCAAGTCGGGTTGACCTCAATCATTACGCTTTAAAGTATTGCAAAACTGGGAGGGCTCGGCGCCCGCCTCGGCGCGCGGCTGAATGTTTACCACGCGCGTCTCGCGGCGGAGTTGCATTGCCGTTACAGAACGATTATTTTGCCGCCCTCCGGTTGCCAAGAATCAAGGTTTAAGGAATCATCCTGAAATGTCTGAGAGGCGCCCCGAAGATTTGACCATCCTCGTCGTCGAGGACTACGAGGACACGAGCCTCGCTATACGCCTCGCGCTCGAACAGAAAGGTTACCACATCCTCGAAGCCTCCGACGGGGCGCGCGCCGTCGAGGTCGCCGCGCGCGAGCGCCCCGACGTCGTGCTGATGGATTTGAACCTGCCCGTCCTCGACGGCTTCGGCGCGGCCGAACAGATTCGCGCCAACCCCGCACTCAAGGAGTCGGTCATCGTCGCCGTCACCGCCCACCACGACGCCGACCTCCGCGCCCGCGCCCTCACCTCCGGCTGCAACGCCTTCGTCACCAAGCCCATCGACTTCGAATGGCTCGGCGACCTCATCTCGAACCTCCTGCCCTAATCAGTCAAAGATGAGGTGGACGCCCGACTGGCCGTCGGGGACGAAGGTCGGCTCGACGCCGAAGACTTCGCGGATGTGCTCGGCCGTGAGCACGCCGGCGGGGGGGCCGGCGGCCACGACGCGCCCGCGGTCGAGGAGGACGATCTGGTCGGCGAAGCGCGCGGCGAGGCTCAGGTCGTGCACCACCCCGACCGTGACCACGCCGGGGTCGCCCGTGAAGCCGCGCACCTTCTTCATGAACTCGATCTGGTGGCGGATGTCGAGGAACGTCAGCGGCTCGTCCAGAAACAGGTAGCGGCACGCCGGGGCCCCCCGCGGTTCGGCGGCGCCCGCGCGCCAGAGTTGCGCCAGCACGCGCGCGAAGTTGACGCGCTGGCGCTCGCCGCCGCTGAGCGTCTGGTAGTCGCGGCCGGCGAACTCCTCCACGTCGAAGAACTCCATCAGCTCGTCAACGACCCTCTCGTCCGCCGCGCCGGGGCGCCCCGCGAAGTGCGGGTAGCGGCCCATCATGACGACCTCGCGGGAGGTCAGCGGGAAGGCGACCTCGACGGCCTGCGAGAGCACGGCGCGGCGCCGGGCGAGCGCGGCCTCCGGCGCGTGCCGCACGTCCTCGCCCCCGTAGAGGACGCGGCCCTCGTGCGGGCGCAGCAGCCGCGCCAGCACCTTGACGAGCGTGGACTTCCCCGCCCCGTTCGGGCCGACGACGAGGTGGAGCCGGCCCGGCTCGAACGACGCCGACACGCCGGACACGAGCGCCCGGCCGCCGACACGGAAGGTGACGTCCCTGGCCTCCAGCATCTTCAGAACACGTAGCGGCTGCGGCGCAGCAGCAGGAGGAAGACGGGCACGCCCACGGCCGAGGTGACGATGCCGATGGGCAGCTCCGCGGGCCGCAGCGAGACGCGCGCCAGCAGGTCCGCGAGGCTCAGGAGCGTCGCGCCCGTCAGTGCGCTCCCGAGGATGAGGAAGCGGTTGTCGGCCCCGCCCATCATCCGCAGGATGTGCGGGACGACGAGGCCGACGAAGCCGATGACGCCCGTGAACGCCGTCGCGACGGCGACGACCACGACGTTGACGGAGAGGATGACCCACTTCAGGCGGTTGACGTTCACGCCGAGGTAGGTCGCCTCCTCCTCGCCTATCATCAGGGCGTTGAGCTGCTTCGCGTAGCGCAGCGCGACGGCCGTGCCCCCGACGGTCGAGACGGCGACGACCTCGACGGCGCGCCAGCTCGCGCCCGAGAGCGTGCCGAGGCTCCAGAACGTGATGGAGCGCGCCTGCGGGTCGCGCGCGATGTAGGACAGGAAGCCGATGGCGCTCATGAACAGCGCGTTGACCGCCAGCCCCGTCAGCAGGAGCATCACTATCGAGGCCCGCCCGTCCTCGCGCGAGCGCGCGAGCAGGAAGACCATGTAGGTCGAGACGACGCCGCCGAGGCACGCGGCGAGGGGGAGGCTCCAGAGGCCCGGGCCGAGGTTGAAGGCGCCGCCGAGGACGAAGAAGAGCGCCGAGCCGAAGGCGGCGCCGGAAGACGTGCCGACGAGCCCCGGCTCCACGATGGGGTTGCGGAAGAGCGCCTGCATCAGCGCGCCGCCGACGCCGAGGCTCGCGCCGACGAGCAGGCAGAGGACGGCGCGCGGCAGCCGCAGTTCGAGAAAGATGCGCTGGTCCAGGGTCGGCTCGGGCTGTCCGGGCAGGAGGGAGACGAGCGCCCGGCCGATGGCGGGTAGGGGGAAGTCTATCGCGCCGTAGCGGACGGACGCGGCCGTCACGAGGAGCGCGGCGAAGGTCAGCGCGACGAGGAGCGCCCGCCGCGTCCCGGTTTGTTTCGTCACTTCTGGTGGATGGCCGCGGCCACCTTCTCGACGTTCGCGCCCGTGCGCGGGCCGAAGTACATGAGCTGGTTCTCTTCGACGCGGAAGATGCGGTCGTTCCGCGCGGCGTTCGAGGTGGCGACGCCCGGCAGCGCCTTTATCTCGTCGAGCGGCGCCCCGAGGCGGTCGAAGCCGTAGTCGGTGACGAGAATCACGTCCGGGTTGGCCTGCGCGATGATTTCGGGCGAGGTCATCCGCTGCATCCTGTCCGAGTTAATCGCCATCTCTCCGCCCGCCCACTCTATCATCCGGCTGGCCGCGCTCCCATCGCCGGTCCCGCCCCCCTTCCCGACCACGAGGTAGACGTTCGACGCGCGCCCGAAGTGGATGACGGCGACCCGCGGGCGGTCGGCGTACTTTTTGACCGCTTCGAGCGAGGACGCGAGCTGCGAGTCGAGCGTGCGGCACAGCTCCTCGGCCCGCTCCTCCCTGTGAAAGTAGGCGCCGATTTCGCGGACGAGGGCCTTCGTCCCTTCGACCGAGTCGTTCTTCGCGGCGAAGGTCTTCAAGGGGATGTTCAGGCCCTTGAGCTGCTCGACGACCTGCGGCGGGCCGATGTTGTTGTCGTGGATGATGGCGGTCGGGCGGAGCGAGAGGATGCCCTCGGCGCTCAGCGCGCGGTGGTAGCCGACGGTCTGCGCCTTCTTCACCTCGGGCGGGTAGGTGCTCGAAAGGTCCACGCCGACGACGGTGCCTTGCGCCCCGAGCGCCCAGATGATTTCGTTGTAGGTCTGCGAGATGACCACCAGCCGCTCGGCCCCCGCGTCGCCGGGGGCGTTGCCGAACCGCCCGCACCCGGCCGACGCGGCGAGCGCGGCGGCGAAAGCGGCGGCGAGTAGGATTCGTTTCATCAGCATGAGAATAAAATGGAGAGCGCCGAACCGCCAGCGCCCCCCACTCCCCGAGCCCCGCCCGCCGTCAGTCAGAAGATGAACCGCGCCTGAAGCTGGAACATCCGCGGCGGGTCGACGTTGGCGAACGCGGGCAGCGCGTTCGTCGCCGCGCCGGCGGCGACGAGCTGGCCGAAGGTCGGGTTCGGCGCGGCGGCGTCGCCGTAGATGGTCTGCCCCCGCCCGAGGTAGTTGCCGTGGTTGAAGAGGTTGAAGCCTTCGAGCCGGAGCAGGATGCTCGTGTGCTCCGACGTCTTGATGCGCTCCTCGACGAAGAGCCCCACGTCCTGCGTCCCCGTCCCGCGGAAGGCGGACTTCGGGACGACCCGCCCGTCGATGACGGGGCGGTCGTTGGTCAGGCCGTCGCCGTTGTTGTCCACGCCCGTCGTCGCGTTGAACGGGCGGGCCGAGGCGAGCTGCGTCAGCGTCCCGGCCGTCAGGTTGAACGGGAAGCGGTAGCTGACCATGATGACGGCGCGGTGGCGCTGGTCGAGCACGGAGGGGCCGCGCTCCTGCCCGCCGAGGCTGCCGATGTTGCTCTCGTTCGGCCCGATGCCGTTGCCGTCCGGCTCGAAGGTGTTGGTCGCCTTCGAGAGCGTGTAGCTGAACGAGGCGTAGAGGCGCGACGAGCCGCGGTAGGTGAGCTGCGTCTGTAGCCCGTCGTAGTCGGCGACGCCGAGGTTCGTCAGCACGTTGACCTGCCGGACGCCGCCGTTGGCGGGCCGGACGGCGCGCGTCAGGTTGGCCGCGGCCACGCTCCTCACCTGCCCCGGCGCGGTGCGCTCGAACGGCGCCGGGGCGTTTAAGTCGACCGTGCGGTCGATGCCCGAAAGGTGCTGGTGGACGTAATCCGCCCCGACGAAAAGCCCCTTCCAGAACTCGCGCTCGGCGCCGATGGTGACGACCTGGCTGCGCGGGTTCGAGAGCCCGTCGGGGTAGTTCGGCAGCAGGTCGAAGTTGAGCCCGAAGCGCGCGAACTGCTCGCGGTAGAAGTCGCGCCGGCCCGCCCGGATGGTGATGTCGCGCGCGGGGAGCTGCGAGGCCGGAATCGTCGCCGGGTTGACGTTGACGGGGACGCACGTGAGGCAGGTCGGGAACCCGGTCTGCCCCGCGACCGCCGTGTAGGTCGTCAGGCCGTCGAGCCCGTTGACGAGGTGGCCGGCGACGGCGTTCGAGCGAATCTGCGTGTAGTACATGCCGTAGCCGCCGCGGACGGAGGTGCGCGCGTCGCCGCCCGGGTTCCAGCCGAAGCCGACGCGCGGCGCGAAGTTACCCGCCGCGTCGGTCAGGGTCTGCCGGTCGTAGCGCAGCCCGAGGTCGAGCGTGAAGTCGCGGCGGACGTGGAAGCTGTCCTGCACGAACCCCGTCAGGAGCCACTGCCCCAGCTCGTAGCTGTTGATGCCGAAGTCAATCGGCTGCGTGTAGCTCTGCACGTCGGCCAGCGTCAACTGGTCGAAGGGCGCGGTCGTCGCCGCGCGGAACGTGAAGGTGCCGAGGACGGCCGTCCCCGGCTCGCTGCCCGTGCCGCCCGAGACGTGGCGGATGGCGCTCGCGCCGAAGCGCAGGTAGTGCCGGCCGCGCGACCACGAGAGCGTGTCGGCGAGCTGCGTCTGGTGGCTGAAGATGTCGGAGAGGCGCGACTGCCCGATGGTGAAAGGGACGTTGCCGGCGCGCGTGTAGGTGGTCGAGAGGTTCAGCGCCTCCCACTTCGTGACGGGGTCGCCGTGCAGGTAGGCGAAGCGCGCCTCGTTGACGAGCGTCGGGCTGACGGTCGCCGTGTGGTTGACCTGCGCCGTCCACGACGCGCGCGAGTAGCGGCGGGCGACCGACGGCGCGTTCGTGCCGCCGACGGCGTCCTGCGGGTTGTCGTCGAAGAAGCGGTCGAGGTTGAAGCGAACCATCAGGTTCTGTGCGGGCGTGAGCCTGTGGTCGAGCCGCGCGTCGAAGAGCGTCTGCCGGTAGTGACCCGTGTAGTCGAGGCTCCCGTCGGCCGGCAGGAGGAAGGCGGGCAGCGTGCCCGACAGGAACGTCGTCCGGTCCTGGCGCGTGTAGTCGGCCGTGGCGAAGAAGAAGGTCTTGTCCCTGACGACGGGGCCGCCGATTGAGCCGGAGATTTGCTGTAGCGCGTCGGGGATGTCCACGGGGTTGATGGCCCGCAGCGTCGCGGGCGTGACGCAGCTCGGCACCGACGGCGGGCAGAAGCCCTTCGTCGAAAACGTCCCGGCCTGCCAGCCGCCGGGGCGCACCAGCAGAATCCCCTCGCCGTGCGGCTCGTTCGTGCCCGACTTGGTGACGATGTTGAGCGCGGGGCCGGAGGTCCAGCCGTACTCGGACGAGAAGGCGTTCGAGAGCACGGTCACCTCCTGAATCGCCCCGAGCGGCACGGTGGCAATCGCCGTCTGGCGGCCCCAGCCCTCGTCGTTGTTCCCGCCGTCGAGCAGCACGGTCGTCTGGCGGCGCCCGCCGACGCCGGTGACGAAGTACGTGGCGTTGACGAAGAGGTCGCCCGTGCCCTTCGCCTGCCGGAAGGCGGCGTTGAGGAGCGGCAGCGAAGTCGCCTTGCGGCCGAGAATCGGCGTCTCGTCAATCTGCCCGGCGTCGAGCCGGCGCCCGATCTGCGGGTCGGCGCGCACGCCCTCGGCCGTGCCGTAGACCGTGACCTCGGCCGTCGGCGCCCCCACCGACAGCTTCACCTTCAGCGTCGCCGTCTCGCCCGAGCGGAGCGTGATGCCCTTCAACTCCTCGACGCCGAAACCCTCCTTCGAGACGGTGACCGTGTAAGTCCCTGTCAAAGGCAGGGCCGGGACGGAGGCGCTGCCGTCGGCCCCCGACGCGGCCTCGCGCGCCTCGCCGGTCGCGGCGTTCGCCACCGAGACTCTGGCGTCGCGCACGACCGCGCCGTTCTGGTCGACGACGAAGACGATCATCGAGGCCGTGTTGGGTGACTGCCCCGCGGCGCCGCGCGCGAAGAGCAGCGCCGTCAGCAGCAGCAGCGTGAAGAGCGGCGCGGTGCGGCGCGCGAAGCTTCTCAAATCAGACATTTCGAATCCTTCCCGATGTGGTTTCGCAAAGTGTGGGCAGAAGTTTTCGCCGTCGGGGGTGGAGGACGGCCAGATGATAGAGAAGCCGCCGAACTACTACCAGCCGTCGTACTTAGGCGCGGGTCGCCTGCCCGGCGATTTTTCACCGCGCGCCGTTTCATGCGTGAAAAAGCGTTGCGCCCCCGTTTCATGTGTGATACAGTGCCCCCGAATCGCGGAGCGACTCCCGAAGTTCCGGGAAGAGTTCTCCGCCGGTTCGGCGCTAGAGGCCCCCCTCCAGTATTTTCCAGCCGGAACCGGCTTTTTGAGGAGAATTGAGTGATGAGCAACACGACGAAACCGAGAATCAACCCTTTGAGCCGGCGGCCGCGCCAGCAACGTCTGGTGCTGGCGGTGCGCGGCGGCGCCGGCACCGGCAAGAGCTGGTTCCTCCGTAGCCTGGCAGAGGCCGGCCTCGGCCGCCTCTGCATCTTCGACGTCGAGCGCAAGACGCGGCTGCTGGCCGGCGTCGGCGACAAGTTCGACGGCATCGAGGTCGAGCACCCGGACGAGCTGCCCGAGTTCATCGACTGGGCGCTGTCGGGCGAGGGCCAGGAGCAGAACTACGGCTGCTACGGGCTCGACTCGTGGGCGGCCTACTTTTCCGCCAAGCACGCCGAGACGATTAAGGCCGTGCGCGAGCGCACGGGCGACCCGCTGGCGCAGCCCTCGGCCGAGGAGCTGGCGGCCGACCAGATGGTCTTGCAGGGCGTCCTGCGCCGGCTCTGCATGGAGTCGGGCAAGTCGGTCGTCATCGTCGACCAGATTCCGGCGAAGGGTAAGGAGTCGAAGGAGGACAACGAAATCGGGCGCGTCCTGCCGATGACGGCCTCGGGCCTTGAGTACTTCGTGGACGTGATGGTCGAAGTCTCGTTGCAGGAGCGCGACGGCGAGATCGTGCGCGTCTTCCAGGTGGTGAAGTCGAACAGCCCGGCCTTCGAGGTCGGCTTCGAGCTGACGGGCAGCGTCACCTTCAGGGACTTCCTCGACCACATGAAGCGCGAGCACGGCGGCGACCTCCCGATGGAGGCGCCGAAGCCGGCGGCGGTGCCCGAGACGATTGAGGAGAAGCAGCCGCTGACGCTCGTCCAGCCGCAGATGACGGTGCAGGAGTTGGTGGAGAAGGCCGAGCGCCTCGGCTTCAAGCAGGCCGACGTGGTGACGGGCGCGCGCGTCTACCACAACCAGCCGAACATCTACCGCCTGAGCCCCGAGCAGGTGGCCGACCTCGACCGCCGCATGACCGCCCGCGCCGAGCGCGTCAGGATGGCCCAGCCCGAGGAAGAGGAGAAGGCCGCGCCCCGCGCCCAGGCCGCACGCAACCTCAAGCGCGCCTGAAAAGGCCGTGAGCCGTAAACCGTGAACCGTGACGGGAGAAGTGCTGTCTTCCTCCCGTCACGGTTCACGGTTTACGGCTCACGGCCTTTTGCCTTCCCCACGCGGGCCTGCCTATAATCCCGCCGTACCAAATCCCCTGAACTGAACTCCCCCGCCAGAACTTTCCGGCACACGTCCGCCCGGCGGGCGGCGTGCGACGTTTCGGACAACTTCATCCACAGGGAGAATCGATGGCTACCAAGTCGAACAAGCAGGGCGCGAAGAAAGCGGGTAAGTCCGCGGCGAAGAAGGCGGCGACCAAGTCCTCGGCGAAGGCCGCGGCGGAGAAGCTGGCCGCGCTGCGCGGGGGGAGTCCGCCGCGCGTGGCGGAGCAGCCGGAGTCGCCGATGCCGGCGCAGCACGTCAGGAAGCCGGGGCTGGAGGCGGAGCTTGAGCTGAAGCCGCGCTACGAGGCGCCGCACTACCGCGGTTCGAGCAAGCTCAACAACAAGGCGGCGCTCATCACCGGCGGCGACTCCGGGATAGGCCGCGCCGTGGCCGTCCTCTTCGCGCGCGAGGGCGCCGACGTGGCCCTCGTCTACCTGCCCGAGGAGCAGGCGGACGCCGAGGAGACGCTGGCGGCCGTCGAGCGCGAGGGGCGGCGCGCGCTGCTCATCCCCGGCGACGTGCGCAAGGCCGACTTCTGCCGCCGCGCCGTCGAGCGCACGGTCGAGGAGTTCGGCAAGCTCGACATCCTCGTCAACAACGCCGCCTTCCAGCAGCACCAGAAGACGATTGAGGACGTGTCGGACGAGCAGTTCGACCGGACTTTCAGGACGAACATCTACGGCTACTTCTACATGGCGAAGGCGGCGCTCGGGCACATGACCGAGGGCGCGGTCATCATCAACACGGGCTCCATCACGGGGCTGGAGGGGAGCAAGGAGCTTCTGGACTACTCGGCGACGAAGGGCGCGATTCACGCCTTCACCAAGTCGCTGGCGCAGAACCTCGTCGAGCGGCGCATCCGCGTCAACTGCGTCGCGCCGGGGCCGGTCTGGACGCCGCTCAACCCGGCGGACAAGGCGGCGAAGGACGTTAAGGAGTTCGGCGCCGACACGCCCTTCAAGCGCCCCGCGCAGCCCGAAGAGATGGCGCCCGCCTACGTCTTCTTCGCCTCCGAGGCCGATTCGAGTTACATCACCGGCGAAGTGCTGACGCTGCTCGGCGGCGACACGACCGCGGGCTAAAGGTTTTCACCCAACACCGAACGGAGGGACAGATGTCAGGAGCAGACAGGAAGAAGAAGGACGGCGGGCGGAAGGACAAGAAGAACCAGGCGATGCACGAGCGCGAGAACGAGGTCGTGCAGGAGGCCAACCCGCCGATGCAGGTGCGCGACCAGTCGAACCGGACGGAGACGCAGCCCGGCCCGGCCGACACGCGTGAGGGCGGCAACGAAGGGCGGTAGAAGAAGACCGCGGCTCTGAAACTCTACGAGGGAGGACAGTCGAGATGCCAGACCCTGTCGGGACCGACGAGAAGAAGTGCGCGCACCAGACCTGCACCTGCATGGTCGGGGGCGGGCGGAGGTTTTGCAGCGACTACTGCGAGGACGCGAACGACTCCGACCCCACCTCGGTCTGCACCTGCGACCACCCGGGCTGCAAGTCGAACCGGTAGGGCGGTTCGACGCGAAGACGCGGGGGCGCGGCTTTAAGGATTTGAAATTTCAAATCCTTAAAGCCG
>DASVTS010000072.1:0-1734 GCA_036387455.1 Pyrinomonadaceae bacterium | reverse complement strand
ACCTGAGATTTGAAATCTCAGGTCGGCCGCGCCTCTGTGTCTCTGTGGCCGGATTTTCCGACTGACCGACGGCAGGGGTTCACTCGACCTGAAAGAGGTAACTGTCGCCGACGGGACGCTCCGCGCCGTCGGCGCCGAGGGCGTAGAGCCTGACGGCGTACTGACCGCGCGCGAGCCGCGCCTCGGGGACGACGACCGTGACCGCGCGCCCTTCCGGGCCGGACACCTCGACCGCCTCGGCCCGCCCCTTACTCGTCATCAGCTCGGCGCGATACCTTTCGGCGGGCGCGGCCCCCGCGGGGAGTTGGAGCGTGAGCTTGAGCGCGTCGGCGCCGAGCGGGAGCCGGGCCTTCGGGATGTCGGCGCCGGCGGCGCGGTCGCCCGAGCCCGCGACGAGCGTGAGCGCGGCGAACGTGCGCGGCGTCGGCGCGGCGGGGCGTGCCAGCCAGAGCGCGCCCGCGATTAAGGCGACGCACGCGAGCGCCGCGCCCGCGCGGAGCCCCCAGTTGAGCCCGCCCCAGAAGGCGCGCAGGCGTGCGCCCGCGGAATCCTGCGGCGCGGATGAGGCGGCGCCCGACTTCCGTGCGGCCAGCGCCGCGGCGTCGTCGGCGTAGCGGCCGAGCGCGCGCGTGAACCTGAGCTGGCTCCGCCGCCCCTCGGTCGAGAGGAAATGACGCTCGAACGCCTCGCGCTCGGCGGCCGTAAGGCGCCCGCCGACGTAGTCGTCTATCAGCTCGCCCTCGGCCAGCGACAGCTCTTCGAGGAAGCCCTCCTCGGCCATCAGGCGCTCCTCGGCCCGCCTCCGCGCGTCCTCGGAGAGCGTGCCCAGCAGAAAACGCCTGATTTCGCCCTCGATGTCCGTGTGCGCCGTCATTTTCAAAGGTCGGCGCCCGGCCCGACCCGCCCCCCTGATATTGTATGCCGAATCGCCCGACGACGTTTCACGCCGGGAGCGCCTCGCCCAGGCACCCGCGCACGCACTCCTGGAGCGTGGCCCTGAGGCGGTGGACGCGTATCCGCAGCGCGTTCGGCGCTATCCCGCGCCGCGCGGCCAGCTCCTTCCGGTGGTCTATCTTGGCGCGGCGCTCGTTGCGGTAGTAGTCGAGCACCAGCTCGCGGTTGTCGGGCGTCAGCTCCTGCATGCAGCGTTCGAGGCACTCGAACTCCCGCTCGGTCTCCTCCGGCTCGTCCGCGGGGGGCGGCGTGGCGGGCGGCTGCGGCGGGCGCTTCCGCAGGGACTCCAGCAGGACCTTCTGCGCCACCCCGTAGAAGTAGAGGCTCGGGTCGCCCACGTAGGCGGGCGCGACCTCGGCCGCCTTGAGGGTGACGCGGTTGATGGTCTCGTCGGCCAGCTCCTCGGCGTCGTGGCGGCCGCGGCAGGTGAAGAGCTTAATCAGGCGCCGCCGTATCAGCTCGTACTTCGCCGCCGCGCGCTCGCGGTCAGGGTCGAGCCACGACAGCAGGGAGTCGAAGGCGGCCTGCGTGACTGGGCGCTCGTGCTTCATGGAAAACGGTGCCGCCGGAGGTGGGGGCGCGAGTAGAAAATTGCGTCCGCGCCGTCTCGTCTCGGCCGGACGGCGCGCGCAAGAGCACGGCGCGCGCGCGCCGTCGGCCTCTGGAACTTCAGCCGAAAGGTAAACAGTCTTTCCACCGTTGTCAACCGACCTTCGCCGGGGCCTCGCGCCCGACACAAGAAGGGGCGCCCGCCGCAGTCCACGCGCGTGGACTGCGGCG
>DASVTS010000071.1:0-2467 GCA_036387455.1 Pyrinomonadaceae bacterium | reverse complement strand
GGAGGAAATTTCCTCCGGCGGGGACCCCGCTTTTGTGCTAGATTCCGAACGGCGCCGCCACGCCCCACGAACGGCGTGCGTCTCATCAACACACTCGACAGGCTCTTCGACGCGGCGCTCGCGCTCGCCTACCCGCAAGCCTGCGCGGCGTGCGGCGTGCGCGGCGTCGAGTCGCGCCGCGACTGGCCAGCGTGCGCCGCGTGCTGGGCGGAGTCGTCGCTGTTCGGCGGGGGCGAGACGCTCTGTTGGAAGTGCGGCGCGCCGGCGGGCGGCGAGGTGCCCGAGGAGATGAGGGCGTCCGTGCGCTGCCGCCGCTGCGACGCGGGGGAGTTCACGGCGGCGCGCGCCTGCGGGCTCTACGAGGGCGGGCTGCGCGCGGCCGTCCTCGCGCTCAAGCGCGAGCCGCACGTGCCCCCGCGCCTCGCGCGGCTGCTCCGCGAGGCGGCGGCGCGCCCGCCGCTCGACGTGGCGACGCTCGTCGTCCCCGTCCCGCTCCACCCCTCGCGCGAGCGCGAGCGCGGCTTCAACCAGGCGGCGCTGCTCGCGCGCACGCTGGCGGGGAAGGCGGGGCCGCGCCTCGACGAGTGGAGCCTCGCGCGCGTCGGGCACAGCGTCCGCCACCGCGCGGGGATGGACGCGCGCGCGCGGCGCGAGAGCGTCGCGGACTCCTTCGCCGTCGCGCGCCCGCGGCTCGTCGCGGGCCAACGCGTCCTGCTCGTGGACGACGTCTTCACGACGGGCGCCACCGCCTCGGCCTGCGCGCGCGTGCTGCTCGCGGCGGGCGCGGCGGAAGTCTTCGTCCTCACCGCCGCCAGGGCTTAGGCGCGGGCGCCGGTTTTGCCCCGCGCGCCGCCGACTGTATGATTGGGCGCATGAGAGAACTCTACCCCGCCATCGAGCCTTTCGACACAGGGCGGCTTCAGGTCTCGCCCGTCCATAACATTTACTACGAGCAGTGCGGCAACCCCGAAGGCGTGCCCGTGGTCTTCCTCCACGGGGGGCCGGGCGGCGGCATCGTCCCCGACTACCGGCGCTACTTCGACCCGGCGGCCTACCGCGTCGTCCTCTTCGACCAGCGCGGCTCGGGGCAGAGCACGCCGCACGCGAGCCTTGAGGAGAACACGACCTGGGCGCTCGTCGCGGACATCGAGAAGCTGCGCGCGCACCTCGGCGTCGAGACGTGGCACGTCTTCGGCGGGTCGTGGGGGAGCACGCTCGCGCTCGCCTACGCCGAGACGCACCCCGACCGCGCTCGCTCGCTCTGCTTGCGCGGCATCTTCCTCTGCCGGCCGCAGGAGATTCGCTGGTTCTACCAGGAGGGGGCGAGCTGGCTCTTCCCCGACGTCTGGGAGCAGTACGAGCGCGTCATCCCCGAAGGGGAGCGCGGCGACTTCGTCTCGGCCTACTACCGTCGTCTGACGGGCGACGACGAGGCCGAGCGGCTGGCGGCGGCGCGCGCGTGGAGCGTGTGGGAGGGGAGCACGTCGAAGCTCCTCTTCGACTACGCCTCCATCGAGAAGTTCGCCGACCCGCAGTTCGCGCTCGCCTTCGCGCGCATCGAGTGCCACTACTTCATGAACAACGCCTTCTTCCCGACCGACAACTACCTCGTCGAGAACGTCGGCAAGATTCGCCACATCCCGGCCGTCATCGTCCAGGGGCGCTACGACGTGGTCTGCCCCATGCGCAGCGCCTGGGACCTCCACCGCGCCTGGCCCGAGGCCGACCTCCGCGTCGTCCCCGACGCCGGCCACTCCGTCACCGAGCCCGGCATCATCCACGAGCTGGTCGCGGCCACGGACAGGTTTAAGGCGTGAACCGTGAACCGTAAACCGTGACAAGAAAAGGCCGTCCGCCAGCGGTGAGTTTTAGGAGGAGTTAAATGCGTCCTCATGAAAAGCTGGATGTTTGGCGCGCCGCTATGGATTTCGTGGTCACGATTTATAAGGCTACGGAGTCATTCCCTAAGGAAGAAAAGTTCGGGTTGACCTCGCAGGCTAGGCGGGCGGCAGTCTCCATCCCGGCGAATATTGCGGAAGGCGCGGCCCGTCGCTCGCCGAAAGAGTTCGTTCACTTCATCTCGAACGCGCAAGGCTCGGCGAGTGAACTCGAAACAGAGCTACTCATCGCACAACGTCTTGGGTATCTTCAGGAGGGTGTCTACCTTGACATGCGTGACACGCTCGATAAAGTTGGGCGCATGCTCATCGGCCTCACCCAGCACCTGGAGAAAAGGATGGACGGTAAGGGCGTGAACCGCGAACCGTGACGAGGAAAGGCGGGTTTTATTCTCGTCACGGTTTACGGTTTACGGTTCACGCCCTTTTCACGTAATATCTCGGTTCAAGATGACTGGACGTGTTTTAGTCCTGAACGCCTCTTTCGAGCCGGTGAACGTCTGCACCGAGCGCCGCGCCGTCGTGATGATCTTCAAGGGCATCGCCCGGATGGAGGAGCACAACGGCCA
>DASVTS010000070.1:0-28078 GCA_036387455.1 Pyrinomonadaceae bacterium | reverse complement strand
CGCCGGCCTGCGCGCTCGTCAAGGGGCTACAGGCCGCGGCGAACACACACAACAGCGCGACTCTCTTGATGATTTTCATGGGCTCTCTTCCGGTTCGGCGGAACGGGCCGTGGCGCACACCCCGGCCCGCACACGTCGAGGGTTCTTCGCGCCCAGACCGCCGAGGCCGGGGGCGACGTCCGAAGGTTTTCGTTTAAAAGTCCGCGACCGATTCGGAGGGGTGAATTGAGTCTCGGCTCGCCTTTGCGGCTTGTCCGCGGGGCGTCGTCTCGTCGGCGCCGCCCCCGGGTCGCCCCGGAGCGAGGCGCCCGGGGCGGAATGTCACTGCGGTCAGGAGAGGCGGGCGGCCGCCGCTCGGGAAAGTTCGGCTACTCCTCGCCGACGAACGTCGTCACCGCGCTGACCGGCGGCGCCGGCAGGGGCGCGGCCGTCGCGTCGTCGCCCGCGGGGCGCGGCGGGCACGGGGCCGGGGCCGGGCAGTTGGCGCCCGCGACGCGCTTGACCTTCAGCACCTTCGCCTTCGAGGCGTCGCGGCCGGGCTCGAACTCGTACGCGCCCGGCAGAGTACCTTCGACCCCGCGCAGAGCTTCTTCGGCCTTGCGCCACTCGAACCTCTTCCCCTCGAAGCGCGCATGGACGTAGGCGGCGCGCATCTCACGCGCCTCGGCAGCGGAGGCGACCACGCGCGCCACGGCGCGCGGGTCTACGCCGCCGTCGGGCGGGATAATCATCGCCAGTTCGGCCGCAGCCTCGCGCGGCAGCACCGTGGCCCCCGCGAGCGCGTCGCCGTGGAACGCCGCCGACAGCGGCCCCGGGCCGTTCGTCGGCTCCCCTATCATCGCCAACTGGTCGCCCCGGGGCTCGGCCGTGCGGGCTTCGGCGCGCGGCGGCGCGGCCGGCTCGGTCTTCCGCGGCTTCGCGGCCGGGCGCTGCTTCGTGCAGGAGACGAGCTGCGTCAAGGTGAACGCGTGCGGGGCGGCGGCGGGCGCGCCTTCGGCCGCGGGCAGGCTCAGGAACGCCTGCATCAGTTCGCCGCGGAGGCGCGCGCCGAGGGCGCTCTTGAATGACTGGAGGTCGTGCGAGAGTTGGGGCGCCGCGAACAGCGCCGCGGCGACGATGACGAACGCGATGACTGATCTGTGCTTCATATCCTTACCCGCCTTTTTCAGGAAGCCCGCGGCGGGGCTCCCGACTTACCGCTTCCGCCTATCACTTCCGGCTCGCTCTACCCGCAAAACACCACCCGCTAGTGTTTCGTGGCAACTTTTTTTAGCTTACAATGCCGCCGCGTCCCCTCGATTTCAGGTCTTACACGCGCGGGCGGCCCCCGGGTTTAACTTTCGCGCCGGGCGGCGCGGGGCTTTCTGTCTCGCACCTGTTAGTGTCGCGGCCCGGCGCTTGGTTTCAAAAAAACTTCGCGGGCGGTTCCTTTTTTTCAAGGCGCACTCCCGACACCCTTAACGCGTAAGAATGGGGCCGCGCGGCTCAAGCACTCAATTCAAATGTGACGAAATCGGGCTGGCAGTGACGAGACGCGGGGGCCGCGTGACGAGACGGACTGGGGCGGGGACGAAATTGAACGACGGGGTGGACGTGGAGGGACGATGAGGTACAGAAGATTCGGGCGCACGGGCTGGGACGTCGGCGAGGTCGGCTACGGGATGTGGGGCATGGGCGGGTGGAGCGGCTCGGACGACGAGGAGTCGCTGGCCTCGCTCCAGCGCGCCGTGGACCTCGGCTGCAACTTCTTCGACACGGCGTGGGTCTACGGCGACGGCCGCAGCGAGGCCCTGCTCGGCCGGCTCGTGCGCGCGAACCCGGACAAGAGGCTCTACACCGCCTCGAAGGTGCCGCCGAAGAACCGACAGTGGCCGAGCCGGCGCGGCGTCGCGCTCGACGACGCGTTCCCGCCCGACCACATCGAGGAGTACGTCCACAGCAGCCTCCGCAACGCGGGGCTCGAACGCTTCGACCTGATGCAGTTCCACGTCTGGGAGGACGATTGGGTCGAGGACGACCGCTGGGCGAAGAAGTTGGACGAGCTGCGCGCGCAGGGGCTCGTCGGCGCCGTCGGCGTCAGCATCAACCGCTGGGAGCCGTGGAACGGCGTCCGCGCCGTGCGCAGCGGGCTCGTGGACGCCGTGCAGGTCATCTACAACATCTTCGACCAGAACCCGGAGGACGAGCTCTTCCCCGCCTGCCGCGAGATGGACGTGGCGGTCATCGCGCGCGTCCCCTTCGACGAGGGGACGCTGACGGGCACGCTCACGAAGGAGAGCAGTTGGCCCGAGGGCGACTGGCGCAACACCTACTTCGTCCCCGAGAACCTCATCCCGAGCGTCGAGCGCGCCGACGCGCTCAAGCCGGTCGCAGAGCGCGCCGGCCTCGGCCTGCCCGAGATGGCGCTGCGCTTCATCCTCTCGGAGCCGGCCGTCTCGACCATCATCCCCGGCATGCGCAAGACGCGTCACGTCGAGTCGAACATCGCCGCCAGCGACGCCGGCCCGCTCCCGGCCGACCTGCTCCGAGAGCTGCGCGCCCACCGCTGGGAGCGCAAGCCGAAGCCGTGGTCGCAGTGAGTAAGACGTAACTGGGAAGGACACAGTGAGAAGCCTGACGAGAGCCAGCGTGAACTTCGTCCATGGCCGCGCCGCGGCGCTCATGCTCCTGTGTGCGCTCGCGTTCCTTTCGGCGCACGCGGCGAGCGCCCAGGACGGCCCGCCCAAAGAGGCGGGCACGTTCCGCGAGCCCGACCTCGTCGAGCTCACGAAGCTCGACCGCACCATCAAGCTCGACGTGCGCTACGCGACGCCGAATAACTTCGCCGGCCGCGCCGTCTACACGGAGGCGCGCGCCTTCCTCCAGCGCCCGGCCGCCGAGGCGCTCGTCCGCGCCTCTCGCGCGCTCAGGAGACACGGCTACGGCCTCGCGGTCTTCGACGGCTACCGCCCCTGGTCGGTGACCAGGCTCTTCTGGGAGATCACGCCCGCCGACAAGAAGCAGTTCGTCGCGGACCCCTCGAAGGGCTCGCGCCACAACCGCGGCTGCGCCGTAGACCTCACGCTCTACGACCTCAAGACCGGCCGGCAGGTCTCCATGCCCGGCGAGTACGACGAGATGTCGGAGCGCTCGCACGTCAAATACGCAGGCGGCACACCCGAGCAGCGCCGCCTGCGCGACCTCCTCCGCGCCGCGATGGAGGCCGAAGGCTTCAACGTCTACCCGGAGGAGTGGTGGCACTACGACTACAAAGACTGGCGGCAGTACCCCGTCCTGAACCTCAGCTTCTCGGAGGTCGGGAAGCCGAAAGCGAAAGCCGCTCACACCAAATAGTGCCGCGCCTGCACCATCTGGCATAGGCCGCGCCGCGGCCGACTTCGATTTCCTCAGAAAAACGCCTGACGGCAGTCCGCATCCCGCCGCCCGCCGGCGACGGGCACGTGCTTTGCACCGCCCGCCGTCAAAGGACGAAAGCCCCCCGCGAGCTTTTCAGCCTTATCGTAAGGCACGGCTTCGTCCGCCCGAACTCTGCCCCCGAGCAGCAGCCCGTCCGAACCGCAAACGAAGGAGCGTACCCGTATGCGTTCTCGTCTCTCTGCGCCCGCCGCTCTCCTTTTCCTTCTCTCCACACTCTTTCTCTTAACGCCCACCGCCCTCGCCGACGACACCTACGACGACGAGTACGACGAGCACGCGCGCGTCCTGCGCATCAGCCTGCTCAAGGGCGAGGTCAGCCTCAAACAGTCCGGCGAAAACGACTGGGAGGACGCGCGCCTGAACGCGCCGCTCGTCGAGGGCGACCTGCTCGCCACGGGGCGCGACTCACGGCTTGAGATTCAGCTGGACGCGCGCAACTTCGTCCGCCTCGGCCCCGACTCCGTGCTCCGCGTCGTCACGCTGCGCGACGAGGGCGTCGCGTTCAGCCTCTCCGAGGGCACGGCCACCGTCCGGCTCGCGCGCTTCGACAAGGACAAGGAATACTTCGAGATCGACGCGCCGGGGACGACCGTCGCCGCCGAGAAGACCGGCCAGTACCGGCTCGACGTCGAGCGCGACGGCTCGGTGCGCGTCACCGTCCGCGAGGACGGCCGCGCGCGCATCTACTCGCAGGACTCCGGCTTCGTGCTGCGCAACAACCGCGCGGCGCGGCTCGCCGGCGCGGCCACGGCCGAGCGCGAATGGGAGTTCACCGCCGCCGCGGGCTTCGACCAGTGGGACGCCTGGAACGACGAGCGCGAGCGCTACCTCGCCTCGCGCCTGCGCCACGAGGGGCGCGAACGCTACTACGACTCGGACGTCTACGGCGCCGAGGAGCTGGACGCCTACGGCGACTGGGTCTACACGAACGACTACGGCTACGTCTGGCGTCCGCACACGACCGTCATCAACAACTATTACGACTGGGCGCCGTATCGCTACGGCCGCTGGGTCTGGTGCTCGCCCTACGGCTGGACGTGGGTGGCGGACGAGCCCTGGGGCTGGGCGCCTTACCACTACGGCCGCTGGATACACGTCAACGGCCAGTGGTGCTGGGCGCCGCGCGGCTACGGCTACCGCTACCGCCGCGCGTGGTGGCGGCCCGCGCTCGTCGTCTTCGTCACGCTCGACTTCGGCCGCGACCGGCACGTCTGCTGGTACCCGCTCAGGCACGGCCAGCGCGACCCGCGCGGCCGCTGGTGGTCGCGCGGCTACGACCGCCTCTCCCCTCTGCGCGGCCGCGACCTCGAACACCTGCGGCGCTCGAACCCCGCGCTGCTGCGCGCCGTGAGCACGGTGCCCGCGCGCGACTTCGGCGCCGGCGGCCTGCGGGCGCGGCCCGCCGCGGGCGACCTCGCGCAGCGCGCCCTCACGAGTGACCCCGTGCGCGGGCAGTTGCCCGTCGCGCGCGCCAACTCGGGGCGCGGCGTCCCGCGCGCGGACGGGGCGCGCCCGACCGGCGCCAACGGACGCGACGTGCTGACCATCAACCGGCCGGGCGGGGTCGCGCGCGCCGTGCCCGACCGCCCGACCGGCGCCGCCGCGCGCACGCCCGGCGTCCCGCTCGACGGCGAGCTGCGCCGCACGCGCGTCTTCAACAACCGCGAGCCTCGCGTCTCTTCCGTGCCGACCCCGGGCGGCGACCCGGCCAGCTCGGGTGCGCCCGTGCGCGACGCGGGCGGCGACTCCGGCACCGGCGCGGTCGCGCGCCCGCGCAGGGGCGACTCGTCGCCCACCCTTCCCGGCGGCTCCGGAGACGGCGGGACGCGCCCGACGCGCGTGCGGCCGACGCCGCCCGACTCGCCCGCCGAGCCGGCCGCGGGCACCCCGGCCGGCGACGACGCGCCGGCGCGACGCCGCGACCCGGACGACGACCCCGCGCCGCGCCGCGCGAGGCCCGCGCCGCCGACGACCGACCGCACGCGCGACGACTCCGTCCCTCGCTACGAGCCGCGCATCCGCCCGCGCGACGAAGGCGAGCGCAACGCGCCTCCCGCGCGCCGCGAGGAGCCCACGCCGCGACGCGACGATACGCCCTCCTACCGCCCCGAGCGCACGGAGCCGCGCGACGAGCCGCGCCGCGAGCCGCGTCACGAATCGCCGCGGCCGGAGCCGCGCCACGAATCGCGCCCCGACCCGCCGCGACAGGAGGCCCCCAGACAAGAGGCCCCGCGACAGGAAGCGCCGAGGCAGGAAGCTCCCCGGCAAGAGTCCCCGCGACGGGATGCCCCAGAGCGGCAAGAGCCTCCGCGGCACGAAGCCCCGCGCACCGACTCGCCGCGCCAACGCGACCGGTCTTAGCGGCCCGGCCGCGAACGTCTTGGGCGCGAGACGGGGCCTCGCGCCCACGCCCGCGGCGGCGGAGAGCTGAGCGGTCACGACCGACGCAACTCGTCGCTCAGTTCTCCGCCGCCGCAGACCACGAGAAAGGATGAAGGATGAAGCTCAGGCGGTATGCCTTTCATCCTTCATCCTTCATCCTTCCAACCACGCGCTCTCCCTTGCCACAGCCGAAAGGATTTCAGATGCGCGCCCGCTCACACCTCTTCGCCCTCGTCCCGTCTCTGTCGCTCGTGCTTCTCCTGTTCGCCGCACAACTGCCGCGCCACGCCGGGGCGCAGACGCCGTCCCGCAAGACTTTCAAACCCGACCTACGCCGCGCGCTCGCCTCGCGCACGGACGCCGCCGCGCGACCCGCGCGACCCGGCGCCTACTCGCCGCAGGGCAAACGCCCCGCCGCCGCCATGCGCGCGCGTGCGCTCGCCGCGACGGCCGAGACGCAAAAGCGCCGCACCGCGCGGCCCGCGCCGCCCGTCCGTAACGCCGACCTGCTAAAGCAGAATTCCGGGCGGGCGTCGGCGACGCGGGCGCCCTCACTCGCCATCGCGCCCGGCACGCCGCTCAGCCGCGTGCTCCACGTCTCGCAGCTCAGCCTCGTCAGTTCCGCCGGCACGCACGAGGAGTTCGTTGACCGCGACGGCGACCTGCTGGCCGACGACCGCGCGACCTTCGACGCCGCGGGCGGCTCCTACGACGTCGCCGTCGGCCGCACCGGCGCGCGCTACGAAGTCTTCACCGGCATTGACGACCGCGGGACGGCGACCGCCTCGGACGACGTCTCGACCGGCGTGCTCGTCCTCGCGCTCGACACCAACGGCGACTACGCGCGCGACGCCTCGGCCACCTTCGACCTCGGGCGCGACTTCGGGCTGCCGTCGGCCGTCTCGGTCGTCTCCGGCACCTCGCGCGCGGGGCGCGAGTTCGTCGTCGTCTCCTCCAGCGGCTACTACAACAGCGAAGACCCCGTGGACCCGAACAACGAGGAGTCGCCCGGCGTCGTCCTGCTCGTGCGCGACCCTTCGACCGGCGGCTTCGACCCGGCGCGCTCGCGCTCGCTCGTCGCGGTCGGCGACGACCGGCTCTTCAACGCGAACGCGCTGGCGCTCCTGCCCGGCGGCCACCTCCTCGTCGCCGACTTCCAGTCGAACGAGCTGCGCGTCGTCCGCGACACGAACGACGACGGCGTGCCCGACACGCTCGACGCCGCGCCCTACTACTCCTTCCCCTTCGCCGACGACGCGCCGCTCGACGTGGCGGCCAACTCGCGCGGCGTCGTCTTCACGCACTCGACCGGGAACGACACCTACATGCTCGCCGTCTACGACACGAACGGCGACGGCCGCGCCGACACGGACGAGGTCTGCGTCAAGGGGCTTTCGATTGACAACAACCTCGTGCTCCACGGGCTGACGGTCGCGCGCGACGGCATGGTCTACGTCATCCAGGACTCGACGGGCGAGAGCGACCTGCCGGCAGACGGCGGCAACGGCGGCATCCCGCACGTCTACGCCTTCCCCGACCCGGCGCTCAACGGCGTGCTGCGCGACGGCGCGGCCTTCGTCCTCGCCGACGACGAGTTCACGCAAGCCTACTCGGGCCTCTCGTTCGGGGTCGAGACCGTGCTCCCGCCGGTCGCGCGCCTGACGGTGACGAACAGCGCGAGCCTGCAAGGCGGGCCGCCGTCCGGGGGCCTGGCGACGCTCGCCGGCGCGGGGCTGACGCGCGGGCTGAGCGGCGCGACGCAGACCTCGGCCGCGGCGCAGGGCGTCCGCGTCACGGCCGAGGGCGTTGACGTCCCCGTCCTCTCCTTCGACGACGCGAGGGTTCACGTTCAAGTGCCGCAGTCGCTCGGCGCGGGCGCCGCCTCGTTCGTCGTCACCGTCGGCGGCAACGTCACGGCGGCCGAGGACGCCACCATCGTCGCGGCCAACCCCGGCCTCTTCACCGTCCCGCAGACGGGGGCGGGCGAGGCGGTCGCGCTGCTCGTCTCGGGCATGCTCTACACGCGCGCGCCCTTCCCCGCCCGCACGGGCGCCGCCGCCTCCGAGGTCGCGCTCTTCGGCACGGGCTGGCGCAACTCCCTGCCCGTCACCGTCCAGATCGGCGGCAAGGCGGCGAAGGTCAACTACGCGGGCGCCTCCGGCGGCCTCCCCGGCCTCGACCAGCTGAACGTCGTCATCCCCGAAGGCGTGACGGGCGCCGCCCCCGTCGTCGTCACCGCGGCCAACGGCGCGACGAGCCGCGCCGGCGTCTTCGTCACCGTCCAGTGACGAAGCACGCCGGTATGGTGTTATAGTCCTCGGCAACTCAACAGCCATGGACTTGCACACCATCAAGACGCCGTCGCTCGTCCTCGACGTCGGGCGCGTGCGGCGCAACGCCGGGGCGATGTCGGCGCGCATGAGGCGGCTCGGCGTCTCCCTGCGCCCGCACGCCAAGACGCACAAGTGCGTCGAGGTCGCGCGCATCCAGACGGAGGGCGCCCCGGCCCGGCTCACCGTCTCCACGCTCGCGGAGGCGCGCGCCTTCGCCGCCCACGGCTTCCGCGACATCACCTACGCCGTCCCCGTCGAGCCGGGCAAGTTCGACGAGGCGGCGGAGCTTTCCAAACTCTGCGAGCGTTTCGCCCTCATCACGGACGACGCGAACATCCCGCTCCTGCTCGACGACGCGGCGCGCGCGGCGGGCGTCACGCTCGACCTCTTCCTCAAGGTGGACTGCGGCTACCACCGCTGCGGCGTCGAGCCCGACCAGCCGGAGGCGCTGGCCATCCCCCGGCTCATCGAGCGCGCGCGCAACCTCCGCTTCGCGGGGATACTGACGCACGCCGGCCACTCCTACCACGCGCGCGGCGCGGAAGAACTCTTAGGCATCGCGCGGCACGAGCGCGACCTGATGCGGGAGTTCGCCGCCCGCCTGCGCGCCGACGGCATAGAGGTGCCGTGCGTCAGCGTCGGCTCGACGCCGACGGCCACGTGCGTCGACCACCTCGACGGCGTGGACGAGGCGCGGCCCGGCAACTACATCTTCTTCGACGCCTTCCAGGCCACGCTCGGCAGTTGCTCGTTCGAGGACTGCGCGCTGACGGTGCTCGCGGCGGTCGTCCACCGCGACCGCGCGCGGCGCCGGGTCGTGCTCGACGCGGGCGCCGTCGCGCTCTCGAAAGACCGCGGCCCCGTGGAGCTCGACCCGGCCTGCGGCTTCGGCCGCGTGCTCGACCTTGAGGGGAACGACACGGGCCTGCGCGTCGAGTCGGTCTCGCAGGAGCACGGCGCCGTCGCGGTCGCGGACGAAGGGCTGTTCGACGCGCTGCGCGTCGGCGCGCGCGTCCGTGTGCTGGCGAACCACTCGTGCCTGTCCGCCGCGCAGCACACGCACTACCACGTGCTCGAAGGCGGGCGCGTCGTAGACCGCTGGGAGATTCATCAAGGCTGGTGAGGGTTATGGCAGAAAAGAGTCTTGAGGGCCTCGACACCTTCGACGAGGGGGGCGACCTCAACGTCGTCATCGAGACGCCGAAGGGCAGTCGGAACAAGTACAACTACGACGAGGGGACGGGGCTCTTCAAACTGGGCGGCGTCCTGCCGGCGGGCGCCTCCTTCCCCTTCGACTTCGGTTTCGTGCCCTCGACGCTCGGCGGCGACGGCGACCCGCTCGACGTGCTCGTGCTGATGGACGAGCCGGCCTTCCCCGGCTGCCTCGTCCACGTCCGGCTCGTCGGCGCCGTCGAGGCCGAGCAGACCGAGCGCGACGGCGAGACGGAGCGCAACGACCGCCTCATCGGCGTCGCCGCCGAGTCGCGCCTCCAGCGCCACGTCCGCGCGCTCGGCAGCCTCAGCCCCGACCTGCTGGAGGAGATAGAGCACTTCTTCATCTCCTACAACCAAATCAAGGGCAAAGAGTTCAAGCCCCTCGGCCGCGTCGGCCCGCAGAAGGCGCTCGCGCTCGTCGAGGACGGCGCGAAGCTCTACCGCCAGTCCACGCGCAAGCGCGCGCCCTCGAAGTCGAGTAAGAAGGCGCGGAAGTAGGCTCCCGCGCCCCGGCTTAAGTGTACGGGGTTCCGAGTGGGACTTTAGCCTTCGGCCTCGCGGCTGATGGCGGCGTCGCCGCCGACGCGCGCCGCCGCGCGGCCGAGGATGAGGAGCACGACGACGGCGACGAGCGTCGCCAGGATGGCGTAGGTGAAGAGGCCGGCGAGGCTGTCGTCCTCGCCGAGCACCTTGCGGATGAGCGCCTTGATGGCCTCGTTCCAGGCGAGCGCCGCGACGAGGCCGAGCGAGGCCGCGGCGAGCGTAATCATCGTCTGAAGGATGACGCGGGTCCTGTTCATCAGATTCTCCGTCGAAGTTTCGGGGCGGACAGGGGGCCGGGCGCGTGCGCCGGGCGTCTGCACTTCTACGCGAAAGCGCGCCCGCGAGTCAACCGAAAATTTTCGCGCCCGCCACGGCGTCGAGCCAGAACTCGCTGAACCTCGCGCCGTCTATTTTCGTCAAGACCCTCGTCATCCTTCCGCCCTCCTCGACCCTCTGGCGCAGGAACCCGCCCGCCTCCTCGTACTTCAAAGGTAGTTCGCCGAACTCGGCGCCCTCGTCCCAGCCCAGCGCGACGGCGCAGCCCAGCGGGTCGTGCTGGAAGTTGATGAAGTCGTCGGGCAGCCCCGGGCAGTCGCGGCCGTGACGCTCGCCCAGCATCTCGTCCGACGCGAAGGCTTCGGCCTGCCGCGCGACGAGCCGCGCCAGCGCGGACTCGGAGCGCGCGAGCGCGGGCAGTTGAGAACGCGTGAGCCACGTCTCGGCGGTCGCCGAGAGCGGGACAAGCGTCGGGCTTGAGTTCTCGAAGACGTAGCGCGCGGAGGCGCGGTCAACCTGCACGTTCCAATCTTCCCGGTAGTCCCATTGCGGGAAGCCTTCTCTTGAAGGGAGGACGTGGCCGCCCACCATGCAGAGCCGCGCTTCGCGCAGGATGCCGGGCGCGCGGCGTTCGAGGAGCGCGAGGTTCGTGGAGGGGCCGACGACGGCGACGACGGCGCCGCGCGCGATGCTCCGCTCAAGCAGGTCGAGCGCCGCGTCGTGCGGCCCCGGCGCGGGCGGCACCGGCTCGGGCCAGTAAGCCTCCTCCCTCGCGGGGAAGCCCGGCGTCGGCGTGTAACAGCCGAGCGAGACGTCGGCGCCCGCGGCCACCGGAACGCCCGCGCGACCCGCGAGCCCGAGCGCGTGCCGCGCGTAGCCGGCGCGACGCCCGCCGTCGTCCGAGACGGTAGTCACCGCCGTCAGCTCCGCGCCCGTCCACGCCAGCACGAGCGCCAGCGCGCACAAGTCATCTATGTCGCCGCCGATGTCGGTGTCGAGGTGGATTTCTGGCAAGGGGGGTTTAAAGCCCGCGGCACATCTCGGTGCCCCAGGGCGTGGCGGTGACGCGCTGGACGGAGGCGCGCACGTCGGCGAAGTTCCAGCCCTTGCGCTGCCAGATGGAGCCGTCGGCGTACTCGATGCGGTTGACGACGACGCGCTCGCGGTAGGGGCTGGCGGCCCTGTTGGCGAGGCTGTCCACGCTGATGGCGCCGTTCGGCCCCGAGGCGCTCCAGGCCAGCAGCTCCTTCTCCTTCCCGCCCTTGATGTTGACCCCGCAGAGGAACTGCCGGCGCCCGAGGTTCGAGGGGTCGGCCGCCTCCTCGAACTGGTACTCCCAGAACAGGACCTCGATTACCTTCGGCCCCGCGTTGCGGACTTTGACCTTGTAGGCGAAGCCGTCCACCTCCACGGTCTTCGGCGAGCGCGCCTCCCGCACGGCCTTGTCCATCGCGGCGCTGCGGCTGTCGAGCGTGTCGGCGTTCGGGTCCCGCACGCCGGCCGGGTCGTTGATGCGGCGGTTGCGCTCGAAGTTCTTGTTGGCCGTGGTCATGGCCGGCGCCGGGGCGGAGCCCTGCGTGTCGGGCTTCTCGACCACCTGCCGGCTCTTCGTCCACTTGTGGGCGACCACCTCCAACGCGGAGCCGTCGCCCGCCCCGTCCTGGAGCGGCGGGAAGGGCGCCAGCAGCAACGGCAGCAGCAAAAGTGTTCTCATCGGTTCGCCTCCGGCGCTGGGACTCTGGCTTGAGAAGATAGTGGCGGCCGGCGGCGCTGTCAATAAACTCCCGGCGGCGGCGCGGGAAGGGAGACGCGCGGGCGTTCAGGCGCCGGCATTCATCCGGCGCCGGTGCTCGGCGAGCATGTTGCAGAAGAGGGCGCCCTGCGAGACGGCGTCGTCGAGCGCCTTGTGCGTGTAGGGCAGGTCGTCGAACCAGTTGCGCGGCATGTTGCGCTTGACGGTGTCGAGGAAGTCGCGGCCGGTGAGCGCCATGGCGAACGTCTTGATGTCGAGCGCGTGCCAGCCGAAGGGGTTCTCGCCGGCGAAGCGGTTGAGGTACCAGCAGACGAACATGAAGTCGAAGCCCGCCGGGTAGGCGACGAAGACGGGCTCGCCCGGCAGCGCCTTGAGCCACGCGACGTACGAGCGCATCGCCTGCTCGGGCGTCTGCAAGTCCGTCCGGCAGGCGGCCCACGCCTCGGGCTGGCTCTTCCACCACTTCATCGTCTCGGGGTGCTGCGCCGCGCCGGGCAGCGTCTCCAGGTTCGCGCTGAAACCCCCGTGCAGGGTCTTGTCCGGCAGGTACGCGGCCGAGCCGATGCTCAGCATCGAGTAGACGCCGGGAATCGGGCCGTCCGTCTCGACGTCCGTGCTGACGTAAATCTCCAAAGCTATTCTCCCCTCGCTCGCTCGAAGGCGGCCGTTGCCGCCGCGCCGGGCGGCGTGCTAAAAGGTCGAAACATGATGAAGTACGGGCTGCGACGCCTCGCCAGCATACTACTTTTCGCCGGGCTCGCCGCACAACTCGCCGCCGCGCAGGGTGCGCCCGCGCCGCACTACCGCGCCTTCGATTCGAAGGGGCAGCCGGTCACGCTCGAATCAATCGTCGAGGCGCTGGGCGGCGCGGACGTGCTCTTCGTCGGCGAGACGCACGACAACGCCGTCGCGCACCTCCTTGAGGCCGAACTGCTGCGGCTCGCCGACGAGCGCCACGGGGCGGCTTCGGCGCGGAGGCGTCCCGTCGCGCTCTCGCTGGAGATGTTCGAGGCGGACGTGCAGACCGTCCTCGACGAGTACCTGGCCGGGCTCATCAGCGAGCGGCACTTCCTCCTGAGCAGCCGGCCGTGGAGGAATTACGAGACGGACTACCGCCCGCTGGTCGAGTACGCGCGGGCGCACCGCCTGCCGGTCATCGCCGCCAACGCGCCCGCGCGCTACGTCTCGCGCGTGTCGAGCCAGGGGCCGGATTCGCTCCGCGCGCTCTCGAAAGACGTGGTCAGGTCGTGGCTCCCGCCGCTCCCCTTCCCGCCGGCCTCCGCGGGCTACGCGGCCAAGTTCAACCGCTTCATGTCGGGCGGCGCCCCGGCCGCGCCCGCGCAGGCGGGCGCGCACGGCGGGACGCACCTGCTGGACGCGCAGACGCTGCGCGACGCCACGATGGCCTACCGCATCGCGGAGTTTTTAAAGCGCGGCCGCGACCCGCTCGTCGTGCAGGTCAACGGCACCTTCCACAGCGAGGAGCGTCTGGGCGTCCCCGAGCAGCTCGCCCGCTACCGCCCCAAAGCCCGCGCCGTCGTCGTCACCATCGTCCCCGCAGAAGGCTTCCCCGACTTCGACGCCGCCCGCCTCGGCCGCCTCGGCGACTTCGTCATCATCACCGACCCGGCGGCGGGAAGCAGTAAGCAGTAGTCTCCCGCCCCTCCACGCTTGCCAGAACGCGGCCGGCTTGGCACAATGGTCGTTGCTTTTGTGGTCGCTTTTCGCGCCAGAGAGGTGGGTGTTGCCCGATTCGGTCGAAAGACTTTAAGAGACGGACGTAAAACTTCAGTCGTGAGAGTTCGCCGGGCGCGGCCGCCCGGCCGCAATTTCATCAGTTTTTAGAACGGAGAGTTTGTCATGGCAACAGTCGTCGTCAACCAGGGCGAGTCCATCGAGTCGGCGCTGCGCCGCTTCAAGCGCAAGGTCATGTCCGAGGAGATCATCAAGGACGCGAAGAAGCACGCCTTCTTCATGTCCCGCGGGCAGAAGGCCAAACTCAAGTCCGCCCTCGCGCGCAAGCGCAACAAGCGCAAGTCGCGCCCGATGCGCCCCCGCAGCTAAGGGCCGTAAACCGAAAACCGTGAACCGTGACAAGAAGGGCAGCGCCTCTCTTGTCACGGTTCACGGTTTTCGGTTTACGGCCCTTACAGGTTTTCGATTTCGACCGGCTCGACCGGGTCGGCGAGCGGGAAGCCGAAGACGCGCGAGTAGAAGTAGAGTTCGCCGTCGAGCGCGCGCTTGATGTTCTCGGCCTTGCGGAAGCCGTGCTGCTCGCCCTCGAAGGCGACGTAGGCCACGGGCAGCTTCTTCCTCCTCAGCGCCTCGACCATCAGCTCGGCCTGGTTCGGCGGGACGATCTTGTCTTCGAGCCCCTGGAAGAAGATGACCGGGCACGAGAGGCGGTCGGTGAAGTTGATGGACGAGCGCTCGCGGTAGAGGTCGGCGCGCTCCGGGTAGGGGCCGATGAGGCGTTCGAGGTAGCGCGACTCGAACTTGTGCGTGTCGCCGGCGAAGACCGTCAGGTCGCTCAGCCCGAAGTGGCTCGCGCCCGCGCGGAAGGTGTCGCGGAAGGTGAGCGCGTTGAGCGTCGTGAAGCCGCCCGCGCTCCCGCCCGTGATGACGCAGCGCGCGCCGTCCACCTCGCCGCGCTCGATGAGGTACTTCGCGCCGTTGGCGCAGTCGTCCACGTCTACCACGCCCCACTCGCCGTTCAGGCGCCGCCGGTACTCGCGCCCGAACCCCGTGCTCCCGCCGTAGTTGACGTCGAGGACGGCGATGCCGCGGCTCGTCCAGTACTGCGTGTCGAGGCGCAGCACCGAGGACGCGGCGGCGGTCGGGCCGCCGTGGCACTTGACGAGCAGCGGCGGCAGCTCGCCCGCGGGCGCGGCGAAGTCCGGGTTGCGCGGCGCGTAGTAGAAGGCGTGCGCCGTGCGCCCGCCCTCGGTCGGGAACTCGACGGCGCGCGGGGTGGAGATGTAGTCGGGATCGACGACCACCTCGCTCGCGCGCCTGAGCACGCGCGCCTCGCGCGAGTCGAGGTCGAGCTCGACGACGGCCGCGCGCTCGGTCGGCGAGCCCCCGCGGAAGAGGGCGCGCCCCCGGCCGGCGCGCACGTAGGTGATGTCGGTGAAGGGCAGGTCGAACGGCTCCAGGCGCTTCGTGCGCGTGTCGAGCGAGCCGAGTTGCCAGTCGCCGCCGCGCGTGTAGGCGCAGACGATGTGGTCGTCGCCCGCGAAGGCGTAGGTGGACATCGCAAAGAGCCACTGCGGCAGCGCGAACTCGGCGTCCGTCTCGTGGACGGCCTCGGCCGAGCCGTCTTCGTTCAGCCGGCAGATGTTCCACCAGTTGCTCCGGTCGGAGACGAAGTGGAGCACGCCCGCGGGCGACCACTCGGGCTGGAAGATGGACTCCTCCGCGCCCCCCGCCACGCGCGACGAAGAGACGAGCGCGCCGTCTTCGTCCAGCTCGCCGACCCACAGTTCGGTTCCGTCCCACGGCAGGTTCGGGTGGTTCCAGGTGAGCCAGGCGAGGCGCCTGCCGTCCGGGCTCAGGCGCGGCGAAGAGTAGAAGTCGTTCCCCGAGGCGAGCACGCGCCCGCCGCCGTCGTTCCCCGGGCCTTCGGCTTCGAGGCAGACGAGCGTGTTGACCGCCTCGCGCCCCTCCTCGGTGTGGTCTTCGCGCACGGCGAAGAGGAGGCCGCGGCGGGGGTCGATGTGAAAGTCGCTGTAGCGGTAGCCCCCCTCGGGCGTGATGGGCTGCGGCGCGGTCGCCGTCCGCTGGCGGTAGACGCGCTGGTCGGCGAAGTTGGCGAAGTAGACCACGCCGTCGCGCACGGCGAAGTCGCCGCCGCCGTACTCGTGGACGCGCGTGCGCGCGTTGAAGCCCTGCGGGGTGACGTCCGAGGCGCGGCCGTCGGGCGTGAGGCGGACGACGCAGTTGCGCCCGCCCTCGGAAGGGCGCAGCTCGACCCAGTAGACGTCCTCGCCGTCGAGCGCTATCTGGCCGAGGCCCACCGTGGCCGTGACGATAAGGTCTGAGGTGATGGGCGACTTCCAGGAGCCGTAAGGTGCTACCTCGGGCTGAGTCATTCGGGAATCCTCCGTAATCACAGGTTTATCCCGCGGCGCTCGGGCGGCGGGACGTAGGCGCTGAAGTCGCGCGCGAAGCGTTCGGCGTAGGAGTCGAGCAGCGCGCGGACGCGCGCGAGGTCGTGGGAGCGGACGACGAGGCCGACGTGGTGCGGCCTGTCCACGCGCAGGACGATCTCGGGGTCGTCGTAGGCCGAGGTGTCCGGGCGCTCCTGCCGCGCGAGCGAGAGCGCGAGCCCCGCGTAGTCGCGGCGCGGCGAGAGCGGCCCGACGCGCACGCCGCGGGCGCGCGCCACCTCGACGCGCGCCCACTCGCGCCAGAGGTTGTGGCCGGTCGCAGCCTCCAGGGTCTCCGCGATGTGCGCGCCGCCGACGCGCGCGGCGACTTCGAGGAAGTAGAGGCGGCCGTCCTCCGCGCCGCGGATGAACTCGGCGTGAGCCGCGCCGTGGCGCAGGCCGAGCGCGCCGAGCAGACGGGCGTTGAGCCGCAGAAGCTCCCCGTGCTCCGGCGAGTCGTACTCGACCGTGTGCGTGGTGAAGACGCCGCCCTCGCTCACGACGCGCAGCGGCGGCCGCCCGTAGCGGCTCGCGCCCGCGAAGATGACCCCGCCGTCCTCGACCACCGAGTCCACGTGGAAGACCTCGCCGGGGACGAACTTCTCCAACAGGTAGTAGGAGGACTTGTCCTGCAAAGCCTCCCGCGCGTCGAGCGCCTCGATGGCCCGCCAGACCTGCTCCGACTCTTCGAACCGCCGGATGCCGGACGCGGAGACGTCCGAGCGCGGCTTGACGACCCAGGGCGGCGGCACGCGCTCCATGTACTCGCCGACCTCCTGGTAGTTGAAGAGCGGGACGAAGTCGGGGACGGGCAGGCCGGCCTCCGCGGCGCGCACGCGCATCAGGAGCTTGTCGCGGAAGACGCGCGCGCCCGAGCCGTCCATGCCGGGCACGCGCAGGTGCTCGCGCGCGAGCGCCGTCGTGATGACGTCGAACTCTTCGAGCGCGACGAGCGCGTGCACCTTGCGCTCGCGGCAGAGCTGCGCGGCGGCGTGGACGACCAGCTCGCCGCCCGCGTGGTCGGGCAGGAAGTGGAGGCCGGCGAGCGACTCGCGCGGCCAGGGCTCGCCGGCCGTGCGCTCGCGCGTCAGAAGCTCGACGCGCGCCCCCTGCTCGGCGCACCCGCGCAGGAACTCCGCGCCCTTGAAGTAGCTGGCGACGCAGACGACGTTCACGCCCGCCCGTGAAGCTTCGGCCAACCCGGACTCCTTCCCGCTCAAGGTTTCGGCTTTCGCCGGAAGTATAACAGTAGACGGTAGACAGTAGTCAGTGGCCGGTAGAAAAACCAGAGGCGGCGCGTCCGGCCTTGTGGCCGGGACGCGCCGCCTTAAAATCTACCGGCTACTGACTACTAATAAATGTTGAAGTTGTACTCCAGCACGACGTACTGCGAGACGGCGCGGCCGTCCTTCTCGGCGGGGGTGAAGCGAATCTGCCTCGCCGCGGAGATGGCCTTCTCGGTGAGGCCGTCGGGCAGGCCCTTGACGGTCGTGATGTTGGTCACCGCGCCCGAGGACGAGAGAATCGCGCGCAGGCGGACGACGCCCGTCACGTTGTTCTTGCGCGCCTCCTCGGTGAAGCCGGGCTCGGGCTTGAAGGTGATGAGCGCCTTGCGCGTCACCTCGTTCTGCCGGAAGGGGCGCGAGTAATCAACGCCGCCGCCTCCGCCGCCGCCTCCGGGGCCGCCGCCTCCGTCGTTGCGGTCGCCGCCGCCCGTGTTGCCGCCGCGGCCGGGGCCGAGGCCGGTGCCTTCACCCGTGCCCATGCCGCCGCCGGAGCCTTCGCCCATGCCGCCCCCGCGCCCCGGCCCGGAAGAGGGCACGGTCGCGGTCGAGTTGGGCAGGCCGTAGGGGATGTCGCGCGGGTCAACCTTGACCAGCATCGGGTCCACCTGCATCGTCACCGGCGTCGGCAGGTGCGGGTTCGGCGGGGGCGGCTTCGGGTTCGCCGTCACAATCGGGGGCACTTCGAGCTGCGCCGTCGGGAGCTTGCCCGCGGAGGCCGGGGTCTGCTCCTGTCGGCCGCCGCCGCCGCCGCCCGCGGGCTTCTCGTACTTCGGCTTCGAGCCGCCGCCCTTCCCCTCGTTGGTGCCCGCGTTGCCCTTCTCCGGGGTCGGCTGCTCCTTCGGAATCTCGTTCTCGACGTAGCCGACCAGCTCAAGGTTCTCGTAAGGGTTCTCACTCACCGACTGGACGCACTGTCTCCCGAAGGCGTTCATCAGGTTACACCGGAAGACGATGCCCGCCCACACGCCGGCCACGATGACGGCGACGATGAAGGGGGCGACGACCGCGGGGACCGTGTTGTCCTGTTTTAAGAACTTCTGGCCCGCGGCGCCGTAAGCCTTAGCCGAACGCTTCGTGAAGCCGACGGGGTCGCGCTTGAACTCGGGCCACGTCAGCTCGGCGTCGTGCCCCACCGACTTCAGCTCCTTGATGAGGCGGCGCGTCAGCCCCTCGTCTTCGAGGAAGGTCAGGTGAAGCTCCGCGCGCCCGTCCCCGACGTTCGGCGGGGCGGAGCCCGCGCCGGCCGCCGTGTGGGTGCCGCTGCCGTTCGAGGCGTGCGAGCCGTTCGAGGAGGACGGGCCGGCCGGGGGGGCCGACACGGTCACGACCGACTCGTCGGCCGCGCGCGTCTCGACGGGGGCGGCGACCGCCACGTCGAGGGGCGTCCCGTCAACGGGGCAGAAGCCGAACTTGTCGGCGAACTCCTCTTGGCACTGTGGACACTGTTTCATTTTCTAACGAACCTCCCGTCGAACCACGCGGGGAAAGGCGGCCTGTGCTGTATCAAGGTACAAACTTTTTACGAACCGTTCAAGCCCTGAGGTGAGACCTTGCGCGGGTTTGTCGGCGGGTGCGGCCGACGCAAGGAGCCCTCTGAACTGCTTTGGATGCCCCCCCGAGCGGAAACGATGCAACCGTGCGCCCGCGCGCGCCCGAAAAAGCGCCCCCCGCCCGCCGCCGCCGAGGCATTTGACGCCCCCGCCGCCGGCATCTAAGATTTGCGGGAAATGCTCCCCGTTTTCGTACACCTTCCGGGCGGACGGGCGCCCGGCCCGCCGGCCACGGAGTTTCGAAAGGCGGCCGGCGGCCCCGGAGTTTCGAAAAGCAAGATGAAAAGCTCAAAGAGTCCGCAAGGCGTCCGGCGCTTCCTGCCGCGAGGGGTTCTGGCCGCTCTGATTCTGGCCGGCGCCGCATGGTTCGCCGCCGCCCCCGCGCGCGCGCAATCCGAGCCGCGCCGCGAACAGCTCCTCAACGGCCTGCGCATCCTGCTCGTCAGCCGCCCCGCAGACCAGAACGTGCTCATCAAGCTCAGGGTTCACAGCGGCGCCGCCTTCGACCTCGCCGGCAAAGAGGGCCTGACCGCGGCGCTCGCCGACCTGATGTTCGACCAGCAGACGCGCGACTACGTGACGGAGGAGCTGGGCGGGCGCCTCCAGGTCACCGTCGGCTACGACTCGCTCGACGTCACGCTGGCCGGGCGCGCCTCCGACTTCGAGAGACTTCTTGAGCTGGCGCGCAACGCCGTGATGAACACGCAGCTCACGCCCGAGGCAATCGAGCGCGTCCGCGCGGCGCGGCTCAAGGCGCTCAGGGAGGCCGGGCCGAACGCCGCCGCGGAGGCCGACCGCGCCGCCTCCGCCCGACTCTTCGGGACGTACCCCTACGGCCGCACGCTCGACGGGACGCCCGAATCCGTGACGCGCGTCGAGCGCGCAGACCTCCTGCTCACGCGCGAGCGATTCCTGACCCCGGACAACACGACCGTCGTCATCGTCGGCGGCTTCGACCCGAAGCGCGTGATGCGCACGATGCGCGAGTCGTTCGGCGTCTGGCGCAAGAGCGACCGCCCCGTGCCCGCGACCTTCCGCCTGCCCGACCCGCCCGACGAGCGCACGCTCGTCGTCGAGCGCGCGGGCGCTCCGGGCGTCGAGCTGCGGCTGGCACTCCGCGGCCTCGCGCGCACGGACATGGACTCGCCCTCCGCGCAGGTCGTCGCCGCCCTCGCGCGCGGCCGCTGGCTCGCCGCCCTGCCCGCCCTGAAAGACCGCGCGGCCTACGTGCGGCACGAAGCCTTCCGCGAGGCCGGCATCTTCCGCCTGGGCGCGACGCTCTCGACGCCCGCCGAGGCCGCGCAGGCGCTCGAAGCCGCGCGCGCCGTGCTGCGCGACCTCTCCGCGAGCGCGCCGACTCCGACGGAGCTTGACGCGGCGAAGCGCGCCGCCGCCGCCTCGCTCGCCGCGGGCGCGCAGGGCGACGAGGCGCTGGCCGCCGCCTGGCTCGACGAACATACCTATAAGACTTCAGCCGCGACCGCGCGCGAGATGGCGCGCGCCGCCGAGGCGCTGACGCCCGCCGAGGCGCAGCGCGTCGCCGCGCGCCTCTTCCTGCACACGCCCGTCGCCACGGTCGCGCTCGGCGACGCCGCGCAGCTCCGCGCGGAGCTTGCGCGCGTCGGCGCCGTCGAAGTCTTCGGCGAGGCGGCGGCGAAGCCCGCCCCGGCGCCCGCGCCGGACAAGCCGCGGCAGCCCGCGCTGCAACTCAAGCGCCCGTGAAAGGCACGGGCGAAGGCACCCACGGCCCGCGGGGGCGCGCTCCAACTCGCAAAGAAAACGCAAGTGAACTGCAACCAACCCGGCCCCATTCTTCTGTAATCTTGTCGCGCAATCCCCCCTCAGCAGAGGTTTCGAGAGACGAGCACGCGCGGCGTGTCCGCACGATGTTTGCGGGCATCGCCGGCCGCTACGACCTCCTGAATCACCTGTTGTCGGGGAACATTGACAAACGTTGGCGGCGTCTGGTCGCGCGCACCCTCGGGCCTTCGCTGGCCGAGGGCGCACGCGCCCTCGACGTCGCCTGCGGGACGGGCGACCTCTCGTTCGCGCTGGCCGGCGCGGGCCGGGCGCGTGTGGTCGGGCTGGACTTCTGCCGCCCGATGCTTGAGGTCGCGCGGCGCAAGGCCGGGGAGGAGTCGGCCGCCGTCCCCTTCGTCGAGGGCGACGCGCTGCGGCTGCCCTTCGCCGACGAGACGTTCGACGTGGTGACCATCGCCTTCGGGCTGCGGAACCTGGCGGGCGTCGCGGAAGGTCTGGCGGAGCTGAGGCGGATTCTCAGGCCGGGCGGCCGAGTGGCGATCCTTGAATTTTCGACCCCCGTCGTGCCGGGCTTTCGCGCGCTGTTCCGCTTCTACTTCACGCGCGTGCTGCCCCGCATCGGCGGGCTCGTGAGCGGCTCGCGGGGCGCTTACGAGTACCTGCCCGACTCGGTGTCGCGGTTTCCGGACCAGAAGCGTCTGGCCGAGCTGATGCGCGAGGCGGGTTTCGAGGGGGTCGGCTACCGCAACCTGACCGGCGGCATCGCCGCGCTCCACACGGGCGCGCGCGCCGCGGCGGGAGTTTGAAAAATCACGGGCTTGGTCGCGTCTCCCTGCAACACGCCGCGACCACTGAACTAGCCCGGCGAATCCAGCCTCTTTGGTGGTTGTCGGGGCCGCCGTCGGGGATGTGGGTTCGTCGGGCTAGGTTTATTTTCGGGGAGTAGACGGTAGGCGGCGGGTAAGAACGGGCGGCACGTCTCGGCCTTCGGCCGGGGCGCGCCGCCTTCGGTTTTTCTACCGTCTGCTGTCTACCGCCCATTCCTCATGTTATTATCAAGCCGCAATCCGACTTCCCTTCTAGACAGTTTTTGATGAAGCACAAGCTGCTCGACATCGCGCGCCGTCTGCTCATCCTGCTGCTGGTGGTGTGGACGGTCGTGAGCCTGGTGACGGTCCTCATCGAGTTCGTGCCGGGCGACCCGGCGACCGCCATCCTCGGCGACCAGGCGACGCCCGAGGCGCTCGAACAGTTCCGCCACCGGCACGGGCTCGACCGCCCGGCCTTCTTCCTCTCCTACACGGGCGAGGGGGGCCTGCGCTGGAACGGCGCCGAGAACCGCTACGTCGATTACTGGCGCGCGCTGCTGCGCGGCGACATGGGCAACTCGTTCCGCACCGACCGCCCCGTCCGCGACCTGATTCTGTCGCGCTACGGGGCGACGATTCAGCTCGCCGTCGCCGCGCTGCTCGTCGCCGTCTCGATTGCGGTGCCGCTCGGCGTCGTCGCCGGCACGAACCGCGGGAACCTCCTCGACAACGCACTCTCGGTGGTCGCGCTCGTCGGCATCAGTCTGCCGAGTTTCGTCGTCGGGCCGCTGCTCATCTACCTCTTCGCGGTCTGGCTCGGCTGGCTCGACCCCTCGGGGCGCTTCGGCTGGTCGAGCATCATCCTGCCGGCCGTCACGCTCGGCGCGGCGCTCTCGGCGCTCCTGACGCGCATGGTGCGCTCCTCCGTCATCGAGGAGATGGGCGAGGACTACGTGCGCACGGCGCGCGCCAAGGGCCTGGGCGAGCGCACGGTCGTTTACAAGCACGTGCTGAAGAACGGGCTCATCCCGGTCGTGACCGTCCTCGGCCTCCAGCTCGGCGTGCTGCTCGCGGGCGCCATCATCACCGAGAAGATTTTCAACTGGCCCGGCATCGGGCTCCTCCTCGTCGAGGAGGGCATCAACAAACGCGACTACCGCCTGGTGCAGGGCTGCGTCCTCGTCATCAGCGTCACCTACATCCTCGCCAACACGCTGACCGACCTGCTCTACCGGCGGCTCGACCCCCGCATCAGAGTCTCCTGAACCGGCCATGAACAGACTCGCACTCGTCGGACTGGTCTTCATCGTGCTGCTGGTGGTGGTGGCGGTCTTCGCGCCGTGGATTGCGACGCACGACGTGGGCGTGCCCGATCTGCTGGCGCGCTACAAAGGGCCTTCGGCCGAGCACTGGCTGGGGACGGACGCGACGGGGCGCGACGTCTTCTCGCGGGTGGTCTTCGGCGCGCGCATCTCGCTGCGGGTCGGGTTGGTGGTGGTGGCGGTGTCGGCGGTGGTCGGGACGGTCATCGGCGCGCTCGCGGGCTTCTACGGCGGCTGGGTGGACCGCGTCGTCTCGGGCTACCTCTTCAACGTCTTCCTCGCCTTCCCCGGCCTCCTGCTCGCCATCGCGATGGTGGCGTTCCTCGGCGCGGGGCTCAACAAGCTCATCCTCGCGCTGTGCGTCATCGGGTGGGTCGGCTACGCGCGCGTGATGCGCGGGCAGGTCTTGAAGGTGCGCGAGTACGACTTCGTGCAGGCGGCGCGGGCGCTGGGGGCGCGCGACTGGCGCATCCTCTTCTTCCACGTGCTGCCGAACGCGGTGCAGCCGCTCATCGTGCAGGCCAGCCTCGGCATGGCGGGCGCGGTGCTGTCGGAGGCGTCGCTCTCGTTCCTCGGCCTCGGCGTGCCGCCGCCCGCGCCGTCGTGGGGCGTGATGCTGGAAGAGGCGCGCGACCTCGCCACGCTCCAGCGCGCGCCGCACGCGATGCTCGCCCCGGGCATCGCCATCGCGCTCACCGTCCTCGCCTTCAACTTCCTCGGCGACGGCCTGCGCGAGTACCTCGACCCGCGCCAGCGCAAGCGCTGAGCCGGCCGCGATGAGAGTCTGCTACACGCCGCGCTACTACGCCGACATCGGGGAGGGCCACGTCTTCCCCATCCGCAAGTTCGAGCTGGTGCGCGACCGGCTGGTCGCGGAGGGCACGCTCTCGCCCGCGGAGATTTACGAGCCGCGCGAGGCGCCCGTCGAAGACGTGCTGCTCGTCCACACGGAGGACTACGTCACGCGCCTGCGCGCGGGCGCGCTCACGCCGCGCGAGTTGAGGCGGCTCGGGCTGCCGTGGTCGAAGGCGCTCGTGCGGCGCTCGTTCCTCGCCACGGCCGGGACGCTTGCCGCCGCGCGCGCCGCGCTCCTCGAAGGCGTCGGCGCCAACCTCGCCGGCGGCACGCACCACGCCTTCCCCGACCACGGCGAGGGCTTCTGCGTGCTCAACGACGTGGCCGTCGCCGTCCGCGCGCTGCGGAGGGACGGGCTCGCGCGGCGCTTCGCCGTCGTAGACCTCGACGTCCACCAGGGCAACGGCACCGCGCACATCTTCGCCGAAGACCCCGCGGTCTTCACCTTCTCGATGCACGGCGCGAAGAACTACCCGCTCTTCAAGCTGCGCTCGTCGCTCGACGTCGAGCTGGCGGACGGCACGGGCGACGACGAGTACCTTGAGACGCTCGCGCGAAGCCTCCCGCGGGTCTTCGCGCACCGCCCCGACCTCGTCTTCTACCTCGGCGGCGCCGACCCTTACGCCGGCGACAAGCTCGGCCGCCTCTCGCTCAGCATCCCGGGCCTGCGCGCGCGCGACGAGCTGGTGCTCGGCGAGTGCCGCGCGCGCGGCATACCCGTGGCGACCGTCATGTCGGGCGGCTACGCCGCCGACGTCTCCGACACGGTCGAGATTCACTGCAACACCGTCCGCGCGGCAAAGTCCGTCTTCGAGTTGAGGCCCAGGGCGGAAGCCCGACCGTGAGGGAGGGCGTATGTCTTTCGTCAGGGCACACGGCGGAAGACCGACGCCCTCCCTCACGGTCGGGCTTCCGCCACAAGCCGCCGGCTCGCGGAGGCTTGAACTTTTAACTTTGTGCTTTTAACTTTGAGGCCGTATGTGGAGAGTCATCAAGACCGTCGCGCTCGTCGTGCTGGCGCTGTTCACCCTGTTCGTCGTCTACGAGGTGGTGACGTTCCCGCGCGTGGCCGACCTGCGGGGGAAGAACCCGGAGACGACGAGCATGATCGAGACGCGGCTGAAGGAGGCGCGCGAGGAGGGGCGCGAGCCGAAGCGCGTGCAGCAGTGGGTGCCGCTCGCGCGCATCTCGCCGAACCTCCAGCGCGCCGTGCTCGCGGGCGAGGACTCGAACTTCGTCGCGCACGACGGGTTCGACTACGAGGCCCTCCAGCGCGCGTGGGAGGCCGGGCAGAAGGAGGCCGAGCGGGAGGCCAGGCAGGAGGGCGACCCGGAGTCCGCGAGCTGGATTCCCGACCTGAGCAAGTTCCGGCGCGGCGGCTCGACCGTCTCGCAGCAGTTGGCGAAGAACCTCTACCTCTCGTCCGAGCGCACGGCGGCGCGCAAGGTCAAGGAGGCCGCCATCACCTACTTCCTCGAACGCTCGCTCTCGAAGTGCCGCATCCTCGAAATCTACCTCAACGTCATCGAGTGGGGCGACGGCGTCTACGGCGCGGAGGCCGCGGCGCAGGTCTACTTCCGCAAGCCGGCCGCCGCCCTCACGCCGCAGGAGGCCGCCTTCCTCTCGGCGATGATTCCCTCCCCGCTCAACGTCTTCAACCCGCAGAAGAACCTCCGCCGCGTCCAGCGCCGCCAGCGCGTTATCCTCCGCGGTATGAACTCGGTGCGGCTGCCGCAGTGCTGAGGTAGACAGTAGACGGTAGAAAAGCTAGAGGCGGCGCGCTCGGCCGGTGACCGGGACGCGCCGCCTCTAGTTTTTCTACCGTCTACCGTCTACTTCCTCAAAGGGCGAACTCGCGCGCGAGGCGAAGTTCCGCCTTGCGCAGCTCGTAGCGGCCGCGGCCGATGTTGCCGTCGGGCTTCATGGCGAGGACGACGAAGTACTCGGGCGAGAACATGCGCGCGAGGATGCGCGCCTGCTCGAAGTGGACGAACAGCTCCTGGGTGGCGCCGAGGCCGGTGTTGGCGCCGGCGCGCATGGCGCTGCGGACGAGCGAGGTCACCTCGGCCGCCGCCACGTCCATGTTGGCGTCGCTGCCCTCGGGCAGGAAGACGCGCTCGACCGCGATGCCGTCCATGCCCATGATGAGCGCGCCGGTCGCGCCCTCCGTGCGTTCGACGATGTCAGTGAGTGCCTGTTTGAACATCTCTGTCGTGACTCCTTTTACGGGCGCGGCGGCGTGGCCGGCTGCGGCTCGGTCGTGCCGGTCGTGGTCGCGGCCGGCGAGACGGCGGGCTGGACGAGGACGGGCGCGGGCGACTGCTGCTGCGGCTGCGGGCCGGACGGCACCGACGTGGCGGGCGTGTTCGACGAGGGGTTGCCGAGCGGGACGGGCTGCGGAATCTGCACCGAGCGCGTGCCCGTCACGGGCTCCGACTCGACGCGGCGGCCCTGGTAGTCCGGCCGGTAGATGCGCGGCGTGATGAAGAAGAGAATCTCGTCGGTGTTGCGCGTGACGGCCTTGCGCTTGAAGAGGTTCCCGAGGACGGGGACGCTGGAGAGGCCCGGCGTGCGGTTCTGCGTGTCGGTCTCGCGGTCGTTCAGGACGCCGCCGACGACCGTCGTCCCGCCGTCGGGCACGAGCACCTCGGTCTGCATGCGCTGGGTGTCGATGCCGGGCGTGCCGAGCGCGTTGATGATGGTGCGGTTGACGGTGTTGTTCTCCATCACCACGCGGAGGATGACCGTGCCGGCGTCGGTAATCTGGGGCGTGATGGAGAGGCGCAGGGGGACGGAGACGAAGGTCGTGGTGAAGATGGCCGCGGAGCCGGTGCCGCCCACCTGCGGGGTGACGACCGGAATCTGCGCGCCGCTCTCGATCTGCGCCGAGCGGTTGTTCAAGGCCGTGACGCGCGGGGTGGCGACCACCTTCGCCTGGCCCTTGCTCTCGGCCGCCGTGATGAGCGCGCCGATCTGCGCCGTGCCGAAGATGCCGGTCGTCAGGCCGATGACGGTCGTCGGGTTGGCCGCGCCGAGGCCGGGCGAGGGGCCGGCCGTGCCCGGCAGCCCGCCGGGGATGCCGCCCGGGTTCAGGCCCGAGCCGGAGTTGGGGAAGTTCTCGAAGGTGACGCCGCCGCCGCGACGCGTGTTCAGGACCGCGGCCGAGAGCTGGACGCCGAGGTCGCGGCTGAAGCTGCGGTTGGCGACGACGATGCGCGTCTCGATCTCGACCTGCGGCTCGGGCTGGTCGAGGAGCTGGACGAGGCGGCGGACGGCGTCGATGTTCTCGCGCACGTCGGTGACGATGATGGTGTTGCTGCGGGAATCGACCTCGATGCCGCCGCGGCGCGACAGGCGGCGCGAGATGATGGGCAGGATGCCGGCGTCGCCGCCGCTCCCGGCGCCCGCGCCGGAGCTGCCGCCGCCGACGAACCCGTCGGCGCCGCTCGCCGTCGAGGCCAGAGAGCCTGAGGCGCGCGCGTAGTTGAGGCGTATGAACTCGGTGACGAGCGGCTCGTTCTGGAGTTGCGCCTCGCGCAGAGCAGAGCGCGCGGCCTCCTCCTGGGCGCGTATCTGCGACTCTTCCTTCAACACGCCGAGCGTGGCGACGCGCAGGATGTTGCCGCTGACCTCGACGCCGAGGCGGTTCGCCTTCAGTATCGAGTCGAGCGCGAAGTTCCACGGCACGTCCGTCACGTTGATCGTCACGGGCACGCGCGTGACCGAGGCGTCCACGACGAAGTTCACGCCGTACTGCTCGGTGATGTAGTTGAGTATGTCGCGGATGTCGGCGTTGACGACGTTAAGATTAATCGGCTCGCCGACGAAGTTCGGCTGGCCGTACTGCGCGCCCTGCGTCGCCTGCGTCGCGCGGTTGGGGTCGGCGGGCGTAGGCGTCGGCCGAGCCTGCTGCCCGGCCTCCGGGCCGGCCTTCGACTCTTCGGGCAGAAGCTCTAAGACGAGATGGCTGCCTTCGAGCCGGGCGCGCTCGCGCGCCGGGGCGCGCAGAGAGACCTGCACCGTCGAGACTGGCTCCGTGCCGCGCAGCGCGCGGGTGACGGTCACGCCCCCGACGAGCGGCGAGACCACGTCGTAGGAGGGCGAGAGCTGCGAGCCGTCTACGCCGGGAAGCTCGACGACGACCGTGCGCGACTCGGGGCGGCGCACGGTGTAGGGCATCGGGGCCGTGCCCGAGATGGTGATGAGCGTGGCCGCGCCCGAGATGACGGCGCGGACGGAGGTGGCGACGGGAGCCTTCACGGCCGCCGCGCCGACGGGGCCGTTAGCGAAGGCCGACCTGCCGAGCGTGCACGCGAGCAGGAGGACGAGCGCTCCCCTGGCCGCGGCCGCGAGAATTTTTCTGGTGTGTGACATTGTCTCCATCCTTCGGAAGCATGGCCCCCGGGTCGCTCACCGCCACGCGCTAAC
>DASVTS010000069.1:0-115337 GCA_036387455.1 Pyrinomonadaceae bacterium | reverse complement strand
CCGCCGACGTCGATAATCTGCCACTGCTGGGCCGCCGAGCCGTTCTCGTCGTACTGCCAGACGGGCGTGCCGTTGGTGAGCGCGCCGCCCTGCACGTCGAGCACCTTGCCGCTGTGGCGCGCCACGATCTTGTAGTAGCCGCCGCCGACGGGGACGACCTGCCACTGCTGGTTCGTCCACCCGCCGCAGTCCCACTGGAGCACCCTCGCGCCGGCGGCCTGCGACTCCCCCTCCACATCCAGGCACTTGCCCGAATGCCGGGCGACGATCTCGTAATACGCGCCCTGTTGCGCCGCGGCGGCGCCGGCACAGAGTAGTAGACAGGAGACGCAGGAAGCGAGACGAAGAAAAGCGAGGAGGCCGTGAGGCGCCCGCGCCGAGGCCGGCGGCGACTCGCGCGTCTGACGAGATTTCACGGCGTGTCGTAGAGGGATGCGAAAAGGCGAAGTTCTTTTCATGAAATAACCTCCGGGTCGAGGGCGCGACTGGACAGTCCGGACGCTTCCCACAAGCGTCGGCCGAGTCTTTCGCGCGGGCAGGAAGAATTGTTTGCGGTAACCACTCAGGTATCCGTGGGCCTTCCGAATGGCGTGAGAGTCGTGAGTGAAAATCAACTACCGAATACGAACGTCCGAGCCGGGTCGGTCGAACACGGAGCGCCCGTTCCGTGACCTGTCAAACGGGCGAGGGCTAAGTTAGAGTAAAAGTCGATGACGCCACCCGGCGTAACCGAAAAACTTAATCGGCTGCCGTCGCCGCGACCACGCTTGCGCGGGGCACGGCACGACTGTCGGCAGGCCCGCTGCGGCGAGTAGCGGGCCTTTCATCTCTCCTCCCGAGGGGAGTGGAACTGACTGGAGTATCCGCGCGTAACTAATTCGGAGAATAGCTAGCCGGGGTTCTGGCTATTAAACGGTGGAGGTGACAGAGAGGTTGAAGTCCCGGCGATAAAATTGTTGACTCACCGTGAGGGGAGTCTTTACGAAAGCCCGGCCCCTTCCTTGCGCCGCGCGAGTCGGCGGTGGACAATACCGGGTAACGGCTGACACGAAGCAACGAGCCGGTTCGTGACGGGCGGACTCGAACTCACTTGCGCAGACCGCTGAGAGCCTCCTCAAGTGGGAACCTCGGCCGCAGCCGCCCGCCTCAGAGTAACTTTCCCGAGAGCGGCGCCTCCCGTCTGAAGGGACGACGGGTCGTCGAGCGCCGGTCTACCACTTCGCCGTAACGAGTCTGACAAATTGAGGATCGCCATGTGGCAAGCGGGTCGAACTCTCGGCGGGCGGGCCAAGCGCTGGCACGCCCTGCTGGCGGGCGTGTTGTTCGCCGCGGGCACCGCGGCAGGCGCGCGGGCACCGCGGCCGGCCGCGCCTCAGGAGGGGGCGGCCGCGCGGGACTCCGCCGGGCGGACTCAGGCCCAGGGCCTTGAGCCGGGAATCGCCGTCGAGCGCGAGATGGCCGGCGGCGACGTGCACGCTTACCAACTGAGACTCGACGCGGGCCAATGCGCGCAGGTGTCAGTGGAGCAGCGCGGCATCGACGTGGTGGTCAGGGTGTACGGCCCGGACGGCCGGCAGGTGGCGGAAGTCGACGGCCCGAGCGGGATGCAGGGGCCGGAGGCCGTGTACTTGGTGGCCGAGGCCGGCGGCAGCTACCGGGTCGAGATACGCTCGCTGGAGGCGGGTGCGCCGCGCGGGAGCTACGAGGTCAGGCTGAAGGAGGTGCGTGAGGCGACGGCGCGGGATAGGAGCCTCGTCGCGGCGCAGAGGGCTTTCGCGGAAGGAGACCGCGCCCGCTCGCAGGGGACGAAGGAGTCGCGGCAGGAGGCGATCAGGAAGTACGAGGAGGCGCGTGCGCTGTATGTGGCTGCCGGCGACCGCGTCGGGGAGGGCAACACGCTTCACAACATCGGCTTCGTGTACGCCACGCTGGGCGAGAAGCTGAGGGCTCTGGACTACTACGACCAGGCGCTCGTGCCTCGCCGCGCCGCCGGCGACCGCAGCGGAGAAGCCTACACGCTGACCAACATCGGCGCGGCTTACGCGGCGCTGGGCGAGTGGCAGAAGGCCCTGGACTACTTCGGCCAGTCGCTGCCGATATGGAAGGCCGTCGGCGACCTCCTCGGGGAGGCCGCGACGCTCACCAACATCGGCGTCCAGTATAACGAGATGGGGGAGCCGCAGAAGGCGCTTGACTACTACCACCAGACGCTGGGAACGCGCAGACGGATCGGCGACCGCCTCGGGGAAGCCTACACGCTGACCCACATCGGCGTCGCTTACGACACGCTCGGGGAGCCGCAGAGGGCGCTGGACTACTACCACCAGGCGCTGGCGCTCTGGAAAGCCATCGCCGACCGCAGAGGGGAAGCCTACGCTCTAACCAACATCGGCGTCGCCTACGGCAGGCTGGGCGAGAGGCAGAAGGCGCTCGACTACCTGACCCGGGCGCTGGCGCTGCGCCGGGCCGTCGGCGACCGCAACGCCGAGGCCTCTACGCTCAACATCCTCGGCACGGTCTATTACTCGACCGGCGAGAGGCAGAAGGCGCTCGACTACTTGACCCAGGCGCTGGCGCTGCGCCGGGCCGTCGGCGACCGCCGCGGCGAAGCCTACACGCTCAACAACCTCGGCGTGGTTTATGAGTCGTTGGGCGAGAAGCAGAAGGCGCTGGACTACCACAACCAGGCGCTGCCCCTGCGCCGGGCCGTCGGCGACCGCAACGGCGAAGCCAGCACCCTCATGAGTCTCGGGGTGGTCTTTTACTCACTGGGGGAGAGGCAGAAGGCGCTGGACTACTACCGCCAGGCGCTGGCGCTAAACAGGGCGACCGGGAACCGTGGGTGGGAGGCCCGGACGCTCTGGCACCTCGCTCGCCTCGAACGCGACGGGGGCAACCTCTCGGTCGCCCGCGGATACATCGGCGACGCCCTCCCGCTCGTCGAATCCATCCGCGCTAAGGTCGGAAGTCAGGAGCTGCGGGCCTCGTTCTTCGCCACCGTCCGCGACCATTACGAGCTTTACCTCGACATCCTGATGCGCTCGCACGAGTCGGAGCCGTCGGCCGGCTACGACGCGCAGGCCCTTCAGGTCAGCGAGCGCGCCCGCGCCCGGAGCCTGCTCGAACTGCTCGCCGAAGCCGGCACAGACATCCGGCAGGGCGTCGACCCGAGCCTCGCCGAGCGGGAGCACACCCTGCGACACCGGCTCAACTCTAAGCTCGAATACCAGATTCGCCTCCTCGGCGCCAGGCACGCCCCCGAGCCGGCCGCCGCCGCCGCCGCCGACATCGCCGCCCTCACCGCGGAACTCGAAGAGGTGCAGGGGCACATCCGCACCGCCAGCCCCGCCTACGCCGCCCTCACCCAGCCGCAGCCCTCGACCCTGCGCGAGATTCAGCAACAGGTGCTCGACCCCGAGACCTTACTCCTGGAGTACGCGCTCGGCGACGAGCGCAGTTACCTGTGGCTCGCCTCGGACACCTCACTGTCGAGCTTTATCCTGCCGAAGCGTGCGGAGATTGAGGCCGCCGCCGTGGCCCTCACGCGCCTGCTGAGTGAAGGCGGCACGCCCGAGGAGTTCGACCGACAGGCGGCCGCCGTGAGCCGCCTGCTGCTCGCGCCCGTCGCGTCGCACCTCGGCCGCAAGCGCCTCGTCATCGTCGCCGACGGCGCGCTCCAGTACGTGCCCTTCGCGGCCCTCCCGCGGCCGTCGCCGCCGGGCCGGGCGAACGCCCCCGCGCCCCTCGTGGCGACACACGAAATCGTCAGCCTGCCGTCAGCTTCGACCCTCGTCAGCCTGCGCCGCCAGGTGGCCGGACGCCGGGCCGCCGCCAAGCGTCTGGCCGTCTTCGCCGACCCCGTCTTCACGCGAGACGACGCGCGCATCAAGGGTACGCCGGCGGCCACGCTGATATCGAGTCCGCCGCCCGACGCGGGCGCGGCCGAGCGCGCGTCGGAGCCCGCGCAGCAGGAGCACGCGCGCGCGGCCGAGGCGGCGCACTCCGTCGGCCTCAGCCGCGCCGGCATCGACCTGCGTCGCCTCCCCTTCTCGCGCCACGAAGCCGAGCGCCTGCTGTCGCTCGTGCCGCGGCGCGAAGCCCTGGTCGCGCTCGACTTCAAGGCCAGCCAGGCGACGGCCTTGAGCCCCGCGTTGCAGGACTACCGAATCATCCACTTCGCCACGCACGGCTACCTCAACCCCGAGCGGCCCGAACTCTCCGGGCTCGTGCTGTCGCTCGTGGACGAGCGCGGCGCGCCGCAGGACGGCTTCCTCAGCCTCTCGGAAATCTACAACCTGCGCCTGTCGGCGGAACTCGTCGTGCTCAGTGCGTGCCAGACGGGGCTCGGCAAACAGGTGCAGGGCGAAGGGCTCGTGGGGCTGACGCGCGGCTTCATGTACGCCGGGGCGCCGCGGGTGGTGGCGAGTTTGTGGGCCGTGCAGGATCGGGCGACGGCCGAGATGATGGGGCGCTTCTACGAAGCCATGTTACAGCGGGGGACGCGGCCGGCGGCGGCGCTGCGCGCGGCGCAACTCTCGATGCTGCGCGAGGAACGCTGGAGCGCCCCGCACCTCTGGGCCGGCTTCATCATTCAGGGCGAGTGGCGCTAGGCGGCCTCGGTGCGCGCCCGCCGCGCTACTGCTGCGGGCCGCCGAGCGTCGGCCGGGGCTTGTCGGCCGCCGCGGTGAGGGCCGCGACTATCCGCGCGGCCAGTTCGCCGACCTCCTCGGCGCCCCCGGCCGCTGTCGGCTGTGTCGTGAACCACAGCGTCTTCCCCGTGCGGGTCGTCAGTTGGACGCTCACGCCCGCGCCGCGCGGCTGCTCAGGCAGCAGCACGGCGTCGGCCTGCCGCTCGCCCTCGACGACGATGAACCTGCCGCCGGCCCTCAACCTCTCGACCAAGGCTTCGCGCAGTTGCCGGTCGTAGGCGTCTTCCCCGGCGCTGACGTATATGCGACGCACGTCGGCGACGGTCGGGTGCTCGCGGGGCGCGCGCGGGTAGCTGACGCGCCCGCCGCCGCGCTGCGTAAGCGGCGTAGCGGTCGGGGAGGGGGCGACGCGTGGGCCGTGCGCGACGGGCGCGACGTCCTCGCGGCTCTGTGCGTTCGCGGCGCGAGTCGCGGTTTCCGGCGCGGGCTGGGCGGGCGTTGCCGCCGGCCGCGTCTGTTGTTCCTGCTGGACGACCGGGACGGGCACCCGAGTTAGCGGGAAGAGTACGAGCGCGAGCAGCACGGCGGCCGCCAGCGCGCACAGCGTGACGGCCAGGCGCCGAACCGTAGGCCGCGGTAAAGCCCTTGCGGGCTCCGCCGCGGCGGGCGCGCGTCGTGCCGACGTAGTGCGACGCGCGCGCAGCCGGCCGGGCGCGGCGTAGGCCACGGTGAGTTCCACCCTGTCGCCCGCTCCGGCCTGCGCCGTAAAAATGATTCTGTGGCCGCCTTCGAGCACCGTCTCGGAAACCGCCTCCGCGCCCGCCGCCATGCCGGCCGCGGGCAGCAGATAACTCGTCAGGTAAGTCTCTTCGCCGAGACCGGCCCGCGCGGGCTGCCACACGGCGACCAGCGCCCCGGGTGCGACTTCGAGCGCCACGCTCCGCCGCGACGCCAGTTCGAGGCGCGCCCTCTCGACGCCGTCCACCCGAATCGACAGTGCATGGCCGAACGGCCGGCGGCGACGCTCCTCCCGGCCGTCGAGACCGGCGCCGGGAGCGCTCGTACCACGCGCGAGCGCGGCCACGCCCCGCAGGCGCTCCTCCTCGCGCTGCTCGACGGCCGAGTGGAAGGGGCACGCGCTGACGTGCGCCAGGTAACTTTCGACTTCCTCTAGGTCGGCGTCGGCCCCCGGCGCGCTCGCCCAACGCTCTGGCTCCGTGCACCTCGTCATGGTCGGCGTCCCTCCAACCTTTCCTCCACGGCAAAATAGAGGTCAAGTAGCACGGGATGGTTCTCAACGAGTCGCTTTCTGGAGTAATACAGGTGACTCTTGACGGTGCCCTCCGGCAGACGCAGCAGCGCCGCGACTTCGCCGACCGGCACCTCTTGCAGGTAGTGCAACTCGAAACATCTGGCCCTGAGCGCGTGCGAGCGGCGGAGCCCCTCCAGCGCCCGCGCAAGCTCTTTCCGAAGGCGCTGCTGTAAGAAGGTGAGTTCCTGATCGTTCCCCGCCCGCGCGTCGGCCAAGTCCTCCAGCGGCGCCTCGCGGCGGGCCTGCCCGCGGCGCGCGTGGTCGATGGCGGCGTTGACGACCACCCGGTAGAGCCAGGTGGTGAAGCGCACCTCGCGCGGGTATTGCTGAAGGTTCCTCGTGAGCTTGCCCCAGACGCTCTGGGCGACATCCTCGGCGTCCTCGGGGCGGCGCACCACCTGTAGCGCGACCTTCCTCACGTAGTCATTGCACTGCTGATAAAGCGCTGTGAAGGCAGACGAGTCGCCCTGCGCGGCGCGCACGGCAAGCTCGTCGAGCTGCTGGTCGTCGGCCGGTGAGTCCGTCAGCGCTTGCTTGGTAGCCATGGGCATCAACCCCACACCCGCTTCGGGTGAGGATTTTAGCACGGGCTCGTGACGCCGGCGGCGCGGCCTCCGCGGGTAAAAAACAGATGCGGCGGGGGCTAAAAAAAACCGCAACGGACTTCAACCGGCGCGGCCGTCCATGCGTTTCATGAGACGCACGCAGGTAACAGGCCACACGGGTTCCGACCGGCGCATGCCGAACGAACCGGCCTGACGACCCGAGGCCGAAAGCCGGAGACCCGCGCGATGTTCCGCGATGGCCGAAGGCTTAAAGCTCGACACCCGAACGCGCTGCGCAGCGCCTCTTCGCTCGCTAAGCTTCACCCGCCAAGGTAGAGCCGTCCCCTCAAACCCCAAGATAAGGAAAAGAATCATGAAGCCCACCGACCCCCTTTCAGCAGACAGACTCGGCCGCGTACGTGACCGCCTCCCCCTCGGCGTGTTCGCCCTCCCGCGGCGGCTGCGACTCCGCCTCCACGCCCTGCCGTTCAGGTCGGCGCTCGGGTTGGCCGTGGCGCTGCTGCTGCTCGGCTGGTGGGCCGCGTTGCCCCCCGCGTCGCGGGCGCAAAGCACGATCCAGTTCACCGAACCCGGTTTCAGCCTGGAGACGGTGGCGCAGGTCGAGCAGCCGGTCGGCCTCGCCTTTGCGCCGGACGGGCGCATGTTCATCTGGCAGCGGCACGGGGTGGTGCGGGTCTTTAAGAACGGCAGCCTCGTGCCCGGAAGTTTTATCGACATCAGCGGGAGGGTCAACACGGAGGTCGACCGGGGGATGCTGGGCCTGGCGCTCGACCTGGACGCGTCGGGCAACGGCTACGTCTACCTCTTCTACTCCTCCGAAGAGGACGCGGGCCGCGTGGGCAGCGGCCCCGACGCGAGGTCGGCCCACCTGATCCGCGTCCGGGCCAATCCGGCCGCCCCGGACGTGGCGCTCGCGGGGAGCGAAGAGTTGATCCTCGGGAGTTGTGACGGAACCCCCGACGGCGGCCCGCATTGCATCAAGCTGGAGAAGCGCACGCACGCCAACGACGACATTCACTTCTCTCCCGACGGGAAGTTGTTCGTCAGCATCGGCGACAGCGCGGACTTCGAGCACGCCGACGTGCTGGCCTTCAACTCCCAGAGCCTCGACAGCTACAACGGGAAACTCCTGCGCCTCAACCCCGACGGGTCGGCCCCGACCGACAACCCCTTCTACGACCCGGCCGCCCCCGACTCCGTCCGCTCGCGCGTCTACTCCTACGGCCTGCGCAACCCCTTCCGGTTCACGTTCCACCCCGCGACCGGCGAGCCCTACATCGGGGACGTCGGCTGGAACAATTGGGAGGAGGTGAACCGCGGCCGCGGGGCGAACTTCGGCTGGCCCTGTTACGAAGGCAATCAGAAGCAGCCGGACTATCAGGATTTGGCCCTCCCCGACGGCCGGAAGCCTTGCGCGGAACTGCCGGAGCAGGCCGTGACCCCGCCCTTCTACACTTACCACCACACGCTCGCCCAGGCGCCCGACGTCGGCAGTTCGGTGACGGGCGGGCCTTTCTACACGGCCACGCAGTTCCCCGAGAAATTCCGCGGCAACCTGTTCATCGGCGACTTCGCCAATAAGTGGATTAGCCGCATCGTCGTCAACCCCGACGGCAGTTACGGCCAGTCCGTCAGGTTCGCCAACGAGGTCGGCCCCGTCGTCGACCTCAAGGTGGGGCCCGACGGCGCGCTCTACTACGTGGACTTCTTCGGCGGGGCCGTGCGGCGCATCGTCTACGACCAGCGCCACCCGGTGGCGCGGGCATCGGCCGCCCCCACCTTCGGCCAGTCGCCGCTGGCGGTGCAGTTCTCCAGCGAGGGCTCACACGACCCCGGCGGCTCCGCCCTGCGTTACCGCTGGGAGTTCGGCGACGGCGCGACTTCCGAGCTGCCGAACCCGTCGCACGTCTACGTCGCGGCGACGCCCACGGTCTTCACCGCCAAGCTGACGGTGACTAACGCGCAGAACTTAAGCTCCCCCCCCGCCGAGGTGAAGATCACCCTAGGCAGTTCCCCTCCCACCGCCAAGATCACGTTGCCGTTCGACGGCACGCGCGTGAGGGCGGGCGACCACATCAACTACACGGGCGCGGCGAGCGACCCCGACGAAACCATCTCGCCGAGCCAGATGAGCTGGCAGGTGTTACTGCACCACAACACTCACACCCACCCGCAGCTCGACGGCGTCGGGCAGGCCGGCAGCTTCACGGTGGCTGCGCACGACGCCGGCCTCTTCTATTACGAAATCGTTTTGACCGTCACCGACAGCACCGGGCTGAAGGCCCAGGACAGGGTCAAGCTCTACTACCCCGTTGACCTCCGCGACAGCCTCCCGCAGGCCGACACGGGTCAGATTTATAACGAGAACGTGTTGGCCAGCGCGGGCGCGCCCCCGTTCAGGGTGGCCCTCACGCGCGGGCCCTTACCGGCCGGCCTCGACCTCGCCCCTCAGACCGGCCAGCTCGCCGGCACGGCGCTCCGGCCCGCGCGCCACTTCATCGGGCTGCGCGCCACCGACGCGCAGGGGCAGACCGACTCCCGCGGGTACGCCTTCAACGTCTGCCAGCCGGAGAGCACCACGCCGACGACTCTCGGCGAAGCGAGTTTCGGCTCCGCTTACGCGGGGAGCGTGGCCCACCCCTCCGACCCGAGCGGCGCGTTCCTCTACAACCGGGTCGGCGGCGCGCTGCCTCGCGGACTCACGCTCGACCCGCAGACGGGGGTCATCGGCGGCACGCCGACGCAGAGCGGCGAGTTCAGATTCACCGTCCTCGCCAGCACGCGGCCGCCGCGCGGCCGGGCCGTCGGCCCGCGCCCGCCGCTGCCCGACTGCGCCGCCGGCACGACCCTCACGCAAGAGTTCGTCGTCAACGTTGACTGCCCGCCCGAAAGCTGCCCGTCCCAGGTCGGGGACTTCGAGGGCTACTTCGACGGGGCCGACTGCGACACGGTCTGGGGCTGGGCCTGGGACAAGAACCAGCCCGACGCGCCCATCTTCGTCAACATCTACGCCGACGGCCACGGCCTGATCGGCACCGCCCGCGCCGAACACTTCCGCCAGGACTTGCTCGCCGCCGGCAAGGGCGACGGCCGCCACGCCTTCGTCTTCAACCTGCCGCCGGAGTTGAAGGACGGCAGCACCCGCGCCGTCCGCGTCGCCTTCGCCGGCAACGGGCAGGAGATCGGCTGGAGCCCCCGCAACATTTCCTGCACCGCGGCGCCCGTCTTCGAAGGCTCGCACGACGGCAACGACTGCGGCGCGATTAGCGGCTGGGCGATGGACGTGACGAGGCCCAACACGCCCGTCGATGTGCAGATTTACGACGGCCAGCAGTTGCTCACCACCCTGAGCGCCAACATCGGGGCCGACCTCGTCCCCTCGACCGCCGGCCGCGGCAACGGCTACCACGGCTTCCTCTACTACATCCCCGAGGCGCTCCGCGGCGGCTCGCACCACATCCGTGTCGTGTTCGCACACAGCGGCGAGCCGCTGGACAATACCGACCGGCCGCTCAGTTGTCCGGCCGAGCCCGTCACGCAGCCGCCCTCTTTCGAGGGTTTCTACTACCACGCCGGCTGTAGCGACATCGGCGGCTGGGCCTGGGACGCCAACCGCCCCGACACGCCCATCGACGTGAACGTCTACGCCGACGGCGCGCTGCTCGCGACGCTGAGCGCCAACCTCTTCGGCGAAGACCTCCTCGCGGCGGGGAAGGGCAACGGCAGTCACCGCTTCGCGCACTTCATCCCGGCCTACCTGAAGGACAACGGGTTCCACAGCCTCCGCGTCGTCTACGCCGGCACGAACACGGAACTCACCAACGGCTTCCCCGACGTGAACCTGACCATCAGGTGTGCGCCCGAGACCGAGCCGCCCGTTCCCGTCGGCGGGCCGCCCTCGGGCCAGCCCGGCGACAACACCCCGACCGGGGGCGGAATCGTCGCCGCCTCCGGCTCACTCGCCGGCACGGCGCCGCTCGTCACCGCCACCTTCGAACAGGTGAACGCCCCCGGCGTCACCACCTTCGTCCCGCTCGACCCGCGGCGCCTCGGCCGACTGCCCGAAGGCTACGCCTACGCGCACGCGCCCATCACGCCGGAGGCTTACGAAATCTCAACGACCGCCGGCTACAACGGCACCGTCACCCTCCGCTTCCGCGTGCCCGCCGAGAACGAACAGGCGGAATTCACACGCCTGCGCATACTGCACCTTGAAAACGGAGCCTGGGTGGATCGCACCGTGCTCGCGCCCGGCCAGCCGGCCCCGGACTTCAACGCGAGGTCGCTCACGGCGCGCGTCAGCTCACTCAGCCCCTTCCGTATCGCGCGTCTCATCGGCGACGAGCAGGCGCCCGACGCGACCTCGACGACGACGGCCGCGCTCTCCCGGCCCGCCAACGAACACGGCTGGCACAACCAGAACGTGACCGTCACGCTCGCCGCGAGCGGCCCGGCCGGCGTGCGCGACATCACCTTCAGCGTCACGGGGGCCCAGCCCACGCCGCTCACGACCGTGGGCGGCGCCTCGGCGCAACTCTCCATCAACGCCGAAGGCACGACGGTCATCCATTACTTCTCGACCGACGGCGCGGGCGGCATCGAAGAGGAGCGCAGCCTCGCCGTCCGTCTCGACAAGCAGGCGCCGACGATCACGACGCAGGCGACGGCGAGCGGCCCGGCCTACGGCGCGGGCGGGTGGACGAACCGCAACGTCACCGTCAGCTTCGTCTGCGCCGACGCCCTCTCCGGCCTCGCGCAGTCAACCTTCCCGCAGACCTTCACGCATGAGGGGGCGAACCAGTCGGCGGCCGGGCAGTGTGTGGACGCCGCCGGCAACAGCGCCGCGGCCTCCTTCTCGGGCATCAACATCGACAAGACGGCGCCCGTCGTCACCAGCGCGCTCAGCCCGCAGGCGAACGCCCGGGGGTGGAACAACACCGACGTGCACGCCAGCTACTCGGCGGCCGACGCCCTCTCCGGCCTCGCCCCCGGCTCCACGCCTTCGGGCTCTTTCACCTTCGCTGACGAAGGCGCCGGCCAGTCGCACGCCTTCGAGGTCTCGGACGTTGCCGGCAACACGACCGCCGTCACGGTCGGCGGGGTCAGCATCGACAAGACCGCGCCGCGTCTCACACTCGCGCGGCTGACGCCGGCCAACCCGGCGGGCTGGAACAACACGGACGTGTCGGTCAGTTACGCCGCGACGGACCAGCTCTCCGGCCTCCCGGCGGGAACCGAGGGCGGCACCTTCACCTTCAACTCGGAAGGGGCCGGCCAGTCGATGACCTTCACGGCAACCGACCTCGCGGGCAACACGACGACGGGTGACATCTCCGGCGTCAACATCGACAAGACCGCGCCGGCGATTCAGGTCGCGCGCGCGCCCGGGGCCAACCAGCACGGCTGGAACAACACGGACGTGGTCGCCAGCTACACGGCCGCCGACGGCCTTTCGGGGCTGGCCGCTTCCTCCGCGCCCGCCGACTCCTACACCTTCGCCGACGAAGGCGCGAGCCAGTCGCACGCCTTCAACGTCACCGACCTCGCGGGAAATTCCTCGACGGCCTCGGTCAGTCAGGTGTCGATTGATAAGACGGCCCCGGCCATCAGCGCCGCGGCCGACCGGCCGCCGAACGCGCGCGGCTGGTACAACGCCGACGTGAACATCACCCCCACCGCCGCCGACGCGCTCTCCGGCCTCGCCGGCACGCCCGCCGCCCGACCCCTGAGCGAAGGCGCTAACCAGTCGGCAACGTTCACCGCCCACGACCTCGCCGGCAACTCGGCCAGCGCCACCGTGAGCGGCATCAACATTGACAAGACCGCGCCCACCATCAGCGCCGAGCGCGCGCCCCTGGCGAACGCCTCCGGCTGGAACAACACGGACGTCACGGCGCGCTATGCGGCCGGGGACGGCCTCTCCGGACTGGCCGACGGCTCCCCCGCCTCGGGCACCTTCACCTTCACGGCCGAGGGCGCGGAGCAGGCGCACACCTTCACGGTCGAAGACCTCGCGGGCAACACGGCGGGCGCGACCGTCTCGGCCGTGAGCATCGACAAGACGGCCCCGGCGATCTCCTGCACCCCCGCCGACGGGCTGTGGCACGCCGCCGACGTGGCCCTTCCCTGCAACGCCGCCGACGGCCTGTCCGCTCTGGTCGAGGCGGCGGACGGCGGCTTCGCGTTACACACGGCCGTCCCCGCCGGCACCGAGACCGCCGACGCTCAGACCGGCAGCCGCGTCGTCTGTGACCGGGCCGGCAACTGCGCCACGGCCGGGCCCATTGCCGGCAACCGCGTCGACAAAAAAGCGCCCGACATTAACCTCGCCTCGCCGGCCAACTCCAATTACGTACTCAACCAGTCGGTCGCCGCCAGCTACAACTGCGCGGACGGCGGCGCCGGCGTCGGCCTGTGTGCCGGCACGGTCGCCAGCGGAAGTCTCTTCGAGACGGCGACGCTCGGGCCGAAGCTCTTTACCGTCGAGGCGACGGATCAGGTCGGCAACGCCTCAAGGGCGAGCGTGAGCTACACGGTCAGCTACGGGGTCTGCCCGCTCTACGAGGAGGGCAAGGCGCACCGGAGCGGCAGCACGATTCCCGTCAAGCTGCGACTGTGTGACGCCGCCGGCGTCAACCTCTCGTCCGCGGCCGTCGTCGTGACCGCGCTCGGCACGGAGCGGGTCTCGAATTACGCGCCGGGGGAGCTTGAGGACGCCGGTAACGCAAACCCGGACGACAATTTCCGCTTCACGCAGCTCGACGGCGCGAGCGGTTACATCTTCAACCTGAAGACGACCGGCTTCAGCACCGGCACGTATGTGCTAATTTTCGGGGTGACGGGCGACCCGGTGACACACGTCACGAAGTTTCAAATTAAATAACCGCCGGGGCTTTGCCCAACAGAACAGTGACGTCCTAAGATGTGGTCGGCAGAACCACTGTCGAGCCCAGTATCAGGCGATGATTCTGTTCTGTTGGGCAAAGCTAGTATGGTCAGAAATCTGTCTCGTAGACATTTTCTTGGCGGGAGCTTGTCGGCCGCCTTATCCTGCGGCGCCCTCACGCGCCGGCCGGACGCTCAGGCTCGAAAGAGCCAAGACCCCTTTCTGCTGCGCACCTATCGTAACGCCCGTAGAGAGACGTTGCTCTACCGCTTATTCACCCCTCCAAATTATGACCGGCGCAAGAAGTACCGGCTCGTGCTCTGGTTACACGGGAGCGGTGGCGACGGGAAAATTGACCGTGTGCCTTCCGCAAATATCACACCCTCCAAAAAAAATGGCCTGTGGCGTCTTCTGGGACAACCCGGAATTCAGTCGGAATATCCATCCTTCGTCCTCGTCCCCCGGTGCCCCCCGGGCGAGAGGTGGGACAATATCGGCTCGAACAAACCAAGCACTCCGATGCGCCTCGTCCTGGAGGTGCTCCAAGCCTTGGGCGCAGAATTCGGTATTGACCGACGGCGCCTCAGCGTCATTGGGTACTCGCTGGGCGGTTACGGAACATGGGACGTCGTTGCGCGGCGTCCCGGCATGTTTGCTGCCGCGGTACCTATATCGGGTGGGGGGGATGCGTACAAGGCACATTTGATTGCCCAGACGCCCGTCTGGGCTTTCCACGGACGCGAGGACGAGGCCGTGAACGTCGGGGAGTCGCGCCGCATGGTCGAAGCCGTCAGGAAGGCCGGGGGGAATCCCGTATACACGGAATACGCGGGCGTGGGTCATCTGGTGACGGAGCGTGTGCTGGCCGAACCGGACCTCTTGCCCTGGATATTTGCGCAGCGGCGCAACTTCTAAACTGCCCGCGCGGTGATTCCCTTCGACGGGCGCGTTCACAGGAGCCTGGCTTGCGACCGGGCGCGCCGGTAAAAGGTTAAAGCGGTGGTCGCTTCCGTCCCGTCCGAGGGGGCGGATTGAGGAAAGCGGTAAGCTCTGGTAATATCAGCCCGCCGGTATAGCCCTCATTCACCTTACTTTACATCGTTACCGATGAGATGAGGGGCGCATTAATCTCCCGATAAAACGTCCTGCGGGCGCAATCGCAACTCCCTATAACCCACTGACGGCCGACGCTGAGGGCTCACCGATATGACACTCAAGCCGTTTCAGTTGCGGCACAGGTTCTGAAAGGCACGTCGGTGAGCCATGCCAACGCCTTGCATAGCATGGCGTATCCCAGACACGGGTTCCGTTACACCCCCGAGAGCGTCTCGTCGGTCCGGCTCCCGCACTTCCATAACGCGGGGCTCATCGCCGGTATTATGCTCCACTCTTCGTGGGATTTCGTGGCCTCCTGATGGCCCCGATGTCCTTCCTCCGGCGGCCCTACCATTGGCTGAAAGCGATTTCTCATTACCGGGTGACGCACGCGGCCGGGCCTGATTTTGCTTACGTCTTCTGCGTGCACGAGAATTTCCGAGCGGAGGGGAATAGTTCGTCATGGGGCGTCTCGAAGACCTGCTGACTATCCGCGGGCTCAACCATTACCCGCAGGACCTCGAACTCACGACGGGCGAGTGCCACGCGGCGCTGCGCCCGGGCCGCGGCGCGGCCTTTTCGATAGAGTCGGCGGGTGAGGAGCGGCTCGTACTGGTGCAGGAGGTCGAGCGCGGCGACCGGGCGGACGTGGAGGAAGTCATAGAGACCATCCGCCAGTCCGTCGGCGAGCACCACGGGGTACAGGCACACGCCATCGTGCTCGTCAGGCACGGCAGCATCCCGGAAATTCCCACCGGCAAAATCGACCGTGAGGCGTGCCGCGCTAAATTTCTGGGGGGTCATCTCGACGTGGTTGCACAGTGGCGCGAGCCGGCGACTCCGAATGTCGAGGCGCCCGCCATCAGTGTTACGGCCACGTCGTCGCAGAGTACGGAAGCGGCGACGAACCGGCCGGTGTCGCAGGCCGCGCCGGGGCCCGGGAGCGGTGCGTCCCATCCGACCGACGAGAGTATGCACGGGATGTTCGAGCGGGAGGCACGCGGTAGACCCGATGCGTTGGCCGTCGTGAGCGGGGCGGAGAGCATCAGCTACGGGGAGTTGAACGAGAGGGCGGGGAGGGTGGCGGCGTACCTGCGGGCGTGCGGAGTGGGGCCGGAGGCGAGGGTAGGGGTGCTGTTGCACCGCGGTGTGGAGATGGTGGTGGGGTTGCTGGGGGTGCTCAAGGCGGGAGGGGCTTACGTGGCGCTGAACCCGGGTCACCCGCGGGAGCGGTTGAGATGGATTGCGGAGGATGCCGGGGTGCAGGTGGTGTTGACGCAGGAGGAGCTGCGGGGGCGGGTGGAGGTCGCGGGGGCGAGAGAGGTGACGGTGGAGGAGGTCAGGCGGTGGGACGGCGCGGCGGGAGCGGCGGCAGCAGGAGGGGAGGGGAGCGCAGTCTTTGGCGACAATCTGGCATACATCACCTACACGTCGGACTCGTCGGGTCGCCCGAAAGGTGTGATGGTCACGCACCGGGGCCTGGTTAATCTCTTCGCGGGCATGGACGAGCGAATCGGCGACGGACAACCGGGGGTCTGGCTGGCGACGACGTGCGTCGCTTCCGGCAGCTCCGTGATGGAACTTTTCTGGACGTTGGCGCGCGGTTCCACGGCGGTTATCCAGCCGGCGCCGACACAGGAAGCCCCCCCGACTCACCGAATCGACGTTGAGATAGCCGAAAAGAAGATGGACTTCAGCCTCTTCTACTTCGCCAGCGACGAGGAAGATGAAGTCCCGGGCGGCTACGACCTACTCATCGAAGGAGCCAAGTTCGCCGACCGGCACGGCTTCACGGCGGTCTGGACGCCGGAGCGCCACTTCCACGCGTTCGGCGGGCTCTACGCCAATCCGTCCGTGACGAGCGCGGCCATCGCCACAATCACCAGCCACATCCAGATTAGAGCCGGAAGCGTGGTGCTGCCGCTGCACGACCCCGTGCGGGTGGCCGAGGAGTGGGCGATGGTGGACAATCTTTCAAAGGGGCGAGTCGCCGTCTCTTTCGCCTCAGGCTGGCACGCCAACGATTTTGCCCTCGCGCCCGACGTCTACCACAACCGGCATGAGGTGATGTACGAACACATCGAGACCGTGCGGAGGCTCTGGCGCGGCGAGTCGGTAGTACGTCGAGACGGCGCCGGCACGGAGATCGAGATACGCATACACCCGCGACCGGTTCAGACGCAACTGCCCGTCTGGATCACCGCCGCCGGCAATCCTGAAACCTTTCAGACGGCCGGGCGCATGGGCGCCAACTTGCTCACGCACCTGCTGGGTCAGACGGTCGAAGAAGTAGGGAAGAAGATCGAGCTATATCGCGCCTCGTGGCGGGAACACGGACACGGGCCGGGCGCCGGACACGTCACCCTGATGTTACACACCTTCATCGGCGGCGATCTCCGAGAGGTGCGCGAGAAGGTGAGGGCGCCGTTTTCCAACTACCTGCGCAGCGCCATCGGCCTTTTAAGACACTCGGCGCGCAGCCTCGGCCACGACCTCGACGCGAAAGACCTGAGCGAAGAGGCCATGGACGCCGTCGTGGCCCATGCCTTTGAACGCTACTTCGGGAGCAGCGCCCTACTGGGCACCCTCGACGTTTGCTCGCACATGATCGACCGACTGAAGGCCGTCGGCGTCGATGAGGTGGCCTGCCTGATAGATTTCGGCGTCGGACACGCCGACGTGTTAAGCGGCCTGCGCTATCTTAACGAGCTGCGCGAGCGCAGTAACCCGAAGACAAAGGAGCGTCGTGAGGATGCTTCCGTCGCGGCGCAGATCGTGCGTCACCACGTCACACACTTGCAGTGTACGCCTTCGGCGGCGCGCACGCTGGCGAGCGAGCCCGAGTCGCTCGCCGCGCTGCGAACGCTCAAGGGACTCCTCGTCGGCGGTGAAGCCCTGCCGGCCGCCCTCGCACGGCAACTGCGTGAGGCGCTGCCCTGCAAGCTCTACAACACGTACGGCGCGGCGGAGGCGACCGTCCGTTCGACCACCTACCAGATAGAAGACGTAGGAAGCTCGGTGCCCATCGGCGAGCCCATCGCAAACACCCAGGTACGCCTTCTCGACGCCCGGATGCGGCCTGTCCCCCCCGGCGTGCCGGGCGAACTGTACATCGGCGGGGCGGGGGTCGCGCGCGGTTATCTACACCGGCCGGGGTTGACGGCGGAAAGGTTTGTCCCCGACCCGCTCGGGGGCGAGCCGGGCGCGCGGCTGTACAGGACCGGCGACTCGGCGCGCTACCTGCCCGACGGCAATATCGAGTTTTTGGGACGCGTTGATAATCAGGTGAAGATTCGCGGGCGTCGCGTCGAGGTCGGGGAGGTAGAGGCGACACTCCGCCGGCACCCCGGCGTGGGCGAGGTCGCGGTCGTGGCGCGCGAAGACGAGACGGGCGAAAAACGTCTGTTCGCCTACGTCGTGCCCGGCGAAAACGCTTCCGGCAATTTGTCGGTGGAACTACCCCGGGCCGAGGTGGAGCGCGTGCTCGCGGGCCGGCCCCATTTCAAGCTGCCGAACGGCATGGTCGTGGCGCACCCCACGGGCTATCGCGCGAGCGTGCTTTACCGGGAGATATTCGAAGGCGAGATTTATTTACGGCACGGGATTACGTTGAACGACGGCGACTGCGTTTTCGACGTCGGCGCCAACGTCGGCATGTTCACCCTGTTCGCCAACCATAAACGGAAAAATCTTACCGTATATGCTTTCGAGCCGATCCCCCCTCTGTTCGAGGTGCTCAGTACTAACGTGGCCTTGTACGGTCTGAACGCGAAGCTGTTCAACTCGGGCGTCTCGAACGTGAACGACTCGGCGGTATTCACTTTTTACCCGCAGATGCCCGGCCTCTCCGGCCGTTACGCGGACAGGGATGAGGACGAGAGGGTTACACAGTCAATCATCTCAGAATACTTGCGGACGTCCGGCTCCGAGCAGGAAAAAGCGTTGCTCGGCTCCGACGAGCTGGCCCAGTTGATGAAAGAGCAATTCCAGAGTCAGACCTACACCTGCCCACTGGTCACACTGTCGGACGTGATCCGAGACCACAACGTCGAGCGCATCGACTTCCTGAAAATCGACGTGGAAAAAAGCGAGCTCGACGTCCTCTCCGGCCTGCGCGCGGAAGATTGGCGCAAGGTCCGCCAAATCGTGGCCGAAGTGGACACGCCGCAACTGCTCGCGGGCGTCAGCCAGCTCCTCACGCAACACGGGTTCAACTTCGTCACGGACGAACTCGTCGCCGCCCGGGGCGGCGCCGCGGGGGCCGACGTTCACGTCTACATGGTCTACGCCACCCGAGACGCGCAGCCCGCCACGACGGCGGCCGGCCCCGAGAGTCCGCCCGAAGGGGAACGCCGGCCGCAGACGGGAACGTACGGCGGCGGTCTGTCGGCCGCCACGCTCCGCGGCTATTTGCAGGACGTGTTACCCGATTACATGATTCCCTCCGCCTTCACGTTTCTGCGCGAGTTGCCGCGCACGCCCGACGGCAAGCTTAATTTGCGCGAGTTAACCGAGCCGACCTCACTTGCGACCGGGCCGGAGGCCGACTACGTCGCGCCGGAAACGAGCGCCGAGCAGGTTATCGCCGGCATCTGGCGCGAGGTGCTCAAGGTGGAGAGGGTAGGCGTGCACGACAACTTCTTTGAGGTCGGCGGAACGTCGCGGCTGATCGTGGAGGTGAACACCAGATTGCGCGCGGCCTTCAGCCGCGACGTCCCGATAGTTGAAATGTTCAGACACTCGACCGTCCGCGCGCTGGCTCAGTACCTGGAACGCGACGAGCAGGCAAAGCCTACTTTCGAGCGTGCGCAGGATAGAGCGAGCAGGCAGGCCGGGGCCTTGAGCCAGCAGAGACGTCTGATGGAGTCCCGGCAGGCAAAGAAACCGCCGCGCGGCGGGCATTAAAACGGCGGCACGAGGAAACGTCGCGGCAGGGCAGGCGTCTATCGGGCAGAGGAGGAAGTACGGATGAGCTTTGACGAGTCACAGGATAACATCGGGAGTATCGCCATCATCGGGATGGCCGGTCGTTTTCCGGGGGCCAAAAACGTGGACGAGTTTTGGCGGAACCTGCGCGACGGTGTGGAATCCATCTCAACCTTCACGGACGAGGAGCTGCTGGCTTACGGAATAGATGCGGAGTTGCTGAAGCTGCCGAACTACGTCCGCGCGCGCGGCGCCGTGGAGGGCGTCGAGTGGTTCGACGCCGGGTTCTTCAACGTCAGCCCGCGGGAAGCCGAAATCATGGACCCGCAGCTTCGATTATTCCTGGAAAATGCCTGGGAGGCGGTCGAGCACGCGGGGTACGACACGGAAAATTATGCGGGCACCGTCGGCGTGTTCGGCGGGATGAGCTGGGGGCAATACCTGATGCACAACATCCTGCCCTCGCCCGACGTGGTGGCGGCGGCGGGCGCGCTTCAGTTGAGAATCTTAAACGACAGAGATTTCCTGACGACCCTCGTCTCGTATAAATTGAATTTCAAAGGGCCGACCGTCAACGTCCAGACGGCTTGTTCGACTTCGCTGGTGGCCGTCCACCTCGCCTGCCAGAGTTTACTCGGCTACCAGTGTGACATGGCTCTGGCCGGGGGCGTCTCGCTTCTGGTTCCCCAGAAATCCGGCTACCTTCCGCAGGAAGGCGTCTTTTCGCCGGACGGTCATTGCCGCGCCTTCGACGCCGCCGCGCGGGGGACGGTCAGCGGCAGCGGCGTCGGGGCCGTCATCCTCAAGCGCCTCTCGGAGGCCGTCGAGGACGGCGACGTAATTCACGCGGTCATCAGGGGCTCCGCGATTAATAACGACGGGGCGGACAAGGTCGGTTATACCGCGCCGAGCGTGGACGGGCAGGCCGAGGTGATCGCGCTGGCACAGGCCACGGCCGGGGTCGAGCCCGAGACGATAAGTTATATCGAAGCGCACGGCACGGGGACGCCGATGGGCGACCCCATCGAGATCGCCGCGCTGAGTCAGGTTTTTCAGGCGGGCACGGAGAAGAAACAATTCTGCGCCGTCGGCTCGGTGAAAACGAACGTCGGGCATTCGGACGCCGCCGCGGGCGTGACCAGTCTGATTAAGACCGTGCTCGCTTTGAAGCACGGGCAAATTCCGCCGAGCCTGCATTTCAACCAGCCCAACCCCCAGATTGATTTTGACAACAGCCCATTCTTCGTTAACTCGGGGCTCTCCGAATGGCCGGCCGGCGGCTCCCCGCGCAGAAGGGCCGGGGTCAGCTCTTTCGCCATCGGCGGCACGAACGCTCACGTCATCGTCGAGGAAGCGCCGGAGGGGGAGCCGCCCGGCGTGTCCAGACCGTGGCAACTCGTCGTGCTTTCGGCGAAAAGCGAGGCGGCGCTGGAAACCGCCAGCGATAACCTCGTCGATTTCCTGAAACGGAACAGAAATCTCAACCCGGCGGACGTGGCTTACACGCTACAGATCGGCCGCCGCGCGTTCGCCCACCGGCGGACGCTTGTCTGTCGTGACGTGGAGGATTTGACCGCGGCGCTGGAGACGCGCGACCCGAAGCGAGTCTTCACGGGCCCGCCGCCGACCGCCGACCGGCCCGTCGCCTTCATGTTTCCGGGGCTGGGCAACCACTACGTCGATATGGGTTGGGAACTGTACCGGCAGGAAAAGCCGTTTCGTGAAGAGGTAGACCTCTGCTGCGACCTGTTGAAGGAGCACCTGGGAAGCGACCTGCGCGACGTGATGTACCCCGACTGGAAAAATCGGGTCGCGGCGGAGGCGCCGGGCGCGGCGGCGACCCGCGGCGGTTCGGGTCTCGACCTGCGACAGATGCTCGGGCGCGGCCCGCAGGAGGACGAAGATGCGCGCAGGCTTAGCCTGACGGTTTTCAGCCAGCCGGCGCTCTTCGTCATCGAGTACGCGCTGGCGAGATTGTGGATGAGGTGGGGGATTAGTCCGCAGTCGCTCATCGGCTACAGCATCGGCGAGTACGTCGCGGCCTGTCTGTCCGGCGTGTTTTCGCTCGAAGACGCGCTGATGCTCGTCGCGCGCAGGGCGCGAATGATTCAGGAATTACCCGGCGGCGCGATGCTCGCGGTGTCGCTCCCGGCGGAGGAGGTGGAGCCCCTTCTCGGCCGCCACTTAAGCATATCGGCGATCAACGGCCCTCACGTCTGCGTCGTCTCCGGGGCGACCGAGGCCGCCGACGAACTGGAAGAAGATTTGACGCGCCGCGGCGTGGTCGCGCGTCGCCTGCAAGCCACACACGCCTTCCACTCGGGCATGATGGAGCCCATCGTCGAGCCGTTCACCGAGCTGGTCGGGACCGTCAAGCTGAACCCCCCGAACGTCCCCCTCATCTCCAACGTGACGGGCACCTGGCTCACCCCCGCGCAGGCCACCGACCCGCGTTACTGGGCGACACATCTGTCCCAACCCGTGCGATTCGGCGACGGGATTCAGGAATTATGGAGGGTGCCGGGTAGGGTTCTCCTGGAGGTCGGGCCGGGGCAAGCCCTCGGCGCGTGGGCGATGCAGCACCCGCAGAGCGCACAGGTCGAGGGGCGCGTCATACTGTCGTCCCTGCGCCACTCCTACGACCGGCAATCAGACCAGTCCTTTCTGCTCAACACCCTGGGGCGGCTCTGGCAGGCCGGTCTACAGGTAAACTGGACGGAGTTTTACGCCGGCGAACGCCGCCGCCGCGTCCCCCTGCCGAGCTACCCGTTTGAACGCCAGCGCTATTGGGTGGAGCCGCCCAGGCAAGAGCGCGACTCCCCGCGCGAAGCACGCCCGGCGACGCTTAACAAAAAAAATTACATCGCCGATTGGTTCTACCTCCCCATCTGGAAACAGTCCAAGCCGCCGGCCGCTTCGGCGCGCGCGGATTCGGCAGACGGCGCGGCGCGGCGCTACCTGGTGTTCGTTGACGAGGCCGGCGTCGGCGCCCGTCTGGTCGAGCAGTTGAAGCAGGCGGGCCGGGATGTTTTGACGGTACGCGCGGGCGAGCGGTTCGACAAACTCGACGAGAACACGTTCGTCGTTAACCCCGGACGCGGCCAGGACTTCGGCGACCTGTTCGGCCAGCTCAAACAGCGGCAGAGATTCCCACAGGTCATCTGCCACATGTGGGGCGTGACGCCGCCGCAGGACGGGCACGGGGCGGGTGTCGAACTCGCCGAACGCCATCAGGAGGTGTGCTTCTATAGCCTGCTCTCTCTGGCGCAGGCGCTCGGAGATCACGGCTTTAATAATCCGCTTCGGCTAATGGTTGTGACCGACGGCGTGCATTCCATCGGCGGCGCGGAGGCGGTGTACCCCGCCAAGGCGTTGACGCTCGGCCCCTGTCGTGTCATCCCGCAGGAGTATCCGCACATCGACTGCCAGAGCGTGGACGTCGTCGTGCCGCAAGCGGGCACGCGGCAGGCCGAAATACTGACCAGCCAACTGCTGGCCGAGCTGGCGGCGGACGCCTCCGACGCCACGGTCGCTTACAGGGGGAGTCATCGCTGGCTGCAAACCTTTGAGCCCATCCGTCTGGACGAGGCGCCCGGCGAGAAAACTTTATTGCGGGAGAAGGGCGTCTACCTCATCACGGGCGGGGTCGGCGGCATCGGCCTCACCCTGGCGGAGCACCTGGCCCGAACCGCGCGCGCGCGGCTGGTGCTGACCGGGCGTTCGGCGTTCCCGCAGAGAAGCGAGTGGGCGTCGTGGCTGGCGGCGCGCGGGGCGGACGACGAGGTGAGCCGCAAGATTAAGAAGCTTCAAGAGCTTGAATCTCTGGGCGCGGAGGTGTTGGTGCTCGACGCCGACGTGACCTCGCAGACCCAGATGGAGAGAGTCGTTTCGCAGACGCACGAGCGGTTCGGAAAAATCGACGGCGTGATTCACGCCGCGGGGGTGGCCCCGGGCGGCATGATACAGCTGAAGACGCCCGAAGCGGCGGCGAGGGTGCTGGCCCCGAAGGTGCGGGGCACGCTGGTGCTAGACGCCGTCCTCAAAAATGAACAGCCCGATTTCCTCATCCTCTGTTCTTCACTCAACGCGTTCGTCGGGGCTCTGGGCCTGGTGGATCATTGCGCGGCCAACGCCTTTCTCGACGCATACGCCGAAAGCAGCGCGACTCACAACCGAACGCACACAGTATCCATAAATTGGGACGGGTGGCTGGACGTCGGGCAGGCCGCCCACGCGTCGCTCTCCAAAGGGCTCCGGCAGATTTTAGAGGCCGCCCACTCGGCCGCGGGCGCGCACCCGCTGCTGGATAAGCTCCTGGTCGACGAGCCGGAGCAGAAAATCCACTCGACGGAACTCAGCGCCGGCCGGCACTGGGTGCTGGCCGAACACCGACTGCTCGGCGACAGCGTCTTGCCGGGGACCGGATATATCGAGATGGTGAGGGCCGCGTTCGCCGCGCACGCGGGGGACAAGACGATCCACATGCGGAAGGTCTTCTTCCTGACGCCGCTCATCCTGAAAGGCTCAGAGGTCAAAGAAGTCCGCATTATCTTCACCAAAAACGAAGAGGGCTTTTCATTTCGTGTGATTAGTAGAGCGGCCGGCGCCGCGGCGGCCGAAGCGCCGTGGCAGGAGCACGCCAAAGGCCGGATCGCTTCCCTCGACGATGACTCGGCGGGAGAATTCCCGCTCGCGGAAACCCTCGCGCGGCTTAATCCGCAGGAGCTTGAGGTCATCAAGGCGGAGCGAATCAAGCTGCGCGCAGAAACGTCTGCGCCGGAGCCGGAAGCCGAGTTCAAGGACTTCGGCCCGCGCTGGCAAAATCTGGTGAGGCGAATCGGCGTCGGCGACGGCGAGGCGATAGCATACCTCGAACTGCCCGAAGAGTTTGTCGACGACTTGCAGACGCTCGGCCTACACCCCGCCCTGATGGATGCCGCCACCGGCTTCGTCCAGATTGCGGGGGAAGGTTCTTACCTGCCGTTGGCCTACGAGTCAATCAAGATTAGGGCGCCGCTCCCCAAACATCTCTACAGCTACGCGAAGTTCGGGGGGACGTCGGCGGGGCGGAAGGACGTTCTGGTCAGCGACCTGGTGATTACGGACGTCCACGGGAATCGGCTAATCGAGATAGGAGAGTACACCCTGAAAAGAGTCACCAGCCCGGCCGTGTTCGGCGCGGCGGCGGACAACGGCTCTGCCGGGGCGGACACGACGCACGCGACTGCCCCGCCCGAAACGCGAAAACATGAAGGGCCGTCCGCACACGTCGAGACGGGCACCTCCGTTATCGCCGAGGGCATCCTGCCGAAAGAGGGCGCCGAGGCCTTCGGCCGCATTCTGCGCAGTGGCCTGTCGGTCGCGCGAATCGCCGTGGCGACGAGGGAACTGGGGGCGTTGATCGAGCGCAGCCGCGCCCAAAACAGCGAAAGCATTTTAGAAGAAGTTAATAATTTGCAGCCCCTGCGCCAGAAACACGCGCGACCCAACCTGGCGGTCGCCTACGCCGCCCCGAGAACCGAAGTGGAAAAGAAGCTGGCGCACATCTGGCGTGAACTGCTCGCCGTCGAGGAGGTAGGCGTCCACGACAGCTTTTTCGACATGGGCGGCGACTCCCTGCTAGCGACCATGCTCATCGGGCGTGTCAGCGAAGCCCTGAATGTAGACCTCCCCTTGCGCACCCTCTTCGCCGCGCCGACGGTCGCCGAACTGGCCCTGGCCATCACGCAGAAACAGGCCGAGCAGGTGGACTCCGACGCGCTGATGGAGTTGTTAACCAACATCAAGAACCTCTCGAAAGATGAAGTGAAAGCGATGCTCAGCGCCGAGAAACAGGGGAACGGCTGAGCGCCGCGGCAGGCGGGTGAACCGGCCGGACGCCCCCTTCGCGGCGGCGGCCGGCGATGCATCGGCGTCGGGAGAGGCGGGGGCCGGAGTCGATGAAGAGTCCTGTCCCCCTCTCCCGTTTCTTCATTTGACACGGCGGTAAAGCGGTGTATCATATTTCCCCCTGAGATTTGCTGGTGTGACTCCCTTCTCCCCGACTTGATCCAACAACTCCGGCCCGGGACGCCGATGAACATTTTGTGCCGGCCGTCATCACTTTTCTAATGTCGGAGGTGATAGCCCGCTCCGCACGAACGCCCGGGTGTCAAGGGATAATCTTATGAAGCAGGCGAGTCTGGTTCTGTTAATGGCGTCGCTGACGTGCTCGGCAATGGCACAGCAACCCGCCGGGGATTTGAAGCCTCTTAGACCGAACCAAAATCCCGCCGCGGAGACCCCCGCCTCCGCCGCTAAAGTTGCCTCCCGCGGACAGTCGGATAAGCAGGGGGAGGAAGCTGCCATCGAGAGAACCGTCCGCCATTACTTCGACGGGTTGCAGAATAGTGACGTTAAGAGCCTGGAAATGGCTTTCCACCCGGACGCCAAACTTTACGGCATTTGGAAGGGTAAGTTCGAGGCCCTGACGATGCCGCAGTGGTACGAAGAATTCAAACCCCAAGAGAATCAGGCGGTGAAAAGAGCGGCGGTGCCGATGAGGATAATTTCGATTGATTTGACGGGGGATGCGGCGGTGGTCAGGACCGAGTTGGATTACCCGAAGAGGGTGTTTACGGATTACCTCTCTCTTTTGAAGATCGGCGGCGCGTGGAAAATCGTCAACAAGATTTATACGTATAAAGATAAACAGCCCTGATTGGCCGGGATGTGCGACGCGGGTCTGCCCTGACCACCGAAGAGCAGCAATGTCCCTCACGCGGCTTTCCGTAATCTTGAAATCTACCGACGCGCATGCGTCCGAAGACGCAGCGGACGCTCTCCACCCTCAAGCGCGCGACTTCCCACGTCACATCGAGCAAGAGAGGTTGGTGGCCGTTCGCGTACGTCGAACCGCCGGCAGGTTGCGGCCCCGATATGTGGGCACTGCCCAATAAAAGCAGTCAGGCGAGGAGATCATTTACCGTGAACTCGCATTCCAAGCTGATCGAAGAACTTTCCCCCGAACAACTCGAGCTTCTACAACTTCGATTAAATTCGCTCAACAAGACGGCCCCGGAGCCGTCTCCCGCGCACATCCTCCCGCGGGACAAAGATTCCGCGCCCTCCCCGCTATCCTTCAACGAACAACGTTTATGGTTTCTCGAACAGCTCGACCCCGGCACCGCGACCTATAACATCCCGATGGCCATGCGTGTCGTCGGACGGCTCGACGTGGCGGTGCTGGGGCAAAGTCTGAACGAGATCGTTCGGCGGCACGAAGTGCTGCGCACCACCTTCACCACCGTCGAAGGGGGGCCCGTGCGCTCCGTCGCGCCCGCGCTCTCTTTGCCCCTGCCGGTGATTGACCTGCGCGCCGTGCCGCCGGGCGAGCGCCAGCGGGAGGCCGACAAATTCGCCGCCGAGGAAGCGCAGCGGCCGTTCGACCTGGTACGCGGCCCCCTCCTGCGCGTCACCCTCCTTCAGATGGATGAGGAGGAGCGCATCATCCTCGTCTGCGTCCACCACATCATCTCCGACGGGTGGTCACTGACCATCTTTTTCCGCGAGATGGCGGAGCTCTATCAAGCTTTCTCCGCGGGGCGCAAATCGCCTCTGCCCGAACTGTCCATCCAGTACGCCGACTTCGCCAGCTGGCAGCGGCAATGGCTCCGGGGTCAGGTGTTGGAGGAGTTGCTGGCGTACTGGAAGCGCCAACTGGGGGGCGAGCTGCCGGTCGTCGACATGCCGACCGACCGGCCGCGCCCGCCGCTTCAGAGCTTCCGTGGCGTAGCCCACTCCTTCATGCTGCCCGCGGCCCTGGCGGACGACCTCAAGGCCCTCAGCCAGCGGGAGGGGGCCACCCTGTTCATGACCCTGCTGGCAGCCTTTCAGGTGCTGCTCTACCGCTACACGGGGCAGGAAGACATTCTGGTCGGGACGGACGTGGCGAACCGCACCCGCCCGGAGACCGAAGAACTGATCGGGTTCTTCGTCAACCAACTGGTCTTGCGCACGGACCTTTCCGGCAGACCTTCTTTCAAAGAGTTGCTGGGCCGCGTCCGCGAGATGACGCTGGAAACTTACGCGCACCAAGACCTGCCTTTTGACCACCTCGTCGAGGCTTTGCAGCCGGAGCGCGACCTCAGTCGCACGCCCATCTATCAAATCGTCTTCGCCTTTCAGAATATTTCGGCGGCGGAGACGAAACTTGAGGGCGTCACGTTTTCGCCGCTGAAGATTCACAGCGGGACGTCGAAATTCGACCTGGTGCTCTCGATGTACGACAGCCCGCAGGGCCTGGGCGGGACGCTGGAATACAACACAGACCTGTACGACGCCGACACCATCGCCGCCCTGATAACCCATTATCAAAACTTACTCGGCTCAATCATCGCCGCCCCCGGCCGGAGCATCGCGGAACTCCCCCTGCTCGCGCCGGAAGAGCGGCGGCGCATACTCGTCGGGTGGAATGAGACGGGGGCGCAGTTCCCCACCCGACGGCTGTTTCACCAGCTTTTTGAAGAACAGGCGGCGCGAACGCCCACGTCCGTGGCGGCGGTGTACCGGGACGGGCGACTCACGTATGAGGAGTTGAACCGGCGCGGCAATCGCATCGCCGCGTCGCTGGCGGAGCGTGGAGTCGGGGCCGGGGTCGTCGTCGCCCTGCTCGCCGAGCGCGGCCTTGATCTGTTGGCCGCCATCCTCTCGGTCTACAAGGCCGGGGGCGCGTACCTGCCTCTCGACCCGCACCACCCGCCGCAGCGTCTGGCGCAGGTTCTTGAGCAGAGCAGGGTGGGATTGGTTCTGGCCGCCGCGGAATTCGTTCCCGCGCTCACGCGCGCGCTCGAAGGCAGACCCAAAAGAGAGCGTCCCGCGATACTGACCATCGAATCGCTCTCGGGGCCGGGGCAATCCGAAAACGACCTGCCCGCGCGCTCGACGCCGCAGGATTTGGCCTACGTGATCTACACCTCCGGCTCCACGGGCACGCCCAAGGGGGCGATGGTCGAGCAGCGCGGGATGCTCAACCACCTTTTCGCCAAGATTCAGGATTTACAACTGACGGGGGACGACGTCGTCGCGCAGACCGCCTCCCAGTGCTTCGACATTTCGGTGTGGCAGTTTTTGGCGGCGCTGCTGGTGGGCGCCACCGTGCACATCTTTGACGACGACGTGGCGCACGACCCCCTGCGCCTGCTCGAAGAGGTCGAGGACAAAAAAGTTACGATCCTCGAAACCGTCCCGTCGATGCTGCGCATGATGCTCGAAGTGGCGCCGCCGCGCGAGCGGGGCCGCGCCGCTCTGGGGAGACTGCGCTGGCTGGTCCCGACGGGCGAGGCGCTCGCGCCCGAGCTGTGCCGGCAGTGGCTCTCCAAACACCCGCACGTCCCGCTGTTGAACGCCTACGGCCCGACCGAGTGCTCCGACGACGTGACGCACTACGCCATCCACCGGCCGCCGCCTGAAGACGTCCTGCGGATGCCCATCGGCCGGCCGGTCGCCAACCTGCGCCTCTACGTTCTGGATTCCCTCATGCAACCCGTCCCCCGCGGGGTCACGGGCGAAATCTACGTCGGCGGGGCGGGCGTCGGGCGCGGCTACCTGAACGACGCCGCGCGCACGGCAGGCGTCTTCGTGCCGAACCCGTTCGCGCCGGAACCCGGGGAGCGTTGCTACAGGACGGGGGACGTGGGGCGATACCTGCCGGGCGGGGACATAGAGTTCCTCGGCCGGACTGACAACCAGGTTAAGCTTCACGGAAACCGCATCGAGCTGGGCGAGATCGAGGCCGTGCTTTCTCAACACCCCGCCGTGCGCGAGGCCGTCGTGGTGGTGCGCGAGGACGAGCCCGGCGACGCGCGCCTGGCGGCCTACATCGTGCGGGAATCGGGCGCGGGGGAAGCGTCGTCGCGCGAAGCGGTTGACGAAGGGACCGCCGGGCAGGTCTCCAACTGGGAACTACTCTGGAACGAGACTTACAGCGACACGTCGTCCGAGCAGGACCCGACATTCAACATCGTCGGGTGGAACAGCAGCTACACGGGGCTGCCGATTCCCGAGGAGGAGGTCAGGGAGTGGAGGGACTTCGGCGTCGAGCGTATCCTCGCGCTCGAACCGCGCAGCGTTTTAGAGATCGGCGTCGGCGTCGGCATCCTGCTGTTCAAGATCGCCCCCCATTGCCACAAGTATGTCGGCATGGACTTCTCCGCCGAAGCCTTGAGCCGGCTCCGGCATCAACTGTCGTTGCCGGAGTGGGACCTGCCTTACGTGACTCTGTTGGAAAGGACGGCGGATAATTTTGAAGGAATCGAACCCGGCTCTTTCCACTCGGCGATTCTCAACTCCGTCAGCCAGTACCTCCCCAACATAGAATACCTGGTGCGCGTGTTGGAGGGCGCCGTCGAAGCGGTCGAGCCCGGCGGCTTCGTCTTCGTCGGGGACGTGCGCAGCCTCCCCCTGCTGGAGACGTTTCACACCTCGGTGCAACTGTTTCAGTCGCCGGACGCGCTGCCCCTCAACGAGTTGGAAGGGCGCGTCCAGAAAACCCTGAGCCGCGAAAAGGAACTGGTCGTCGCCCCTTCTTTCTTCTTCGCGCTCAAGCAACACCTGCCGAAAATCTCTCAGGTCGAGATCAACCTCAAGCGCGGGCGGTTCCATAACGAGCTGACGCTGTTCCGCTACGACGTGGTGCTGCGAATCGGGACTGAAGTTGAGGAGGTGGGCGATTTTCAAACCCTGGACTGGCAAAAGGACAATTTGACGTTGCCCGCGCTGCGCCAGCTTCTAGGGGAGACCGAACCCGAGATGCTGGCCGTCAGGCGCGTGCCTAACGCCCGCCTCCGGTCGGAAGCCAGGGCACTTGAGTTACTCAAACAGCACGGCGCGCTGGCGACGTGTGGCGAGTTGAGGAGCGCGGTAAAAAGTCAGTCGGACGGAGGCGAGGTCGAGCCCGAGCTGCTCTGGGCCCTGGGCGACGGTCTGCCTTACGCGGTCACGGTGAGCTGGTCGGGCGGCGGCTCGAACGGTTTTTGCGACCTGTTCCTGAAGCGGCGCGAAGACCCGCGGGGCCCGGCGGCGCCGGAGCGCATCTTCCCACAGGGGGAGGCGGGGGCCGAGCGCAGGCCGTGGAGCAGCTACGCGAACAATCCGCTCCAGGGGCAGCAGGACCACGAGCTGATAGGCCAGATACGCTCTTACCTCACGGAGAGGCTCCCCGAATACATGATCCCCTCCGGGCTCGTAGTTCTGAACGCGCTGCCGCTGACGCCCAACGGCAAGGTTGACCGCCGCGCCCTGCCCGCCCCCGACGCCGTGGGGGCCGCGCCGGCGCGCTCCCTGGTGGAGCCGCGCACGCCGGTGCAGGAGGTGCTGGCCAAGCTCTGGGCCGAAGTGTTTAAGGTCGAGCGCGTGGGCATCGAAAACAACTTCTTCGACATGGGCGGCCATTCGCTGCTGGCGACGCAGGTGGTCTCCAGGGTGAGGGAAGCGTTCCGGGTCGAGTTGCCTGTCCGCAGCCTGTTCGCGGCGCCGACGGTGGCAAGTCTGGCCGCGACCATCGAAGAAGCGTTGCGGGCCGGGGAGCAACCGCTCGTCACGCCGCCGCTTGAGCGGGCGGCGCGGGATGGCGGCCCCCTGCCACTTTCCTTCGCCCAACAGCGGTTGTGGTTTCTCGACCGCCTCATGCCGGACAGCGTCGCGTACAACATCCCCTCGGGGACGCGTCTGGTAGGCCGGCTCGACGTGGACGCCCTCCGGCGCAGCCTCGACGAGATCGTGCGCCGACACGAGAGCTTACGCACCACCATCGCTTTGAGCGGGGAGCAGCCGGCGCAGGTCATCCATGCGCACATGAAGGCCGAGCTTGAGATGGTCGACCTCTCCTCGCTGAGTGAGCAGCAGCGGGAAGACGAGGTCAGGCGACTCTCATTCGAGGAAGCCCACCGCCCATTCGATCTGGCCACCGGGCCGTTACACCGAATCAAACTACTGCGCCTGCACGAGCAGGAGCACATCCTGCTCATTACGATGCACCACGTCATCTCCGACGGCTGGTCCACGGGCATCCTCAGCCGCGAGCTGACCGCCCTCTATCAAGCCTTCCTCGACGGAGACGCCTCGCCCCTGCCGGAACTGCCCGTGCAGTACGCGGATTATGCCGTCTGGCAGCGCCGCTGGCTGCGGGGCGAAGCGTTGGAGCGCCAACTCGCCTACTGGCGGCAGCAGTTAGGCGGGGAGTTACCGGTGCTGGAATTGCCGGCCGACAGACCGCGCCCGGCGGTGCCGAGCCACGCGGGGGCGCGCCAGCGCCTGGCGTTACCGCAAGGACTGACCGCCCAGCTCAACGCTTTGAGCCGCCGCGAAGGCGCGACGCTGTTTATGACTTTGTTGGCGGCGTTCAAGACGCTGCTCTACCGCTATACGCAGCAGGAGGACATTATCGTCGGCGCCCCGATTGCGGGCCGCACGCAGGCCGAGACGGAGCAGTTAATCGGCTTCTTCATCAACACGCTCGTCCTCCGGACGCGGTTCGAGGGCGGCATGAGCTTCAGAGAGATGCTCGGCCGGGTCAGGGAGACCGCGCTCGGGGCCTACGTCCACCAGGATGTGCCTTTCGAAAAGCTGGTGGAGGAGCTGCAACCCGAGCGAAGACTGAGCCGCTCGCCCCTCTTTCAGGTGATGTTCGTCCTGCAAAACGCCCCGGTCGAGACGTTGGAGTTACCCGGGCTGACGCTGACCGGGCTGGAAGCCAGCGCCGACACGGTGAGGTTCGATCTCGCCCTCTCGGTGTGGGAGACGGAGGGCGAGCTCCACGGCTCGCTCGCCTACCGCACAGACCTCTTCGACGACGCCACCGCCGGGCAAATACTTTCTCACTACCAAATTCTGCTCGAAAGCATCGTGGCCGCGCCGGGGCAGTCCCTCGACGCCCTGCCGATGCTGAAGGAGGCGGAGCAGCGCCGGCTCCTGGTCGAATGGAACGACACGTCGGGAGATTACCCGAAGAACGTCTGCGTGCATCAACTGTTTGAAGCGCAGGTCGAGCGCACGCCCGGCGCCGTGGCCTTCGCGGCCGAAGGCCGGCAGGTGAGCTACGCGGAGTTGAACGGGCGGGCCAACCGGCTCGCGCGTTACCTGCGAGGGCTCGGCGTCGGGCCGGGCGTGCCGGTCGCCGTCTGCATGGAGGCGTCGCTGGAGATGCTCGTCGGGGTGCTGGGCATACTCAAGGCGGGCGGCGCCTACGTCCCGCTCTCCCCGAGCGATTCTCAAGCGCGTTTGGCCTTTATGCTGGGCGATTCGGGCGCCCCGGCGCTGCTCACTCGGCAAGGAATCGCCGAGCAGTTTCCCGAGACCGGCGGCGCGCGGGTCATCCGCGTGGACGCGGACGGGGACGAGATGTTGCGGCAGAGCGCGTCGAACCTGCCCGTCGAAACGACGGCGGACGACCTCGCCTACGTCATCTACACCTCGGGCTCGACGGGTAGACCGAAGGGCGTGATGGTTCAGCACAGGAGCCTGAGTAATTACCTGTGCTGGGTCAACGAGGGTCTGCTCGACGAGCGCGTAGAGGTCTTGCCGTGGACTACCCGGCCGTCGTTCGACGCGGCGTTGAAGCAATTCCTGGCGCCGCTCCTGCGCGGCGGCCACGTCTGGCTGCTGGCGCCCGACGCGGTGACGCGCCCCGCCGAGCTGTGGCGGGCGCTCGGGGAGCGGCGGGGGGTCGGGTTCAACTGCGTGCCCTCCACGTGGCGAGTCATGCTCGACGCCCTTGAGTCCGGAGACGCTCAGGCGGCGAACGGGAATCTGACGACGCTGTTTCTGGGCGGAGAGGAGTTGAGCCGGGAACTGGTCGAGAGGTCTTTAAACGCCCTGCCTCAACTGAGGATTCGGAACCTCTACGGCCCGACCGAGGCGACGGCCAACGCGAGCGCGGCCTTCGCCATCACCCCCGGCAACGTCAACATCGGGCGGCCCGTCGCCAACACGCAACTCTACATCCTCGACCGACACCTGCGGCCCGTCGCGGCCGGGGTACCTGGCGAACTCTACATCGGCGGAGACGGGGTGGCCCTCGGTTATCTAAACCGCCCCGGTTTGACGGCGGAGAGTTTCATCCCGAACCCCCTGGGCGACCGGCCGGGGGCGCGCCTGTACAAGACGGGGGACCTCGCGCGCTATCTGCCGTCCGGAGAGATACGGTATCTCGGGCGCGTAGACCGGCAGGTAAAGGTTCGGGGCTTCCGCGTCGAGTTGGGTGAGATAGAGGCGGCGCTGTCCGAGCACCCCGGTGTGCGCGAGGCGGCGGTGGTGGTGCGCGAGGGGGCGCCGGGTGAGAAAGCGCTGGCGGCCTACTACTGCGCCGCCGGGGGGGGCCCGGGTCCCGACGCCGGCGAGTTGCGCCGCTTCGTGCGACAGAGGCTGCCGGATTACATGCAGCCCTCGAACTACGTGCTCCTGAAGTCGTTGCCTTTAACCGCGAGCGGGAAGGTAGACCGCCGCGCCCTTCCAGACCCGGAGAGTGTTCGCGGCGAGTCGGAGAAGAAAGCTACCGCGCCGAGGGACGCCGTCGAAACCCAACTGGCGAGAATCTGGGAGAAGGTGCTTGGCGTCAGGTCGGTCGGGGTGACGGATAATTTCTTTGAGCTCGGCGGGCATTCGCTGCTGGCGGTGAGTCTTTTCGGGCAGATAGAAAAGACTTTCGGTAAAACGCTCCCGCTGGCGACCCTCTTCCAATCGCCCACGATTGAACGACTGGCCGAGACTCTCCGGCAGGGGTGGAAACCGTCCTGGTCGTCGCTCGTCCCGATTCAACCGCACGGCTCAAAGCCGCCCATCTTCGGCATCCACGGCATCGGCGGCAACATTCTCAAGCACGTCAATCTGGCCCCCTATCTTCCGGCGGATCAGCCCTTCTACGGCCTCCAGTCGCAGGGGTTGGACGGCAAGCAGTCCCCCCTGACGAGCGTCGAAGAGATGGCCGCCCACTACCTCGAAGAGATTCGCGCGCTCCAGCCGGAAGGCCCTTATCACTTCTGGGGGTATTCCTTCGGCGGTTTAATCGCCTTCGAGATGGCGCGGCAGATTCACGCGCAGGGCGGGACGATGGGAATACTGGGAATGCTCGACGCCGGCATTCCTTTCCGCAGCAAGCACATGGTCCCGCCTTCGCCGTTTCGTTCCCTCGTCTACCCGGTCGTGGGGCTCATGGACGTTCACCTGGATGACCTCGCGCGGCTCGGGCCTCGGGCTTACCTGCGGGAGCGGGTGGAGGTCTTCAAGAAAACCGTCAGGAAGAGGGCGCCCGGGGCGGCCGACCTGCTCTTCCCCGGCGACTCGGGCCGGCTGTCGGAGACCCTTCAGAAAGTTTGGGACGCGAACGTCCGCGCGCTGAGAGAATACGTCCCGCGCATGGCTCAACTGCCGCCGAACTCCTACCCGGGGCGCATCACCCTCTTCGCGGCGAGTCAGACTTACGTCGATTACCCGGATACGCGGTTGGGGTGGAGCGACCTGGCCGCCGACGGGTTGGAGGTTCACCTCGTGCCCGGCAATCACCTCACCCTGATGAAGGAACCGAACATCGGGGTGTTGGGTGGGAAGCTGGTCGCTTGTCTGAACAAATACCACGCGAGGCACGCGGAGCAGACGGCGGGCCGCGCCGCGTCGCGCCTCTAGAGGCCGGCGGCCGACGCCTGCTGCCAGAGGCCGGTGAGGATGGTTTTGTGCGTGGCGATGTCGGATTTCTTAGCCTGCGCGAAACCGAGTTGCCGCTTCTCTTCGGGGAAAGGCTTGGAGATGGTGTCGGCCGCCTCTCTCAGCGTGTCGAAGAGGTAGCCCGCTTCCCCGACGTACTCCTTCAGGTCGGGGCGCAAGTTCTGTATGCAGACGCCGACGCCGGATGCCTGGGCTTCGGCGACGGCCATCGGCCACCCGACGGTTCTCATCCTGGTGCAGGCGGTGTAAACCATCCAGCGATGTTTCTTGTACTCCGAAGGCATGTCCTCCGGCTCGATGGCCGGCATGATTTTGACGGGGCCGCCCATCGCCTGATTCAAATCACTAATCCTGTCGATTTGATAACTGAGCGGGTAGAGGTTGAATTCCAGCCCGGGCATTCGTTGGGCGAGCTTGAGGTAATTCCCCATCTTTTTCTTGGGGATGCACGCGCCCACGTTGAGCACGGCGTCGCCGTTCGGGGAAGGGTCGTAAAAACGCTGGTAGTTCACGACGGGGTAGCACGGGAATATCTTTTCGGGGCGGAAGCCAGCCGCCTCGAAGACGGGTTGCGTGAAGGGGAAGGTGATTACGCCCAGACACAACTCGTCGTTGATTAAGGGGGCCGCCCTTCTGATGTGAGAAGGTATCCGGCCCCGAGCGTCCGGGTCGGACGCTTCCTGGCTCTTCCGACCGGGGATGATGGAATCGAACGAGTGCGCCCTGAGCGTGAAAGGGATGTTCGTCTTCTTCGACAGGTAGCTCAGGAGCTTGGCCTGGTGGAGCCAGTGGCCGTGCAGGACGTGAGGGCGAAACTCCTGTACGGCTTCCAGAACCATCGCGGGGTCGGACAGTTGGCGAAACGGGAAATGGTTTCTGTAGGTCGTCTGAGCCCTGCGCGCCGAAATCACCGCGATTTCGTAATCGTCGCCGACCGCTTCCATTTCGTTTTTGATATACGTTTCCGAGATGGCGGGGTACTGTTCCAGCACGTACATCACGCGAGCTTTTTTCATGAGGCGGGTCTCCACCGGCGGCCGGTATCAAAGACAGGATAAGGCAATTCCGGCGGGCCGCCAAGTCGGTTTGTCACCCCGGGGCGGGGCGCGAAGGCGGTCGCGGGCTGCGCGGGTCGAATGCATATGCATGTGCTCCTAAAACATTTTGAGGACGTCAAGGAACCCCCGGTCGTCATCGGGGCTTTGGGCGGCTCGGGAACAAGGGTGGTGACTTCCATCGTGCGCGACGCGGGGTGGTGGATGGGGGGGCGGGTGATTGACGCGACCGAGGATTCGCTGCCCATGTCGGCGTTCCTCAACCGGTGGTTCGAAGCGCTGCTCGACTTCCCCGACGTCCCGCCGGGGATTCTAAATCAAGCCCTCGCGGATTTCCGGAAAGCCACCGACGCCCACCGCGAGGGGATACGCCATCCGGACGCCCCCTGGGGCTGGAAGAACCCGAGGAACATGTGGCTCGTCCCCTTCTACGCTTTCGTTTTTAAGGGGATGAAGTTTATTCACCTGATTCGGGACGGGCGCGACATGTCGCTTTCGGCAAACAGGTTCTTGCTCGAAACGCACGGCCCGCGCCTCCTGGGCCCCGAGTGGATGAATAACCCGGTCGCCGCGCAGATGGAACTATGGCGAATCGGCAACCCCCGTGCGGCCGATTCCGCCGCGCTCCTGCCGCCGGGCCATTACCTCCTGCTCCGTTACGAAGAGTTGTGCTCCAAACCGCGCGAGACGGTTCCCCATCTCCTAAATTTTTTGGGCGTGGGGCAAGGCATGTCCGAAGAACTGGTCGGCAAAATCAGCCCCTCCGACGGCATAGGCCGTTGGCGGGGGGTGGGGGGCGCGGAAATGGCCGCCCTGACCTCGCAGGCCAAAGACGAGTTGGAACGGTTCGGCTATGAGACGTGACCCGGCGGAGATAAATTTACGCGAGCCCCCGCGCGACGCGCCCTCGCCGGCGCGTCGGCCGCCCCCGTTTTTCTAAGCCGGTTTCAAGGCGGGGCCGAGGACGTGTGTCAACCGTACCGGCCCTGCCACCGCACAGGGGGAGAGGTCAGGCGGCTCACCCTTGAGCGCCAGGGTCGCGTTACTTCTCGCCCGTTCATTCAGAAGACGCGTAATGCCGTCTCTAAGCGGCGAGCCGTAGCCCGTCTCCGGCGCGCTCGTGATGGAGGCGGCTCGGTCACGCCGGTAGTAGCAGTAGCGCGGGATATTCAAGACGCGCGCGGCGTGTGAGGCGCGCGTCAGCAATTCCATGTCGGCCGCCAATCGGATTCCGGTTGCGAACCCTCCCAAACGTCGCAGGAGATTACCCGACACGAGACTTGAGCCGTTAATGTGACAGTAACCGCCGGGGTTCTCCGCCTGCGCCCGATTGACGTCCAGAGGGTAGTTGACGGGGAGGAACTCTCCTTCGCGGGAGATGGCGCGCAACTCCTGAGTGCACAAAAATTCCGCGCCCGTTTTTTCCGCGACCCCCAACTGAATTTCGAGACGGTCACAGGCCGACCAGTCGTCGGCGTCGTGTAAAAGATAGGCGTCGTAAGCCGTCTCATCGACGACCTGCTGACAGAGGCGGTAGGCGCCGACGTTTTCCGCCGCCGTCAGGAGCGTGACCTGCGGGAATCGTTCGACAATCTTAACGGGCGGCTCGGCGGAGGCGTCGTCAATCACCGCGATGGCCGTCAGCGGGTGACTCTGAGTGACTAACGATTCGAGGCACTCACCCAGCCACTCCTCACAGCGGTAATGAGGCACCAGCGCGAGCACCGTCGAGTTCTTGCCGATGGCCGGTGAACCGGCGTCCGTTGAGGGTTCGTTGGTCTCCGTGGTGGCTCTCGGAGAAAGCCACTTCAACGACAAGCCGCAACGCCTGGCGGCGGCGGCCAGCGCCAGCGGTTTCCAATTCGGAAACGCCCCGAAGTCACGAATGGCGCGCAGGAGTGCGGTTGAGGTGAGCCAGCCGGTTGCGTACTGCGTATGCTCTCGCCATTCGAGTGTCGGTAAAGATACTTCGGACACGCAAACCATCAGGGCGTGTGCGCCCGCGGGCAACTCGCCCCACTGTGGGCGGCTAAAGACGGAGCCGGCCGGTAGGAAAGCGACACGTTCCGCCCTCACGTGACTTAAGACGCGCGCGAGGTGATCGGTTGACTCTTCCAACGCGAGCGAAACCGGCGGCGCGGTCAGGAATCGGCCGCGAAGGCCCGCCTCGACGGCCTCACGATCCGGGGCAAGATAAACTACCAGCATTTGGAGGCGCTCGGCGTCGGGCCACGAGAGGACGAGGTTCAGGCGTCGCGCGAAGTCGTCCCTGTCAGAGTCGGCGGCGATGATGACCGTCGCCGCCGGGGCTCCGCGTGAGGGCTCCGCGAACCCGTCCGCATGAACATTCTGACTCATCACCTTTACCCCACATTATCCTCTTGTGCGCCAGACGGCACTAACGGTAGCAACCATCTTGTCGCGGTGTCGAGGAGATAATACGTGAACGCGGATTAGGCGTGGAAGAGGCGACCGCGCCCACGGCTTGCAGTGGCGCGGTCGGCTCGGGGCAGCGATAAAATCAGATGTCCTAAGCGGCTCGCGCGTCTGAATACAAATTGCGGCTAACCCGGGGTGCCGAAATTCATTGACGGTGGGCCGACACGGCGCGTTGTGACAATCATTTAAGACGTGTTGACGCGGAGTTACGGGAGGGGGCGTGGAGGCGGCGCTCAGTATAACTTCGAGGGCGGAACGGTGGAAGGATTTATTGACCTCGGCTCCGGATGATGTGGGAGAATGGAATTGACGGTTGACCGCGTCACCACCTACGGCCGGCCGCACCTACACCGGCCGCATACGGGTTGAGCCGGGGTATACGGAGAGAGACTCAAGAGAAGAGGCAATCCTGAAAACGGTCGCCCGGGAGCGGGCGAACCCGCCGGCTGAAATTGACCCGAAGCAGTTCGATTACGCCGCCGCAGACGCGTTGATAGCGAACCTGAAAAGGAACAACAGGCAAGCGGGACGGGTACTTAAGCGGCGAATTACACACCCCCCGCCCGCCGCGGAGGAGCTACGGCGAGAAGAGGACATGCCGCAACACCGCCTTCAGCTCTCGAACATCGTACGCGCGACGGAGCTGATAGACCCCGTCTTTCTGAACACCCCGCAGTACAGGGCTGAGGCGCTTGAGCCGACGCTCGGGTGCCGCCTCGTCGTGAAGGTCGAGACGGCGAACCCCATCCGCTCGTTCAAGGGGCGCGGCGCGTCTTACCTCGTCTCGCAGGTCCCCGACGGCACGAAGCTGGTCTGCGCCAGCGCGGGCAACTTCGGGCAGGCGATGGCGTACGCCTGCCGCGCGCGCGGCCTCCCGCTCGCCGTCTACGCCAGCGTCAACGCCAACCCGCTCAAGGTCGAGCGGATGCGCGCGCTCGGCGCGGAGGTGAGGCTGCACGGCGAGGACTTCGACGCGGCCAAGCTCGAAGCGAAGCGCGCCGCTGCCCGCTCGGGGATGAGGATGGTGGAAGACGGCCTTGACCCCGAGACCGCCGAGGGGGCGGGGACGATGGGGCTCGAACTGCTCCGCTGGGAAGAGGAGTTCCACTCGGTGCTCGTCCCGCTCGGCAACGGCGCGATGCTCACGGGCGTCGGGCGTTTTGTGAAGGCGCACGCGCCCCGGACGCGCGTGGTCGGGGTCGGCGCGCGCGGCGCGCCGGCCATGTTCGAGTCGTGGCGCGCGGCGCGCGTCGTCGAGCACGCGGAGATCGACACCATCGCGGACGGCATCGGCGTGCGGCTGCCCATCCCGGAGGTCGTGCGGGACATGCGGGGCGTGGTGGACGACGTGGTGCTGGTCGGCGACGCCTCGATGGTGCGCGCGATGAGGCTGTTGCACGAACACCTCGGGCTGGTGGTCGAGCCCTCGGGCGCGGCCGGCGTCGCCGCGCTGCTGGAGGGCGGGGAACGCTTCAGGGGTCAGCTCGTCGCCACCATCATCTGCGGCGGGAACCTGACCCGCGAGCAGATGAGTCGCTGGCTGACCTGAGCGGGGGGCAGCCGGGGCGCGGAGAGTCAGAGCGCGTTCCAGTTCCAGCAGCGCGTCGAAGGCGGGGCGCCCTCGACGGCGAGGGCGGCGCGGTAAGGCCCGCCGGGGGAGAGCGCGAGCAGTGACCAGCTCGCCGCCTCCGCCGGGTCGTCGTCCGTGCAGAGGAGCGCGGCGGGCTCGCCCGGCGCGAGCGACACGGCGAAGCTGTGCAGCGGGTGTGAGAGCCCTTCGCCGCGCGCCTTGATGTAAGCCTCCTTGCGCGTCCAGCAGTCGAAGAAGGCCGTCGCGCGCTCGCCCGGCGCGAGCGCGCGAAGCGCCGCGACCTCACGCGGCGCGAAGAAGCGTTCGGCTATCTCCATGCCCGCGAACTCTTCCTGCACGAGTTCGAGGTCTACGCCGACGGCGCGCCCGAGCGTCACGGCGCAGAGCGCGAGGCCGTGCGAGTGCGCGAGGTTGAAGCGCAGAGGTCGGTCGCACGTCTCCGGGCTGAGCGCGGGCTTCCCGCGCTCCTCGTACACGAACCGGAGCAGCCGCGGCGCGAGTCCCGTGTAGCGGCCGAGGATGTCCCTCAGCGCGCCGCGCGCGGCCACGAAGCGGTCGTGATCCTTTCGGAAGTGAAACCTGCCCGCGCGTTGCAGCTCGTCCTCCGCGAGCAGCGCCGAGAGTTCGCCGAGCGCCGCCCCGTCCTGGTCGAGGCTCACGCGCCAGACGTGAACCTCGTCCGCGGTCGCGGCGGGGCGCTCCGGCGCTTCGGGCCACGGGTGTTGCGGGGGAGGCATGGGCTTGCTCAGGCGTGCGCGCCCTCGACCCGCGCGAGTTCGCGGTCGAGCGTGCGGAGCAGTTGCGGGGCCGCCTGGTGGATGAAGAAGTGGTCGCCGTCGAACATGCGCAGGACGAACTCACCGCCCGTCTGCTCGCGCCAAGCCTCAAGGTGCTCCCGCCTCACCGCCGTGTCGGCGAGGCCGCCGTAGACCGAGACGCGGCAGCCGAGCGGCGCGCCCGCCTCGTAGCGGTAAGTCTCGACCGCCTCGAAATCGGCGCGCAGGAGCGGCAGCATCAGCTCCATCAACTGCGGGTGGTTAAGCGCCTCCGCCGGCGTGCCGTTCAGCTCGCGCAGGTGCTCGATGAACTCGGAGTCCGCGCGGTCGTGAACCGGCGGGTCGGGGTCGGGGATGTGGGGGGCGCGGCAGCCCGAAACGAAGAGGTGTGCGGGCTCGACGCCCGCCTCGGCGCGCAGGCGGCGCGCCAGCTCGAAGGCGACGAGCGCGCCCATGCTGTGCCCGAAGAGCGCGAAAGGTCTGTCGAGGTGCGGGCGAATCTCGGCGGCGAGGTGTTCGACGATTGACGAGATGCGGGTCAGCGGCGGCTCCGACATCCGCACGCCGCGGCCCGGCAGCAGCGCCGGGAAGACCTCGACGTCCGGCGCGAGCCCCGCGGGCCACGCGCGGAAGACGGCGGCGGCGCCGCCCGCGTAAGGGAAACAGAAGAGTCGCGCCCGACACCGCGGGTGCCGGTTCAACGCCCTGAACCAGAGGCTTGCGTCCGGCTGTTGCGACATCGCGGCGCGCGGTTAACGCCCGCCCTCTTCCATCTTCTTGCGGAGGCTCAGTTGGCGCATGTCCGTCCAGACCTCATCGATGTAGGCGAGGCACTCGGCCCTCGTGCCCTGCTTGCCGGCGTCGTTCCAGCCGAGCGCGTTCTCACGGTCGGCCGGCCAGATCGAGTACTGCTCCTCGTGGTTGACCACCACTTTATAGACGGTCAGGTCTTCGCTCTCTTCTCGACTCATGAACTCTCCCCGGGGCTCGCGAGGCGGATTGTTTTGACGACGCCGGCGGCCTTGAAAACGTCTACGCTCGCGCGGAATGTGTCGGGCTTCCCGAATATACTTTAACCGCGTTGCGGGTAACAAGGGGAGAGTTTGACAGCGGCTCAAACGGGGGGTTAGCATGTTGCCCGTTCGCAATTGCCCGGCTCGCGCGAGCCGCCCCCGGTGCCCTTTACCCGAAACCTCCCGCGACTACTACCTGCACTCAAAGTCAACGGCCCGAGTCGCTGCGGGGGGAGGCGGTCGCGGATCGGCCGTTCATAGCCCCGGCTCAATCCCGATTCGACCCGGCGCCTTTGATTTTTCTGCGAACTTGATACTCCGTTCGGGCTCCACGCAAGGCCGCTCCCCGTTACACTTATGAGGCCCTACACGCGGCGACGCGCGCCGCCGAAGTGAGACTCGGCACGGTGCCGCCGCGACGGGCGGAGGCCCATCGCCCCCGCGCGGCGGGCGGCGACGAAGTTTATGCGTCAGGACGCGAGGTGGACGAGTATGTGCGCCGACGAGGGCCAGACCGGCCCGGCCCTCCCTCCCGCGGGCGACGGCGAGGCAAGCGACGAGATTTTGCTGCTCGGCGTTGAGGACGTGCGCGCGCTGCTCGAAGGCCGCGAGGACGACGTTATGCGCGCGGTGGCGGCGGCCTACGTCGCCCACGGCCGCGGCCAAAGCTCGCTGCCCCACTCGGTCTTCCTGCGCTTCGCGCACCGCCCGGCCGACCGCGTCATCGCGCTCCCCGCGTACCTCGGCGGCGAGTTCGACGCGGCGGGGCTGAAGTGGGTCTCCTCCTTCCCCGGCAACCGCGAGGCGGGGCTTGAGCGCGCCTCGGCCGTCGTCATCCTCAACTCGGCGCGGACGGGAAGGCCCAGGGCCATCCTCGAAGGCTCGGTCATCAGCGCGCGGCGGACGGCCGCCAGCGCGGCGCTCGCGGCGCGCGCCCTCCACGGCGAAGGCTACGACGGGCCGGTCGGCATCGTCGGCTGCGGCCCCATCAACTTCGAGGTCTCCCGCTTTCTGCTCTCGGTCTACCCCGCGGTCACGAACTTCGTCCTCTTCGACCTGGACGAGGGGCGCGCGCGCGGCTTCGCCGCGGGGCTCGCGGGGCTGTCGGGTGCCGCTTCGGCGCGCGTGGCCGCGGACTGCGGGGAGGTGTTGCGCTCGGCGCCGCTGGTCTCCTTTGCGACGACGGCTTCGCGCCCGCACGTGTCGAACCTGTCGGCGTGTCCCGAGGGGGCGACGATCCTGCACGTCTCGCTCCGCGACCTGTCGGCCGAGGCGATGCTCGCGGCCGACAACGTCGTGGACGACGGCGACCACGTCTGCCGCGCCGAGACTTCGGCGCACCTGGCCGAGCGCCTGAGCGGGTCGCGCGACTTCATCCGTTGCACGCTGGCCGAGGTGCTCTGCGGGGCCGCCGCCGCGCGCGACCCGGCCGGCGGGCGGCGCCCCGTAGTCTTCAGCCCGTTCGGCCTCGGCGTGCTCGACGTGGCGGTCGCGGATTCGGTCACGAGGCTGGCGCGCGAGCGCGGCGCGGGGCAGGTCGTGCGCGGGTTCCTCCCCCTTTGAGCGGCGCGGGCGTTGATGATTGAAGGCGATGTCGGTAGGCTGTGCTCCCCGCACTTCACTCGCCCCGCACTCTGTTGACCGTCCGTGAAAGGCCAGCGCGCGACCCGGCCTTGCAAGTCTCGCCGGGTCGCGCGGCGGGACTCTTCCCGTCCCGCTTCGGCTAAGGCTTCCGGCAACTGAGGACGCGCCGCGCTTCAGGCGCGACGGCGGCGGGCGACGCTTCGATGGAACACCCGAGGGATTTTATGTCCGACCCTCACACTTTGACCGAACTGCTCAGCCGGCGGGCCGCGCGGCAGGCGGAACGGCGCGCCTACGCCTTCCTGCCCGAGGGCGAGTCGGATGAGGTGAGCGTGAGCTACGGCGAGCTCGACGCGCGCGCCCGCGCCGTCGGCTCGGCCCTCGCGCGCGCGGGGGCGGCGGGCGAGCGCGTGATGCTCCTCTACCCGCCGGGGCTGGACTACGCGGCCGCCTTCTTCGGCTGTCTCTACGCGGGGGCGGTGGCCGTCCCCGCCTACCCGCCGCGCCCGAACCGGACGCTCGAACGGGTCGAAGCGATGGCGGCCGACTCGCAGGCGGCCTTCGCCCTCACGACCGCGAAGCTGCTCCCGAAGGTCAAGACCTACGTCGCCCACTCGCCCGCGCTCGGCGGGCTGCGCTGGCTTTCTACCGAGGAGGCCGAGGCCGAAGGGGCCGGGGCGGGCGGACTGGGGCCCGCGCGCGCCGAGCCGGGGTCTCTGGCCTACCTGCAATACACGTCGGGCTCGACCGCGCTGCCGAAGGGCGTGATGATTAGCCACGCCAACGTGCTCCACAACGCGGCCTACATCCACGAGGGCTTCGGGCACACGCCCGACAGCGTCTCGCTCTCGTGGCTCCCGCACTTCCACGACATGGGTCTGGTTGACGGCGTCGTCGTGCCGCTCTACGGGGGCTTCCGCGCCTACCTGATGCCGCCCGCGGCCTTCCTCCAGAAGCCGCTGCGCTGGCTCGAAGCCGTGACGCGACTCGGCGTCACGCACACGGGCGGCCCGAACTTCGCCTACGAACTCTGCCTCAGGCGCATCCCCCCGGACGCGCGCGCCGCGCTCGACCTGAGCGGGTGGGCCGTGGCCTACAACGGCGCGGAGCCCGTGCGCTGGGAGACGTTGGAGCGCTTCGCCGCGGCCTTCGCCCCGTGCGGCTTCCGGCCCGAAGCCTTCTACCCCGCCTACGGGCTCGCCGAGGCGACGCTGAAGGTGACGGGCGGGAGCAGGGCCGCCGCGCCCGTCCGCCGCGCCGTGCAGGCCGAGGCGCTCAAGCTCAACCGCGTGGTCGAGGCCGCGGCCGACGACGCGGGGGCGCAGGTGCTCGTCGGCTCCGGACGCGCGGGCGCCGGCACGCGCGTCGAGATCGTCGACCCGGAGACCCACACCGCCTGCGCCGAATCGGCGGTCGGCGAGGTCTGGGTTTCGAGCGCGAGCGTGGCGGGCGGCTACTGGCGGCGACCCGAGGAGACCGAGCAGACCTTCCACGCGCGCCTCGCCGGCACCGACGAAGGGCCGTTCCTGCGCACGGGCGACTTGGGCTTCGTCCGCGACGGCGAGCTTTTCGTGACGGGCCGGCTCAAAGACGTCATCATCATCCGCGGCCTCAACCACTACCCGCAGGACATCGAGCGCACGGCCGAGGAGAGCCACGCGGCGCTGCGGCCGGGCTGCGGCGCGGCCTTCCCCGTCGAGGCTGGCGGCGCGGAGCGGCTCGTGCTCGTGCTGGAGGTCGAGCGCGCGCCGCAGTCTCCGCCCGAAGAGGTCATCGCGGCGGTGCGCCGAGCCGTGGGCGAAGACCACGCGGTGCAGGCGCACGCGGTCGTGCTCGTCAAGGCGCACAGCATCCCGAAGACCTCCAGCGGCAAAATCCAGCGCCGCGCCTGCCGCGCGATGTACCTGGGGGGGAGCCTCGAAGTGGTCGCCGCGTGGCGCGAGGCGGCGCCCCCGGCGGACGCGACCGCCGACACGTACGCGCCGCGCGAGGCCGCGGAGGTCGAGGACCTGCTCGCCGCGCGCATCGCCGAGAAGCTCGGCGTGCCGCGCGCCGACGTAGACGTGGACACCCCCATCGCGCGCTTCGGGCTCGACTCGCTGGCGGCCATCGAGCTGACGCACGAGCTTGAGACGGGGCTCGGCGTCAGGCTGCCGATGGCGAGCCTGCTGCAAGACTTCAGCGTCGCGCAGTTGGCGGCACGGCTGGCCTCCGACCCGGAGGACGGGGCGGACGACGCGCCGGCCTGCGCCGCCGCCGAGGGCGCCGACGAGCACCCGCTCTCCTACGGCCAGCGCGCGATGTGGTTCCTGTACCGGCTGGCGCCGGAGAGCCCCGCCTACAACATCCCCGTCGCCGTGCGCATCCCGGGCGAACTCGACGCGTCGGCCCTCCGCCGCGCCTTCGGGTCGCTGGTCGAGCGCCACGCCAGCCTGCGCGCGACCTTCCACGAATCGGCCGACGGGGGCGAGCCCGTCCAGCGCATCCACGAGGGCGCGGTCTTCGACTTCGTCGAGGTGGACGCCGCGCCCTGGAGCGAAAGGCTTTTGCAGGGGAGTCTGGTGGCGGAGGCCCACAGGCCCTTCGACCTCGGCGCGGGGCCCGTCCTGCGCGTGACGCTCTACCGGCGCTCGGCGCGCGAGCACGTCCTGCTGCTCATCGTCCACCACATCGCCGCGGACTTCTGGTCGCTGGCGACGCTGATGCGCGAGCTGGGCACTTTCTACGAGGCCGAGACGAGCGGGCAGCCGGCGTCGCTCGCGCCCCCCGCGCTGCGCTACACGGACTACGCGCGCTGGCAGATTGCGGCGCTGGCGGGCCGGCGCGGCGAACGGCTCGGCGACTTCTGGGAGAGGCAGCTCGCGGGCGAACCGCCCAGGCTCGACCTGCCCACGGATCGCCCGCGCCCGCCCGTCCAGACCTTCAACGGCGCCTCGCACACGGTCAGGCTCGGCGCCGACCTGACGCGCGACCTCAAGGAGTTCGGGCGCGCGCGGGGCGCGACGCTCTACATGACGCTGCTGGCGGCCTTCCAGGTTCTCCTGCACCGCTACACGGGGCAGGAGGACTTCGCCGTCGGCTCGCCCACGTCGGGGCGCGACCACTCGGGGCTGGCCGACGTGGTCGGCTATTTCGTCAACCCGCTCGCGCTGCGCGCGGAGCTGGCGGGCGACCCGACGTTCGAGGAGCTGCTCGGGCGCGTGCGGCGCCACGTCGTCGCGGCGTTCGAGCACCAGGACTACCCCTTCCCGCTGCTCGTCGAGCGCCTCCAGCCCGCGCGCGACCCGAGCCATTCGCCGCTCTTTCAGGTGCTGTTCATCCTCCAGAAGGCGCACTCGCGCAACGCGGCGGGGATCGCCTCGCTGGCGTTGGGCGAGGCGGGCGCGCGCGTCGAGCTGGGCGGCCTCGTGCTGGAATCGCTCTCGCTCGAACAGCGCGTGGCGCAGTTCGACCTGACGCTGATGATGGTCGAGGAGGGGGGAGGGCTCGCGGCCTCGCTGCAATACAACACGGACCTCTTCGACGCCCCGACCGTCGAGCGGATGGCCTCGCACTTCCGCCACCTGCTCGAAGGCGCCCTCGCCGACCCGACCCGCCGGGTCGGGGGGCTCCCGCTGCTGGGCGAGGCCGAGCGCCGCCTCATCCTCGACGACTTCAACGAGACGGCGGCCGACTACGAGCGCGGCCTCTGCCTCCACCAGCTCTTCGCGCGGCAGGCGGCGCGCACGCCCGAGGCCGAGGCCGTCGTCTGCGGCGACACGGCGCTCACCTACCGCGAGCTGGACGGGCGCGCGAACCGGCTCGCGCGCCACCTCCGCTCACTCGGCGTCGGGCGCGAGTCGCTCGTGGGCGTCCTGCTCGAACGCACCGAGCAGATGGTCGTCTCGGTGCTGGCCGTGCTCAAGGCGGGCGGCGCCTACGTGCCTCTCGACCCGGTGTACCCGCCGGAGCGGCTGCGCTTCACGCTCGAAGACTCGCGCGCGGGCGTCCTCATCACGCAGCAGTCCTTACTCGCGCGGGACTCTTTATCCGGGCTGCTCGAAGGAGTCCGGGCGGAGGTCGTCTGTGTGGACGCGGACTCCCCGCTCATCTCCGCGCACGAAGCCTCCGCGCCGCCGTGTGCGGCGACTGCGGACAATCTGGCCTACGTCATCTACACGTCGGGCTCGACGGGGCGGCCGAAGGGCGTCGCCATCGCCCACCAGAGCGCCGCGGCCCTCGTCGCGTGGGCGCTGTCGGTCTACGACGCCGGGCAGTTGCGTGGCGTGCTGGCCTCGACCTCGCTCTGCTTCGACCTCTCGGTCTTCGAGCTCTTCGCCCCGCTCTCCTGCGGCGGCTGCGTGCTGGTGGCCGACCGCGCGCTCTCGCTCGCCGCCGTCGCCGCGCGGCGTGAGGTGACGCTCGTCAACACGGTGCCGTCGGCCATGGCCGAGTTGTTAAGGGCGGGCGACGTGCCGCGAGGGCTGGGGGCGGTCAACCTCGCGGGCGAGCCGCTGACGCGCGCGCTGGCGGAAGGTACGTACGCGGCGGGCGCGGCGAGGGTCTACAACCTCTACGGGCCGACCGAAGATACGACCTACTCGACGTGGGAACTGGTCGGGCGCGGCGGCGAGCCGACAATCGGGCGCCCCGTCTCGAACACGCGGGCCTACGTGCTCGACCGGGGTATGAGCCCGGCGCCGTTGGGCGTGGCCGGGGAGTTGTACCTCGGCGGCGAGGGGCTCGCGCGCGGCTACCTGAATCGCCCGTCGCTGACGGCCGAGAGGTTCGTGCCCGACCCGTTCTCGGCCGAAGGCGGCGGGCGGCTCTACAGGACCGGCGACGTGGTGCGGCGCCTGCCGGACGGGCGGCTAGAGTTCATGGGGAGGGCCGACCATCAGGTGAAGGTGCGCGGCTTCCGCATCGAGCTGGGCGAAGTCGAGGCGGCGCTCGGCGAGTGCGCCGGGGTGCGGGAGTGCGTCGTCGTCGCGCGCGAGTTCGAGGGGGGCGACAAGCGGCTGGTGGCCTACGTCGTGGCCGAAGCCGGGGCCGGCGGGTTGAGCACCGCGGAGTTAAGGGCGCACTTGAAGAGGCGTCTGCCGGACTACATGGCGCCCGCGGCCTTCGTCAAGTTGGAGGCGATGCCCCTGACGCCCAACGGGAAGGTTGACCGCAAGGCGCTGCCGGAGCCGGGTCGCGCCGAGTCGGGGGTCGAGTACCTGGGGGCGAGGAGTCCCGTCGAAGATGTCATCGCGGGCATCTACGGGCAGGCGCTCGGCCTCCGCGACGTCGGCGTCCACGACAACTTCTTCGAGCTGGGCGGCCACTCGCTGCTGGCGATGCAGGTCGTCTCGCGCCTCAACGACGCCTTCGACCTGGAGGTGCCGCTGCACGCGCTCTTCGAGTCGCCGACCGTCGCCGCGCTGGCCGAGCACGTCGAGGCGTCGATAGCGGGCGGTCAGGTCTCTACGACGACCCCGGTCGTGCCCGCGCCGCGCGGAGACGCGCCGCCGCTCTCATACCAGCAGAGACGTCTGTGGTTCCTTAACCAGTTGGAGCCGGACGACCCCTCCTACAACATGGCGGGCGCGCTGCGCCTGAAGGGGCGTCTGGACGCGGAGGCTTTGGAGCGGAGCTTCAACCAGGTCGTCGCGCGTCACGAAGTCCTGCGCACGGCGTTCGTCGAAGTTGACGGCGAGCCGGTGCAGGTCGTCGAACCTGCCCTGCGCCTGACGCTGCCCGCGCTCGATCTGTCGGCGCTCCCCGAAGGCCCGAAGCGGGAGAGGCTGGAGGCGCTCCTGCGCGAGGAGGCCGAACGCCCGTTCGACCTCATGCGTTGCCCGCTGCTGCGCCTGCGCCTGCTTCGCCTCGACGAAGACGAGCACGTCCTGCAACTAACGATGCACCACATCATCAGCGACGGCTGGTCGTTGGGCGTCCTCGTGCGTGAGGTGGGGCTGCTCTACGACGCGTACTCGCGCGGGGTGGCCGCCGCGCTCCCGGCGCTGCCCGTGCAGTACGCCGACTACGCGCTGTGGCAGCGCGAGCGGCTTGAGGGCGGGGAGCTCGAGCGGCAGCTCGCTTACTGGGAGGGGCGGCTGGCGGGCGTGCCCGAGGCGCTCGCGCTGCCGCTCGACCGGCCGCGGCGTGCCGGCGGCGGGCGCCGCGGCGGGGCGGTCGCCTTCGCGCTGCCGGCGGCTCTGACCTCCGCGCTCAAGGCGGCGGCGCGCGGCGAGGGGGCGACGCTGTTCATGGCGCTGCTGGCGGGCTTCGAGGCGCTGCTCTACCGCCACTCCGGGCAGGAGAGCTTCGCCGTGGGGACGCCGGTGGCGGGCAGGGGGCGGGAGGAGTTGAAGGGGCTGGTCGGGTTCTTCGTCAACACGCTGGCGCTGCCGGCGGACGTGTCGGGGGACCCGACGTACGCGGGGCTGCTGGGGCGGGTGCGTGCGGAGGCGCTGGGCGGGTACGCGCACGCGGGGGCGCCGTTCGAGGGGGTGGTCGAGCGGCTGCGGCCGTCGCGGGCGCTCGACCGCCCGCCCATCTTTCAGGTGATGCTCGCGCTCGACAACACGCCGCAGGAAGAGTTAAAGCTGGGCGACCTCGTGGCCGAGCGCGTGGAGCTGCGGGACGCATCGGTCAAGTACGACCTCTCGCTGTCGCTGCGCGAGGAGGGCGGGGGGTTGAGCGCGACGCTCGGCTACGACGCCGGCCTCTTCGACGAGGCGACGGCGCGGCGGCTAGCGGAGCGTTACGTCCGGCTGCTGGCGGACGCGGCGGCCGACCCCTCGCGGCGCGTCTCGGAGTTGCCGCTGCTGACGGGGCAGGAGCGCCGGCAACTCGCCGAGTGGAACGAGACGCGGCGCGAGTACCCGGCGGGGGAGACCGTCCATGGGCTGTTCGAGCGGCAGGCGCGGCTCACCCCCGATGCCGTGGCCCTCGTCTTCGAGGGCGAGTCGCTGACCTACGCGGGGTTGGACGCGCGTGCGGGACGGTTGGCCTCCCGCCTGCGCGCGCTCGGCGTGGGGCCGGAGTCGCGCGTCGGCGTGCTGCTCGGGCGCTCGACCGGGCTGGTCGTCGCCCTGCTCGGGGTGCTGAAGGCGGGCGGGGCCTACGTGCCGCTCGACCCGGAGTACCCGGAGCGGCGGCTGCGCTTCATGGCCGAGGACGCCGGGCTCTCGCTCGTCCTAACGCAGGAACGTCTCGCGGGGGCGGCGGAGAGTTGGGACGTCGGAGTGAAGGTGTTAAGCCTCGACGGGGGGTGGGAGAAGTTCGAGCAGGAGGCGGGCGGGCGGGTCGCGCCCGGGGCGTCGCCCGAGAACCTGGCCTACGTCATCTACACGTCCGGCTCGACGGGCCGACCCAAGGGCGTCTGCGTCTCGCACCGGGCTATCTGTAATCACCTGTTGTGGAGGCAGGAGGCGTACCCGCTCAGTCCCGCCGACCGCTTTTTGCATAAGGCGTCCGTCAGCTTTGACATCGGCACGTGGGAGATTTTCGCGCCGCTGGTCGCGGGCGCGCGGTCGGTCATCGCCAGACCCGGCGGGCAACAGGACGGCGCGTACCTCGCGCGGCTGATGGCGTCGGAGCGGGTCACGGTCGCGCACTTCGGCCCGGCGATGCTGCGGGCGATGCTGGACGAGCCGGAGTTGAAGGACTGCGCGAACCTGCGGCAAGTCTTCTGCGGCGGCGAGCCTTTGACGCCCGAGTTGCAGGCGCGCTTCTTCGAGCGTTTGGGCGCGGCGAGCTTGCACCAACAGTACGGGCCGACGGAGACCACGGTGGACGTGACCGTCTGGGACTGTCGTCAGGACGGCCCGCAGCACCGCATCCCTATCGGGCGGCCGATAGCGAACACGCGGCTCTACGTGCTCGACCGGTGGATGCGGCCCGTGCCGGCCGGCGTCGGCGGCGAGCTCTACGTCGGCGGCGCGCCCCTGGCCCGCGGCTACCACGGACGGCCGGCGCTGACGGCCGAGCGGTTCGTCCCCGACCCGCTCTCGGGCGAGGCGGGCGGGCGGCTCTACCGGACGGGGGACTTGGGGCGCCACCTGCCCGACGGGAGCGTGGAGTTCCTGGGCCGGGCGGACAATCAGGTGAAGGTGCGCGGCTTCCGGGTCGAGCCGGGCGAGGTCGAGGCGGCGCTCGGCAGACAGGCGGGCGTGCGGGAGTGCGTCGTCGTCGCGAGCGAAGACGAGAGCGGTGATAAACGACTGGTGGCCTACCTCATCTGTGAGGAGGGCAAGACGCTGGTCATCGCGGACGTGCGGCGCGGCCTGAAGGCGCTGCTGCCGGACTACATGGTGCCCTCCTCCCTCGTCCTCCTCGAAGAGTGGCCGCTCACCCCTTCGGGCAAAGTGGATCGCCAGCGACTGCCCGCGGCCGGCGACGCGGCGCGCGCGACGGCCGGCGAAGTCGAGCCGCCGCGGACGCCGACGGAGGAGCTGCTGGCCGGGATGTGGGAGGAGTTGCTCGGCGTCGGGCGCGTCGGGGCGGAGGACGACTTCTTCGAGCTGGGTGGGCACTCGCTGCTGGCGGCGCGGCTGGCGGCGCGGGTGCGGGAGGGGTTCGGCGTGGAGCTGGCGCTGCGGAAGGTGTTCGAGGCGCCGACGGTGCGGGGGCTGGCGGCCGAGGTGGAGGCGGCGCTGGGCGGGGGCCGCAGGGCCGAAGCGCCTGTGGGGCGGCGCGGAGGTGAAGGGCCGGCTCCGCTCTCCTACGCGCAGCAGCGGCTCTGGTTCCTCGACCAGCTCGAACCTTGCAACGCGGCCTACAACATGTCCGCGGCGGTGCGGATGGCGGGCCCGCTCGATGTCGGCGCGCTGGAAGGCGCGTTGGGTGAGGTCGTCAGGCGTCACGAAGTGCTGCGCACGACGTTTCGTCTGGAAGGTGACGCGCCCGTTCAGGTCATCGGCCCGCCGCTGCCATTCGACGTCCCCGTATACGACCTCGCCGCCCTGACGGACGAAGAGCGCGAGGCGGAAGTCGCGCGGAGGACGAGGGAGGAGGCGGGGCTGCCGTTTGACCTCGCGCGCGGGCCGCTGCTGCGCGCGTCGCTGCTGCGGCTCGGCGCGGAGGAGCACGTCCTGCTCTTCACGATGCACCACATCGTCGCCGACGCCTGGTCGGTCGACGTGCTCGTGCGCGAACTGACGGGGCTCTACGAAGGCGGCGTGACGGGCCAACCCGCCGCCCTGCCGGCGCTCCCCGTGCAGTACGCGGACTACGCCGTCTGGCAGCGCGCGTGGCTGACGGGCGAGGTGCTCGGGCGGCAGTTGGACTACTGGCGCGGGCGACTCGGCGGCGCCCCCGCGGCGCTGGCGCTCCCGACCGACAAGCCGCGCCCGGCCGTGCAGAGCTACCGCGGCGCGAGCGAATCGTTCCGGCTCTCGGCGCGCACGCTGTACGAGCTGAAGCGCGTGAGTCGGCAGCACGGCGTGACGCTGTTCATGACGCTGCTGGCCGGGCTGAAGACTCTCCTCGGTCGTTACACGCACCAGAGCGACCTGGTCGTGGGCACGCCCGTCGCCGGGCGCGGCCGCGCGGAGGTCGAGCCGCTCGTCGGCTTCTTCGCCAACACGCTGGCGCTGCGCACGGACCTCTCCGGCGACCCGACCTTCGCGGAGCTTTTGGCGCGCGTGCGCGAGACGGCGCTCGGCGCGTACGCGCATCAGGACGTGCCGTTCGAGATGCTGGTCGAAGAGCTGCGCCCCGAGCGCGACCTGAGCAGGCAGCCCCTCTTCCAGGTGATGCTCGTCCTGCAATACGCGCGCGACGCCGCGCTGCGCCTCCACAGCCTTGAGTCTGAGCTGACGAGGACGGCGAGCGAGACCTCGAAGTTCGACCTGCTGATGTCGCTCGAAGAGTCGGAACAGGGCCTGGCGGGCGTGCTTGAGTACAGCACGGACCTCTTCGAGGCCGAGACCGTGCGGCGCATGACGGGACACTTCGAGGTACTGCTCGAAGCCGCCGCCCAGAGCCCGGGTCTGCGCGTCTCGGAGCTGCCGCTGCTCGGCGAGGAAGAGCGCGAGGCGCTGCTCGCGCGGTCAAGGGGGGGCGTACGGACGGACGCGCCCGTCGAGTGCCTGCACAGAGTCTTCGCGGCGCGCGCCGCGGCGACGCCCGACGCGCCGGCCGTCGTCCACGGCGACGAGCGGGTCAGCTACGGCGAGTTGAACCGGCGCGCCAACCGCCTGGCCCACTCCCTGAGGCGGCGCGGCGTCGGGCCTGAGTCGCGCGTCGGCCTCTGCGCCGAGCGCTCGGTGGAGATGGTCGTCGGCCTGCTCGGCATCCTCAAAGCGGGCGCGGCCTACGTCCCGCTCGACCCGGAGTACCCGCGCGCGCGCCTCGCGCTCATGCTCGAAGACGCGCGCGTCTCGGTCGTCCTGACGCAGCGGCGCATCGAGGAGAGGCTGCCGCCGCGCGCGTGGGACGTCCTGCATCTTGACGGCGTCGAGCCCGAAGGCGCGCGGGAAGAGTCCGAGCCCGAGAGCGGGGTCACGCCCGACAACATCGCCTACGTGCTCTACACGTCGGGCTCGACGGGCGTCCCGAAGGGCGTTGCCCTCGGCCACGGCGCGCTCGCCAACCTCATCGCGTGGCAGCGCGGCGAAGCGCCGCTCCCCGAAGGCGCGCGCACGCTCCAGTTCACCTCGCTGAACTTCGACGTCTCCTTCCAGGAGATATTCTCGACGCTGTGCGAGGGCGGGGCGTTGGTGCTCGTCTCGGAGGACGAGCGGCGCGACCCCGTGCGTCTGCTGCGCCTCGTCGAGCGCGAGCGCGTCGGGCGGCTCTACCTGCCGTTCGTCGCGCTGCGGGAGTTGGCCGAGGCGGCCGAGGGGCTGCACGCGGCGCCGCCGGACCTGCGGCAGGTGATTACGGCGGGCGAGCAATTACAGGTTACGCCCGCCGTGGCGCGCTTCTTCGGCCGCCTTGAGGGCTGCACGCTCTACAACCATTACGGGCCTTCCGAGACGCACGTCGTGACGGCCTACGAGCTGCGGGGCGAGCCTTCGGCGTGGCCCCAGCTGCCGCCCATCGGGCGGCCGATAGCGAACACGCGGCTCTACGTCCTCGACCGGTGGATGCGGCCCGTGCCGGCCGGCGTCGGCGGCGAGCTCTACGTCGGCGGCGCGCCCCTCGCCCGCGGCTACCACGGACGGCCGGCGCTGACGGCCGAGCGGTTCGTCCCCGACCCGCTCTCGGGCGAGGCGGGCGCGAGGCTCTACCGGACGGGGGACTTGGGGCGCCACCTGCCCGACGGCAGCGTGGAGTTTTTGGGCCGGGCGGACAACCAGGTGAAAGTGCGCGGCTTCCGGGTCGAGCCGGGCGAGGTCGAGGCGGCGCTCGGCGAGTGCGCCGGGGTGCGGCAGGCCGTGGTACTGGCGCAGGAGTGGGGCGGCGGCGGGCGGCGTCTGGCCGCGTACGTGATGCCCGTGGACGGGCGAGCGGCGTTGACCGCGGGGGAGCTGCGCGGGGAGCTGCGCCGCCGGCTGCCGGACTACATGGTGCCTTCGGCCTTTGTCTTCGTTGACGAATGGCCGCTGACGCCGAGCGGGAAAGTTGACCGCCGGCGGCTGCCCGCGCCCGGCCCGGAGAGCGCGGACACGGAAACGTCCGAGCCGCCGCGGACGCCGACGGAGGAGCTGCTGGCTGGGATGTGGGAGGAGCTGCTCGGCGTCGGGCGCGTCGGGGCGGAGGACGACTTCTTCGAGCTGGGCGGGCACTCGCTGCTGGCGGCGAGGCTGGCGGCGCGGGTGCGGGAGGGGTTCGGCGTGGAGCTGGCGCTGCGGAAGGTGTTCGAGGCGCCGACGGTGCGGGGGCTGGCGGCCGAGGTGGAGGCGGCGCTGGGCGGGGGCGGGGCGGCGGCCGTGGCGCGGGTCGGGCGGCGCGGAGGCGAGGGGCCGGCGCCGCTCTCCTACGCGCAGCAGCGGCTCTGGTTCCTCGACCAGCTCGAACCGCACCAGTCCGCGTACAACCTCACTTCCGCGACGCGAATCCTCGGCGCGTTGAACGTCGCGGCGCTCGAACAGAGTTTTAACGAGGTCGCGCGCCGCCACGAGGTCATGCGGACGACCTTCCCCGCCGTCGAGGGGAAGCCTGTCGCCGTGTCCCACCCGCACCGTTTCGCGCCGCTGGAAGTGCTGAACCTCGCGGCCCTGAACGAAGAGGCACGCGCCGCCGAGTTGAAGAGACTGTCGGAGGACGAAGCGCAGAAGCCTTTCGACCTCGCGCGGGGGCCGCTGTGGCGCGCCTCCGTGGTGCGGCTGGGCGGGGAGGAGCACGTCTTACTCTTCACGATGCACCACATCATCAGCGACGGCTGGTCGTTGGGCGTCCTCGTGCGTGAGGTGGCTGCCTGCTACGAAGCCTTCGGCAACGGCTCCGCCCCCGCGCTCCCGGCGCTGCCCGTGCAGTACGCCGACTACGCCCTGTGGCAGCGGCGCCGCGCCGACGAATATGAGGAGCAACTCGCTTACTGGGAGGGGCGGCTCGCGGGCGTGCCCGAGGCGCTCGAATTGCCGACCGACCGGCCGCGCCGCCCGGGTAGTGAGCGCCGCGGCGGGGCGGTCGCCTTCGCGCTGCCGGCGGCTCTGACCTCCGCGCTCAAGGCGGTGGCGCGCGGCGAGGGGGCGACGCTCTTTATGGCGCTGCTGGCGGGCTTCGAGGCGCTGCTCTACCGCCACTCCGGTCAGGAGGCGTTCGCCGTGGGGACGCCGGTGGCCGGCAGGGGGCGGGAGGAGTTGAAGGGGCTCATCGGGTTCTTCGTCAACACGCTGGCGCTGCCGGCGGACGTGTCGGGGGACCCGACGTACGCGGGGCTGCTGGGGCGGGTGCGTGCGGAGGCGCTGGGCGGTTACGCGCACGCGGGGGCGCCGTTCGAGGGGGTGGTCGAGCGGCTGCGGCCGTCGCGGGCGCTCGACCGCCCGCCCATCTTTCAGGCGATGCTCGCGCTCGACAACACGCCGCAGGAGGAGCTGAGGCTCGGGGCGCTGCGTGTCGAGCGCCTGCCGGCGGACGGCGGGGCGGCCAAGTACGACCTCTCGCTGTCGCTGCGCGAGGAGGGCGGGGGGTTGAGCGCGACGCTCAGCTACGACGCCGGCCTCTTCGACGAGGCGAGCGTGCGCGCCCTGGCCGAGCGCTACGAGGTGCTGCTCAAAGGTGCTGCGGCTGACCCTTCGCGGCGCGTCTCGGAACTACCGCTGCTGACGGAGTGGGAGCGCCAGCAACTCGCCGAGTGGAACGAGACGCGGCGCGAGTACCCGGTGGGCGAGACCGTCCACGGGCTGTTCGAGCGGCAGGCGCGGCTCACCCCCGAGGCCGTGGCGGTCGCCGGCGGAGACGGACAACTCACCTACGCGGGGTTGGACGCGCGTGCGGGACGGTTGGCCTCCCGCCTGCGCGCGCTCGGCGTGGGGCCGGAGTCGCGCGTCGGCGTGCTGCTCGGGCGCTCGACCGGGCTGGTCGTCGCCCTGCTCGGGGTGTTGAAGGCGGGCGGGGCCTACGTGCCGCTCGACCCGGAGTACCCGGAGCAGCGGCTGCGCTTCATGGCCGAGGACGCCGGGCTGTCGGTGCTGTTGACGAGGTCGGGGCTGAGGGCGGCGTTGAAGGGGTGCGCGGCGCCGGTCGTCTGCCTCGACGAGCTTGGCGACGAGGACGCGGGCGCGGAAGGGGCGCCGGCGGGCGGCGGCGCGGCGTCGCCCGAGAACCTGGCCTACGTCATCTACACGTCCGGCTCGACGGGCAGGCCGAAGGGCGTCTGCGTCTCGCACCGCAGCCTTCTTAATCTCGTCGCGTGGCACAGAGAGGCGTTCGCCGTCACCGCCCGGGATCGGGCGACGCAGTTGGCGGGGGTTTCGTTCGACGCTTCGGTCTGGGAGATTTGGCCCTACCTCGCGTCGGGCGCGAGCCTGCGCCTGCCGGACGAAGAGACGCGGCTGACGCCGGAGAGGCTCCGCGACTGGCTCCTGTCGGGGGAGATTACGATCACCTACCTGCCGACGCCCCTGGCCGAGCAAGTCCTGACGCTCCGCTGGCCGCGCGAGGCCGCGCTGCGCATCCTCCTGACGGGCGGCGACAGGTTGCAGAAGCATCCGCCGCAAGGTCTGCCCTTCGAGGTCGTCAACAATTACGGGCCGACGGAGTGCACGGTCGTGGCCACCTCCGGCCCCGTACGCCCCGCGGACGAGAGCGGCACGGCCCCGTCCATCGGGCGCCCGCTGGCGAACGCGCGGGTCTACGTGCTCGATAAATTCTTTAACCCCGTCCCGGTCGGCGCACCCGGCGAGTTGTACGTCGGCGGCGAAGGGGTCGCGCGCGGGTACCTGAACCGCCCCGCGCTGACGGCCGAGCGGTTCGTGCCAGACCCGTTCTCTACGAAAGCCGGCGAACGCCTGTACCGCACGGGCGACCTTGTGCGCTACCTCGCGGACGGCAACGTGGAGTTCTTAGGTCGTGCCGACCATCAGGTAAAGGTGCGCGGCTTCCGCGTCGAACTCGGGGAGATCGAGACCGTGCTGTCGGGCCACGCGGGGGTCGCCGGCTGCGCCGTCGTCGCGCGCGAGGACGCGCAGGGGCGGCGCGCGCTCGTGGCCTACTTAGTGGGGCGTGCGGGCGCGTCGCCGTCGAAGGAAGAACTGCGGGCGCACCTGAAGGCGCGCGTGCCGGAATACATGATACCGTCGGCGTTCGTCCCCCTCGAAGCGCTGCCGCTGACCCGGAACGGCAAGGTGGACAGGCGCGCGCTCGCGGCGCTCGCGCCGGGCGCCGAAGCCTCGGAGGTCTACGTCGCGCCGCGCGGCGCGACGGAAGAGGCGCTGGCGAAAATCTGGTCGGAGGTGCTCGGCGTCGAGCGCGTCGGCGCCACCGACGACTTCTTCGAGCTGGGCGGGCACTCGCTGCTGGCGACGCAGGTGACCTGGAAGGTGCGCGAAGCCTTCGGCGTCGAGCTGCCGCTGCGCGCACTCTTTGAACACCCGACCGTCGCGGCCCTCTCGACGCTGGTCGAGGGCGAGCGCGCGCGCGGGAAGGGCTCGAACGCGCCGGCCGCCATCGCCCCCTTCGCGCGCGAGCGTTTCCGCGCGACCCTCTCGACAGAGCAGTCCGCGGAGCAGTCCGAAGTCTTAGGCAAGAACTGACGAGCGCAGGGCAACGTCATGTCAAAGGAAGTCTTTCTCGTCCCCACGTCTTTCGCGCAGCAGCGCCTCTGGTTCCTCGACCTCCTGGAGCCGGGCAGCGCCGCCTTCAACATCCCCGCGGCGCTGCGCCTGTCGGGGGGCCTCGACGTGGACGTGCTGAGGCGCTGCCTCGAAGAGGTCGCGCGCCGCCACGAGACGCTGCGGACGAGGTTCGCCACCGTTGACGACGAGCCCCACCAGGTCATAGAGCCTTCGGCGGCCGTCGAGCTTCCGCTGATAGACCTCAGTCACCTCGACGCGGGCGAGCGCGGCGTGCGCGTGCGCGAACTGGCGGACGAGGCCGCGCGCCTCGGCTTCGACCTCGCGCGAGGGCCGCTGTGGCGCGCCTCCGTGGTGCGGCTGGGCGGGGAGGAGCACGTCTTACTCTTCACGATGCACCACATCATCAGCGACGGCTGGTCGTTGGGCGTCCTCGTGCGTGAGATGGGGCTGCTCTACGACGCGTACTCGCGCGGTGTCGCGCCCGCGCTCCCCGAGTTGCCGATACAGTACGCGGACTACGCCCTCTGGCAGCGGGAGCGTTTGGAGGGCGGCGACCTTCAGCGGCAGCTCGACTACTGGGAAGAGCGGCTCGCGGGCGTGCCCGAGGTATTAGAGTTGCCGACCGACCGGCCGCGAACGTCGGCCGGCAAGCACCGCGGCGGCTCCGCCGCTTTCCGGCTTTCGGCCGAAGTCACGGCGGCGCTCAAGGCGGCGGCGCGCGGCGAAGGCGCGACGCTGTTCATGGCGCTGCTGGCGGGCTTCGAGGCGCTGCTCTACCGTCACACCGGTCAGGAGACGTTCGCGGTGGGGACGCCGGTGGCGGGGCGCGAGCGCGAAGAGTTGAAAGACATTATCGGCTTCTTCGTCAACACGCTGGCGCTGCCGGCGGACTTAAGCGGCGACCCGACGTTCGGTGAGTTGCTGGGCCGCGTGAGGGCGGAGACGCTCGGGGCGTTCGCGCACCAGGAGGCGCCGTTCGAGCGCGTCGTCGAGCGGCTGCGGCCGTCGCGCGTGCTCGACCGCTCGCCCATCTTTCAGGTGATGCTCGCGCTCGACAACACGCCGCACGAGGAGGCGCGGCTGGGGGGCCTGCGGGTCGGGCGCGAGTCGGTCTCATCCGGCGCGGCCAAGTACGACCTCTCGCTGCTGCTCGAAGAGCGCGAAGGGGGTGTGTCGGGCGTGTGGCTCTACGACGCAGACCTCTTCGACGAGGCGAGCGTGCGCGCCCTGGCCGGGCGCTACGAGGTGCTGCTGGCGGGCGCGGCGGCCGACCCCTCGCGGCGCGTCTCGGAGTTGCCGCTGCTGACGGGGCAGGAGCGGCGGCGGCTCGCCGAGTGGAACGAGACGGCGGCGCCCTTCCCCTCGGGGTCATGCGTCCACGAGCTGTTCGAGCGGCAGGCGCGGCTCACCCCCGATGCTGTGGCCCTCGTCTTCGAGGGCGAGTCGCTGACCTACGCGGAGCTGGACGAGCGTGCGGGGAGGCTGGCGGCCCGCCTGCGCGCGCACGGCGTGGGGCCGGAGTCGCGCGTAGCTATCTTGATGGAGCGCTGCGCGGAGATGGTGGCGGCGCTGCTCGGGGTGTTGAAGGCGGGCGGCGCTTACGTCCCGCTTGACCCTTCCTACCCGCAGGAGCGTCTTTCCTTCATGCTCAAGGACAGCGGGGCCGAGGTGGTGCTGACGCGCGGCGCGGGGTGCGAGGTGCCGGGCGGCGCGGCGCGTGTCGTTGACGTGGCGGAGGTGTGGGGCGCCGGCGAGGGTGACGACGACGGCGCCGAAGGCTTCGTGGTCAAAGCTTCACCTGAGAACCTGGCCTACGTCATCTACACGTCCGGCTCGACGGGCCGGCCGAAGGGCGTCTGCGTCTCGCACCGCAGCCTGGTCAACTACACGCACGGCGTGACGGAGAGGCTGGGGCTGTCCGGCGGGCTCAGCTTCGCGTTGGTCTCGACGCCGGCCGCCGACCTCGGCCATACGGCCCTCTTCCCGTCGCTGTGCACGGGGGGGCTTCTCCACGTCGTCTCGCGCGAGAAGGCCGCGGACGCCTCGGCGCTCGGCGAGTTCTTCGAGCGTCACGCGGTGGACTGCCTCAAGGTCGTCCCCTCGCACCTCGCGGCGCTGCTGGCGGGCGGGGGGAAGGCCCTGCCCCGCCGGCGGCTCGTGCTCGGGGGCGAGGCGTCAGACTGGGGCCTCGTGCGCAAGGTGCGCGAGCTGTCGCCCGGCTGCGCCGTCTTCAACCACTACGGGCCGACGGAGACGACCGTCGGGGTTCTGACTTACGGCGTCGGCGACGGGGCGGGGGGCGACGAGGCGGGGCGCGTGCCGCTCGGGCGCCCGCTGCCGAACGCGCGGGTCTACGTGCTCGACAAGTTCTTTCACCCCGTCCCGGTCGGCGCACCCGGCGAGCTTTACGTCGGCGGCGAGGGGGTCGCGCGGGGGTACCTGAACCGCCCGGCGCTGACGGCCGAGCGGTTCGTGCCAGACCCGTTCTCGGGCGAGGCGGGGTCGCGGCTCTACCGGACGGGCGACACGGCGCGTTACCTCGCCGGGGGGGAGCTGGAGTTCTTAGGGCGCGCCGACGGGCAGGTCAAGGTGCGCGGCTTCCGCGTTGAGCTGGGCGAGGTCGAGGCGGCTTTGCGCGGCCACCCGCTCGTGCGCGACGCGGCGGTGGTGGCGTGGGAGGAGAGGCCGGGCGAAGTCTCGCTGGCGGCTTACGTGGTGACCGAGCCGGGCGCACACCCCGCAGGGCGCGACGAGCTGAGGCGGTTCCTCGCCGACAAACTTCCGGGGCACATGCTCCCCGCCGTCTACACATTGCTCGAAGAGCTGCCGCTGACGCCCAACGGCAAGGTTGACCGGCGCGCGCTGCCCGCGCCCGAACGTGAAACGCGGAAGGGCTTTGACGCCCCCGCCCCCGCGCGGACGCCGACGGAGGAGCTGCTGGCCGGGATGTGGGAGGAGTTGCTCGGGGTCGGGCGCGTCGGGGCGGAGGACGACTTCTTCGAGCTGGGGGGGCACTCGCTGCTGGCGGCGCGGCTGGCGGCGCGGGTGCGGGAGGGGTTCGGCGTCGAGCTGGCGCTGCGGAAGGTGTTCGAGGCGCCGACGGTGCGGGGGCTGGCGGCCGAGGTGGAGGCGGCGCTGGGCGGGGGCGGGGCGGCCGTGGCGCGCGTGGGGCGGCGCGGAGGCGAGGGGCCGGCGCCGCTCTCCTACGCGCAGCAGCGGCTCTGGTTCCTCGACAGGTTGCAGCCCGGGAGCCCTTTCTACAACCTGCCCGGCGCGGTGCTCCTGCGCGGCGCGCTCGACGTGAAGGCGTTCGAGCGGAGTCTGAACGAGGTCGTGCGACGCCACGACATTCTGCGCACGACTTTCAAGACCGTCAAAGGCGAGCCGGCGCAGGTCGTCAACCCCGAACTCTTCGTGCCGCTGCCCGTCACGGACCTCACAACGCTTCCGGACGCCGTGCGCGGGGCGGAGGCGTTACGCCTGAGCGAGGAGGAGGCGGGACGCCCGTTCGACCTCGCGGCGGGCGCGCCGCTGCGCGCGCAGCTTTTGCGCTCGGGCGAGCGCGAGCACATCTTCCTCCTGACGCTGCATCACATCGTCGCCGACGGCTGGTCGATGGGTCTCTTCGTCCGTGAGATGGCCGCGCTCTACGAAGCCTTCACGCGCGGACTCCCGTCGCCGCTCCCCGAACTCTCGATTCAGTACGCGGACTTCGCCGAGTGGCAGCGGCGGCGCCTGGCCGAAGGCGTCCTCGAAAGAGACCTCGCGTACTGGGAGGGCCGGCTGGCGGGCGCGCCGGACATGCTGACCCTGCCTACCGACCGGCCGCGCCCGCCCGTGCAGTCTTACCGCGGCGCGACCTTCGAGTTCGCGTTCTCGCCGGAGTTGACGGCGGCGCTCAAGGGGTTGAGCCGGGACGAGGGCGCGACCCTCTTCATGACGCTGCTGGCGGGCTTCGCCGTGCTCCTCCAACGCCACGCGGGGCAGCACGACGTACTGATCGGGACGCCGGTCGCGGGGCGGCAGCAGAGGGAGACCGAGAGCCTCATCGGCCTCTTCATCAACATGCTGGTGATGCGCACAGACCTCTCGGGCGACCCGACCTTCCGCCAACTGCTGGGGCAGGTGCGCGGGCGCGCGCTGGAGGCGTATGCGCACCAGGAGGCGCCGTTCGAGCGCGTGGTGGAGCGGCTGCGGCCGGCGCGCGCTCTCGACCGCTCGCCGCTGTTCCAAGTCATGCTCGCGCTCGACAACACGCCGCAGGAGGAGTTAAAGCTGGGCGAACTCGCGGCCGAGCGCGTGCCGCTGCGTGGTGCGTCGGCCAAGTACGACCTGACTTTCTCGCTCGAAGAGGGAGAGGCGGGGCTGCGCGGCATGGTCGAGTACCGCACAGACCTCTTCGACGAGGCGAGTGTGCGCGCCCTGGCCGGGCGCTACGAGGTGCTGCTGGCGGGCGCGGCGGCCGACCCCTCGCGCTGCGTCTCGGAGCTGCCGCTGCTGACGGAGCAGGAGCGGCGGCGGCTCGGCGAGTGGAACGAGACGGCGGCGCCCTTCCCCTCGGAGTCATGCGTCCACGAGCTGTTCGAGCGGCAGGCGCGGCTCACGCCGGAGGCCGTGGCCCTCGTCTTCGAAGGCGAGTCGCTGACCTACGCGGAGTTGGACGAGCGTGCGGGGAGGCTGGCGGTCCGCCTGCGCGTGCTCGGCGTGGGGCCGGAGTCGCGCGTCGGGGTGCTGCTGGGGCGCTCGGCCGGGCTGGTCGTCGCCCTGCTCGGGGTGCTCAAAGCGGGCGGGGCCTACGTGCCGCTCGACCCGGAGTACCCGGAGCAGCGGCTGCGCTTCATGGCCGAGGACGCCGGGCTCTCGCTCGTGCTCACGGACGCGAAGCTGTCGGGGCTGGTCGAGGGCTGGGGCGTGAGGGCGTGGGTCGTCGGCGCGGGGGGCGCGGGCGACGGCGAGGCGGGCGGCCGCGAGGCGGGCGTCGCGGCGTCGCCCGAGAACCTGGCCTACGTCATCTATACTTCCGGCTCGACGGGCAGGCCGAAGGGCGTCTGCGTCTCGCACCGCAACGTCGTCAACCTGCTTTCGGCGATGGACGAAAAGCTGGGCGGCGGCGAGCCGGGCGTCTGGCTCGCCATCACCAGCGTCTCCTTCGACATCTCCGTCCTCGAACTCTTCTGGACGCTCACGCGCGGCTTTAAGGTCGTGTTGCAGGGGCGGCTCGACCTCACGGGCGACGCCGGGGCGCCGGCCGCCGGGGCGCCGGAGAAGGCGTTGGACTTCAGCCTCTTCTACTTCGCCAGCGACGACAACACGGGCGGCGGCGACATCTACGAGCTGCTGCTCGAAGGGGCCAGGTTCGCCGACGAGCAAGGCTTCTCCGCGGTGTGGACGCCGGAGCGACACTTCCACGCCTTCGGCGGCACCTACCCGAACCCGTCCGTGACGAGCGCGGCCGTCGCCGCCGTCACGCGGCGCGTCCAGATCAGGGCGGGCAGCGTCGTCATCCCCCTGCACGACCCGCTCCGCGTGGCGGAGGAGTGGGCGATGGTGGACAACCTGTCCAAAGGGCGCGTCGGCATCTCGTTCGCCTCCGGCTGGCACGCCAACGACTTCGTCCTCGCGCCCGACGTGTACGAGAACAGGCACGAGGTGATGTACCGCAACATCGAGCTGGTGCGCCGGCTCTGGCGCGGCGAGCCGGTCATGCGCCGGACGGGCGCGGGCAACGAGATCGAAGTGCGTGTCCACCCGCGCCCCGTCCAGCCCGAGCTGCCTTTCTGGATCACGGCCGCGGGCAACCCCGAGACGTTCCGCACCGCCGGGCGTATCGGCGCGAACCTGCTGACGCACCTGCTCGGCCAGACCGTCGCGGAGCTGGGCGAGAAGATCAAAGTCTACCGCGAGGCTTGGCGCGAACACGGGCACGGGCCGGGCGGCGGGCACGTCACGCTGATGCTGCACACGTTCGTCGGCCGCGACCTCGAAGCGGTGAGGGAGGTAGTCCGCGCCCCCTTCTCGAACTACCTGCGGAGTTCGATCAGCCTGCTCCGCCACTCCGCGCGCAGCCTCGGCCGCGACCTCGACTCGGGGCGCGTCACGGACGCGGATATGGAGGCCGTGCTCGCCCACGCCTTCGACCGCTATTTCGGGACGGCGGCGCTGCTCGGCACGCCCGAGACGTGCCTGCCGATGATCGAACGCCTGCAATCGGCCGGCGTGGACGAGGTCGGGTGCCTGATCGACTTCGGCGTCGAACAGAAGGAGGTGCTGGCGAGCCTGCCCCAGCTCGCCGAGCTGAAGGAGCGCAGCGCCCGGCCGCGCCGCGCGCGCGCCTACCCGCTCGCCGCGCAACTGCGCGAGCACGGCGTCACGCACCTGCAATTCACCCCCTCGATGGCGCGGCTGCTGCTGGCCGACGAGGAGACGGCCGCCGCCATGCGCGGCCTGCGCAAGCTACTCGTCGGCGGCGAGGCGCTCCCCGCCACGCTCGCGCGCCAACTCCGCGAGCGTCTCGGCTGCGAGGTGCACAACATGTACGGCCCGACGGAGACGACCGTCTGGTCTACGGAGCACGAGGTGGGCGAGGTCGGCGACGCCGTCCCCATCGGTCGGCCCATCGCCAACACGACCGTCCGCATCCTCGACCCCAACCTGCGGCTCGCGCCCGCGGGCGTGCCGGGCGAAATCTACCTCGGCGGCGAGGGGGTCGCGCGGGGGTACCTGAACCGCCCCGCGCTGACGGCCGAGCGGTTCGTCCCCGACCCGTTCTCTACGAAAGCCGGCGAACGCCTGTACCGCACCGGCGACTTGGGGCGCCACCTGCCCGACGGCAGCGTCGAGTTCCTGGGCCGGGCCGACAACCAGGTCAAGGTGCGAGGCTTCCGCATCGAGCTGGGCGAGGTCGAGGCGGCGCTCAGGGGTTGCCCCGGCGTCAGGGAGGCGGTGGTCGTCGCGCGCGAGGACGCCTCGGGCGAGAAGCGCCTGCTGGCCTACGTCGTGCCGTCGGCCGGCGGAGCCGCGGCCCCGGCGGACGGCGACAGACTTTCGCCCGCGGCGCTCCGCCGCGTCCTGCACGAGAGGCTGCCTTCGCACCTCGTCCCCTCCGCCTTCTCCTTCCTCGAAGCGCTGCCGCTGACGCCGAACGGGAAGGTCGATAGGAAGGCGCTGCCCGACCCTACGGGGCCGGGCGCGGACGCCGGCGTGGCCCCGCCGCGGTCGGAGGCCGAACAGACCGTCGCCGCCATCTGGCGCGAAGTCCTCAAGCTCGAAAGCGTCGGTGTGGACGACAACTTCTTCGAGATCGGCGGGACCTCGCTGCTCGTGGTGCAGGTCAACGGCCGCCTGCGCGAGGCTTTCGGCCGCGACGTGCCCATCGTCGAGATGTTCCGCCACCCGACCGTGGGCACGCTCGCGCGCTTCGTCGAAGGCGGGGGGGACGAGCGTCCCTCTTTCGGGCAGGCGCAGAGCCGCGCCGCGCGCCAAGCCGAAGTCATGAGCAGGCAGCAGCAGGCCCGGCCCCCGCGGCGCCCGCCCGCGCGACCGCGCTGAAGGCGGCGCGCGGAAATCAACGTTCCAGTCGGAGGAAGTATGGAGTTTCGTTTGGTCGGGGTGATAGGGGCGGGCGTGATGGGGACGGGCGTGGCGCAGAACCTCGCGCTCACCGGGCACCTCGTCGCCCTGTTGGACGTTTCCGAAGAGGCCCTCGCGCGCGCGCGCCGCGAGGTGGCGCAGGGCCTGCGCTTCCAGGGCCTTTTCAACAAGGGGCAGAAGCGCGCCGACGCCGCCGAGGTGCTCGGGCGCATCGAGTTCACCACCGAACTCGGTTCGCTCGCCGGGGCCGACTTCGTCGTCGAGAACGTGACCGAGAAGTGGGAGGTCAAGCGGGAGGTCTACGAGCGGATCGACCCGGTCTGCCCCGACCACTGCGTCTTCGCCGCGAACACGTCGGCCATCCCGATCACGCGCATCGCCTCGGTCACGCGGAGGCCCCGGCGCGTGCTCGGCATCCACTTCATGAACCCCGTGCCGCTCAAGCCGACGGCCGAGGTCATCCGCGGCCACCACACCTCGGACGAGACCGTCGAAACGGCGCTCGCGCTGCTGAAGCGCATGGGCAAGACGGGCATCGTCGTCAACGACTCGCCCGGCTTCGTCACCAACCGCGTGCTGATGCCGACGATCAACGAGGCCGTCTTCCTCCTACAGGAGGGCGTGGCCTCGGCCGAGCAGGTGGACGCCATCTTCAAGAGCTGCTTCGGCCACAAGATGGGGCCGCTGGAGACGGCCGACCTCATCGGGCTCGACACCATCCTCCTCTCCATCGAGGTGCTGTACGAGTCCTTCAACGACAGCAAGTACCGCCCGTGCCCGCTGCTCAGAAAGATGGTGGACGCCGGGCTGCTCGGGCGCAAGAGCGGCGAGGGCTTCTACAAATACTGAGCGGGCGGCGGGGCGAAGGGGAGACGCATGGACGAAACGCAGGTCAAGGAGCAGGTCAGGGCGTTCATCGGGAAGTACGTGCGCGGCCACGAACTCGGCGACGACGACGACATCTTCGCGGGCGGCTTCGTCAACTCGATGTTCGCGATGCAGCTCGTCCAGTTCGTCGAGAGCGCGTTCGGCGTCACGGCCGAGGACGAAGACCTTGAGATAGACAACTTTAATTCGGTCAACGCCATCGCCGCGCTCGTCGAGCGGAAGACGCGCGGGCAGGCGGCGGGGCTCTGACGGGAGGCGCGGGTGGGAGGCGGGCCGATGTTCGGTTTGAGCGACGAGCAGGCGCGGGCGCGGGCGGACTTCCGCGCCTTCGCGGACGCGCACGTCGCGCCGTTCGCCGACGGCTTCGACCGGGAGGAGCGGTTGCCGCGCGGGGTGATAGAGGAGACCGCGCGGCGCGGCTACCTCGGGGCGACGCTGCCCGAGGCTTACGGCGGCGGCGCGATGAGCATGGTTACTTACGGCCTGCTCAACGAGGAGATAGGGCGCGGCTGCTCCTCGCTGCGGAGCCTGCTCACGGTGCACGGGATGGTGGCGCACGCCGTCGCGCGCTGGGGGTCGAAGGAGCTGCGCGCCCGCTGGCTCGCGCGCCTCGCCGCCGGCGAGCGCCTCGCCGCCTTCGCCCTCACCGAGCCGGACGTCGGCAGCGACGCGCGCGCCGTCGAGACGAGCGCCCGCCCGTCGCAGGGCGCGTACGTCCTGACGGGGCGCAAGCGGTGGGTAACGTTCGGGCAGATCGCCGACCTCTTCCTCGTCTTCGCGCAGTGCGAGGGGCGCCCCGTGGCGCTGCTCGTCGAGCGCGACACGCCGGGGCTGAGTATCGAACCGATTAAGGGGATGCTCGGCGTCAGGGCCTCGATGCTGGCCGAGCTGAGTTTCGAGGACTGCCGCGTGCCGCGCGAGAACCTCGTCGGCCGTGAGGGCTTCGGCTTCTCGCACGTCGCCTCGGCCGCGCTCGACCTCGGGCGCTACACGGTGGCGTGGGGCTGCGTCGGCATCGCGCAGGCGTGCCTCGAAGCGAGCCTCGCCTACGCGGGGGCGCGCCGCCAGTTCGGCGCACTCATCAAAGAGCACCAGCTCGTCCGGCGGATGCTGACCGACATGCTCACCGACGTTAAGGCCGCGCGCCTGCTCTGCCTGCGCGCGGGCGCCCTCAGAGACGCGGGCGCGCCCGAGGCGATTATGGAGACCTCCGTCGCCAAGTACTTCGCCTCGGGGGCGGCCGCGCGCGCGGCCTCCGACGCCGTGCAGATTCAGGGCGCGCGCGGTTGCAGCGGCGAGTCCCCGGTCCAGCGCTTCATGCGCGACGCGAAAATCATGGAGGTCATCGAGGGCAGCACGCAGATGCAGCAGATTACCATCGCCGAGTACGGCTATCAGGGGGGCGGCGCGCTATGAGCGAGACGACAGTCACGGGCGGGGCTCCCGCCGGGGCGGCGGCGCCGGCCGCCGCCGACAGGCACGTCATCAAGTGCGTGGTGTGGGACCTCGACGACACGCTCTGGGAGGGCACGCTGCTCGAAGGCGACGACGTGCGTCCCCGGGAGGGCGTGGCCGAGATTGTCGCGGCGCTCGACGCGCGCGGCATCCTGCAATCGGTCGCCAGCAAGAACGACCGCGACGCGGCGCTCGCCAAGCTCCGCCAGTTCGGGCTCGAAGAATACTTCCTCTACCCGCAGATCGGTTGGAACTCGAAGGCCGCCTCGATAGAGCGCATCGCCGCGTCGCTCAACATCGGCGCGGACGCCGTCGCCTTCATCGACGACCAGCCGTACGAGCGCGCGGAGGTGGCCTACGCCCTGCCGCAGGTGACGCTCTTCGACGTGGCCGACCTCGCCGGTCTGCTCGACCTGCCGCAGCTCAACCCGCGCTTCGTCACCGACGATTCGAGGTTGCGGCGGCGGATGTACCTCAGCGACATCGAGCGCACCCGCGTCGAGGATGAGTTCGTCGGCCCGAAGGAGGAGTTCCTCGCCAGCCTCGGGATGTGCATGACGGTCGCGCCCGCGGCCGAGGAAGACCTCATGCGCGCGGAGGAGCTGACGGTGCGCACCAACCAGCTCAACACCACCGGGCGCCCCTACTCTTACGAAGAGCTGGACGGCTTCCGGCGGTCGCCCCGGCACCAACTTCTGATCGCGGGCTTGAGCGACAAGTTCGGCAGCTACGGCAAGATCGGTCTGGCGCTCGTGGAGTGCGAGGAGGACGCATGGACGATCAGGCTGCTGCTGATGTCCTGCCGCGTGATGTCGCGCGGGGTCGGCTCGGTGCTCCTGAGCCTCCTGGCGCGGCGCGCGCGGGAGGCGGGCGTCCGCCTGCGCGCCGACTTCGTCGCCAACGAGCGCAACCGGATGATGTACGTCACCTACAAGTTCGCGGGCTTCCGCGAGGTGTGGCGCGGCGAGGGCGGGGCCGCGCTGTTGGAGCACGACCCGGCGCACGTGCAGCCGCTACCCGCGTACCTGCGGGTCGGGGTCGGGTGGTGAAGGGCGGGCGGAGGCGTCGCGGATGACGGACAGAGAGACGGCAACGGGCGGGACGGGCGCGGCGCGCGAGTCGGCGGCGAGTCTCGGCGGCGGCTTCCCCGGGCCCCGGCACTGCCAGCTCCCGAACGGGATGGAGGTCGCCTACCACAGCCGCGCCGAGGTGGGCTTCTTCTACCAGGACATCTTCGAGAAGCAGATTTACATCCGGCACGGCGTCGAGTTGAAGGACGGCGACTGCGTCTTCGACGTGGGGGCCAACGTCGGCTTCTTCACGCTCTTCGCGCACCGGCGCGCGCGCGACGTCCGCGTCTACGCCTTCGAGCCCGCGCCGCCACTCTTCGAGGCGCTCGGCGAGAACGTCGCGCGCCACGGCGTCAACGCGCGCCTCTTCAACTGCGGCGTCTCCGACCGGAGCGGCACGGCCGCCTTCACCTTCTACCCGAACAGCTCCGGCATGTCCTCCTTCTACGCCGACGAGCGCGAGGAGCGCGAGGCGCTGCGCGCCATCATGCGGAACCAGTTGCGGCAGGGCGTGGGGGGGATGGAGCAGGTCATGCGTCACGCCGACGACCTGCTCGACGAGCGCCTGAAGGCGTTCGGCTACGAGTGCCGCCTGCGGACGCTCTCCGAAGTCATCGCCGAGGAGCGGGTCGGGGTCATCGACTTCCTCAAGGTGGACGTGCAGAAGAGCGAGCTCGACGTGCTGCGCGGCGTCGCGGACGAGGACTGGCCGAAGATACGCCAAATCGTCGTCGAGGTGCACGACCTAGGGGGGCGCCTGGACGAGATTCGCGGGATGCTCGAAGGCCGCGGCTACGCGGTCGCCGTCGAGCAGGACGACCACTACGAGGAGTCAATCCTCTACAACCTCTTCGCACGGCGCGCCGACGCGAGACCCGAGGCGCGGGGCGCGGCCGCCACCCTCGACGAGGAGGCGCGCAGGCAGGCGGCCGAGCGCGCGCGGAGGCAGAAGGAGGCCATGAGCCGCCGCCGCCAGTTAACGAACCAAAAGAAGGGCCGCTGAGCGAGACGGGGAAGGGACGGGTAAATGGGCGCGGAAAGGTTGACAGGCGTGGAAGAGACTTCGGACGGGATTGAGCGCGTGGCCGTCGTCGGCATGGCCGGGCGTTTCCCCGGCGCGGAGGACCTGGAGCAGTTCTGGGCCAACCTGCGCGACGGCGTCGAGTGCATCAGCACCTTCGACGACGAGGAGCTGCTCGCGTCGGGCGTGGACCCCGAGGTGCTGCGCTCGCCCGACTACGTCCGGGCGCGCGGCGTGCTGCCGCGCCCCGAGTTCTTCGACGCGGACTTCTTCGGCTTCGGCCCGCGCGAGGCGCAGATCATCGACCCGCAGCTCCGCGCCTACCTGGAGAACTGCTGGGAGGCGCTCGAAGACGCGGGCTACGACCCGGAGGCTTACGGGGGGCTCGTCGGCGTCTTCGGCGGGATGAGCGCGGGGCAGTACGTGTTCTACAACCTCCTGCCCGACCGCGAGCTGGTCGCGGCCTTCGGCGCGGGGCAACTGCGACTCTTCAACGACAAGGACTTCCTGACGTCGCTCATCGCCTACAAGCTCGACCTCAAGGGCCCGACGGTCAACATCCAGACGGCCTGCTCGACCTCGCTCGTGGCGGTGCACCTCGCCTGCCAGAGCCTGCTCAACTACCAGTGCGACCTCGCCCTGGCCGGGGGCGTGTCCGTCAACATCCCGCCCAAGTCGGGCTACGTCCCGGTCGAAGGCGTCTTCTCGCCCGACGGCCACTGCCGCGCCTTCGACGCCGGCGCCGCGGGCACCGTGAGCGGGGCCGGCGTCGGCAACGTCGTCCTCAAGCGCCTGTCGGAGGCGGTCGCCGACGGCGACACGATTCACGCCGTCATCCGCGGCTCGGCCATCAACAACGACGGCGCGCTGCGCGTCGGCTACGGCGCGCCGAGCGTCGACGGCCAGTCCGACGTGATTGCGATGGCGCAGGCGGTCGCCGGGGTCGCGGCCGAGACGGTCACTTACGTCGAGGCGCACGGGACGGGGACGCCGCTGGGCGACCCCATCGAGGTCGCCGCGCTCGCGCGCGTCTTCGGCGCCGAGACGGAGAAGAAGAACTTCTGCGGCCTCGGCTCGGTGAAGACCAACATCGGCCACGCCGACGCCGCCGCCGGCGCGGCGAGCCTCATCAAGACCGTGTTGGCGCTCAAGCACCGGCAGCTACCGCCGACCCTCAACTTCGACCGGCCCAACCCGCAAATCGATTTCTCCGACGGCCCCTTCTACGTCAACGACCGGCTGCGCGAGTGGCGGCCCGAGGGCGGCGTGCGCCGCGCCGGCGTCAGCGCCTTCGCGATGGGCGGGACGAACGCGCACGTCGTCGTCGAAGAGGCGCCGCCGCCCGCGCCGCCCGCGCCCGCGCGCCCGCTGCAACTCCTGGTGCTCTCGGCCAAGACCGGGAGCGCGCTCGAAGCCGCCACCGACCGCCTCGCCGCGCACCTCCGGCGGCATCCGGAACTCGACGCGGCCGACGCGGCCTACACGCTGCAAGTGGGGCGCCGCGCCTTCCGCCACCGCAGGGCGGTCGTCGCGCGCGACGCGGCCGACCTCGCCGACGCGCTCGAACGCAGGGACCCGCGGCGCGTCTTCACGGCCGAAGCGCCGCCCGGCGCCCGCGCCGTCGCCTTCATGTTCCCCGGCCTCGGCGACCACCACGTCGGGATGGGGCGCGGGCTGTACCGGCAGGAGGCTTTCTTCCGCGCAGAGGTTGACCGCTGCTGCGAACTGCTCAAAGCGCATCTCGGAGCCGACCTGAGGGACATTATCTTCGCCGGCCGGGACGTTGACGACGCGGAGCCGGCGGGCGGCCCCGACCCGCGTCCTACGCCGCGCGGCGAAGAGGTCGAGGACGAGGCCGCGCGGAGGCTCGACCAGGCGGTCTACGGCCAGCCCGCACTCTTCGTCATCGAGTACGCGCTCGCGCGCCTCTGGATGAAGTGGGGCGTCGTCCCCGAGGCGCTCATCGGCTACGGCGTCGGCGAGTACGCGGCGGCCTGCCTCGCGGGCGTCTTCTCGCTGGAGGACGCGCTGGCGCTCGAAGCGCGGCGCGCGCAACTCATACAGCAGCTCCCGCCCGGCTCGATGCTGGCCGTGCCGCTGCCGCCTTCGGAGGTCGAGCCGCTGCTCGGCGCGCGGCTCGACCTCGGCGCCGTCAACGGGCCGTCGGCCTGCGTCGTCACCGGCGGGACGGAGGCGGTGGACGAGTTGGAGCGCACGCTCGCCGCGCGGGGCGTGGCCGCGCGCCGCCTGCCGACGACCCACGCCTTCCACTCGCCCATGATCGAGCCCATCGTCGAGTCCTTCGCGTCGCTGCTCAGGACGGTGAAGCTCAACGCGCCGACGATACCCTTAATCTCGAACGTCACCGGCGACTGGCTCTCCGCGGCGCAGGCCGCCGACCCGCGCTACTGGGCCACGCTCCTCCGCCGCCGCGTGCGCTTCGGCGACGGCGTCGGGCGGCTGTGGCGCGAGCGCGGGTCGGCGCTGCTCGAAGTCGGCCCCGGTCAGGCGCTCGGCGCGTGGGCGCTTCAGCACCCGGAGAGTCAGGGCGGGGCGGGGCGCGAGGTGCTCGCGTCGCTGCGCCACCCCGGCGAACGCCAGTCCGACCTCGCCTTCCTGCTGGGCGCGCTGGGCCGCCTGTGGCTGACCGGGGTCGCGGCCGACTGGACGGAGTTCCACGACGGCGCGGCGCGGCGGCGCGTGCCGCTGCCGACCTACCCGTTCGAGCGTCGGCGCTTCTGGGTCGAGCCGCCCAGGCAGTCAGCAGCCCCGGCGGCGGCGCAGCTCGAAAAGCGTCCCGACATCGCCGAATGGTTCTACCTGCCGGCGTGGAAGCAGACCGGCCCGCCGGCCGCGCGCGCCGGCGAAGAGACGGCGTCTGAAGCGCGCCGCTACCTCGTCTTCCTCGACGGGTGCGGCGTGGGACGGAGCCTCGTCGCGCAGCTCGAAGGCGCGGGGCGCGAGGTCTTGACGGTCGAGCGCGGCGCGGGCTTCCGTCAGGTCGGCGAACGGGGTTACGCCGTCGCGCCCGGGCAGGCGGGCGACTACGACGCGCTGTTCGGGGAGTTGCGCGCGCGCGGGCTGTTGCCGCACGTCGTCTGTCACCTGTGGGGCGTGACGCCGGACGACGGGGGCGGGGCGCCGGAGTCGCAGACGGACGAAGGCTTCTACAGCCTGCTCTTCCTCGCGCAGGCGCTCGGCAACCGCGGGGTGAGCGACCCGCTCCGGCTCGTCGCGGTGACGAGCGGCGTGCAGTCGGTGACGGGCGAAGAGTCTCTGAGCCCGGCGAAGGCCACGGCGCTCGGCGTCTGCCGCGTCGCCCCGCACGAGTACCCGAACCTCTTCTGCCAGAGCATAGACGTCGCCGCGCCCGCCGGCGCCGAGTCGCGCGCCGCGGCGCTCGGCAGGCAACTGTTCGACGAGCTGGTCGCCGAGGGCGCGGACACGCTCGTCGCCTACCGCGGCCGCAGGCGCTGGGTGCAGACTTACGACCCCGTCCGGCCCGAAGGGGTCGGCGCCGGCGGGTCACTGTTGAGGGAGGGCGGCGTCTACCTCATCACTGGCGGCATAGGCGGCATCGTGTCGGCCATCGCCGAACGTCTCGCGCGTACGTTGCGCGCGCGCCTCGTGCTGGTCGGCCGCTCTTTCGTGCCGGAGGCGTCCGATTGGGACGCGTGGCTCGCGGAGCGCGGCGGGGAAGACCGCGTCTCGCAGAGGATAAGGCGGCTCAGGTCGCTAGAGGCCGGCGGCGCGGAGGTGCTGGCGCTGAGCGCCGACGTGACCTCGCGCGCCGAGATGGAGGCGGTCGTCGCCGCCGCGCGGGCCCGCTTCGGCGGCATCGACGGGGTGCTGCACGCCGCGGGCGTGCCGACCGGCGGCATGATTCAGTTGAAGACGGCGGAGGCGGCCGCCGCCGTGCTCGCGCCGAAGGTGCGCGGCGCGCAGGTGCTCGACGCCGTGCTGCGCGACGAGAGGCCGGACTTCATCGCGCTCTTCTCGTCGCTCGACGCCATTTTCGGCAGGTTCGGCCTCGTCGATCACTGCGCCGCCGACGCCTTCCTCGACGCCTTCGCCGAGGCGCGCGCCGCCTCCGACGGCACGCGCGTCTTCTCGATTAACTGGGACGACTGGCCCGAAGTCGGGCAGGGCATCCTCTCGGAGGAGGGCGCGGAGGTCTTCGAGCGCCTGCTCCGCAGCGGCCCGGCGGTGCCGCGCGTCGCCGTGGCGACCCGCGACCTGCACGCGCTGGTCGAGCAGAGCCGCGCGCCGGTGCGGCAGCAGGCCCGGCAGGCGGGCGCGCCGCCGCAGACCGACATCCTGGGCTCGATTCAAAACCTTTCGGCCGAAGAGGTGCAGCAGCCGCTCGACGCCGAGAGACAGACCGCGGGCTAGGCGCGCCCGCGTCACGCGCGGGGGCATGACGGCCCCCGCGCCCAACCGTCCGCGCTCCAACCGAGAAGAGGGGGGAGATGGAAAGTACGGGCATCCTATCCGCAATCGGCAACACGCCGCTCATCCGCCTGGGCAGTTCCTGCTCGGCGCTGCCCTTCAACGTGTTCGCCAAACTCGAGTCGCTGAACCCCGGCGGGAGCACGAAAGACCGCCCCGCCTTCCACATCATCCGGCAGGCTCTCGACTCCCGCGCGCTCAAGCGCGGGTCGGTCGTCATCGAGTCCAGCTCCGGCAACATGGGCATCGGGCTGGCGCAGGTCTGCACCTGCTTCGGCCTGCGCTTCGTCTGCGTCGTGGACGCGAAGACCACCGCGCAGAACGTCCGGCTGCTGAAGGCGTACGGCGCGGAGGTGCACGTCGTGACCGAGCCCGACCCGGAGACGGGCGAGTACCTGCCCGCGCGCATCCGCGCCGTCAGGGAACTCCTCGCCTCGACCGAGAACAGCTTCTGGGCCGACCAATACTCCAACGAGGCCAACGCCGCGGCGCACCACCAGACCATGCGCGAGATTGCCGACGCGCTCGGCGGCGAGGTTGACTACCTGTTCTGCGCGACCAGCACGTGCGGCACCCTGCGCGGGTGCAGCGAGTACGTGCGCGAGCAGGGGCTGCGGACGAAGGTGATCGGCGTGGACGCGGTCGGCAGCGTCATCTTCGGGGGCACCAAGGGCGCGCGGCTGCTGCCCGGCCACGGGGCCGCCGTCCGCCCGCAGCTCTTCCGTGAAGACCTCGCGGACCAGTGCGTCCACGTCACCGACCTCGACTGCGTGGTAGGTTGCCGCCGCCTCGCGCGACGCGAGGCGATACTGGCGGGCGGCTCCTCCGGCGGGGTCTTCGCGGCGGTCGAGCGCCTGAAGGACGAGATACCGCCCGGCGCCAACTGCGTCCTCATCTTCCCCGACCGCGGCGAGCGCTACCTCGACACCATCTTCTCCGACGAATGGGTGGGCGCGCACTTCGGCGACGTCGCGCACCTCTGGGAGGGGGACCCGGAGGCGCGGCCGTCGCTCGCCCCCGCCTGCTGACTCGCCCGCCCCGCGCGCGGGGCGGGGGGAGCCGTGAGCGAAGTTGAAGCTGTTCTCATTCCTCGTGCGGAACTACCCGGGCAGCGTGGGGCTGGCCGTGCTCGCCAGCATCGCGACGGGCGTGTGTAACACGCTGCTGCTGGCGGTCATCACCGCGGCGCTGACCGGCGGCGACAGCCGCCCGCGGGGCACGCTCTTCGCGGCCTTCGCCGCGCTGTGCCTGCTGCTGCCGGCGTCGAGGTTCGCCACCGAGTACATCCTGACGCGCGTGGCGAACGGCACGCTCTACGACCTGCGCGTCAGGCTCAGCCAGAAAATCCTCGCCGCCCCGCTGCGCGGGCTCGAAGAGTTCGGCGCGCACCGCCTGATGACCTCGCTCACCGATGACCTGCCCGTCATCTCCGCGACGCTGTCGGTGGTCTCGAACCTTTGCGTCAACGCGGCGGTCGTCCTCGGCGGCTTGGTCTACCTCGGCTGGCTCTCGCGGCCGGCGCTGGCCGCGGGGCTGGGCCTGCTCGCCGTCGGGGTGCTGCTCTACCAACTGCCGATTATCAAGGCGCTGCGGCTGGTCAGGCTGGCGCGGGCCGAGAGCGACCGCCTCTTCTCCCACTTCCGCGCGCTGACGACCGGCGCCAAGGAGCTGAAACTGCACCGCCGCCGCCGCCAGATGTTCTTCGCGCAGGTCTTGCAGCCGACCGCCGCGCTGCTCCGCCGCTACGTCGTCCGCAGCTCGACGATCTACGCGGTCGCCGCGAGCTGGGGGCAGAGCATGATGTACCTCGTCGTCGGGGTCACCGTCTTCCTGCTGTCGTCGCTGCACGGGGGCGAGTCGCGCGTCGCCACGGGCTACACGCTGACGCTGCTCTACCTGATGACGCCGTTACAGGTCATCATGGGCGCGCTGCCGACGCTGGCGCGCGCCGGCGTCGCGCTCGACCGCGTGGAGGGGCTGGGGCTCAGGCTGACCGCTGGCGGCGCCGAGGGCGGCGCGGGCCTGGACGCGGAAGACGCCACCTCCTTCTCCCTCCTTGAGCTGAGCGGGGTCACACACGCCTACAGGCGCGAGAACGAGCCGGACAGTTTCGTGCTGGGGCCGATAGATTTCGAGCTGCGCCCGGCGGAGCTGGTCTTCCTCGTGGGCGGCAACGGGAGCGGCAAGACCACGCTGGCCAAACTGTTGACGGGGCTCTACGCGCCGGAGGGCGGGGAGGTACGGCTCGACGGGCGCGGGGTGGGGGACGAGGACAGGGAGTACCTCCGCTCGCTCTTCTCGGCGGTCTTCTCCGACTTCTACCTCTTCGACAGCCTCCTCGGCCTGGAACGCCCGAGGCTCGACGCGCAGGCGCACGAGCACCTCGTCAGGCTACAGCTCGACAGCAAAGTCAGCGTCCGCGACGGCGTGCTCTCCACGACCGACCTCTCGCAGGGACAGCGCAAGCGCCTCGCGCTGCTCGCCGCGTACCTCGAAGACCGTCCCGCCTACGTCTTCGACGAGTGGGCGGCCGACCAGGACCCCTCTTTCAAAGACTTCTTCTACACGCGGCTCCTGCCCGAGCTGAAGGCGCGGGGCAAGGCCGTGGTCGTCATCACACACGACGACCGCTACTACCACCTCGCCGACCGCATCCTCAAGCTCGAAGATGGCAAGCTCGCCGGCCTAACGCGCGCCCCCCTCCCCTTCGCCCCCGCCTCCTGAAGGCGCTCACCCGGCGGTTCTGTCGCGGGAACTGCGTCTCGGTTATAATCCGCCCCTCATGGAACGAGGGTGCCCCGAACGTTTTCTGATTTGCCCGGTTTGCGACTCGCCCCTCCTGAGGGTTGCCGGGCGGCTCGGATGTCCCAACCGTCACTCGTTCCGCGTCGCCGAAGAGGGGTACGTAGACCTGCGGCTGTCAGGCGGGGGGGCCGAGTCGTGCGGCGGGAACGCGGAAATTTTAAGTGGGCCGCGGGGCCTTTCGGGCGGTGATTTTTTCGCCCCGCTGTCTCGTCAGATTAACACCCGCGTCTATCAGCACCTGGCCGATTACGTGCTGTCGAAAAACAGGCCGCTCGACCTATGCGTGCTGGACGCCGCGTGCGGCGAGGGCAGCCTCCTCGGCGAGTTGAAAAACTACCTGGACGAACAGTTGCAGACCGAGCGGGTCGAGTATCTGGGTGTCGACGCTTCCGAAGGCGCGGTGCGAAGGGCCGCGAAAAGATACGCAGGGGTCGGTTGGGTTGCCGCCGACCTCGGCGCGAGAGTGCCGGTCGCGCCCGACTCCATACAGGTGTTGCTGAACACGTTCGCCCCGCGCCACCCGGTCGAGTTCGCCGGGGTCATGCCGCGGGGCGCGCTCTTAATCGTCGTGGTGCCAAACCCCCGGCACCTGACCGACTTGCTGGCGACCCTGAGACTTCCGAATACCGCGGAGGATGAGCCGCGGCGGGTGGCTGCCCAATGCGGTGACGCGTTCAGGCTGGCCGACGTGGACACGGTCGAGTACGACCTGACACTTGACGGCGAAGAGGCCGTCGAGCTTATCGAGACGACCGTCACCCGCCGTCGCCTTCGAGAAGACGCGGCGCCAATACGAAGCGCGAAGCATCTGAGGGCTCGGGTCGGTTTCGACGTGCTGTCGTTCTTAAGGGCGGGTAGCTGGGAAGACGGCCGAACCCTGCCGGAAGAAGGGTCCGCGGGAAATACTTTCGGCCACGTGCGCGCCCCGGCCTAAAGCGGGAACCTCTCGGTTCGCAGCTTGTGGCAGTTGAGACAGAGCCGCCCGGCGGCCATCGGGGTCTGGCCGAAAATCTCGGCGCGGAGCTGCCGCGCGACGCCGGAAGTCATGATCGAGGAGACGCCGGACTCACGCAGGTCGCCGAGCACCGTCGCCTGGTCGTAGTCCTGACAGCAGAGGTAGACCTTTCCCTCCCACGAGACGTGGAGGTGTGCGGCGACCCGCTCGCAGCCGCCGTAAGACCGGCCGGCGCCCTTCGTGTCGATCCTGACCAACTGGTTCTCGATGGCGCTGGCGCGCGAGTTCGAGTCCTCCCAGATCATGCGCACCGGGCCGAAGGACGAGAAGTGCTCCCGCAGGGTCGCAATCCTCTCCTCGGAGTTGGTGGTGCGGGCGTTGACGGAGATGGAGGCGCCGTTGCCGCCCGCGCCGCCCAGAGAGAGGAAACGCTCGATGCCGCGCCGCGCGTTCCAGTAGAACCTCTCCTTCATCTGCATCAGGTCGCACCACTCGGCGGGGTCGAGCGAGGGGAAGTTGAAAGTGACCTCGTAGAGCCCGCCCTCGCAGAGGAAGTCGACGGTCGAGTCCTTCAACAGCGTGCCGTTGGTGAAGAGGTAGAGGGGGAAGCCCTTCTCGCGCAGCAGCCGGACGCGCTCGCGGAAGTGCGGGTCGAGCAGCGGCTCGCCGTAATGATTCAGCGCGACCCACTCCGGCGAAGTCTGACCCAGGCGGGACAGAATCAGCTCGAAGAGTTCGAGCGGCATGACCTCGGGCGTCTTCGGCGAGACGCTCTGCGGGCAGAAACGGCAGCGGGCGTTGCACTGCCTGCACGTCTCGATGTCCACCCGGTGCGGGACGAAGGCCGGGGTCTCGTCGAGCGACGCCGGGACAATCATCCGCTCTCGAATCAGGCGTTCGAGGCGCTCGCGGAATCCCGGCTCGGGGTTGGAGGAGGTGAGGGTCTCGAAATCGGCCTGCGCGGTCGAAAGACGTTTGAGCAGGTCAACGTCCTCGGGGTCGTGGGCGTAATAGCGGTTCGTCAGGTCGTTGACGAGCTGGGAGCCGTCGGAGAAGACGAAGATGCTGGTCTTGAGGGGCGTGTCGCCTGACATGGTGCACCACTTCTTGTAAAAGAGAACGCCCTGCGGAGGGAGCCGGCGGTGGGCGAAGGGCCGCGTCGAGGCGGACTTTAAAGCAGCGCGTGCGGCGGTGTCAAACCGACCGCCCGGCCGTGCCGCCCGCCGGGGTGTGGTCAGGGCGCCCGGGAAGGGCGCCGCGGATTTTTGCAAGAGCCGGGGCCAGTAGGTATAATGCCCGCCCGCTGCTCACCGGACTGGCGTGTTAAGTTGAGAGCGCCGCGGCGGGTGCCCGAGCGGTCTGCGGGCGGCGTCGGCAAGCAAGGCAGCGACAGGGTGCTAGACCTCACCCGAAAGTCTGATTCGACACTCCCCTCCATAAATAGCCCACGACATCGAGGAGCATACTCGTGACTGCAACTCCCACGGTGGTCGGAATCAATCGGACGCAGGACGCGAGCGTCTGCGTGATTACGGAGTCCTCCATCGTCAGCATCCAGAAGGAGCGTTTGACGAGACAGAAGCATCACTGGGGGAAGCTGGGCGACCTCGGCCGGTGGTACGCCGAGCGCGTCCCGGGCCTCGCCGGCCCCGTAGACCTCGTCGTCGAGTGCTTCTCCTCCGACGCGGAGTTTTCGCAGCGCGCGGAGTACGACCGCGAGCTGCGCGAGGTCATCAAGTTCCGCGGGCGGCCCCGCCAGGAGTCCATCTCGCACCACTTCGCTCACCTCTACAGCACGTTCTACCTCTCGCCGTTTGAAGAGGCGGCGCTCATCGTCATTGATTTTCAGGGCAGCCACGTCCGCGGCATCACGGAGCAGTGGCCGGGCCGCGCCGGGGTTAACCCCGACTGGGTAGAGGTCGGCTCCTTCTACCATTGCACGGGCGACGGCAACCGCTGCATCGGCAAGCAGACGTGGAGCGCGGATCAGTCGCGCCCGGTCGGCCTCGGGGCTTTCTACAACTACCTGACACACGTCCTGTTCCCCGGCCAGGGGAACGAAGGGAAGGTGATGGGGCTGGCCCCTTACGGCGACCCACACGCGATGCGGCTGCCGCCCCTTGTCGTCGAAGACGAGAAGGTCTTCATCCCCGGCGAGTGGCTCGAACTGTTCGAGGGGCAGAGCCGCTTCCGCTTCTTCCGTGACGGCTCGGGCAGCTTCGAGGAGTGTGCCGACCTGGCCGCCGCCGGCCAGCGCTGCTTCGAGGAGGCGCTCCTGCGCGTCGCCGAGTGGCTCGCGCGCGAGACCGGGGTCGACAAGCTCTGCTTCTCCGGGGGGACGGCGCTGAACTGCGTCGCCAACGGGCGGCTGCTGCGCGAGTCACCCTTCGCGGACATCTTCGTCCCGCCGTCGCCGCACGACGGCGGGACCGCGCTGGGGTGCGCCATCTACGGCTACCGCGAGTGTCTGGGCGAGCGCCGCAGCTTCCGCTGGGTCAACGACTTCCTCGGGCCGGAGCCGCACGTCGATGTCGAGCGGCTGGTGGAAGGCGACGAGGCGCTCGCCGTCGAGCGGCCCGAGGATTACGTCGGGCGCGTGGTCGAGCTGCTGGAGAGCGGCCGCGTCGTGGCGCTCTACCAGGGGCGCAGCGAGTTGGGGCCGCGCGCGCTCGGCCACCGCAGCATCCTCGCCGACCCGCGCCACCCGGCGATCCGGACGTTCATCAACCAGCACGTCAAGGGGAGGGAGTTGTTCCGGCCGCTGGCGCCGGTGGCGCTGGAGGAGTGCGCGTCGAAGTTCTTCGAGATTGACCGCCCCGTGCCCTTCATGCAATTCGCCGTCAACGTCCGGCCGGAGCACCGCCCGCTGCTGCCCGCCGTCACCCACGTCGACGGCACGGCGCGCCTCCAGACGATTAACGAGCGGGAAGACCCGTTCCTCTACTCCCTCATCAAGGGGTTCGAGGGGCGCACGGGCGTCGGCGTGCTCCTGAACACCTCCTTCAACGGCCAGGGCGAGCCCATCGTCGAGACACCCGCCGAGGCGCTCGACTGTTTCAAAACGTCCGCGATTCACGCGCTGGCGATGCCGCCCTTCCTGGTGCACAAGCGGGTCGAGCCGGAACTGCCGGCGGCGCGCTGAGGGGTGACGTGAGTAGAGCGCCCCGCCGGCGCGGCCTGCCGCCATCATGGAAACGTTTGATTGCCCCGGCCAGCGCGACACCCGGCGAAGGGTCGCCGTGACGTTCGACGACCTGCCCGTCCGCGAGCCCGGCATCTGTCAGGCCCGGCTGCGGCGCGTCTGCGATGGGCTGTTGGACGGCGTCGCGTCGCACAACGTCCCGGCGGTCGGCTTCGTCAACGAAGGGCTGCTCTACAAGTACGGGCAGGCGGAGGAGCGCATCGGCTTCCTCGACGCGTGGCTGGACGCCGGGGGCGAGCTGGGCAATCACACCTTCTCGCACCTCTACCTGTATGAGACCCCGCTCCCGGCCTTTCAGAAGGACGTGGTGCGGGGCGAGGCCGTCACGGCGGCCCTCTTGAGGGCGCGGGGGATGCGACTGCGCTACTTCCGCCACCCCTTCCTCTGCACGGGCCGCGACCTCGGGACGAGGACGGCCTTCGAGGGCTTTCTCGGCGCGCGCGGCTACGAAGTCGCCCCCGTCACCATCGACAGCCTCGAATGGCTCTTCGACGAGGTTTACGTCCGGGCCGCCGCGGACAGGTGCCGCCGTGACATGCGGGCCGTCGGCGCGGCTTACGTCGCGTACATGCGGGAGGTCTTCGAGTTTTATGAAGAGCTATCGGTCGCCGTGCTCGGCTACGAACTCCCGCAAATCCTCCTGCTGCACGCCAACGCGCTCAACGCCGACTGCTTCGGCGAGCTGCTCGCGATGATTAAGGGGCGGGGCTACGAATTCATCTCCCTGGCGGAGGCTTTGCGGGACGGCGCCTACCGCCTGCCGGATGACTATTTCGGCCAGGTGGGCATCTCCTGGCTGCAACGCTGGGCTATCACCAAGGGGCTCGGGTTCAGGAAGGAGCCGGCCCCGCCCGCCTTCGTCCTGCGCGGCGCCGACGCGAGCCTGAGCGGCGCCGAGTATAAGATTCTCTGAGAGGTAAGACTCTCTGAAAGCGCCGGGCCTCATTTCGAGGGAGCATTCTCAACCCGCATGTTACTGAAAGCCGCGCGCAAGCCGTCGCACCAGCCACCCGCCGTCATGAAGTTCGGCGGCACGTCCGTCGAGGACGCGAGCGCCTTCGAGCGCGCGGCGGAGATCGTGCGGGCGCGGAGGGAGGAGCTACCCGTCGTAGTCGTCTCGGCGCTGGGCGGCGTCACGAACGCGCTGCTGGCGGCGGCGCGGTCGGCCGCCGCGCACGCCGACGCGCCGCTCGACTCGCTTGAGGGACACTTCGAGCGTCACGTGCAGATCGCCCGCCGCCTGCTGACGGACGAGGCCGCCGCCGCGGTCGAGGCGGAGATGGGGAGGGGGCGCGCCGAGCTGGCGTCGCTGCTGGAGGAGATGGCCGCCGGCCCCCGGGAGCGCCCGCCCCTGCAAGACGCCGTCGTCTCGTACGGCGAGCGCCTGTCGGCCACGCTCCTGACGGCCGTCCTCCGCCAGTACGGCCTGCCCGCCACCTGCGTCGACGCGCGGCAGTGCATCGTCACCGACGAGGCGCACGGCTGCGCCGCGCCGCTCCCGGCCGAGACGGCGCGGCGGACGCGCGCGAGACTCGCGCCGCTCCTCGCGTCGGGCGAGGTTCCCGTCATGGCCGGGTTCATCGCCGCTTCCGAAGGCGGCGCCGTGACCACCCTCGGGCGCGGCGGGTCGGACTACACGGCGACGCTCGTCGGCGCGGCGCTCGGCGCGCGCGAGGTGCAAATCTGGACGGACGTGGCGGGCGTCCTCACGGCCGACCCGCGCATCGTCAAGGGCGCGCGCACAATCCCCTGGCTCTCCTACGCGGAGGCGGCGACGCTCGCCTTCTTCGGCGCGAAGGTGCTCCACCCGAAGACCATCGAGCCGCTCGTCGCAGGGCGCATCCCGCTGCGCGTCTGCAACTCGCGCGCGCCGGAAGAGCCGGGCACGCTCGTCTGCGCCGGGGCCGACCCGTCGCCCCACACTGTCAAGGCGATCACGCAACAACTCGGCGCCAACGGCGGCGGGCACGGGGAGGCGCCCCGCCACGGCCCCATCGTCGAGAGGGGGCGCGCGCTCATCTGCATGGTCGGCGAAGGGCTGCGCGAGGCGCCCGCCGTGGCCGCCCGCGTCGCCCACGCGCTGACGAACATGAACGCCCTGTTCGTGAAGCACGAAGTCTCGGACGTCCTCCTGCTCGACGTTGACGAGGAGCGCGCCTGCGAGGCGATTACGCGGCTGCACGCGGCCTTCTTCTGACCGGGCGCGGGCGTCGAAGGGGGAGGGGACTCGGAGAGAGGGTTGCCATGACCATTCGAGAGGAGAGTGCACATGTTTGACAGCGTGCGTTTTGACAAACGCGCTCTCGCCGTGACGGCGAGGATTCTGCGCCGGGCCACCGGCCGCTACGGGGTCGAAGAACTGGCGCGGCTTAACCACGCGTTTCGCATCATGCGCGGCGAGATCGAGCGAGAGCCGCCCGCCCATCCCTGGCAGAGGCCCGAATTCTACGTCCCCGGCATCCCGGTCAAAATCTGGTACGACGCGACCGACGTGCCCGAAATGACCGTCTTCGAGGGCGCCTACGAAACCATCAAGCGCGAGCTATCAAACGTCCTGCGCGCGCGCGGAGGGTTCGACATCCCGCCGGCGCCGATTGACCAGGGCGTCGTCCAAAGCGGGTCTTGGGATCTTTTCTGGATTAAGGATGGCTGTAAGAGGTTCGAGGCGAACTGGGACTTGTGCCCCGAGACCAAGAGGCTGATCGATTCGATGCCGCGCGTGGGCGAGTCAGTCACCTTCGCTGCGTTGCAACCCGGCACGGTCATCAAACCTCACACGGGCGTCGCCAACCTGCGCCTGACTCTGCACCTGCCTCTGGTCATCCCCGAAGGTTGTGAGCTATGGGTGATGGAGGAGAAACGCGAATGGGTCGAGGGCAAGTGCCTCGTCTTCAACGACAGCATCCTGCACTGGACGCGGAACAACAGCACGAAGACGAGATACATCCTGCTGGTTGACATGTGGCATCCCGACTTGAGCAGCATCGAGATTGCGGTGCTGGAGGAACTGCTGCACCGCCTCGACCCCGACGAATCAACCGCAAACGGCCATCCCGCCTGAAGGCCGGGTCGCGCGCCGTTCTCACTGCCCGCGCGGGGGATCGACGAAGCGGTCGTACCACCCGACCAGCGTCAGAATCGCCCACAGGCGGAACGCGCCCTTACCCTCCTGCGCGCCGGGCGACAGCCGCGCCCACACGTCTTCAAGCCAGCCGCGCCGCAGAAAGCCAAGCTCCCCGAAACGACTGCGGCTGAGCCGCGCGCGCACCGCGCCGGCGAAGCGCTCGTCCGACAGCCACGCGCCGAAGGGGGCCGTGAACGTCTTGATCGGCCGCCGCAGAACCGCCTCGGGCACCTTCCGCTCGTAGACCATCATGAGGGCGTGTTTGAAGCCGGGCACGAGCTCATTCACGTCGCGCGAGAATCGTCCGTCGGGGGTGCGGTAGCGGCTGAGCAGGTCGAGCCCGGCCGCGACCTGCACGACGTCGGGGTCGAGCCAGGGGTAAGAGACCTCCACGCCCGCGCGGCGCGAAATGGACTCGAAGTTGGCGAAGAGGAGGTCGGGGATGCGGTGCTGGCATTCGTGCGCCACCATCATCTCGACGGGGTCGGCCGCGGGCTTCAAACGCCTGCACTCGCGGTAGAAGGCCCGCAGCCGCGACGCGTAACCCCACGACGCGAACGGGTCGGACAGCGCCCCGCGGAGGGCCTGCTCGTCGAAGAAGCGCGCGATGCCGGGGTAGAGGGCGCCCCGTGCCTGTTCGTCGTCCTCGCGCAGGAGCACTCGCTCGAACTCGTCAACGCCGGCGGCGGCCGGCTCCCGCTCGGCGGACTCCAGGAGGCGGACGTAGTAGGTGTGAAAATGCTCGTAGCCGCCGAAGACCTCGTCCGCGCCGAGCCCCGACAGCATCCTCGTGACCCCCTGTTCGCGCGCGCCCCGCAGCAGTCGGAAGTGAGTCATGCTCGCCCACGCCGCACACGGCTCGTCGGCGGTGAGCACGACCTCTTCGAGCACCTCCAGCGCCTCGGCGGCGTACAGCGGGGCCACGCGGTGAGGGAGGCCGAGCCATTCCGAGACGCTCGCGGCGTAGCGCGCGTCGTCGTTCATCCCGAAGCCCTCCTCGAACGCGGAAGTGAAGGCCGTCAGCGGCGCGCCCGCGAGGGAGGAGGCGGTCGCGGCCAGGTAGGTCGAATCAGTCCCGCCCGACAGGAAGAGTCCCTGCGCCCCTTCGCGCGCGCGGTGCGCGGCGATGGACTCGTCGAGCGTCCGCTGAATCAAGTCCGCGGTCGCGGGCGAAGCCGTCCGCCCGCCCTCGGCGCTGAGCGGCGTCCAGTAGCGCAGCAGTTGCGGCTCCTGGCGCGGCTCGCAGCAGAGAAGGTGCGCGGCCGGCAGACGCTCGACCCCGCGCGCGAGCGTGCGCCCCGGCGGCGGCATGCCGAACGACAGATACCAGTAGGCGGCTTCAAGGTCGAGGCGGCAGGCGTCGCGCTCGGTCTGCGCCAGCGGGGCCAGTTCGGAACAGAAGAGCAGCAGGTGCTCCTCCGTGCGCCAGAACATGGACTGCTGGCCCAGATGGTCGCGGGCCAGGAGCAGGCGCCGGCGCCGGCCGTCCCAGCACGCGAGCGTGAACTGCCCCCGCAAGTCCCTCACCGCCGCCGCGTCCCGTTCGAGGAGGTCGTAGAGGATGCGGGAGGAGTCACCCGAGGCGTCCTCGTCCGACGCCCACCCTTCGGGCGCGCCCGCCCGTGCGCCCGGGCGGACGACGCCCCGCCACGCGAGCGCGGCGCCGCCCCCGGTCGCGCGGTGTAGGCCGACGGCCTGCGGGGCGAAGAGGGCGACGCCCGCGTCCGCATCGACCCACCACGCGAAGGGGTCGGGCGCGTCGAGCCAGCGGCTAACCCACGGAGCCAGCCTCTCCGCCGAGAGTTGCTGCCGGCCCCGCTCGGTGCGTGCCACCGCTCCGAAAATGGGATTCGAGCTACGTGCTGCTGTCATGTTTCCAGGAGCGAGCGCAGGAGGTGAAAGCGGTTCAGGGCTTCGGACAGAGGCAACGGCTCGGCCAGCGCCGGATGAAGTCCGCGCAAGCTCGCCCGGGCCGCCTCCGTGAAAAAGACCGTCCCGTCTTCCGCGATGGTCTCGACGCCGTCGTGGCGCGCGCTCCGCCGTTGGAAGTCCAGCGCCTCTTCGAGACTCAGCGAGGGGGGCAGGTCGAGACGAACCCGGCCGTCGGCGATGCGGACGGGGTAGCCGCCCGGCAGCCCGAGCGGCCCGGGGGCCGAGGTGCGTAGGGGCGCGCCGCCCGGCAGCAGCGCCCGGATCACGGGCAGTGCGCTGGCGGCGCTCAGCGCGTTGAGGCCCGGGTCGGAACGGAGCGGCGGCCCGGCGTAGGCCAACTCGTCTGCGCGCTCGCCCCGCTCGCCGAGGTAGACGCGGGGGCGCGTCTCGGCCTCCTCCGGCGGGGCCGAAAGCACGACCGGGGTGACGTGCGCGTGGTGCGCCAGCACGCGCACCTCCGGGGCGGCGGCGGTGCCGCGCTCCGCGAGCGCGGCGCAGACCCGCGCCCGTATCATCGAGACGTTCCCCGTCCCGACCGTCGGCGCGAGTCCCGCACCCGCGAGCACGGGATGCGTCACGTCCGGGAACGAGCAGTTGACTATCGCCCCCCGGAAGTCCACGGCCCGCGCCGACCGCATGAGGTTGAGAAGGAGCGGCAGTTGCGCGGGCAACTGCGCGGCGAACCCCGCCGCCTGAAGCGCGTCGGCGACCGGCCCCGGGTGCAGGCTCAGGTGCCAGGGCGAGAGCAGGCTGGCGCACTGCACGACCACGGCGGGGCGCTCGCGCCGCAGCAAGTCTTCGACGGAGGACGGCCGGCCGCAGTCAAGCTCCGCGAAGCGAACCCTCGCCGCGCCCTCGACGCAGGCGGCCAGCAGCGCGGCGAAGGGCGGCCCCTCACCCGCGTCGCGGCCGGCGAGCAGCAGCTCATCCACCTCGGCGCAGCCGGCCAGCCCGGCGGCGATTCGCTTCCCGAGGTTCCCCAGCCCGATGATGACAACCGAACCGCCCATCTCCTCCCACCCGGCCGACCTTCCCGGAGTCCGTCTTCAACCTATAGCAGCGCAAACTGGCGTGTCAATCCGGGCCGCGGCGCAGCTTGTCTTTGAATCCGCATTCTTGTATAAAAGGCCCTGATTCGTTGTGGTAGCTGCCCGGGCCCTTACGAGCTACACACACTAACTCCCCAAACACTGCGCCACTCCATGTATGCTCAGTTGATTCGTCAACCGATTCTCGACCTGCTGACCACCACCTAATCAATCGGCGAAGGGTTAAGCCATGACTGCACTTCCTGACCGGGTGACGACTGACCCCTCCCTGTCTGCGGAAGCGGCCGAACTGCGACGCGACATCGTCGAGGCGCTTTACGCCAGCGGCGGCGGACACTACGGCGGCTCGCTGAGCGTGCTCGACCTGATCCTGACGCTCTACCGCCGCGTCCTGCGGGTGCGGCCCGACGACATACGCCCCGAGCGCGACCGCTTCATCCTCTCCAAGGGTCACGCCTCCGTCGCCCTCTACGCGGTGCTCCGCCGCCTCGGCTTCTTCCAGCACAGGCTCTCGGATTACGGGCGGTTCAACTCGCCGCTCGAAGGCCACCCCGACATGACTGTCCTGCCCGGCATCGACTTCTCGACCGGGGCCCTGGGGCAGGGGCTGTCGGTCGGCCTCGGCATGGCGCTGGCGCTGCGCGGGACGGGGTCGCGGACGTGGGTCGTGCTCGGCGACGGCGAGTGTCAGGAGGGGCAGGTTTGGGAGGCGACGATGCTGGCGGCGCGTTACCGGGTCGAGCGCCTCCACGCCGTGATCGACGCCAACCTGTATCAGGAGTGGGGCTGGAGCCAGAGCCGGGAGGAGAGTGCGGCGCCGGTCGAAGACCTCGCGATGAAGTGGGCCGCCTTCGGGTGGCGCGTGCTAGAGGTGGACGGCCACGACCACGAGGCGCTGGAGGCGACCTTCGCGGAGGCGATGACGACCCCGGGGCGGCCCTCCGTCGTCATCGCGCACACGACGAAGGGCAAAGGGTTCGCGCAGATTGAGGCCGACCCCGTCCGGTTCCACTGCGCTACCGTCAGCGAGCAGGAGCATCAGGAGTTGATAAAGGGGGCCGCATGACCTTACGCATGGCGGATCACTGCGGGCTGTATTTGAGCGAGCTGGCGCTCGACGACGCGCGCATCCGGGTGCTCGACGGCGACCTGGCCGACTCGGACGGCGCCATCCATTTCGCCGAGAGGTTCCCGGAGCGGTTCACGATGGCCGGCATCGCCGAGCAGAGCATGATCTCGGTGGCCGCAGGGATGGCGAGCTGTGGGCTGCGGCCGTGGGTCTTCTCCTTCGGCGCGTTCCTCTGCTACCGGGCCTACGACCAGATTCGCGTCTGCCTGAGCCAGACCCGCATGCCGGTGACGCTCGTCGGCTCGCACACCGGCGGGTGCTCGGCGCGGAACGGGAAGACGCACGCCGCGCTGAACGACGTGGCGCTGATGTCATCGCTGCCGCACATGCGAATCTGGTCGCCGGGCGACCCCGCCGACCTGAGGTTCGCGATGCGCGCCATCTCCGCCGCCGACGGCCCCGCCTACCTGCGCCTGCCGCGCCGGCCGCTCGAAGCGCTGCCGGGCGAGCCCGCCGCGTGCCGCTGGCTCGGCGCGCCGCACCCGATTGCGCTGCTCGCCACGGGTCTCGGCACGCACCTCGCCCTCGCCGCCCGCGAAGAGCTGGCGCGACGCGGGCTCCCGGTCGGCGTGCTTCACTGCCAGCAGTTGGCCCCGCTGCCGACCGGAGCACTCTCCGAGGCGCTCGACCACTGCGAGCTGATCTTCGTCGTCGAAGACCATTACACGTTCGGCGGACTGGCGAGCCTCGTCCAACACGCGGGCCCGCGCGCCCGAATCGTCCCGCTCGGGTGGCCGACCCACTGGTCGGGGCAGTCGGGCAGCGATGAGGACGTGCTCGACGGACTCGGGCTGTCGCCGGCACACCTCGCCACGACCATCCTGACCAGCGTCGAAAAGTCGAACGGGGGGGCGACGGCGCGAGTCCTCTCCTAGTGAGACGGCGCGTGGTGGGCCGCGCGGGGCCGCCGGGCGCGGCGGCGCGGCGTCGGGCTTTCACGCAAGCGAAGTTATGGGCGGTAAGTTTCTCTCAATCGTGGTGACGTGGCGCGACCGCGCGGAGTTGCGCGGCGCGCTGCCGGGACTCGTCGGCACGGCGCAGGAGGTCGGCGGCGAGGTGATCGTCGTCAACTTCGGCGGGTCGCGCGAGATGTTGTCGGAGCAACTCGGCGGGCGGGCCGCCGACGTGAACGTGGTCGAAGCCGGCCCGCGCGAGTATTTCAACAAGTCTTGCGCGCAGAACCTCGGGGCGTCCCGCGCGACGGGGAAGCTCATCTTCTTCTGCGACTGCGACATCGTCCTCGACCCGGGAGCCGTCAAACAGCTCGCGGAGGAGGTCATGGCGCGGCCGGGGACTTTCGCCACTCTCGCCGGGGTCAGGGAGTCCGAGGTAAATTCGAGGGGCGGCCGGCACATCGTCTGCTTCGGCTACGAGTTGATTATCAGGACCGCCGACGGCCGCCAGTTGCGGATCAAGGACAACGAGGAGGACGCGGCCGACGGCACCCGGCAGGCCCCCGGACTCTTACTGGTGCGACGTTCCGACTTCCTCGCCGTCAACGGCTACAACTCGCGCCTGCGCGGCTGGGGGTGGGAAGACCAGGACATGATCTCGCGCCTCACGCTGGGGGCCGGGCTGGAGCGGCTCACCTCCGGCCAGGCGATTCACATCTCACACGACGACGCGGCGCGGATGAGGCATTACCACATCGCCGACCGCTGGGAGAGCCGTGACAAGATGTTCCGCCAGGCCCTGGCGAACTACGACAGCGGCGACTTCCGGGGAACCTTCGACGTGGACACGCGGCCGGCGGCGGCCGAGTCGGGAGGTTGAGTTTGGCGGGCCGGGCCGGGGTCAAAAGTAATTCACATGAAGTGCTCACTCCACCTTATTCTTTTGCTCACCCTCTCCGCGGGAGTCCTTTCGGCGCGCGCGCAAAGCCCCGCCCCCGCGCCCGCGCAGACGCCACCCGGGGCGAACGCGCAGACGCCTCCGGCCGGCGGCGGCAGCGCGACGGGGGCGCCGCCGCCGGAGAAGACGAACCCGGTGCGGATTCCGCGCTTCGAGGCGGCCCCCGTTATCGACGGCCGCCTCGACGAAGAGGTGTGGAACGGCGCCGCCCGCCTGAAGGATTTTTACCAGATCGAGCCCGGCGACAACAGCACGCCCTCCCGGGCCACCGAGGTCCTGTTGGGCTACGACGCGCGGACGCTCTACCTGGCCTTCCGCGCGCACGACGACCCGAGCAAGGTGCGCGCGACCATCGCCCGGCGCGACGCCGTCAGCGGCGACGACCACGTGGGCATCTACCTCGACACCTACAACGACAAGCGCAAAGCTTACTCGCTCTACTTCAACCCCTACGGCATCCAGGCGGACGCGGTCTTCACCGAGGGGGTGGGCGAGGATTACAGCGTTGACGTGGTGATGCAGTCGAAGGGCGTCGTGGGCGACGGCGGCTACGTCGTCGAGGTCGCCATCCCCTTCAAGTCGCTGCGCTACGAGGCGGGCAAGGACAAGCTCTGGGGCGTGCACGTCTTCCGCTTCATCAAGCGTTTTGACGACGAGCGCGACTCCTGGATGCCCATCTCGCGCGACAAGTCGGGTACGCTCAGCCAGGCCGGCCACCTCACCGGGCTCGAAGACCTCTGGGCGGGGCGGACGCTCGAAGTCATCCCGACGCTCACCTTCTCGCAGACGGGCCGGAGGGTGCGCGCCCTGACGCCCGCCGCGGTCGGGGCCGACCCGACGCTGCAAGACCCCGGGCGCTTCATCAACCCGGCGGTGGAGGCGGACCCGGGCGTCACGGCGCGACTCCACGTCACCCCGACCGTCGTCCTCGACCTGACGGTCAACCCCGACTTCGCGCAGGTCGAGGCCGACCAGCTCGTCGTCACGGCCAACCAGCGCTTCCCCATCTTTTTCCAGGAGCGGCGCCCCTTCTTCATCGAAGGCATAGACATCTTCCGCACGCCGCTCCGACCCCTGCACACGCGCGCCATCGTCGACCCGGACTTCGCGGTCAAGCTCACGGGCAAGCGCGGGCGCAACACGTTCGGATTCCTCGCCGCGTCCGACAAGGCCCCGGGCAACTTCTCCGAGGATGAGCGCACCGACCCGTCCGTCCGCCCCTCGATAGAGCGGTTCCTCGACAAGAACGCGTACGTCGGCGTCCTGCGCCTCAAGCGCGACGTGGGCAAGGAGTCGAGCCTCGGGCTCATCGCCACGACCTATAACTTCATCGAGAAGCACAACCACCTCGGCGGCTTCGACGGGCGGCTGCGCCTCGACGAGCAGTCGGTCTTCACCTTCCAGGTGCTCGGCACGACCTCGCGGCGCTTCTTCAGGGACGCCGACCTCGGCCGCTCCCTCTACCGCACGGGCAACGGCTTCGCCTACGACTTCAACTACCAGAAGTCCGGCCGGAACCTCTACGTCGAACTCTTCGGGACGGGGCGCACGCGCGACTACCGCGCCGACGTGGGGTTCACGCCGCGTACCGACACCAATAACGAGGGCGTCTACGTCAGGTACCGAACGACCCCGAAGCCCAAGGCGAAGCTCATCTCGTGGAGCGTGGAGAATTACGCCTACGCGAATTTCGACTGGCGCGGGCGCTCGCAGAACTGGGTGGAGGATTTCAACGTCGGCTTCAACTTCGCCCGGCAGACCTCCTTCCACGTCGCCTACGTCAAGAACTACGAACGTCTCTTCGAGGAGGAGTTCGGGCCCAGGCGCACCGCGACGCGGCAGGGCGCCTTCTTCGGCCCCGACCCCGAGCGCACGACCAACAAGGAGTCGTACTTCGCCTACGGCGAGACGACGCCGAGCAAGAAGTACTCGGCCTCCTTCGACTTCGTGTACACCACCGACGAGTTCGACTTCGACTTCGGGGCCGGGCCGCGCTTCCCCCGCGTCAGCCCGGCGGCGCTCCTCGACCCCGACGCGCCGCTCGACCCCGGGCCGGGGAACGAGTTGAGGCTCAAACTGGAGCTGAAGTATCAGCCGACCGACGAGCTGAACGTCACCTTCGAGTACACGAAGGACCGCCTCGTCCGCAGCGACACGAAGCGCCTGGCCTTCGCCGACAACCTCTACGACCTGCGCGCCACCTACCAGTTCACACGCTTCATGTTCGCGCGCGCGCGGGTGGACTACACGACACTCTTCTCGAACGTCCGCGGGCAGTTCCTCTTCGGCTGGACGCCGAACCCCGGCACCTCTTTTTATGCCGGCTACAACGACGACCTCTCGGTCAACGGATTCAGCCCCTTCACTGACCAGTTGGAGCCCGGCTTCCGCCGCAACGGGAGGACCTTCTTCATTAAGATGTCCTACCTGTTCCGCCGCAGCCTGTAGCGGCTCCGCCCGGGGCCGTGTTCTATGAAAGGGGATTCTGTGAAGCAGCGGCCCCTCGTCAAGTTTCTTCTGCTCTCAGGCTTTGACCCGTGTGGGTAGAGACACTTCCTCACCCGGGCGAGCCCCTCTCGGCATTCTGCTCGCGCTCAGCTATGGGCGGAGCTTAACCGCCGCCGCATGGTGGATTGCGATTGATGGATGGCGCCACACGTCACTCGGCTCTCCTTTGCGCGATCCTGAGCGCCCACCTCCTCTGCGCCTAGCTCTCCGGCTTCTTCGTCCGCAACAACACCCACGCAGCTTCGACCAGCCCCCACCGCGCCCGGCTGTTGCCCGCCTTGGTAAACTTCCCGCGGCGGCACCTCTCCCTGGAGCCGTCCTCCTTCGGTACTAAGCCGAGGTAGGGGCGGGCCTGCCTAGCATCGCCGAACCGACTGGCCTCATCCGGCGTTGCCACATACGTCACCGCCGTGACGGGGCCGACGCCGGGCACGCTGCACTCCGGCGGGCAGGAATCCTGAGACTCGCACATAGAAGCGCAAGAGGCAGGTAACAGGCCATCAGGCCGGAGACGAAACCTCGGCGTAACGCTCCACCCTGAAAGCAAGCTGAAGAAAGCCCCACCCAGTTAAGGCTAGGGCTTTCGTGCCTCGCAAAGGTTCATACCCAATGCGCCGCTTCTGATTTACAGCCTCAGAAATTTCCGCCCGACAGAACAATCTCCCGCCCGACAGAACAGCCCTCAGATCGTTCCGTTAGGCAAAGCTTTGGCGAAGGCGCCAGTCTGATAACGAAACAAGGAACAGGTGGCTTTGCGGGGGAAGAGGATTTAATGTGGATATCTTGAGTGAGTCTTTAGACTGAGTCGCAGCATTTTGTGCTCACCTATGACTTTCCCCGCAAAGCACAGTTTGTTGTAGTTTACTTATCGGACTCTAAAGCTAATTGCGAGGAGACGGCCACCTCACCTGGGGCTTGGGGGGTCGAGTCGAGAGTCTGGCGCGTCCACGCCGCGGCGGCGTCTGAAGACGGCGGGGCGGGCTCCTGGCCGAAGGAGGGGCCGGGGGTCAGGAGAAAGAGCGTGACGAGTAGGCGGAGAATGTCTTTCAGCATGGGACAAGTTAGCCGGCTCGCGGACGGAAGTTGCGGGGGAGGCTCCGAGCGGGACGAGTTTATCTTCGCGGGCCTGCGCCCGGCAACGTCGCTCGTTGGGCGGCTCGTCGAGCTTGTCGCTTCCGCGCGCTTGAGTCAACATACGACGCCGGGCGTTCGGCCCAAGCAGTTCGCTTATAAACCTCGTGAGGCGGTGAATGATGACGCGTAGATTAATGGCGTTTACAATCGCAGTCCTCCTACAGGTGCCGGGCGGCCCCGGTCACATCTTTGCCCAGACGGAGAGCGTCACCCGACAGGAAATGCTTCGCGGCTCGGTAACGCCCGAGCGCGAGTGGTGGGACGTGCTGCATTATCACCTCAAGGTTGAGTTTCTGCCTGAGACAAAGAGGCTGAAAGGGTCGAATGCGATTACCTTCAAGACTCTGAAGGCGGGAAACAGAATGCAGATCGATTTGCAGCCGCCGCTCGCAATCACAAAAGTCACCCACGGCGAGTCTCAGCTCAAATTCGAGCGCGAGGGGAATGTCTACTGGGTAACTTTCGAGAGGGAGATTCCGAAAGGCGTAGAAGATAAAATCGAAATATTTTACGAAGGCGTCCCGGTTGCGAGTAAGAATCCCCCGTGGGTCGGCGGGATAACGTGGGGCCGAGACGACCTCGGGGAGCATTTCATCGTCACCACCTGCCAGGGAATCGGGGCGAGTGTCTGGTGGCCGAATAAAGACCACGGGTCTGACGAGCCCGACCGCGGGATGAGAATCAGCGTGACCGTGCCGGAAAATCTGACGGCCGTCTCTAACGGCCGCTTGAGAAAGACAGACCACGACACCGCCGGTAAAACGAAAACCTTTCATTGGGAAGTCCTGAACCCGATTAATAACTACGGGGTCAACGTCAACATCGCCAACTACGTGAGCTTCTCCGAAAAATATCGCGGGAAAGGCGGGGGGCTGGACATGGACTTCTGGGTGCTGGCGCACCAGAAAGACGCCGCGGTCAGGCATTTCAAAGAAGTCCCGCGCATGATGGAAGCCTTCGAGCACTGGTTCGGGAAGTACCCTTTTTACGAAGACAGTTTCAAACTCGTCGCGGTCTCATACCCCGGGATGGAGCACCAGAGCTCTGTCACTTACGGCAACTGGTTCAGGAACGGCTACCTTCAGCGGGACGGGAGCGGCACCGGGGTCGGTTTTAAATTCGACTTCATCATCGTCCACGAATCCGGGCACGAGTGGTTCGGCAACAACGTCTCGATGAAAGATGCGGCGGACATGTGGATTCACGAGGGCTTCGCTAATTATTCGGAGAGCCTTTTCGTCGAGTACCACTTCGGCAGGAAGGGGGCGGAAGATTACATGGTCGGCAACCGCCGCCTCATCAGAAACGACAGGCCGGTCATCGGCACTTACGGCTCGAACAGAACGGGGTCGGGCGACATGTACCCCAAAGGCGGGAACATGCTGCACACCATCCGCCACGTCGTCAACGACGACGCCAAATGGCTCTCCATCCTGCGCGGGCTCAACGCCGATTTCTGGCACCAGACCGTTTCGACGGAGCAGGTCGAATCCTACATAAGTAAGAAGGCCGGCGTTGACCTCGGCAAGGTTTTCGACCAGTACCTGCGGAGGACTGAAATCCCGCTGTTAAGATACAAGGTCAACGGCAAGACGGTGTCGTTCCACTACGACCGGGTGGTCAAGGGGTTTGCGATGCCGATCCGCGTGTCCATCAACGGCAGGGAGGTCGCAATCACGCCGACCGAGGCGGCACAGACCTTTGCCTTCCCCGAAGAGATTCAAACATTCGAGGTCAACCGCAACTTCTACATCGATGCGGAGAAAATTGCTCCGTAATGGCTGTGCCCCGCCGAACAGGGCGATAGGGCGGAGCGCGCGAATCGAATCTTGCATGGCAACTTTTTATGAACGCGGAACGGACGTACGACACCGCCGTCATCGGCGCCGGAGTCTTCGGCGCCTGGACCGCCTACCGGCTGCGGGAATCCGGCCAGACCGTGGCGCTGCTCGACGGCTACGGCCCGGCTCACAGCCGCGCCAGCTCCGGCGGCGAGTCGCGCATCATCCGCATGGGCTACGGGGCCGACGAGGTCTACACGCGCTGGGCGGCGCGCTCGCTCGCGCTCTGGCAGGACTTCTTCCGTGAGGTGGGCCGCCCCCTCTTCCGACGCACGGGCGTCCTGTGGCTCGCGCGGGCCGGCGACGCCTACACGCTCGCCACCCTCGGGACACTCGCTCGGGTCGGCATTAAGTTCGAGAGGCTGACGCCGGCTGAGTTAGAAAGTCGCTTCCCTCAATTCACCCTCGGCCCCGACGCGTGGGGCGTCTTCGAGCCCGACAGCGGCGTCATCATGGCGCGCAGCGCCGTGCAAGAAATCGTCCGCGCGGCGGTCGGCCGCGGCGTCACCTACCTGCCGGAAGCCGTCGTCGCGCCCGACGGGCGCGGGCGGTTGGACTCCATCAACACGCAGAGCGGGCTCAAGCTCGCCGCCGCGAACTTCGTCTTCGCCTGCGGCCCCTGGCTGCCGAAACTCTTCCCCCGTCTGCTGGGGGAGTGGATTCGGCCGACGAGGCAGGAGGTCTTCTTCTTCGGCGTCGAGCCGGGCGACCGGCGCTTCACCCCGCCGGCCATGCCCGCCTGGGTCAGCTTCACGGAGCTGGTCTACGGCGTCCCGGACCTTGAGGGCCGGGGCTTCAAGCTCGCGGTTGACGCCCACGGCCCGCCTTTCGACCCGGACGCCGGCGAGCGTCTGGCGACGGCCGAGGGGCTGGCCTTAGCGCGCGAGCACTTGGCCCGCCTCCTGCCCGGTCTGCGTGACGCGCCGGTCGTCGAGACGCGCGTCTGCCAGTACGAGAACACCCCGAACGGCGACTTCCTGATTGACCGCCACCCCGACTTCGAGAACGTCTGGCTCGTCGGCGGCGGCTCGGGTCACGGCTTCAAGCACGGCCCGGCGCTCGGCGAGTACGTCGCCGGCAAGGTCATCCGGGCGGACGCCCACACGGAACCGCGCTTCCTGCTCTCTGCCGAGGGCAAGGCCAGGCGGCGCCTCGTGTACTGAACTATCGAGGTCTCGGGCTCAACGAGTTGTTGGGCTGCGCGTTATCGGCGGCAATAAATAGGCTGACAATCAGGGGACTCGCAAATCTGGCGTGTCGGCGCGACGTGGCCTAACAACCTCTTCTTTCACGCAATGTTTCAGGGTGGATGCTGTTATCAGGCGGCGGACGGGCGAGCCGCCCCGTCTTCAGTTGCCCCCGAGCCGCAGCCCGAACATGATAATAAATAAGAGGAACAGCAGCACGAACGAGAGCGCCACGGCGGCGTGAAAGCGCGCATTCTTAACGACCGCCGAGGCGCAGAGCAAGACGAACCAGAGGGCGAAGATGGCCATGACGGACGGCGGCGAGGGGTGACCCGTGAGCAGCCAGTTCTCGGAGCCCGTCAAGGCCGTGAACGCGGCGGCGACGCCGAAGAAGGCCGGGCGGTTCTCGTAAAAATAATCCCGTAGATTGATCGAGGCGCCGGCCTCCACCTTCGGGATCAGGAACGAGGCGGCCGCGTACATGAGCACCGGCGCCAGGAGGAGCAGGAGGAACGAGAAGAAATTCCAATCCCGGAGCAGGCGGAGGTTCCACATCGTCCACCACAGGAAGATGTGCCCGACGAAGGTGAGCGCCACCCAGAGCAGATGCACCCAGTAAAATCTCACCCGCCCGCGCGCCTTGAATAACTCGACGACGCCCGTCAGGAGGTGAGACAGGCCGAGGCCGATCACAACGGAGAAGATGACCGAGACGTAGCCGAACGCTTCCATGTCAGTAATAACCGGCCAGCGTGCGATGGGAAAGCCGCCGAAAGCAGGGTGTCGGCAGCGGCTTACTCGAAGAGGCTGTCTACCGGCAGCCGCCAGCCCGGCACGGCGGGCTCCGCCTCGGCGGCATCACCGCGGCGATAGATGGTCGGATTGTGCGGGTCACTCACGCGATACACTTTAATTACATCCGCCCCCAGCAGGTCAACGTCCCACACCACCTGCGTCCCCGCCGCAAAATAATCGGCTATCTTTTGTGCGATATCACGCTCGGCCTTCGGCCCGTAGTCATTTTCGCTCCGCACCTCGGCCGCATACACAGGCGCGCCGTCGAGGAACTTCATGCCGGACGATTCGCCGACGTAGAAGGCCGCGTCGGGGCTAAAGGAATCCCTGTTCGGCAGATTCACTCTGAAGCCGGCGTTATCCGAGTAGGCGCGCCCGGAAGCGACGTGAGGTTCATGAAGACGCAGGCTCACGTAAATCGAGCCGCCCGCGCGGTTCGGCAAATCCCCCGTAGGAGGCATTAACACGAGTTCTCCGTTTACGATTTCCGCCTTGCCGTTTTCGGGTACGTGGTACAAATCTTCGACCGTGACATTAGCTCGTGTACTCATACGGCACCCCCTTCACCTCACGCCCATTGTAGATGTGTCTTGAGTAATCTCCAACATTTGGTTCATTAGCGGAAGCGCCTGACGCCCGGCCTCACCCGCGGCGGCCCCTCCGCGATGGACATGGATTGCCTGACGAGCGGGACTAGCGAAGGCATTTGCGTGCTGCCTGCCGGGGCAGAGACGCCGGTCAGCAGGTATAGAATCAGCGGGGTTCTGGTGGGGAAATAGAGCCGCCCCTGTGTTCGCAGTTCGTTAATTTGCAGGACGTAGTAATAGCCGTCCACCCCTACTGCGAACGGGTATTTGAAGAGCACGGCCGCGTCGTACGCCACCCCGACCGCCAAGGCCGCCACGAGCGCGAGCCATTCCAGGCGGACGGGCAAGGCCCGCCGCCCCGCCATTACTGTGAGAGTATTCGCGCTCATATCCTGCGCCCTAGCGGCTGGCCTGCTCCTTCTTGGCCAAGTCAGCCGCCTTCCACCTGGAGACTGCCGCGAGCGAGACGATCTGCCGCAGGGGGGCTTTAAAGTTCTCCGCGAAACTTCCCGCGCGCTGCTCATTCCTTTCGGCGGCGTTGGAGAAGACGCCCGCGTCGAACCCCACCCACCCCTCGCCGGCGTCCAGCTCGCTGCCGTTGGCCGTGGCCACCAACTCACCCAACACCTCCCACCCGAGCGCCTCGTCCACGGGGAAGATGGACTTGGCGAACGAGCCCAGCCCCGAGACGACCGGGTCGAATTCGCGGCCGCTGGCGACCGCGGAGGCGGGGATGCCTGCGGGAATCGGGGGGCGTGACGTGTCGGCCCGCTTTAACTGCCTCGTCGCCTGGTAGACCAGGCTCGTGGCGCACGTCTGATCCTTCCTGGAGACGCATCGCCTGACGAGGTCGGGGTACACCTGCACGATGGAGACGGCCTTCGTCAGCCGCTCGGCCAAGGCCCGGGCGCCGACCACGTCCCCTTTCGACGCGAGGCTGATGGCCTCCCGCAGGTTGACCTTCTCGGTGAGCTGCGACTTCCGGGGGTCGTCCTTCAGCTTTTCAATCAGCTTCCGCGCCCTGTCGTAGTCCCCGTCGGCTATCAGCGCGTTGATGGTCGAGGTGTCGGGAACGTCGTCTTCGAGGGCGCGCCGTGCTTTCTCCTCGCGCCTCTCGCGGTACTTCTCCAGGTGGCTCTCCTGCGGGAGCGAGGCGTTGTCGCCGGGTTTCCTGCTCAACCTGTCGAGCTCTAAGAACGCTTCGGTCAGCTCCGGGGCGTATTTCTTAACCGGCACCCACGCCGTCAGGAGAAACATTCTGAATCCTTTGAGGGAGCCCGGATTGCTCCGCTCCCGCTGTGTGAGGGCCTCGATCACGTACCGCGCGTACGCGCGTTGGGCGGCGGGGCCGGGCGGCGGCACCGGCTGCCCCCCCAGCCCCAGCTCCGTCCTCGGGGAGAACATCAGGAGATGCAAGCTAAAGGTGAGACGCGACATGCCCTGCGGCGAAAAGGCCGCCGGCGTCGCGTGCAGGAGGTCGAGGTATTGGACGGTCAGGGCGTCGGCGGCGTCGCGGTAGCGGGCCGCCAGTTTGAGGAGGCTGAAGGCGATGGGCGTCTGCGTCGGGTCGGCGCGCATCGCCCGCAGGAGGTGCTCGCGGGCCTCGGCCTCCTCGCCCGCCTCAAGGGAGAGGTCGGCCAGCTCCGAGTACCGTGAATGCTCCTCAGACGCGCCGAGCCTGTTCGCGGACTCCTTCACTAACTCGTTGGCGAAGTCACCGTCGCGGCGCGCGACGCTCAAAACTCGGCCGCGCACCGCCCACCGCGCACGGGTTTCGGATGTCGGCGGCGGGTGCGCCCGGGCGGGCATGGCGCCGGACTTGCCGGGAGACTTCTCTTCGGGGAGCGTCAGCGCGTAGGCTTCGCGCAGGAGCTTTTTCGACCACTCCACGTCCAATCCCCACGCCGCGTCGGCGATCTCGGCCTTGGCCAGCGCCACCGCAAAGTGCGTGTCGAGCTTCGAGGTCTTATCATCGAGCGCGTGAAGGTCGGAAAGCACCCAGGCCCTCTGCGTCACAATCTCGTCGGCGACGACGGGCACCGCCGCGCCGGATTGCGCGCGCGGGGCGACGCCGAGAGACATTATCAAGGCCATGAGGAATAAAACTCTACGCATAAACTTTACCTCGGTCTGTTGCTGGTAACGCCGAGCTTGAAGCGAAGTCGACGCCTCGGGGGGGCGAAGTTCCACGTCACGTAGATCACGGCCGTGTACAGCGCGAGGGCCAGGACAGTCCTAGCCTCCACGATAATCTGACCGAGGCTCTTCTCTGATTTGAATTCTTGTGAGCTTCTTGCACGGTGGGAATTCTCCTCTCAGGCGACGAGGGTTGAGTCGAGGGGGCGTCGCAGGCTTCGGGGTGAACCCTGCGCCTTAAAAGGTCGCCGCTACTTAAGGACGCAGTTAAGGGGCAGAGGGTGACTGCGCGCGGTTAAAGTTAAGCGGTTGTGAGCCTATGAGAGACGACCTCTTACCTGGACGCGGGTGAGAGATAGGGCTCTCATGTAAGTGTCGACGCGGCGCGGAGGTTATTACAAAGATTTCCGTATTGCAATAATTATTTCAACTGAACGCGGGGGGGTTTATAACAGGCATAACGTCCCCTCCGATTCTGGTCCATTCTCTAAGTCTGGACAGTAGGGCGCAGACATCGAAGGTCATGAGGGGGCATATATTTCAGAGACGTTGGGGGCAAAAATTTAGTTCCTAAGAACGGTCTCTGGCTTGGAAAATGAAAATAAGCAGAGGCGGACGCGGACAGCCCCGCCGCCCTCATGAGGGCGGCGGGGCTGTCCGTTCTTTCGCGCTCCCGGCCGAGACTTACTTACCGAAGCGCTTGCGGTACTCGATAGAGGAGATGAACGCCTTGACCATCTCCGCCTCGATGAAGTTGCCCTTAAACTGGTTGAGCTTCGAGAGCCAGAACTGGAGCCCGGCGGCGTCCGGGTCGCGCCGCAGGTAGCCGAAGTACTGCATCACGACGAAGGCGCGGTTGAACTCGCGCTGGCTGAACTGCTCGCCCTCGACGAACTGGAGCAGCACCTGCGTGCGCGAAAGCGTCCCCGCGTTGAGGCCGCTAATGAGCGCCTGGCGCTCCGAGGCGCCGAGGGTCACGCCGGCGTTGGCGTAGAGCGCGTCCACGTACTGCGCGTTGGTCATCGCGTCGTAGCGGGCGGCGAACGCCGGGTGGTTCGCCCAGTCGGCGAGGAACTCGTCACGGTTGGCGGCGAGCTTCTGCTGCCAGCCCGGTTGGCCGACGACGACGCCCTCGCCGATGGTCTTCATGTCGGCGATGAACTCCGACAACTGCGGGATGCGCCCGAACGTCGCCAGGTAGAGCTTGTAGACGAGGTAGCCGGTGCGCTGGAACTCTATCGAAAGGAAGAAGGCCGCCGAGACGTGGATGCGCTTCGCCTCGCGGCACGCCGCGTCCGAGCCGCACTTCTCGATGTCGTTCTTCCAGAAGGCGAAGCCCTCCGCGTCCGGGTCGCGGTTGAGGAAGTCGTCGTAGTGCGTCGAGACGAAGTCGCCCGACTCGTCAACGTCGCCCTGCACGACGACGCGCTCGGCCTCGAACGTGCCGTCTGCGAGGAGCCGCCCCGTCACCTTCACGCGCGACCCGACGGCGGGCGCCCTGTCCTTCGGCGCGAAGTGCGTCGCCGAGGTCGTGCGGACCGGGAGCCCGCTGACGCGCCAGTCGCCGACCAACCCGGCGGACGGCGCCGACTCGACCTTGCCGAACACCTCGAAGTAGTTGTGCCGGCGGTCGGTCGCGTCGCCGCGCTTGACCTGAATCTTCACCGCGTCAATCGAGCCGTCGGGCCGGAGCACGCCCACGACCTTGACGAACGAGCCGACGGCGAGCGGGCGGTTCTGCCGCAGCACCTGAGTCGAGGAGCCGACGTGGACGGTGCGCCCGGAGACGACCCAGTCGCCGACGAAGTTCGACGCCGAGGGCAGCAGCTCGACGAGGCCGTAGAGCACGAAGTGAGGCGTGAGCCGGCCGTCGCCCTCGGCGCGCTCTTCCTCGATGGTCAGCGCGTCCACGGTGTTATCCGCGCGCAGCGTCCCCCTCACCTCGACGAAGTCGCCGACGGCGAAGGTCGACGCGCCCTGCCGCAGCAGCGTCGCGCTCGTGACGTGGACGGTGCGGCCCGAGACCACCCAGTCGCCGACGAGGCCGGGCGTCGCGGGCAGTTGCTCGATGAAGCCGTGCAGCTCGAAGGTCGGGACGGGGCGCACGTCCGTGGCGCCGCGCAGGACCTCTATCTCGCGGGCGTCGATTGAACCGTCCGCGCGGCGCGTGCCCTCAACCTTGACGAGCGCGCCGGCCGAGAGCAGCGCGTCGTCCTGATCGATCTCGGTCGCGCTCGTGACGTGAACCGTGCGGCCGTCCACGACCCAGTCGCCGACGAACCCGGCCGTGTTCGGGAGGGTCGTGACGATGCCCGCGAACTCGAACTCGTCCGTCTCGTCATCACACTCGATCTTCACCGCGTCGACCGAGCCGTCGGGGCGCACGACGCCCTTGACCTCCACGCGAGAGCCGGCCGCGATGGTGCAGTCCCCGGTGTCGATGCGCGTGAGCGAGGTGACGTGGACGGTGCGGCCCCCGATGACCCAGTCGCCGAGCAGGCCGGGCGTTGCCGGCAGGGTCTGGACAGTCCCCTCGAACTCGAAGAAGGAGACGTGGTCCTTCTTCTCGGTCTGCACCTTGCGCGCGAGGATGCTGCCGTCAGGGAGCACCCGGCCGATGACCTTGACGGGGACTCCGACCGCGACGGCCCCCCCCGGCGTGGTCTGGATGAAGGTGTCCGACGTGACGCGGACGGTGCGGCCGGCGATGACCCAGTCGCCGATGAAACCTGATGTCGAGGGCAGTGCCTCGACGCGCCCGCGGAACTGGAAGTCGTTGACGTCGGTATCCGGGGAGTCGTCGACCTCTATCTCGGTGGCCGTGACGGAGCCGTCCGGCTGGAGCAGGCCGCGCACCTCGACGCGGCGGCCGACGGCCGGGTTCCCGTCCTCGGGGTCGATGACGGTGGACGAAGTGACGTGGACGGTGCGGCCGGCGACCACCCAGTCGCCGACGAAGCCCGCTGTGGACGGCAGGCTCGAAATTGTGCCGGCGAACTCGTACTCGTTGTCGTCTGCGTGAGTCTCTGTGGCGGATAGCGTCCCGAGGAGAATGAACGCAACTAAAGCGCAAATGAGCGGTTTAACGCTACCCCTCAACATTATATTTTCCCTCCTGGTTCTTGGTACAAATTGTCGGGTGCTTGCGATCGGTACACGCGTGAAATAGTGGCCTGTGCCCTTGGCAACAGTGAGACCACGCCGCAGCGCGCCCTCACTAAGGCGAAAAGTCTAGCCGTGTAACAGGTTGGAAGCGTGGGCGGACGGAAGCTGGTAACACACCGTACACAGGTTGCACACGCCGCTGGTGAATTTCCAGACACCACGCGTGAAATTTGCATCACCCTCGTACGACCGCGCGCCCTGCCAAGGAGGCGGTGTTGCAGGAAATGATTCGACGCGCGGTAGAATCGGCCGGCCCCCCACCCGACTTCACCCGCACGGCCATCATCGGCCGCTACCCGCCCTCGCCGTCTTCTTCCCCGGTGAAGCGGAAGCGCGGCCTGAGTTCTGAGCCGACCTCGACCTCCCCGGTGAACATCTCAAGCGGGCGGACGGCCATCTGCACCCCTCGGTTCTCGGGGAGTTCGTAGAGCGGGACGTAGACGGCCATCAACTCACCCGTCTCCGTGTGGCGCGCCACGCCCAGCAACAGGTACCTCCTGCCCTTGTAGTGTTCGTAGACGCCGCACCTGAGCCCCACGTCCGCCCCCTTACGAGTCAGATATAGCTACCGGTTCCGGACGCATTATACCCGCGCCGGGCCCGCCGCTTGAGTCGGGCGCCGGCGTCGGTTAAATATCGGGGCATGGAACACCATAAGGAATTGCTGCACGTGCGCTTCGCCGAGGAGGTCATGGGCTGGGCCGACGTCGAGCCGTCACGCGGGGAGGGGCGGATGAGGTTCTACGGCACCGTCCACACCAACCGCGGGCCGCAGAGGCGCGAGGTGCCGGACTACTCCAACGACCTGGGCGCGATGTGGGGCGCGGAGCAATACCTGAAGAGTCTGGGCCTGACGGAAGTCTACCTCGGGGCGCTCAGGGACGTCGTGGGGGCGGCCGACCTCTCCGCGCCCGAAGACCTCTTCCGGCTGGTCAACGCCTCCCCCGCGCAGAGGTGCCAGGCTGCCCTGAACGCCTACCGTTCGAGCGACCGCGGGCGCTGAGTTGGGCCGGATGCCTTCGCCGTTGACACCCCGCCCCGCCCCTACCCTGATATCCTTCCCGCCCGCCGCTCCACCCTCTCGCCAGCGCACGCGCGACGCCCTGCGGCGATTTCTTGAATGCTGTCGTAAACTGGACGCATGACTCAAACCGAAGAGTTCACCCTGGGGGTCGAGGAGGAGTACCAGATCGTCGACGTTAAGACGAGGGAACTGCGCCCGCGCTCCCTGCACATCCTGCCCGGGGCGCAGGCGGCCGCGGGCGAGCAGGTCACGCCGGAGTTGTACCTCTCCCAAATCGAGATCGGCACGCCCGTCTGCCGGAGCCTGGCCGAAGTGCGTGCCGAGCTGACGCGCCTGCGCCGCGAAGTCAACGCCGCGGCGCAGCGTGAGGGCTGCCGCATCGCGGCGGCCGGGACGCACCCCTTCTCTCACTGGGAGGATCAGGAGGTCACCCCGCGGCGGCGCTACGTCGGCATCGTCGAGGAGTACGAGCAACTCGCCCGCGAGCACCTGATTTACGGCTGCCACGTCCACGTCGGGATAAGGGACCGCGAGGCGGCCATCCGGGTGATGAACCTGGCGCGGCTGTGGCTGGCGCCCCTGCTGGCCCTCGCAGCCAACTCGCCCTTCTGGCTCGGCCGGGACACCGGCTATGCCAGTTACCGCACCGAGATTTGGCGGCGGTGGCCGATGGCCGGGACGCCGCAGGAGTTTGCATCGCGTTCCGAATACGACGCCCTGATCGAAACGCTCGTCGCTACGGGGAGCGTCGGCGACGCGACTAAGATTTACTGGGACGTGCGCCCTTCGGCGAGGTTCGAGACGCTGGAGTTCCGCGTCACGGACGTCTGCCTGACGGTGGACGAGGCCGTGATGATCGCGGGGCTCGTCCGGGCAATCGCGCGGACCTGCTACGGGCGGGCGGTGCGCGGAGAGAGTCCGGAGCCGGTGCGCCCCGAACTGCTCCGGGCGGCGAAGTGGCGCGCGGCGCGCTACGGCCTGGACGCGGAACTAATCGACGTCGAGAAGGGAGAAGCCGTCGCGGCGCCCGACATGGTCGAGCGCCTGCTCGCGCGTCTGCGCGGCGCCCTGGAAGAGGATGAGTCCTGGGAGGAGGTCAGCGGACTTGTTCGCGCGGCCCTGAGGCGCGGCAACGGGGCGGCCCGCCAGCGCGCCGCTTTCGCCCGCGGCGGTAATTTTGAGGAGGTGGTTGATTTCATCGTCGCGGAGACGGCAGGGGGTGAATGAAGGAAGCGACGGAGAGCGCCCGTTCCGGTTGTTGCGCCACCTCGGGCGGAGACGAAGAAGGCATCACCGTTGGCACCCCGCCCCTCACCTATAATCAATCTTTTTTCAAACCGCGGCCCCTACCGCCCGGCTCACGGCGCGATGACTATAAGACGTTCATCAGGCGGCGAAAGTCCTCGCGCTTTCTCAAGAGCAGGCCGATCAGGCGGGCGAGATCGGGCGGGGGTGTTAACTCGTCCACGAAGCGGTAGCGGAAGAGAGCCTCACGACAGTCGGACGTGTCGCGGAAGAGAATGTCCTGCGTCAGGTTGCCCCAGCGCTCGGGCCCGATGAGTTCGACGACCCCGCCCGCGTGCGCCGAGGGCAGCAGCATGTTCGAGCCGTGGACGCCGATGACGACGTGGCTCTCGGCGTAACGCTCGCACCAGCCGCGCTCGGCGTCGTCGCCCAACTTCTGCCGCCGCATATCCTTCACCCAGACGGGCAAATCCCCACGCCCCCCCGCCTCGGCCAACCCGGCGACCGCGAAATCCAGTGCGGGCAACTCACTCCTGAGCGCCTCCGCCAACTCGGATATCAACTCGGCTTGCCCCCTTTGCGGACGGGACTGAGAGGTTAATAACCGCCTGAGCCGTGCGCGCCGGGTGGGGGGCGGCGCGTCGTCTGTGTCGCGCCACGGCCGGTCGTCGCGCCAGATGAACGTCACCGTCGGCCGCCCGAGGCGCGCGTCCCATTCGCCGAGCGGGAAGGGTTTGACGTGCGTGAAGCGTTCGATGTCGAACTCGTCGGGGCGCGGGTGCGAGAGCGCGTGACTGAGACTCACCCGGTCGAACGCCTCGACGCGGCGGCGGACTTCGCGCGCGAGCCACTCGTTCCACTCCGTCCCGCGCCGCAGCGGCAGCCCGACGACCCAGACCTGGGCCACGCCGTCCGGCACCATCCAGGCGAGGAAGGACGGAACCATCACCACAAGGTCAACGTTCGCGCCCCGGTCGAGATGGTGTTGCGCGTTGAGCAGTTTGAGGAACGAGTGGCCGTAGAGGGTGTCGAGACAGTTGAGGAGCACGACAGGCCGCGTGATGTCGAGCCTCTCCCGCACGTCAAAAGGGACGGGGTCATCCGAGCGCCCTGCATACGACTCGCGCAGCCAGCCGGCGAACCACTCGACGCCGTGCGGGTCGTGCACCGCGCCCGTCGCCTTCTCCAGCAGCATCGGCGTGTAGAGCGCCTGCCCTGCCGCGAGGTCGCCGTAAAATTCCCGCCCGCATCGCCCGCAGAGCAGGTCCGCGAGGTTGCGCATGCCGGGGATGAGCCAACCCCTGACGCCCAGCCGCACGCGGCAGTACGGGCACTCGTGGTCGGCGCCCGCGGTCGGGTGAAGCGGCGTGGCCCTCATAAGAGCTTCGCGCCCGCGGGCGTCGCCACGTGCATGGAGTAGACGGCCGTCTGCGCGCTTCCGCCGCCGGGGAAGAGCGGGTCGCCCGCGACGATGTTGCGCAGTTCATACCCGGCGTCTCGCAGGTAAGCCTCGATGCGGTCGGGGCTGTTCCCCATGTCGAAGGTGGTCTGGCCGAACTCGAACGTCACGCAGCGGACGCGCCGCTCGCCGAGCAGCCGCCGGGCGCCGACGAGCACCTGAAACTCCGCGCCCTCGACGTCAACCTTCAGCAGGTCTATCTCGGCGACGCCGTTGCGCTCGCAGTAAAGGTCGAGGGTCGTCGCGGGCGCCTCCTCCACGCCTACCGGCTTAACGTCGATGCCGTAATCTTCCAGCGGGCGCGCCGCTCGCGTAGTCCAACTCAGGTGGTCGCCGTCGTAGACGTACAGGCTCACCGACCCTTCCGCCTCGGCGAGCGCGAGCCGGTTGAGCCGCACGTTGCGGAGCGACGTCGCGCGGCAGACCGCTTCTAACCGCTCGAACCCCTGCCCGGTCGGCTCGAAGGCGTGGACGCTCCCCGACGCGCCGACGAAGCGCGAGAAGAGCAGCGTCAATTCGCCCACGTTCGCGCCCACGTCGAAGACCGTCATCCCTTCGCGCAAGTATTCCAGGTAGAAGATGCGCTCGGCGCGCTCGACCTCGGCGAAGGTGGCCGGGGCGCGCGACGGCGCCGCGCCGCGCAGGCGCCGTAAGACGGACGCGGCGCGGTCTGACATTTTAGCCAACGGATAGCTCTTCGCGGACGACGGTGTCGATGAGCGCCGCGCGCGACGCGAAAGTGTGGTCGCGCAGGGTGCGGCGCTGCCCGGCGGCGGCGATATCACGACGGCGTGACTCGTGTTTGAGCAGATACTTCACCTTCTCGACACACTCATCCGCGTCGCGGTAGGCGACGACCTCGGCGTCCGGCTCGAATAGTTCGCTCAGGTTCTCCTTGGCGTCCGTCAGCAGGCACGCGCCGACGCCGGTGGCTTCGAAGAGGCGCATGTTCGATGCGCTGTGGGTCGAGATGTCAATATGCGTGTTCAGGGCGACGCGGCCCGCGCGGAGCTGCCGGAACATGTCGAGGCCGAAGAGCGGGGGGCGGGCGCGGCGCGCGATACGGGCGTTAACCGAAGAATGCGGCGGCGGAGAATTCGCCGAGCCGCCGCGCAGGATTCGCGCCGCGCTTCGCAGGCGCGACGGCGGGGGAGGCCCGACCTCTGACCAGAGTTCCAGGGCGGTCTCTTTGACGAGGCGCGAGAGCAGCTTCTCGCGCCCGAGGTGGAAGCGTTCCGACTTGACGAGCGAGCCGATGAAGACGAAGTCCGCGGCCGGCGCGTCCGCTTGCGCGCCGAGCTTTTCGAGCACGCGGGGCTCGAACGCGTGGTTGACGTGGCGTGCGCGGTGGCCCGCCTCGCGGAAGTGCGCGACCAGCTCGGGCACGCACGAAAGCACAACGTCCCACTCGCCGAAGACCGAGCCGTCGCCGTAGGGCGCGCCGCACCATCCAAGCACGAGGCGGATGGAAGGGCACACGTCTCTCAGGCGGCGGAGGAACGCGGCGGTCACGGTCGAGTAGTCGGCGACGATGAGCACGTCGGGGCGGAAGTCCCCGACCTGCGCCTCCGTGATGTCGAAAAGCCAGCCGCCCCCGTCGAACGCCAGCCCGCGCTCTGCCGCCCAGGCCCTCTGCAACGGCTCGGCGTTGATGATGAGGTCGCGGGTTTCGTAACCCAGGCGCGACAGCTCTCGCGTCCAGAAGTCTGACGAGCCGAAGCAGTCGTCGATGAGCGCCGCGTGCTGCACGTCGTAGGGCGCGTCCGCGAGGCCGGGGCGGCGCGCGTAGAACTGTTTGAGGTAATTCGGGTAGTAGACCCCTATCTTCAGCAGACGCATGCGGCGTGAACGCCCCCCGTGCTCGCTAGAGTTCCATGTGGTAGACGATGTTCCCGGTCTCCGCCTCGACGCCCGTCTGCACGAAGCCGAGCCGGCGCGCGCCGCGCGGCGAGACGTTCTCGGGGTGAATCTTCGCCATCAGGCGCGTCGCCCCCGACAGGCGGCAGGTGAGCTTCGCCACGTCGAGCGCGATTCTCATGAAGGCGCGCCCGCGGCGCGTCACGTCCACCAGCACGCCGAACGAGGGCACCTCGTAGCCGGCGTCCCACCCGCGCAGCATGAAGACGGCCGCGAGTTCGCCGCGCCAGAACATGCCGGAATACACGTCCCGCTCCCGCGCGGCGAGGACGCGCGCTATCTCCTCCTCGCCCGAGCCGAAGGCGTAGAAGAACCGTGCGTACTCGGGCGGCTGCGCCCGCAGGAGGCCGGCGACCGCCGCCGCGTCTTCGACCCCGAGCGCCCTGATGGTGAGGTCGGCATAGCCTGCCGAACTGCCCGCGTCCGTCTTGTGCATGTGCATTCCGAGAGTTTACTTTTCGGGCCACTTATAACACTATTCTTTCACCTCAGGCCATTTCATCGCGGCGGTACGGAGCCCGGCGGGCCACCGGGAGGGTGTTTCTTGACCGGTCAGAGAGTCGAACGAGGGGCGGGAGAATTGAAGCGTAGTTCCGCGGAGCGCTTTGCTTACGCGGCCCTCGACGCGCTCTCCGAGCACGTCGCCGTGCTCGACGCGCGGGGCGCCATCCTCGCCGTCAACCGTGCGTGGCGCGATTTCGCCGCCGCCAACTCGCCGGCCCCGGCGGGTCTGTGTGAAGGGGCGAACTACTTCGTCGCCTGCGCCGGCGCGACCGGCGAAGGCGCGGAATACGCCGACGGCTTCGCCGCCGGGCTCCGCGCCGTCGTCGAAGGAGAGTCGGAAGAGTTCACGCTCGAATACCCCTGCCACTCCCCCACCCAAAAGCGTTGGTTCATCGCCCGTGCGAAGCGGTTCGAGTCCGAGGGCGAGGCCCGCGCGGTCGTCACGCACGCGAACGTCACGGCGCGCAAGGAGGCCGAGGAGGAGCGCGAGCGCCTGCTGCGCTCCCTTGAGGCGGAGAGGGCGCGCCTCGCCTACCTCTTCGCGCATGCCCCGTCCTTCGTCGCCGTCCTGCGCGGCCCCCGTCACGTCTTCGAGTTCGCCAACCCGCCTTACCTCGAACTAATCGGCGGCCGCGACGTGTCGGGCAGGCCCGTGCGCGAGGCGCTGCCGGAGGTCGAGGGGCAGGGCTACTTCGAACAGCTCGACGAGGTCTTACGGACGGGCCGGCCGCACGCCGGCCGCGGCGTCCGCGTCCTGCTCAGGCGCGGGTCGGGGCGGGAAGAGGAGCGCTTCCTCGACTTCGTCTATCAGCCGATGTTCGATACGGACGGGGCCGTCTCGGGCGTCTTCGTGCACGGCGTGGACGTGACCGAGCACAAGCGCGCCGAAGCCAGGGCGCGCGCCTCCGAGGAGCGATACCGGACGCTCTTCACCTCCATCGACGAGGGCTTCTGCGTCGCCGAGGTGCTCTTCGACGCTTCGGGTCGCGGCCTCGACCACCGCGTCGTCGAAGTCAACCCGTCGTTCGAGAAGCTGACGGGCGTCCCCGCCGAGGCCGTGCTGTCGGGCAGAACCGTGTCCGAGCTGGTGCCGAACATCGAGAGGCACTGGTCGGAGACCTACGGGCGCGTCGTGAGCACGGGCGAGCCCGAGCGGTTCGTCAGCGGGTCGGAGGCGCTCGGGCGCTGGTTCGACGTCTACGTCTTCCGCGTCGGGCGCGCGGAGGAGCGCAGGGTCGCCATCCTCTTCAACAACATCACCGACCGCAGGCTGGCCGAGGAGGCCCTCCGCCAGAGCGAGCGCAAGTACCGCCTGCTGTTGGAGCAAGCCTCCGACGGCATCCACACCTACGACCCGCGCGGGAACATCATCGAGACGAACTCGAAGCTCTGCGAGATGCTCGGCTACACCCGCGACGAGTTGCTGCGACGCAACGTCGCTGACCTCATCCCCCCCGAAGACCTCGCCGCCGTCCCCGTCCGGTTCGACAGGCTACAGGCCGGGGAGACCATCCTGTCCGAGCGGCGGCTGCTACGCAAAGACGGGACGCTCCTCCCGGTGGAGATCAGCGGGAGGATGATAAGCGACGGCGTGCTGCAATCCATCATCCGCGACATCAGCGAGCGCAAGCGCGCCGAGGAGGCTTTGCATCGGGCTTACGACGAGTTGGAGAGGCGCGTCGAGGAGCGCACGGCCGAGCTGGCGCGCGCTAATCAAACGCTCAAGGCCGAGAACGCCGAGCGCCTGCGGGCCGAGGAGGCGCGGCGCGACCTGCTGCGGCGCCTCGTGACGGCGCAGGAGGAGGAGCGCCGCCGCATCTCGCGCGAGCTGCACGACCGGATGGGCCAGCAGCTCGCCGCACTCATGATGGGGCTTAAGACGATGGGCGCGGAGTCCTACGGGCGCCGCGCGTCGCTCGACACCCTGCGGCAACTGGAGGGGATGACCGACGAGCTTTCGCGCGAGGTGCATACGCTCGCCTGGGGGTTGCGGCCGCCCGCACTGGACGACCTCGGGCTGGAGGCGGCGCTCGCCCATTACGCCGAGGAGTGGGCGGAGCGCTCGCGCGTGCCGGTAGACTTCCACAGCGCGGGCTTCGGGGGCGGCCGCCTCCCGCTCGCGCACGAGACGGCCGTCTACCGCATCGCGCAGGAGGCGCTGACGAACGTCGCCAAACACTCGGGGGCCGACCGCGTGAGCTTCATCCTTGAGCGGCGCGGCGACCACGTCCTCGCCGTCATCGAGGACAACGGCGGCGGGTTCGACGCCGAGACGGCGCTGACGGCGGCGGGCAGGGGTCGCCGGCTCGGCCTGCTCGGGATGTGCGAGCGCGCGGCGCTGCTCGGCGGGACTATCAACGTCGAGTCGGCGCCCGGCGCCGGCACGACCCTTTTCGTGCGCATCCCCTTCGACGCGGGCGCCGACGGGGGAAGGGGGCCGGCGTGAGTAAACTTCGCGTCTTCCTGGCCGACGACCACATGGTCGTGCGCGAGGGGCTGAAGGCGCTCGTCAACGCGCAGCCCGACATGCACGTCGTCGGCGAGGCGGACAACGGCGGCGCGGCGTGGCGCGCGGCGTGCGAGCTCGCCGCCGACGTGGTGGTGATGGACGTGTCCATGCCGGAGATGGGCGGGGCCGAGGCGACCGAGCGCCTGAGGCGCGAGCGCCCGCAGGTGAAGGTGCTGGCGCTCACCGTCTACGAGGACAAGAGCTACCTGCGCCAGATGCTCGACGCGGGCGCCTCGGGCTACGTCCTCAAGCGCGCCGTGACGGACGAGCTGGTGCGCGCCATCCGCACGGTGGCCGCGGGCGGCTCCTACGTCGAACCGACGCTGGCCGTCAGCCTCGTCAGCAGCTACTTCAACCAGGATACGGCCGAGGGGCGCGCCCCGGCCGGCGAGTTGAGCGAGCGCGAGGCACAGGTGCTGCGCCTCATCGCCTGGGGCTACAGCAACAAGGAGATAGGCTGGAAGCTCAGCATCAGCGCCAAGACGGTCGACACCTATAAGCTGCGCCTGATGGAAAAACTCAACCTCCGCAGCCGCACGGACATCGTCCGCTACGCCCTGCGCCACGGTCTGCTCCAGGAAGAGTGACGCCCCTCCGCGTCCGACCGCATACAAAATTCCGACCCGGAAAGCACACGCCGCCTTCACATCTATGTGCGCCGCAGCACTTACAGTGTCGGCATTTTCCCGACACGCCTGCCGACTTTCCCTATGGTGGGAAGCTTCCGGCCGGCATATGATGTCTGCGTCCCAAAAGTAAATTCGCTCTTCCCCCGCGAGTTTCCGTCCGCTTCGGCCCCGGCCGGGAGCGCCCACGCCGGGCTGTCCGCGGACGCACGCGAATCAGGGAGGGCAGCGTTTCGGCCGGCGGCGGGGCAATCCGGGCCGGCGCCGGCATCCGTACCTCACCTGACCACAGACAATTCATGCGGCGGGGTCACATCCGGCGTCGGCAAGCGCCGGCCGCGCACAACCCCCTTCCGCGAGGGCGCGCCCCGCGCGCCTCGAACGCGGGATTACCAAGCCGGGTGGAACTCAGGCCCCCGGCCTACAGCGGGCGCGGCCGGGTTCAAACCGGGAGACCACAGGGAGAACAAGGGAGCCATGGGAAGATACAGAAGAACGCTTTCACTCGTCGCCGCGCTGGGCATTCTGGCCGCGGCATTCAGCGCCGCCCCGGGCCTGCTGCCGGCCGCCGAGGCGTCGAGCCACCGCGAGGCGCCGCTCATCGCGCTCGACCAGTACGCGGATAACACGGACGTCTACGCGTTCGTCAGCCCCGACCGCGCGAACACCGTCACCGTCATCGCCAACTACATCCCGCTCGAAGAGCCGTCCGGCGGGCCGAACTTCTACCGTTTCGACGACAACGTGCTCTACCAGATCAGGTTCGACAACAATGGCGACGCCCGGGTTGACCTCGTCCTGGAGTTCCGCTTCAACACCGTCGTCGGCAACGGCGACACCTTCCTTTACAACACGAACACCATCGACAACCTGTCCGACCCCGACTGGAACGTCAAGCAGTTCATGAGCGTGACGGCGCGCATCCGCCAGGGCGACCCGAACAACCCGACCTTCACGACCTTCAACCTCGGCACGAACCTGCCGACGCCGCCCGTCAACATCGGGCCGCGCTCTACGCCGAACTACGAGACGAACCTCGCCGAACCGTCCATCAGCACCGTGCCCACGGGCGCGGGCGACATCAAGCTCTTCGCGGGCCAGCGCGACGAGGGTTTCTACATCGACACCGGCTCCATCTTCGACCTGCTCGGGCTGCGCCCCTTCAACTCGGCGCACCTCGCGCCGCTCCCGAACTCGAACGGCGTGGACGGCCTCGCCGGCTACAACGTCCACTCCATCGCCATGCAGATTCCGACCAGCCTGCTGACCGCGACGGGCGCGCTCCCCACGGGGGCGTCGGACCCGAACGCCATCATCGGCGTCTACGCCACGGCCAGCCGCCCCTCGACGCGCGTGCTCAACACCAACGGCACGCAGACGCAGACCGGCAACTGCGCCAACGGGCAGGGCATCCCGACCGCCGACGCCACCTGCGTGCAG
>DASVTS010000068.1:0-11954 GCA_036387455.1 Pyrinomonadaceae bacterium | reverse complement strand
GGGCTTCTTGGCGCGCAGGGAGTTGTAGTGGATGGCGTTGGCTATCAGCTCCTTGCCCGTCCCCGACTCGCCGACGATGAGGACGTTGGCGTCCGACTTCGCCACCGACTCGATGGTCTCGTAGATGGTCTGCATCTCCTTCGACGAGCCGATGATGTTGAAGTACTCGGTGCGCGTGGCGAGGCGCTGGCGCATCGTCGTCGTCTGCTCGACGAGGTCGCGCCGCTCCAGAGCCTTCTCGACCAGGGGCAGCAGCACCTCGAAGTCGAAGGGCTTCTCCAGGAACCAGAAGGCCCCGGCCTTCGTCGCCTCGACCGCGCGCTCGACCGTGCCGTAGCCGGTCATCACGATGACCTCGGTCGCCGGGTGCGTGTCGTGGACGTGCTTGAGCACGTCCATCCCGTTCATCTCCTTGTCGGGCAGCTGGAGGTCGCAGACGACCAGGTGGTGACCGCTCCCGTCGAACAGCTCGACGGCCTGCGCCCCGTTCGAGGCGGTGTCCACCGTGTAGCCCTCCTCGGCGAGATTCTGCTTGAGCGAGTCGGTCATCATCGGCTCGTCGTCGACCACCAGAATGCGTATTTCCTTACGTTCCACTTCGTCTCCCCCTCATAAGAAGTGCGGAAGTCAGAGTGCAGAGTGCAGAACTAAAAGCAGAGTTTTAATTCTGCACTCTGCACCCCGCATTCATCACTTTTGTAGCGGCAGGCGCGCGCTGATGCGGCCGCCCTCGTGCGAGACTTCGCCGCCGTGGGCGCGCACGATTCTGGCCGCGAGCGCCATCCGCAGCCCCGTCGCGCCGGCGAGGCTGCGGAAAGGGTCTTCGCCCTCCGCGACGGCCGCGCCCGGGCCGAGCCACTCGACGACCGCGCCGGCGCCCTCGCCGCGCAGCCGCACCGTCGTCCCGCCGTCGTCCGCGCCGGCCGACGCGCCCGCCGTGATGCTCTTCAACGCCTCGGCGAGCAGCGCCGGGTCGAAATCGCCCTCGAAAGTGCCGCCGTCCGACTCGAACCGCGCCCCGTCGGCCGAGTCGGCGACGAGCCGCGCCAAATCCGCCCCCGGCTGGCGGCGCAACTCCAGCGGGCGCCCGTAGCGCACGAGCACGGTCATGTCCGCCGCGGCGCGCTCGAGCCCGGAAATCAGTTTCCCGACCGTCTCCTGCTCGTCCGCCGGGCGCTCGGCCTTCTCCATCCGCTTGCGCAGGAACGTGGCATAGAGTTTGAGACCGTTCAACTGATTCTTGAGGTCGTGCACTATTTGCACGGACGCGCTCCCGAGGTCGCGCAGCGTCTCGGCGTCCTGTAATTCGGTTTTTAAAGGCTTCATGCCGCCTGTCCGGGCTTCCGCCGGGAAGAGGTTAGTGTGACGAAAGCCGCCAAGTGCAGTAGGGTCATGTACTGATTAAACCCAAGTCTCGTTGTTTTTTGTGTCGCGTTTCGATGCGCATCTTAACAAAAAAATTGAGTGTTTGCTAGTCGTACGCGGAGGGGGAGTTCTAGTGGGTGTTTTATCAATGGACGGTGAGCAGGAGGCGCGGGGCGGCATGGATGACAAGGGGGACGCGCGGCCGACCGTGCTGGTGGTGGAGGATTTTGAGGACAACCGCTTCATGATGAGGCGTTTGCTCGAAATGAGCGGCTACCGCGTGGTCGAGGCGGTCAACGGCAACCAGGCGGTCGAGTCGGCCGCCAGCGTGCGCCCGGACATCATCCTGATGGATTTGAGCCTGCCGCAGCTCGACGGACTGGCCGCCACGCGCCGCATACGCTCGCAGGAGGACTCGCGCAAGGTGCCCATTGTCGCCGTCTCCGCGCACGACTCGGCCGACTTCCACGCCGAAGCGCTCGCCGCCGGCTGCAACGAGTACGTCACCAAGCCCATAGACTTCGACCAGCTCGTCCAGCTCCTCGACCGCCTGACGGCGAAATGAGCGTGCGGCATTCGGCGGTCGGCTTTCGGCCCGGCACGGTGTTGGCCGCCGATTAACTTCGGCCGGATGCGTTTGTCTCCGGGTCCAAAAAAGCTCGGGTTTTACTTCAAGCGGACGTTTCGTGAACACCAAAGTCGAACGCTTAAGTCTGATTCCGGACGGTCAGAAACCACGGCTTTAAGCTAAAAGCCGAGGGCCGGGCGCCGAAAGTCTCCTCCTGACAGCTACCCCATGCCTCGACGGTTCTCGTCACTCTTCCGCCAGCGGCTCGACCACTTGACGCGCGCGTGGGTGGACGACATCTACGCCGACCGGCGCACGGACCTCGCCACGCTGCTCACTTTCCGCGAGCTTATCGAACACGTCCCCGATTTGCTCGAAGAGTTGGCCTACCTGCTCGACGAGCGCGCCGACGAGGGCGAGATATGCGAGGGCGCGCGCCGCCTCCGCGGCTTCGCGCAGACCCGCTTTCAGCAGGGCGTGCTGATTGACGAAGTGGCACGGGAGTTGATGCTTCTACGGGATACTTTATGTGAGTTTCTTTGGCAGGAGGTGCCGGCGGGAGCGGATTCGGATGCCGCCGGGCTGCACGACGCGCTCCGGCGCACGTGGCTTTTCTTCGACGAGCTGATCGCGCAGGCGATACTCGTCTACGCGGTGAGTCTGCGCCCCGTGATCCCGACGCGCGGGTCGACCTGGCCGCCGCCGCCGCGCAGGCGGCGCAGGCCGTAAAACTTCGTGCGGGAAGGTGACCGATGAGGAGGGGGAGGAGAGATAACCGTGCGCTCGACGTTCGCACACGCCTGCTGCTTTTGCTGGCGGTGCTCTCTCTGCCTCTGCTCATCGTCGGCCTCTACCAGCTCTACGGCTACCGGAAGAGTCTGAGCGACCAGTCGGCGGCCGTCGCCCGGGCCGAGGCCGAGGCGGCGGCGGGCGCGCTCGAATCCTGGATAGAGTCGCACCCTTCGAGCGCCGCCGACCCGCGGAGGCTGACGCCGACCGAGGCGCGCGAGCTTTTCGGCCGCCTCACGCGCCGGGCGCGGCCCGAGATGCAGGCGGCCGTCGCCGTCTACGACCCGGAGGGGCAGGCGGTCTCTTTGCGCGCGGGGGCGCCGGCGCCCGTCCCGGCAGAGCTGCCCCAGCGCGCGAGCCTCGAACCCTGGAGCGACGGCGTGAGCCGCGTGACGGCCGTCACGCGGACGCAGCCTTCCGGGTGGAGCGTGGCCGCGGGCGTGCCGGCGCCGGAGGGGACGCCGGGCGGGCGCTCGGTGCTGCTGCTGACTTCGGCGTGGTTTTTGACGCTCGCCGCCTCCTCGCTGCTCGCGGTCTGGGCCGTCGGCCGCTTCACCAAACCAATCAGGAGTCTCGCCACCTCGGCCTCCGCCCTCGGCGAAGGGCGCCTGAGCGAGCGCGCCCCCGTCGAGACGCAGGACGAGGTCGGCACGCTCGCCGAGAGCTTCAACTCGATGGCCGAGAGCCTCGAATCGAAGTTCGAGGCGGTCAAGCAGCAGAGCGCGTTCATCGGCGAGGTGCTCGACAGCCTGCCGCTCGCCGTCGTCGTGCTCGACGCGAAGCTCTACGTGCGCAAGGTCAACGCGGCCTTCGCGCGCGTGACGGGCCGCACGGCCTCGGAGCTGACGGGGCGCGGCCTCTACGAGGCGGCGGCCGGGCTCTCGGGGCTGTCCGACGTGGTCGAGGACGTGCGCCGGACGCGACGCGCCTTCGTCAACTACGGGCTGCCGCTCAGGCTCGCGGCCGACGACGGCAAGGCCGCCGCCGCCGCGGGCGCGCCGGGGCCGGAAGAGACGAGGGGCGAAGCGCAGAAGTTCTGGGACGTGACGGTCTGGCCCGTGACGGAACAAACCGAGGGCCGCGGCGATCTAATCCTCATCCTCTCGGAGGTGTCGAAGCGCGTGAGGGCCGAGCGGCTGGCGACGGCCGCCTTCGCCGCCGAGAAGTCGCGCGCGGCCGAGCTGGCGAGCGTCATCAACCAGATGGACGAGGGCGTCGTCATCGTCGACCGCGACGGGCGCTACCGCCTGAACCGCGCGGCGGCGCGCGTCTTCGGCCGGCGCGAGGGCGAGTACGAGGGCGGCGTCAAGGCGCTCGTCGTGGACATGACCCTGAGGGACAACGAGGGGCGCGTGCTGGCCGCCGAGGAGACGCCCGTCTGCCGCGCGCTCTCGCAGGGCGAGCACGTCTCGGCCGAGCAGTACAAGGTCGTCCGGCGCGACGGCGAGGAGCGCGTCCTCTCCGTGAGCGCCACGCCGCTGCGCGGCGACGGCGGGCGCGCGGAGGGCGTCGTCGCCGTCTTCCGCGACACGACGGAGGGCGTGCGCAAGCACGAGGAGCTGCTCGCGGCCTACGACCGCCTGCGCGAGCACGACCGTCTGAAGTCGGCCTTCGTCGCCAACATGAGCCACGAGCTGCGGACGCCGCTGAACGTCATCATCGGGCTCTGCCAGCTTCTGTCGCGCGACCCCGGCCAGCCGCTCGCGCCGCTCCAGGCCGACGCCATCGGGCGCATGGAGCGCAACGGCCGCGCGCTGCTTGAGATGGTCAACGACATGCTCGACTACTCCCGGCTGGAGGCGGGGAGTTCGGCGCTCTACCTGGAGCAGGTCGAGGCCGCGGAGGTCATCAGGTCGGTCGCGCGCGGGTTCGAGGCCGAGGCGCTTGAGAAGAAGATAGAGCTGCGGGTCGAGGTCGCGCCCGAGGTCGGCGTGGTGAGCACCGACCGCCGGAAGCTGACGCAGGTCGTGTCGTGCCTCGTCTCGAACGCGCTGAAGTTCACGTCCGCGGGAAGCGTCGCGGTGACGGCCGGCGCCGAGGGCGAGGAGCGGTGGTATATTGAGGTCACGGACACGGGCATCGGCATTTCGAGCGACGCGCTGGCCTACATCTTCGACGGCTTCCGGCAGGTGGACGACCGCCTGACGCGCTCGTACAACGGGGTGGGCCTCGGGCTCGCCATCACGCGCCGCATCGTCGAGCTGCTGGGCGGCGAGATCAAGGTCGAGAGCCGGCAGAACGAGGGCAGCCGCTTCCGCATCACCTGGCCGCGCGCGGCGCACCCGCGCACGGGCACCGGCTCGCTCGTCGCGCCGCGCGACGAGCCGGCCGACGGCGCGCCGCCGCGCCGCCTGCGCGCTGTCTGAAAACTTTGACGGAGGAGTCTGAACAGCCGTGATTCGTTGCGAGAACTGCGGCGGCGAGGTCCCGGAGGGGCGTGACCTCTGCCCGCACTGTGGGAAGCCCGCGGCGGGCGGGGGCGCCAAGCTGGTGACGGCGCCGGAGCCGCCGCGCGCGGTGCCGATGGCCTCCTTCGGCGAGAGGCGGGAGGAGCCGGACAGGTCGCGGCTCGTCATCTACGGGGCGGTGGCGGTCGTGGCGCTGCTGCTCGTCGCGGGGCTCGCGTACCTCGCCAGCCGCCCGTCGGCGAAGCCGGGCGAGGAGCGACTCGCGGGCGCCGTCCGCCCGGGCGCGGCCGACTGGCCGGGCGCAAAGCTCGTCGTGGACTTCGAGCCCGACGAGGACGCGACCATCGGCGGCAACGCGCTTGGTAACTACGTCGTGACGATGAAGCCGACCGTGCGCAACTTCACCGGGCGCGTCGTCAGCGGGCTGGAGTTCCGCGCCGCCGGCCTCGACCTGGAAGGGAAGACCATCCGCGAGCGCACCTACGTCACCGAGGAGGAGATAGAGCCGAACCGCACCGCCTCGCCCGCCGTCGGCCTCAACTTCCCCTCCGACAACCGCCCCGCGCAGCTCAAGCTCGAACTGACGGGCGTGAGGTTTAAACAGTAGACGGCAGACGGTAGGCAGTAGTCGGTAGGAAACGTCGGCGGGCGCCGCGGGTCGAACACCCGGCGCCCGCCGAAATGGTTTTCACTACCGTCTACTGCCTGCCGTCTGCCGTCTTCTCCCCCACGAACAGCTCTTCGAGCGGGTTGCCGACCGGCTGGACGGCGACGAGGCGCGCGCCGGCTTGGCGCGCGGCGCGGAGCACTTCGTCAACTTCGGCCTCGGTCGCCACCTCGACGCGCGCGCCGCCGGGCGTGGCCGTCAGGCGGGCGCCGCCGACGGGCGAGAGCGCCGCTTCGAGGCGCGCGGCGTCGGGCACGGAGACGACCACCTCCATCGGCCGCCCGCCGCTCGTCGTCGCGCGCAGCTCGTCGAGGCGGCCGATGTGCGCGAGCCTCCCCTTGCGCAGGACGGCGGCGCGGTCGCAGAGCACCTCGATGTCGGAGAGGATGTGCGAGCAGAAGAAGACGGTCGTCCCCGTCGTCCGCAGTCCGGCGATGAGGTCGCGCACCTCGCGCCGGCCGACGGGGTCGAGCCCCGACATCGGCTCGTCGAGGAAGACGACCGACGGGTCGTTGACGAGCGCCTGCGCCAGCCCCACGCGCTGCAACATGCCCTTCGAGAACTTCCGCAACTGCTTGTCCCACGACTTCTCTTCGAGCCGCACGCGGCGGAGCATCTCGGCGGCCCGCTCCTTCCGCTCGGCGCGCGCGTAGCCGAACAGCTCGGCGCAGTATTCGAGCAGCTCGCGCGCCGTCAGGTAGTCGTAGAAGTACGGGTGCTCGGGCAGGTAGCCGATACGAGCGTGCATCGAGGTGTCGCCGATGTCGCGGCCGAGGATGCGCGCCGCGCCCGAGGTCGGGTACATCAGCCGCATGAGCAGCTTGATGGTCGTCGTCTTGCCCGCGCCGTTGGCGCCGAGGAAGCCGAAGATTTCGCCGCGCCCGACCGCGAGCGTCAGCCCGTCGAGCGCGCGCACCCTGCGCTTGCGCAGGAAGCCGACCTCGTAGTCCTTCGTCAGCCCTTCGATTTCGACCGCGGGAGTCATCCGTTAAAGTCCTCACCTCTCATTTCGCGGGGACGCGCGAGCGCGCGTCGAGCCTCACGTCGCAGGCCGCCGGGTCGAGCACGTAGGGCACGCCCGACGGGTCGAGCGGCGCGCCCGAAGCGTCGAGCCTCAGCCGCGCCGCGCGCAGGAGCGGCGCGACCTCGCGCCACGCCGCGGGGCAGCGGCCGGCGCGCCCGCGGAAGTCGGCGAGCGCCCGCCTGATTGCGTCGCGCTCGTCGAGCGAGTCGAGCTGGGCGAGGCGGCGCGCGGCCAGCGCCCGCACCTGCTCGTCGCCCGACTCCTCGTAGGTGCGCAGGTACATCTCGCGCGCGACGCGGCGGCTGCCGCCGTGCTCGCTCATCTGCGCGGACATGGCCGTCATCCACGCGGGCGCGCCCGCCACGCGCGCGCCGGCCGCGTAGGCGGCGGCCGCCTCGTCGAAGCGCCCCGCCTGCCAGTGGATGTAGCCGAGGTGGTGGTAGAGCCGCCACTCCGAAGGATTCTCGCGGATGCCCTTTTCGATGAGGCGGACGGCCGCGTCACGGTCTACGGACGGGAGGACGACCGCGCCGAACTCGTAGGCGGCCATGAACTGCGGGTCGAGCGAGGTGGACTGTTCGAGCAGCGCGCCGAGGCCGCGGATGCCGAGCGGGCGCATGTCGTCGAGCGAGAAGTCGCCGCTGTAGGACTCGACCTTGCGCCCGACGTACTGGAGCGAGCGCAGCCAGTACCAGTCGGCCGCCAGCCCGTTGAAGGCGAGGCTCATCCGCCGCGCCGTCTCCGGGCGGACGTACATCTCCTCGTAGGCCGCGAAGGGGTCTTCGACGGGTCGGCGCGCGTCGAGCCGGCGCGAGAGCGCGAAGGACGAGGCGAGCCCCGCGAGGACGACGAGCGCCAGCACCGCGTCGCGCGCGCGCTCGCGCCGCGCCGCCTCTGCGCGCGACGCGTCGAAGCCCGCGGCCTTCTCCCCGGGCGCGCTCATTTGAAGTTGCGGCGCCGGAAGACGAGCGCCGAGGCCGCCAGCAGCACGGCGATGTAGGCGAGCCCGTAGGCGACGCCGCCGAAGAAGTCGGCCGCCGCGGGCGTCCGCCCGTGCGAGGCCGCGGTGATGTAGGCGTAGTTCGAGAGGTTCGGCAGGAGGTAGTAGAGCGCGCCGAAGAGGACGCGCGCCGCGCCGCCCGCCGTCGCCGCCAGACCCTTGAGCCCCGCGCTGAAGTGGCCGATGACGAAGACGGCGAAGGTGAGGAGCGCCGAGAGCGCGGGCGAAGAGAAGGACGAGAAGAGGAGCGCGACGGCGACCAGAATCATCAGCTCGACGTAGACGAGCCCGACCGCCGGCCAGATGCTCAGCACCATCGGGTCCCACCCGCCGCGCACGTAGAGGAGCGCGAGCGAGACGCCCGCGCCCATCACCGCGACGTTGACCGCCAGCGTCAGGCACAGGCCCAGGTACTTGCCCAGCAGGAACTCCGTGCGCCCGACCGGCTTGGCGAAGATGGCGTAGACGGTGCGCCGCTCGATCTCCTTGTAGACGAGCCCGACGCCGACGAAGATGGCGATGAAGACGCCGAACAGGAGCGCGGCCGAGAGCCCCATGTCCACGATGATCTTCGTCTCCTGCGCCGCGGAGAGTTCGCCGAGGAAGACGGCGCCGCCCGTCAGGATGAGGACGAAGAGGACGAGGTTGTAGAGCACGCGGTCGCGCACCGCCTCGCGGAAGGTGTTGCGCGCAATCGCCGCGACGCGCGAGACGGAGCCCGCGGCGCCGGCCGACGCGCGCGCCGCCGAACGCTGCCCGGCGGCGGCCCCGGCGTCCGGCTCCGGCGCGATGGCCTTTTCGTGTGTGGAGAGTCCGCTGTCCATCGGGTCTTAGTTGGGGCGCATCCGCGCGCGCCAGCCCGTGCGGGCGGCCGCGGGGAAGCGTCTCTCATTCTCCTTGAGCACGGCGAAGACGGCCTCGTCCGGCTGTAGCTCGCCGGGCCTGGCGAAGGTAAAGGGGTCGCGGCGCGCGGCCTCGGACGCTTCGTCTATGTCGTCGTCGATGAGCTTGCGCCAGCCGCGCGCCGCACGCGAGTCTAGCAGGACGGCGGCCGCCATTTCCAACTCGGCCTCGCGGGCCCGCCCGAGGCGCGCGAGCGCGGCGGCGTGCCGCGCGCGCAGGAAGACCGAGCGCGGGAAGACGCGCACGGCGCCTCCGAGCGTCCGCTCGGCCGACTCCTCCCGCCCCGAATTCGCCTCGGCGGCGGCGAGGTAGGCGTAGCAGGTCGAGGCGTTGAAGCCGCGCTCGACCGCGAAGCGCAGGTACCCGACGGCCTCACCCTCGCGCCCGCGCTGGAAGAGCCACGCGCCGAACTGGTAGCGCGCCGAGGCGTTGAGCGGGTTGACGGCGAGCGCCGCGCGGAAGAGGCTTTCGGCGCGCCCGGCGTCGGCGCTCGCCTGCGCGGCGGCGAGCAACTGGACGTGCGCGGCCTGCGCCGTCATCACGCAGGCGACGAGCAGCGAGAGCGCGAGCCCGAAGGCCGGCGCGGGGCGCGCGAAGGCGTCGAGCAGCCCGCGGGGCGAGCGTCGCCCGGAGCCTTCACCCCGCGCCTGAGAGTCTTCGCCGCGGGCGGGCGCGGCCGAAGGCCCGGGCCGCGCGGCGTACCGCACGACGAGCGCCGCGGCGAAGAAGAACATGAGTCCGCTCCCCATCCAGCGGAACGAGATGGCGCTCGCGCCCGAGCTGACGGCGAAGACCGCGAGGCTCGCCACCGCGCCCGGCACGGCCGGCCCGCGCGCGGCGCGCAGAGCGCGCCACGCCGCCCGCACGAGCGACGCGCAGAAGGCGACGAAGAGCGCGAGTCCGACCGCGCCCAGCTCGGCGAGGATTTGCAGGTACTCGTTGTGCGCCCCGGCGTTGAGGTACTTCTCGTTGATGCCCGTGAGCTGCGAATCGGGGTGGCGCGCGGCGAAGGCCGCGCGCGCCTCGGGCATCTTCGTGCTGAAGTTGTTCACGCCGACGCCCGCGAGCGGGTGCGCCCGCCACATTTCGACGGCCGCGCCCCAGTAGAGGAAGCGAGCGCGCGTGTTGAGGTCGGCCGCCGAGGTCGCGCCGAGGCGCGCAAACACCGGCTGGTGCTTGCTCTGCTCGAAGGGCGACGGCGCGAGCTGGAAGACGGCGCAGGCGAGGAGCGAGAGCGCGACCAGCGCGGCGCGGCGCGGGCTGTGCGGGCGGAAGCGCCGCGAGGCGAGCGCCGCCGCGGCGAGCACAAAGAGTCCCGCGCAGACCGCGACGAAGGCCGACCGCTCCGCTATCTGGAGCACGGCCAGCCACGCGACCGCGGCCGCCAGACCCGAGAGCAGCGCGACGCGGCCGCGCCGCACGCCGAGCGCCAGCGACGCGAAGAGGGGGACGCCGACCGCCAGCGGCTCGCCCAGCCCGTTCTCGCGCAGGAGGGAGTTGGCCGAGCCGAGGTGCCCGACCACGTAGGCCGCGCCGACGACGAGCGTGACCGCGCCGAGCACCCCGAGCGAAGCGCCCAGCACGCGCCGGCTCTCAAAGGCGCGCGCGAGGAGCGCGAAGAGAAGCAGGTAGGCGGCCCAGGAGAGCGCGTGGTGCGCGGCGGCGAAGACGTTCACCGCCCAGAAGGTCGAGGCGGCCGACCACGCGACGAAGGCCGCGAGCAGACCCGCCGAAAGTCGCCGCGGACTCGCGGGGCGGCCGGAGTCGCGCCCGGCGCACGCGCGGCGGCGCAGGAGGATGGCGAAGGAGGCCGAGAGGAGGAGCGCGACGGTCAACTCCTGCCGCCAGGTGAAGCCGCCGTTGGCGAGCCTCGGCAGCCCCGGCACGAACGGCGCGGCGAGCGCCAGCGGCCAGAGGGCTCCGGCGAGCCCGAGCGGCTCGCGTCTTAAGGTGTGCGCAAAGCGGAACGCGCCCGCGTGCGTTCGGCTCGCGGGCGTCGTGCGTCTCTCGGCGGAGGGCATCGGGTCTGACACGGTGCGGAAGGTGTTCGTCGGTGAAGTGCCGCGGCGGCTCAGTTGTTCAGGGGCGCGCCGCCGGCCGTCGAGGTGGGCGGGCTGGCGACGGAGAGCGGGTGGACGTAGAGAACGCCGGGCGTGTCGGACGAGAAGTTGCGCCGGCCCGTGTTGTCGGTCGCGGGCGCCGCGCCCGCGCAGAAGGCCGTGCCCGCGTCGGCGGTGACGACGCTGAAGATGTAGCCGCTCTTGGCGTTGCCCGCCGTGGTGGCGGCGCCGAGCGACGAGTCCACGAACTTGCCGCCCACCAGCCCGTTGAAGTCTGCGAACCCGGAGCCGCCGCCGTAGGTCGCGCGGTACGCCTCCTCGGCGCTCGACAGCGTGCGGACGGCGGAGATGGCCGAGGCCTCGTTGGCGGCGCGGCGGGAGGCGAGGAGGTTGGGGATGGCGATGGCGGCGATGATGCCGATGATCGCGACGACGATCAGCAGCTCGATGAGCGAGAAGCCGCGCTCGGCCGGGGCGGAGTTCGTCTCCGCGGCTCGCGCGTGCGCGGCGCCGCGGCGAGTCTCGGGGGCTTCGTGTCGGTTGTGTCTGTCGGTCATCTGGCCACCTCTCGGGGGCGCCGGTCGCCGCGGGAGCGCCGCCAGGACGTGCAGGGGGCGGGGCGGGAAAGAGCGAGGCGGGGGCGCGATAGATGTCTAACGGCCCCCGCGCTGCTGCTGGTCGGTGAGGAACTCTTAGTTGCCGACGGCGGTGGTGCCGGTCGTGTCGGTGAGCGCGGTCGTGCTCGACACGGTCTTGGCGTAGATGACGCCAGCCTCGTCGGAGATGAAGTTGCGCGACCCGCTGTTCGTCGTGCACTGCGTGCCCTTCGAGACGTAGCCGCTGCCGTAGTCGGTTCCCTTGGCGGAGAGGCCGAAGAAGAAGCCGCTCTTGCAGTTGGTGGTCGAGTCGGCGGCGGCGACGGCCGGGTCGATGAGGGAGGCGTTCTTGAGCGCGGTCATGTCGCCGTAGACGCCGAAGCCGACGGTCGAGGAGTAGGTGCTCTCGGCGGTGCCGATGGTGCGCAGGGCGGAGATGGCCGAGGCCTCGTTGGCGGCGCGGCGCGAGGCGAGGAGGTTGGGGATGGCGATGGCGGCGATGATGCCGATGATCGCGACGACGATCAGCAGCTCGATGAGCGAGAAGCCCTTCTGGCCTTTATTCTGTTGCATT
>DASVTS010000067.1:0-6195 GCA_036387455.1 Pyrinomonadaceae bacterium | reverse complement strand
CTCGGCCGCGGCGTCGTCGTGGCGGTGCTGGTAGAGGAAGACGCGCGCGCGGTTGTAGCTGACGACGACGCGCTCGGCCGGGTTGATCTTGAGCATCCGGCCGTAGGCGTCGAGCGCGTCCTGGTAGCGGCCGTCGAGGCGGGCCACGGTCGCGTAGGCGAACTGCGCGCCGACGTCGTTGGGCGACTCGCGCCGGAGCTGCGCGGCCAGCTCGCGCGCGCGGGCCTTGTTGCCACGCGCCATCTCGACGAAGACCATGTGGAGCCGCGCCTCAAGGAGCCCCGGCTTGATGGCGAGCGCGCGCTCGAGGGCCTCGGCGGCGCGCACGTAGTCCTCGGGGCCGCCGATGACCTTGATGACGCGGTTGGCGTAAGCGCCGCCGAGCGCGCACCACGCGAGCGCGAAGTTGGGGTCGAGCTGGACGGCGCGCCTGAAGTGGGCGACGGCCTCCTCGGAGTCCACGCGCGCCAGCGTGTGGTAGATGAAGCGGCCCGAGGCGTCGCGGCCCGCGAGGTACTCCTCGTAAGCCTCGGGGTGGGCGGAGCCGCCGCCGTCGCCGGTCTCGGTCAGGCTCTGCTCGCGCGGCGCCGACTGGAGGTGCGCGGCCTCGATGCGGCGCATGAGCGCGACGAAGCGCGGGTCCTCGCGGAACGACTCCCAGTTCGGGTCGGACTCGAACCAGGTGCGGTTCTCGTTGCCCAGCTCGACGGCGCGCTCGAGCCAGTGGAGCGCGTCGTCGTGGTCGCCGAGCATGGCGTGGGTGGTGGCGAGCCAGTAGGCGATGTCGTGGTCGGCGTCGGCCGCCTCGCGCACGCGCTCGTTGAGCTGCCCGCGGGCCGCGTCCCGTTCGCCGCGCTTGATGAGCTGCTGCGCGAGCAGCGGGCGGATGCCGTCCATCGCCGGGTGCTCTTCGAGCACCTCGCGCAGCACGCGGACGGCCTCGGCCGTGTCGCCGCGCCGCCCGAGGACGACCGCCTGGAAGGTGCGGATGAGCGGGTGGTGCGGCTCGACGCGCGCGCCCTGTTCGAGTTCGAGGAGCGCGTCGTCGTGGCGGTGCTGGTACATGAAGACGCGGGCGCGGTTGTAGCTGGCGACGACGCGGGCCGCCGGGTCGAGCCGCGCGAGCTTGCCGAAGGCGCGCAGCGCCCGGTCGTACTCGCCGTCGAGGCGGTGGAGCGCGCCCTTGACGAAGTAGACGGCCGGCTCGTTCGGCGCCTGCTTGGCGAGGCGGGCGACTTCGGCGCGCGCCTTCCGCTTCTCGCCGCGCGAGAGGTAGATGAAGACCATCAGGATGCGCGCCTCGACGAGGTTCGGGTCGAGGTCCAGGGCGCGGCTGAAGGCGTTCTCGGCCAGCTCGTAGTCCTCGCCGCCGCCCAGACCTTTGAGCACCTTGTTGGCGAAGCAGGCGCCGAGGCCCGAGTGCGCGAGCGCGAAGGTGTGGTCGAGGCGGATGGCGTGCTGGAAGTGCTCGACGGCCTCGTCGCAGTCCTCGGGGTCGAGCGTGTGGAAGAGGAACTTGGCGAACGAGGCGCGGCCGCGCAGGTACTCCTCGTAGGCCTGCCCGTTGTGCGTCGCGGGCGCGGCCGCGCCGGTCTGCGAGGCGTGCTGCTCGACGTCGAGGCCCTCGCTGATGCGGCGGGCGATGGTGTCCTGGAGCGCGATGAGGTCGTCGGCCGTGGCGTCGATGCGGTCGCTCCAGAGCATGTCGCCGGTGACGACGTCCACGAGCTGCGCGTTGACGCGCAGCATCCCGCCCGCGCGCAGGAAGTTGGCCGAGAGCACCGCGCTCACGTTCAGCTCGCGCCCGACCTCGCGCGGGTCGACGTCCTTGCCCTGGTACTTGACGATCATCGAGGAGGGGCGGACGACGAGCGAGCGGTTGCGCGCCAGCTCCGTGATGACGGCGTCGGCGAGCGAGAACTCGTAGAAGCCGACCTCGGGGTCGTTCGAGAGGTTGCGGAAGGGGAGGATGGCGATGGACTTCTCTATCTCGAACTGGCTGACGTGCTGCTGGTGCGCGGCGGCCGAGGGCGTCTGCTGCCCCCCCTGCGCGGGCGGCCCCGGGCGCGAAGAGGGCGGGAGCGACGTGGCCTGCTTCTCCGACCCCGTCAGGCCGCGCCACCAGCGGCGGAAGCTGCCGCCCAGGCCGCCGCCGCCCGACCCCGACTCGTGGCGGGGCGGCTTGGCGAACGGGACGACCTCGGCGGGGACGCCGCTCGCCTGCGGGTCCACGTCGCCGCGCGCCGCCGCCACCTCGCGCATCGCGGCGCGCAGGTCGTCGCGCATCTCGGCGACGTTCTGGTAGCGGTCCTCGGGGCGCTTGGCGAGCGAGCGGTCGAGTATCTGCTGGACGCTCGCGGGCGGCTCGTCCTTGCGCACGGCCTCGACGGGCTCGGGCGTGTCATGCAGGACGGCGTAGCGCACCTCGACGGTCGTCTGCCCCTTGAAGGGCCAGATGCCGGCGAGCATCTCGTAGAAGAGGACGCCGGTCGAGAAGATGTCGGCGCGGTGGTCCACCTTCCGGCCCGCGGCCTGCTCGGGCGCGGCGTAGGTGGCCGTGCCGTAGGGGACGCCCAGCTCGGTGAGGTGGACGTCGCCGCCGCCGCCCTTCTGGTTCTCGTCGAGCAGCTTGGCGAGCCCGAAGTCCAGGACCTTCGCCAGCCCCGAGCCGGTGACCATCACGTTGCCGGCCTTGATGTCGCGGTGGATGATGCCCTTCGAGTGGGCGGCGGCGAGCGCGTCGGCGACCTGGTAGGCGATGGAGAGGGCGGTGTCGAGCGCGAGCGGGCGGCCGTTGACGAGCTGGCGGACGTTCTTGCCCTCGATGTGCTGCATCGCGATGAAGTGCAGCCCCTCGGCCTCGTGGAGCCCGTAGATGGTGCAGATGTTCGGGTGGTCTAAGGAGGAGGCGAGCTGCGCCTCGCGCTGGAAGCGCTTGAGGTTGACCTCGCGTGCGGTCAGCTCGGGGCTCAGGATTTTGATGACGACCGTGCGGCCGAGGTGTTCGTCGACCGCCTTGTAGACCGTCCCCTGCCCGCCCGCGCCGAGCTTCTCCGTGATGCGGTAATTGAGGAGCGTCCTGCCAACCATGGGGCTCAGGGGTTTTTGATTTGAGATTTTTGGTTTGCGGTTTGGAGCATCGAGACACCGGGGCCGCGCGGGGATTGTAGACCCGCGGCGGCCTCAAATCAAAAATCTCAAATCAAAAATCGAAAATTCTTTCGCCCGGCTCACGGCCGGAGCTAGTCGTGAACCGTTCAACCGCGCGGCGGGTCGCCGAAGCCCGACTGTAGGTAGCGCCCGTCCTCGACGATGCAGGGCACGGTCGGGTCGCCGCCCGAATACTCGAACATCTCGGCCCGGCGCGCGCGGTCGTTCTGCGCGTCGTACTCCGTCCACGCGACCCCCCGGGAGGTGTAGTAGTCCCGCGCCTGCTGGCAGTACGGGCACCCCGGCTTGACGTACATCACGAGTCCCACTTTCGTCCCGCCCTCCTTTTCGCTTTCGCCCGAGTGTAGCGCACGCACGCCCGGTTGAGAAGCCGTGTTATCATGCGCGGCGGCGTGACGGTCGCGGGGCGCCGCTTCGCCCGCGCCGCGCGCCGCCCACGCTCTTCCCCGACCCGAACCGACCCGACGAAAGGACACACGATGAAAAAGCTCGCCGCCGTAGTCCTCGCCTTAACGTTCCTGCTGACGGCCGCCGCCGCGGCCAAGACCATCAACGTCAAATTCCCGAAGGGCCGCACGACCGTCATCCTCAAGGGCCGCACGACGGGCGGCCCGAGCGAGAGCGGCGGGATGGACCCCATCACCTACCGCCTCGTCGCCAAGCGGGGGCAGACGATGACGGTGCACCTCACCTCGGCGAAGAAGAACGCCGTCTTCGGCGTCTGGGCGCCGGGCATGGACCCGATGGACGTCGGGGCCAGCCCGACCGACTGGTCGGGGACGCTCCCCAAGAGCGGCGCCTACGAAATCAGCGTCTGGCCCGAGGACGAGGCGACCGACACGACCTTCACGCTCGAAGTCACCATCCGCGACACCCCCTGAGCGCGCCGCGAAAGGGCAGACCGATGGCCAAGTTTTACCAGAGGCTCGACGAGACCCTGCGCGAGTTCATCGGCGGGCAGAAGATTTTCTTCACCGCCACGGCGCCCGCCGGGGGGCGCATCAACCTCTCGCCGAAGGGCATGGACACGCTGCGCTGCCTCGACGACCGCACGCTGGCCTACCTCGACCTGACGGGGAGCGGCAACGAGACGGCCGCGCACCTCGCCGCCGACGGGCGGATGACGATCATGATGTGCAGCTTCGACGAGCGGCCGCTCATCCTGCGCCTCTACGGGCGCGGGCGCGTCGTGCGCCCGTCCGACGCGGGGTGGGGCGCGCTCCACGCGCACTTCCCCGCCCTCCCCGGCGAGCGGCAGATCATCGTCCTCGACCTCGAATCGGCGCAGACCTCCTGCGGCTTCGCCGTGCCCGTCTACGAGCTGAAGGGCGAGCGGCAGATGCTCGTCGAGTGGACGCTCGGGAAGGGCGAGGACGGCATCCGCGAGTACCGCCGCGAGAAGAACCGCGTCAGCATCGACGGGCTGCCGACGTATCTTGACGAAGCGGACGGCGGACGGTAGCCGTCACCGTCCGCCCGGAGGAGGTTCCGAATGACGACTCGCGCGAGCGGGACTTTCGAGGTGAAGCTGAGCCCGCAGGTGGACGGCGAGGAGGGCGGGGCGTGCCTGGGCCGCCTGCTGATAGACAAGCGCTTCGGGGGCGACCTCGAAGCGCGGAGCAGGGGGCAGATGCTCGCCTTCCGCGCGGCCGTCGAAGGCTCGGCCGGCTACGTCGCGCTCGAACACGTCGAGGGGACGCTGGCCGGGCGCGCGGGCGGCTTCGTCCTCCAGCACAGCGGCACGATGGAGCGCGGCGCGCAAGCCCTCTCCGTCACGGTCGTCCCCGACTCCGGCACGGGCGAACTCAAGGGGCTCGCCGGCCGGATGCAGATTACGGTCGCCGACGGCCGGCACGCCTACGAGTTCGACTACACGCTCGGCGACGTCCCCTGACCCCCGCCGGGGCTTGAATGGAAACGGCATGGACACTTTCCGCACAGACCTGACTTTTGCGGGCGACGAGGAGGAGCAGTTGGGCCCCGGCGCCGGAATCGAGAAGGCGGCGGCGCCCGCCGCGACCCCCGAGAACCCGCTGCCGCGCGCCGTCCTCCGGCCCAACTCCCACTGGCTGCTCGACGGCGAGTGGCAGTTCGCGCTCGACCCCGACGACCGCGGCCTGCGCGAGCGCTGGTACCTCGGCCACCGCTACGAGCGCACGGCGCAGTGGCCCGGCTCGGTCGAGGCGCACATGGCCGAGGCCAAAGAGCAGCAGCAGAGCTCGCCCGGGTGGCAGGACAAGGTCGTCGCGTGGTACGAGCGCGAGGTGCCGCTGCCGGAGCGCCGCGGGGCCGGCCCCTGCCGGATGCTCCAGATCACCTTCGGCGCCTGCGGCTACGAGACGCGGGTCTGGCTCAACGGCCGCGTGCTGCGCACCATCGAGGGCGAGAAGGTGCACCTCGGCGAGTACACCTCCTTCTCCTACGAGCTGCCCGAGGACGCGCTGCGCCTCGTCAACCGCATCACGGTGCGCATCGCCGACACGATGGACGGCGAGATTCCGCGCGGCAAGCAGCAGTCGCACGTCTACAAGCGCGGCGGCATCTGGTACCAGACCTACACCGGGGCGGTGCGCAGCGTCTGGATCGAGCCGGTCGAGCGCAACCGCCTGCGCTCGCGCCTCACGGTCCTGAGCAGCTACCGCGACCGCTTCGTCTCCTTCGACCTCACCACGCGCACGCACGACCCCGGCCTCTACGACCTTTTGCTCACCGTCACGCGCGCACGCGACCCGCGACCGCTTCTGCACAAGAGCTTCCGGCTGCCGCTCGGCGGCGGCGACAAGCGGCAGCGCATCACCGTCGAGCTGCCGGAGACGCATCTCTGGTCGCCCTCGGAGCCGAACCTCTACCGCCTCGTCGCGCAACTGAGCGGCCCCGACGGCGGCGTCTCGCAGATCGAAGCCTTCTTCGGGCTGCGCACCGTCGAGGCGCGCGGCGACACGGTCTACCTCAACGGCGAGGCCGTCTACCTCGACGGCGTCCTCTACCAGCCGGGCACGGCCACCTACGAGGAGATGCAGCGCC
>DASVTS010000066.1:0-25627 GCA_036387455.1 Pyrinomonadaceae bacterium | reverse complement strand
CTGGATCGCCGCCTCGCCCTCCTCGCGCGTCGCCATCTCGACGAAGCCGAAGCCGCGCGAGCGGCCCGTGTCGCGGTCTTCCACGACCGACGCCGACTCGACGGTGCCGGCCTGCGAGAACAGCTCGCGCAAGTCCTCGCTCGAGGTCTGGAAAGACAGGTTGCCGACGTAAAGTTTGATAGACATTCAGGTGTACCTCTCCTTGTAAGGAGTATCAAGAGAAGCTTCCCATTGAAGTTTTCTTCGGCGGGACGGTGGCAACGAAGGCTCGCGTCTGGGGTGCTCAACTTTTGAGCGGCTTCCGGTCAGTTGTAAGTAGCCTGCTCTCGAACCATCCAGAACGCCGCCGCCAGTTACCGCTGGGCGCGGGGCGCATCACCGTCGATGCGCGAGAGAAGGGTTGACGCAGCTATGATGCACCATAATCGTACCAAGTTGCAACGTCCCGGGCGGCGGGCACCGCCCGGGAACGTTTTTTTCGCGCCGCCCGCCGCCGCCGCCCCGCCGTCACCTGTCGAGCAGCTCGACGGCCTTGAGAACGCGCGCCACGCCGCGGCTGACGTGCGCGCCGAGGGCGACGAGGCCGAGCACGACTATCGTGTAGCCGCCCACGGTGGCGATGAGCAGCAGCAGGTGTGTGCGGTTTGTGAGGTCGGCCGCGAGCAGGAAGGCCGCGAGGAAGAGCCCCTCGAAGACGACCGCCGCGGAGAAGGCGAGCTTGAAGTTTCTTTCGCCGCGCTCGATGCGCCTGAGCGCCTCGCCGCGCACGGCGTCCAGTTCGACCCGTTCCGACATAAAGCACCTCCGTTTTCGTCGGGAAAGGCTGCCGCCCCGTTCAGCGCGCGGCCTCGTGGTAGAGCAGCAGCGCGATTGCCGCGGACTCGACGACCGCGTAAATGATGACGGCGTATTTGAAACGCCTGTCGAAAGCCCTCGCGTCCTCGTCGGGCGGCGCGCCCCCTTTCGTCTCCATGGCGTTTTGACCCCGGCCGGAACTCATCCCTTGAGGCGCCGGCGCAGGGCTTCGAGCCCGTAGGCGAGGCGCGACTTGACCGTGCCGACGGGCAGCCCGAGCACTGCGGCCGTCTCTTCGAGCGACATCTCGTGCAGGTAGTAGAGGACGACGACGGCGCGGCTGGCGGGCGAGAGCGCGGCGACCGTCTCGCGGAGCCGCGCCGAGAGCACCGGCGCGAACTCCTCGCGCGCGGGCGGCGCCGCGAGCGACCGCAGAGCCTCCTCGTCCCGCACCTGCTCGGCCCAGCGCCGCTCGCGCTTCAGGTGCCTGAAAGCCTCGCGCGTCGCAATCCTGTAAGCCCACGGGCGGAACAGCGCCGGCTCGCGCAGCCAGCCGAGCTTGCGGTAGACGCGGATGAACGTCTCCTGTAGGACGTCCTCCGCGAGCCGGCGCTCGCCGACGAGGCTCAGGAGGTAGCGGTAGAGCGGTTCCTGCGCCGACGCGAGCAGCGCGTCGAGCGCGCCGCGGTCGCCCGCCTGCGCGCGCAGCACGAGGAAGCCTTCGCGTTCCGCCCCTTCCTTCACGCCCTCACCCGTCCCGCCCCGCCGCGCGCTCGCGCAGGTAGAGCAGCAGCGGCAGCCCCAGCGAGACGCCCACGCACGCGACGGCCAGCGCCACCGGCCACAGGCCGCGCACGCCCGCCCGCCTCCTCTCGCCCGCCGCGAAGACCAGCAGCGCCGCGGCCGAGACGAACACGTCCATGCCGAAGAAGGCGCCGACGCGGTTCTCGAAGAGCTGGCGGAAGAGGAGCGGCAGGTCGAGGCCGTGCTCGAACAGCCAGGGCGCGAGCTGCCAGTACGGCAGCGCCACGCCGAGCGTGCACAGGACGAGGTAGACCGTCTTCAGCTTCATACAGCTCACACGGCGCGCCGCCCCCGCCGAAGGCGCCTCACGTCGCCGGCCTCCGACTGTAAAGACCCCGCGCACCGTGAACGGGTTCGGACGCGCGGGGGGAATTTTTCGCCGCGGCGGGAAGAATCGGGGCGGCGTGCCTTAGAGCCGGCGCAGGTATTCGGCGGGGACGCGCTCCGTCAGCCAGACGCCGTTGGCCGAGACGTAGAACTCGTGGCCCGAGGCGGCCATCCGCGCGGCGTCCACCGCGAAGACGACGGGGCGCCCGCGGCGCGCGCCGACGCGCCGCGCCGTCTCCGCGTCCGGCGAGAGGTGGACGTGGTGGCGGCTCATCCTGAGAAGGCCGCCCGAAAGGATTGATTCGACCGCGCGCTCGCCCGTCCCGTGGTAGAGGACGGTGGGCGGCTCCCGGCGTTCGAGCTGCAAATCCACCTCGACGCTGTGCCCCTGGTTGGCGCGAATGCGGCGGCCCGTCTCGTCGAAGGAGAAGCGCTGCTTGTCGTTGCGCGAGACCACCTCGTCCAGCTCCGCGCGGGAGACGGGCAGGCCGCGGCGCGCGCAGGCTTCGAGCAGTTCGTCCACGCCGACCCAGCCGCCGGGCGCGAGTTCGAGCCCGAGCCCGCGTGGGTCGTGGCGGAGGTGTCTGCTCAGGAACTTGCTGACTCTGACGAGGCGTGCGCCGTCCATCTCAAAACACCTTCGGGATGAGGCGCTTCGTCGCGCGCGCGTAGGACTCGTATTCTTCGCCGAACGCCTCGCGGAGCGCGCGCTCCTCGACGCGGATGCGGTAGCCGGCCGCGACGGCGAACGGCACGAGGCTGAAGCCGATGCTGTACCAGTTCGAGAAGGAGAGCCCGAGCCCGAGGTGCGCGGCGAGCGCGCCCGTGTAGGCCGGGTGGCGGACGTGCCGGTAGAGCCCCGTGCGGAGGAGGCGGTGGTCTTCGCGGATGAGGACGGTGCCGGTGAAGAACTTGCCGAGCGTGTAGACTGCGTGCCACCTGACGGCGACGCCCGCGACCAGCAGCGCGAGGCCCGCCCAGCCGACGAGGGCGCCCGCGCCCCTCACGCGCCCAACGCCGAGGAAGCCCAGAATCATGCCGACCGGCTCGACGGCGTTCGCCACGTCCCAGAGCAGGGCCGACCCGCGGTCCCAGTCCCGCGCCGGCTTCACCTTGTGCCGGCGCAGGTAAGGGAACTCGACGGCCAGCCACAGCACGCGGACGGCGGTGGCGATGACGGGGACAATCATAGGGGCTAGGGGCTAGAGGCTAGGGGCTAGGGGCTAGTTGGGTCGAGTCTTGATGAAACCCACATCCTGCGGTCGTAGGGTTTTAACTAGCCCCTAGCCTCTAGCCTCTAGCCTCTCCTTCACTCCACCCAGCGGACGAGGACGCCGGCGGCGAGGAGCGTCTCCTGCAACTGCTTGTTGGGGGCGACGCGCGCGAACTGCGCCGTCTTCGTGCGCACCGTCAGGTTCTCGTCGGCGAGGTGGAGGTCGATGAAGACCTCGCAGTCGCCCGGGTGCGCCATCAGCGCGTCGGCGACCGACTCGCCCGCGCGCAGGACGTCGTCGCAGGTCGGGAACTCGATGACGAGGGCGTTGGCGCGCAGGCGCCCCTGGTAGACGGGGCGCCCGTTGCTGTTCGTGGGGACGCGCGCGCGGTCGAGCGCCGTCACCTCGTCGCAGACGAGCGTCAGGCCGTTCTCGCCCTCGCACCTTCCGGTGGCGACGAGCAGCACGTCGTCGGCCGCGTCCGCGCCCTTCGTCTTGAAGGCCTCGGGCCAGAGCACGCACTTGACGCCCGCGCCCGTCAGGTCTTCGAGGCGGAACATGGCGTAGCGGTCGCCCTTCTTCGTGTTGCGCACGGTGAAGTCCGAGACCACGCCGACCACCTTCACGCGCGAGTTCGGCTCGACCGACCCGAGTTCGGAGGCGGGGACGCAGTTGAGCTGCTCGATCTTCTCCAAAAAGTCTTCGAGCGGGTGGCCCGAGACGTAGAAGCCGACGGCCGCCTTCTCGCGCGTGAGCATGTCCTTGTGCGTCCAGGGCTCGCAGCCCACGACGGGCAGCGGCGGCTCCTCGGCCTCGGCGGCGCCCGCGCCCGCGGCGAAGCCGAACATGTCCACCTGCCCGCTGTCGCGCTCGCGCCGCGCGCGGTGGCCGCGCTCCAGCGCCTTGTCCACGCACGCGAACAGGCGCGCGCGCCACGAGTGCAGGTCTTCGCCCCCGGGCTTCATCGAGTCGAAGGCGCCGGCGCAGACCAGACTTTCGAGGACGCGCTTGCCCGAGCCCTTCTCGCCGACGCGCTCGGCGAAGTCGAAGACGGAGCGGAAGGGCTTCTCCTGCCGCGCCTCGATGATGGCGTTGACGGCCGTCTGCCCGAGCCCCTTGATGGCGCACAGCCCGTAGCGCACCGCGCCCTCGACGGGCGTGAAGCCCGGCCCCGACTGGTTGACGTCGGGCGGCAGCATCCGGATGCCCTGCGACCGCAGCTCCGACGCGTACTTGAAAATCTTCGCCGTGTCGTCGGTCACGTTCGTCATGACCGCCGCGTAGAAGTGCTCCGGGTAGTGCGCCTTCAGGTACGCCGTCTGATACGCGACGTGCGCGTAGGCGACCGAGTGCGAGCGGTTGAAGCCGTAGTCGGCGAACTGCGCCATGAGGCGGAAGATTTCGCGGGCGGTCTTCTTCGGTATCTTGTTCTTGACGCAGCCCGCGATGAACTTCTCCTCGTGGACGGCCATCTCCTCGCGCTTCTTCTTGCCCATCGCGCGGCGCATGAGGTCGGCCTCGCCCAGGCTGTAGCCGCCGAGCTTCTGCGCGAGCTGCATGATCTGTTCCTGGTAGACGAGGATGCCGTAGGTGTTCTTTAAAATCTCCTCCATCACCGGCACGAGGTACTCGACCGGCTTCTTGCCGTGGTAGCGGTCGATGAAGTCGTCCACCATGCCGCCGTCGAGCGGGCCGGGGCGGTAGAGCGCGTTCAGGGCCGAGAGGTCTTCGATGGACTTCGGCCGGAGCTTGCGGCAAATCTCCTGCATCCCGACCGACTCGAACTGGAAGACGGCCTCGGTGTGCCCCCTGGCGAACAGCTCGTAGGTCTTCGGGTCGTCCTGCGGGACTTCGTGCCAGTCGATGCAGCGGCCGTGCATCTCCTTAATCGTCTTGCAGCACTGGTCGATGATGGTCAGGGTGGTGAGGCCGAGGAAGTCCATCTTGAGCATGCCCGTCTTCTCAAGGTCGGACATCTCGAACTGCGTGGTGAACTCCTGCTTGTTGTTGACCGCGACCGGTATCAGCTCCTCCAAAGGCTTCGGGCTGATGACGACGCCTGCGGCGTGCACCGACGAGTGGCGCGCGCAGCCTTCGAGCCGCTTGGCGATGTCGATGACCTTCTTGACCTGCGGGTCGGTATCGAACGCGTGCTTCAGCTCGGGCACCGTCTCCATCGCCTGCGTGATTGAGACGTTGCGTCCGCGGACGGGCGGCGGGATGAGCTTGGCTATCTTCTCGACGTCGGCGTAGGGCATGTCGAGCGCGCGGCCGACGTCCTTGATGGCCGCCTTCGAGGCCATCGTCCCGAAGGTGATGATCTGGCAGACCGACTCGCGCCCGTAGAGCTGCGTGACGTGGTTGATGACCTCCGCCCGGCCGTTGACGCAGAAGTCGATGTCGATGTCCGGCATCGAGACGCGCTCGGGGTTGAGGAAGCGCTCGAAGAGCAGGTCGTACTGCAAGGGGTCGACGTCGGTGATTTCCAGGCAGTAAGCGATCAGGCTCCCGGCGGCCGAGCCGCGGCCGGGGCCGACGGGGATGTGGCGGTCTTTGGCGAACTTGATGAAGTCCCAGACGATGAGGAAGTAGCTGGGGAAGCCCATCTGCTTGATGGTGGCGATCTCGGTCGAGATGCGCTGCTGGTACTCGGCGAGGCTGTGCTTGAGCCGCCCCTCGGACTGCATCCGGTCCCAGACGGTCTCGCGCCGCTTCTCGTAACCCTGCCGGACGACCTTCTCGAAATACTCGTCAATCGTGAGGTCGCCCTCGGCGGGCGGGATGGGGTAGACGGGGAGCTGGTTCTCGCCTAAGGGGAGCTTGAGGTCGCACATCTCGGCGACCTCGGCCGTGCGCGAGACGGCGTCGGGGATGTGCGCGAAAATCTGCGCCATTTCCTCGGGGCTCCGGACGTACCACTGCGGCCCGCCGAAGCGCATGCGGTTCGGGTCGTTGACGGTCTTGCCCGTGCCGATGCAGAGCATCACGTCGTGCGCCTCGTAGTCCTCGCGGTAGAGGTAGTGCGCGTCGTTCGTCGCCACGAGCGGGATGCCCGTCTTCTTCGACAGCTCGATGAGGTCTTTGTTTATTTTTATCTGGTCTTCGAGCTGGTGGTCCTGAATCTCTAAAAAGTAGTTGCCGCGACCCAGGATGTCCTCGAACTCGCCCGCGGCCTTCGCCGCCTCTTCGAGCCGGCCCTCCTTCAGGTGCGCCTGCGGGACGCCCGAGAGGCAGGCCGAGAGCCCGATGAGGCCGCCGGAGAACTGCGAGAGCAGCTCGCGGTCGACGCGCGGCTTGCGGTAGAAGCCCTCCTTGAACGCCTTCGAGGTGAGGCGGACGAGGTTGTGATACCCCTCGCGGTCTTTGGCGATGAGAATCATGTGGTTGTAGGGCTTGCCGCCCTTCCTCACCTCGCTCCGGTCGGAGCGGTGGCCGGGCGCGAGGTAGATTTCGCAGCCGATCAAGGGCTTCACGTCGTGCGCCTTCATCTCCTTGTAGAAGGAGACGGCGCCGTACATGTTGCCGTGGTCGGTCATCGCGCACGCCTTCATCCCGAGCTCGCGGACGCGCTCGGCGAGCGGCTTGATCTGGATGGCGCCGTCTAGGAGTGAATAATCAGTGTGGACGTGTAAATGGACGTAATCTGAACTCATAGTCAGCCCTTTGACCCCTTGCAAGTCAACATGAATTCCTCGGATAACTGCTTCTTCCTCGTAAGGCAAAGCCCACGGGCGTCGCTGTATGGCAGTTCTACAAACTTCTGCTTCGAGAGGTTATCTCCGATGCGGAGTTGAAATAGAGAAGAACTTCTATCTTCTACGAGAGAGCACCTGATGTTCTGGCGTCCGAGATAAGCGTGGAAAAATCGGCCTGTCCTCTCGTTGACTGAGATCGCAAAGCGATAGTGACCCGGATGGTCGCCGCTTTTCGCCCCGAGCTTATAAACGGTGCCGTCGCCGTCGAAAAAGCCGCGTGTGAAATGTGGCATCAGGCTATCCGGCAGGGAGACCGGCGCATAAGTCCGAGACTTTCTTTCGAGGACGTTGTACTTTGCCAAGTCGCCGCACATCTTATCGCTTATAACATTAATGAATGCCGCCTCCTTAATCACACCTTTCCACGGCGTCTTGTAATTGGTGTGAGAGAGGGGCATGTCTGACTGTAGGCATCGCAGGAAATTAACCAATACCTCTTCGTCTTTAGAAGAAACTTTGATGGCTAATGCCAGAGGGCCATTGACCGGCCTCCGGATGCAGCCGTCGGCAGCGATAAAGCCGAGGAAATAGGCTTTGTCGGGTGCATTTATCGTTTCAAAGTAGGCGAGATTGACCACGTACTTCCTGCGTGACTTTCCACGCAGGCCGTGCCGCGACCAAATCTTCAGGATGTAATTTTTCGAGAGCTTGTGCTTTGAAGCCAAATCCTTCGCGGTGCGGGTAAGGTAAGAAGAGACGATGTCTGTGACTTGCGATTCCGTAATGCGGGGAGGCCGGCCGAGTTTCTTTCTGGCGGGGGCCGGGTGTGCGAAGTCTGTGTTCGGCATGTCAGACGATTGGAATGCGGATGGAAATTCAACCCCTTGACTCGGCCGGCGCGGGGGGCGCCCCGGCTCACTCGCGCGGTGCTTACGGCGCGGAGGATAGCACAAAGAGGGCGGATGAAAAGTCGCCCCGCGAAATTTATTTTTTCCACAGGCGGCGATTCTGTGGAAAACCCCGCGCCGGCCCGCGGGGCGCCGTGCGTCCTAACGCACGGGCGCGCAGTTTTCGTAAGATAAGCGTGGCCGGGTCAACTCGAAGCCGAACCCACGGGGGGTTGTTGGAGGTCGGATGCTCGCGCTCTTAAACATCTCGAACTTCGCGCTCATCAGCGAGCTGAAGGTCGAGTTCGACCGCGGACTGAACCTGCTCACGGGCGAGACCGGGTCGGGGAAGTCCATCATCGTGGACGCGCTCGGCGTGCTCATCGGCGACCGCTTCTCGCCCGACCTGATTCGGGCGGGCGAGCGCCACGCCTCGGTCGAGGGGCTGTTCGCGCTCGGCGCGCACCCGCAGGTCGAGGCCATCCTCGAAGAGGCGGGCCTCGGCCCGCGCGCGGGCGGCGACGTCGAGCTGGTCGTCCGCCGCGAGCTATCGGCCGAGGGGCGCGGGCGCGTCTTCGTCAACAACCGGCTGGCGACGCTCTCGCTGCTCCGCGCCCTGCGTCCCCTGCTCGTGGACATCCACGGGCAGGGGACGCAGCAGACGCTCTTCGACCCCGAGACGCACCTCGAACTGCTCGACGCCTTCGCCGACCTCACGGCCGGGCGCGAGGCGGTCGCCGCCGCCTACCGCCGCTGGGCCGCGCTCAACCGCGAGCTGGAGGCGCTCCGGCGCGACGAGTCGGAGAAGTTTCACCTGACGGACGCGCTCCGCTTCCAGGTGAGCGAGCTCGAAGCGGCGCGGCTCGCCGCCGCCGAGGACGAGCAGTTGGAGGCCGAGCGGCGCCGCCTCGCCAACCTTGAGAAGCTGACCGAGCTGTGCGCCGACGCCTACAACCTGACCTACGAGGAGAGCGATTCGACGGTCGCGCGCCTGAGCCGGCTCGAACGCCAGGTCGAGGAGCTTTCGCAGTACGAGGCCTCCTACAAAAACTACTCCGAAGGGCTCTCGACGGCGCGCGCCGTGCTCGAAGACCTGAGCGCCTCCCTGCGCGACTTCCTCGACGGGCTGACCTTCTCGCCCGAGCGCCTGGCGGAGATAGAGCACCGCCTCGCGGAGCTGGCGCGGCTCAAGCGCAAGTACGGCGGGACGATTGAGAGCGCGCTCGAACACCTCGAAAGCTCAAGGGCGCGGCTGCGCCAGTTGGAGCGCACGGACGAGCGCGCCGAGGAGGTCGTCAAAGAACTGGCCGAGGCGCGCGCGGCCTACGTGAAGGAGGCGGCGCGGCTGCACAAGGCGCGCGCGAAGTCGGCGGGCGAGTTCCGGCGGGCGGTCGAGTCGTCGCTGGGCGAGGTGGCGATGGAGCACGCGCGCTTCGAGGCTCGCGTCGAGTCGCCCGCGGACGTCGGCGCCGACGAGGCGGCGCGGAGCTTCACGGCCGCGGGCTTCGACCGCGTGGAGTTCTACTTCTCGGCCAACGCGGGCGAGCCGCTGCGGCCGCTGGCGAAGGTGGCGTCGGGCGGCGAGGCTTCGCGCATGATGCTGGTGCTGAAGACGAGCGCGAGCCCGGCGCGCTTCCCGCGCACCATCGTCTTCGACGAGGTGGACGCCGGCATCGGCGGGCGCGTCTCGGAGGCGGTCGGGCTGAAGCTCAAGGCGCTCTCGCGCACGAACCAGGTGCTCTGCGTGACGCACCAGGCGCAGATAGCGCGCTTCGCCGATACGCACCTGCGCGTGGACAAGCAGGCCGCCGCGGGCCGGACGGAGGTCTCAATCGGCCGGCTCGACCGCCGCCGCCAGGTCGAGGAGATAGCGCGCATGCTCACCGGCGCCGAAATCACCGAGGCCGCGCGCCGCCACGCGCGCGAGATGCTGAAGACAGTTTAAGAACTCGAAATTTCGAATTTGAGATTTGAGGTAAGGAGCGGGATGGACAGACTCTTCTTCTTGGTCGGCGCGCTCGCGGCCTTCGTCGGCGTGGCGGCGGGCGCGTTCGGGGCGCACGGGCTGAAGGAACGTTTGGGCGCGGACATGCTCGCCGTCTTCGAGACGGGCGTCCGCTACCAGATGTATCACGCCTTCGGGCTCTTCGCGGCGGCGTGGGCGGCGTCGCGCTGGCCGGGCGGCCTGACGACGGCCGCCGGGTGGCTCTTCCTCGCCGGCATCTTCGTCTTCTCGGGCAGCCTCTACGCCCTCTCGCTCACGGGCCAGCGCTGGCTCGGCGCCGTCACGCCGCTCGGCGGCCTCGCCTTCCTCGCCGGCTGGCTCTGCCTCGCCGCCGCCTGCTGGAAGAGCTGAGGGCTGTGAACCGTGAACCGTGAACCGTAAACCGTGACGAGAAAGACAGTCCTTTCTCGTCACGGATTACGGTTCACGGTTCACGGCTTTTTTCCGCCAGAGGAAGTAGACGGGGACGCCGGAGGCGAGGATGGCGAAGCCGAGGGCGCTGTTGCGCGGGTCGTCGTTGACGGTCGCGGCGACGATGAGCGCGCAGGCGGCGGCGAAGAAGGCGGTCGTGAAGGGGTGGCCGGGGACGCGGAAGCCGCCGCCGTCGTCGGGCTCGCCTGCGCGCCGGCCGGCGCGGCGGCGGAAGACGAAGAGCGAGAGCGCGGTCAGGCCGAACCAGATGAAGTCTACGGAGACGACGTAGTTGAGTATCTGCTCGTAGCGCCCCGAGACGGCGATGACGGCGGCGAGCAGCCCTTGCAGCGCGATGGCCGCGACGGGCGCGCGCGTCCGCTCCGAGAGCCGCGCGACGCCGCGGAAGAAGAGGCCGTCCTCCGCCATGGCGAAGTAGACGCGCGGCGCCGTCAGCATGCTCTGGCTCAGGAAGCCGAGCGTCGAGACGGCGATGCCGACGGCGATGAGCCTCGCCCCCGCCTCGCCCATCACCAGCCGCATCAGCTCGGACGCGGGCGTCTTCGTCGCGGCCAGCCCCTCGGCCCCGAGCCCGCGCAGCGCCGCCACGTTGACGAGCGTGTAGAGCAGAATCACCCCGCCGACGCCCAGCAGCAGCCCGCGCGGCAGGTCGCGCCGCGGCTCGCGCATCTCGCCCGAGACGAAGCCCGCCGTCTGCCACCCGCCGTAGGCGAACATCACGGGCGTCAGCGCCCCCATCGCGGCGAGCAGCCCCGACGAGACCGGGCGGTCGAGCACCGGCCCGCCCGCCAGCGCGTGCGGCTCCGCGACGGCGAACAGCCCGCAGGCGACGAGCGCCGCCACCGCCAGAATCTTCAGCACCATCAGAAAGCTCTGCACGTTGCTGCCCGCGCGCACGCCGAGGCAGTTGACCGCGGTCAGGAGCGCCAGCGTCGCGGCGGCCACGCCCCACTCGGGCACGGCCGCGCCCGTCAGCTCGTTGAAGTAGCGCGCGAAGGTGACGGCGACCGCCGCCATCCCGCCCGTCTGGATGACGAGCAGCAGCGCCCAGCCGTAGAGGAAGGCGACCGATGGGTGGAACGCCTCGCGCAGGTAGGCGTACTGCCCGCCCACCTCCGGGCGGCGCGCGGCCAGCTCGGCGTAGACGAACGCGCCCGCCAGCGCGACCACGCCCCCGGCGAGCCACGCGCCGAGGATGAGGAGGGGCGTGTGCACCTGCCGCGCGACGACGTAGGGGTTGACGAAGATGCCCGAGCCGACGATGCCGCCCATCACGATCATCGTCGCGTCGAACAGCCCGAGCCGGCGGGCGAGCCCGCGGCTCCCCGCGTCAGCGATCTGAAATTTCAACTTTGAAATTTCAAATTCTCCTCAAGGGTTCCAGTCTTCGGGGATGAACTCGACGGCGACGGCCTCGCCGTCGGAGGCGGCGCGCTCGTCGCGGCCGGAGCGGTAGGTGACGAGGACGTGGTCGGCGCGCTCGCGCGGGCCGCAGTCGAGGCGGCCGGTCTTGACGGCCCGTGTGTAGGTGACGAAGCGGACGCCGCGCAGGTCTTCGGCGCGCAGCCGCAGCGTGCCCGCGGCCGTCTCGACGCGGAGCACGACGCCGCCCGCGTCGGCGCACTCTATCTCGGCGAGGCGGCCGCAGACCTGCGAGCCCTCGAAGCGGAGGCGCTTGTGCTGCGGCCCGCCGCGCACGGGGATGTCGCAGGGCTGCGCGGGGCCGGCCGCCGCGTCCGCGCGGGCCGTCTCCTCCGCGCTCTGTTTATCCAGCTCGGCCTGCCGGCGGCGCGCCTCGATGCGGGCGACGAGCGCCGCCGCCTGCTCGCGTATCCGCGCGTCGGCCGCGCGCCGCGCGAAAGGCTCGGCCAGCCGGCGCGCCTCCTCCGGACGGCCGCCGAGCATCTCCGCCTGCGCGAGCATCAGCACGAGGTCGGCGCGGCGCGGCGCGAGCGCCGACGCGCGACGCAGCAGCGCGGCCGCCTCGTCGTAGCGGTCGCCGCGCTCCACCTCGACCGTCGCCAGAAGCCTGTAAGGCTCGACGAAGCCGGGCGCCAGCTCGGACGCGCGGCGCAGCTCGGAGCGAATCAGCTCCGTCCTCGCCTCGAAGTCCCTGGGCGTCACGTCGCCCGCGCCGGCCGAGACGCCCTCGCGGTGGAGCGCGTCGGCGAGGTGGTAGTGCGCGAGGTGGTTCGAGGGCTCCGCCGCGGCCGCCTGCTCCAACTGCTCGCGCGCCTCCGCGTGGCGGCCCTGTCTCAGACGCAGCGCGCCCAGCGAGACGCGCGCGCGCGCGAGGCGCGGGTCGAGTTCGAGCGCGCGCGAGAGGAACCCCTCGGCCTCGTCGTAGCGCCCGGTGTGGAGCAGGAGGTCGCCGAGGCGCGCGACCGCCTCGGCCTCGGCGAGCGGGCGGGCGCTCATGCGCGCGTCGAAATCGAGCGGCCGCGCGAACTCCTCCGCGCCCGCGCGGTAGCGCCCCGGCCGCACGTAGGCCGCGAGCCCCTCCTCTATCTCGCCCACGCCCGCGCCGAACGCGCCGCGCAGGGCGTCCTCCACCGGCTGCCCTTCGGCGAGCAGCGCCGTGAAGCGCGCGAGGTTCTCGCGCCGCGCGCCGCCCCGCACCTCCGAGAGGTAGTGGATGAGCGCCCACGACTGCGCGTAGAAGAGCCCGAGCTTGCCCGGCTCCGTGTAGAAGGGCGAAGTCTGGTCCACGGCGAAGAGCGTGCGCAGCGGGATGAGCCGACTCCCGCGAAGCTCGCGCGCGCGCTGCGCGGGCGCCTCGCCGAGCGTCAGGCGCCGGCCGCCCTCCGAGACGCGCGCCGTGCTGTAGAACTCCGCCAGCCCCTCCTTCAGCCAGAGCGGCGCGGCGCTGAAGTGGTTGTCCACGAGCAGGTGCGTGTACTCGTGGAGCAGCGTCGCGGGGTCGCGCGCCGCGCCGCCTTCGAGGACGACGGTGATGTAGTTGACGTCCGAGCCCGGCTGGAAGTAGCCGGCCACGTTGCTCGCGGTGCGCCCGGCGAGGAGCGGCTTGAAGGGGGCGTAAGACCCGTCGTCCGCGAAGACGACGACCGCCGTCGGGACGCCCGAGTCGGAGTGCCCTTCGGGGAGCAGGCGCGAGAAGGCGGCGCGGTACTCTTCGAGCCGCGCGGCCACGCGCCGCAGGTCGCGCTCGCGCGCCCCGCCCTCGACGAGGAAGTTCTGCGACCGCACGCTGACCCACGCGCCCGCGCGGGCCTCGCCCGCCGCGCGCCCGCCGGGCGGCACGGACGGCGCCGCCGCCGCGAGCAGCGCGGACAGCAGCGGCAGGAGGAGTAGTCGGGGGGGCGGCCTTTTCATGGAGCTTTGATTGACGAAAAGTTACAGATGCGACGGGCGCGAGGGGCGCTGCCCGGGGTCGGCGCGTATCTTCTTCCCACGTCGGCGGCGCCGGGCGATTGTAGCACAGCCCGCTTGCTTGCCCGGCGCGAGCGGCGCGTGCTACCGTTTTTGCTTTCGAAGGGCGGCGGCGGGGCGGCCGTCTCGCCGCCTTCAGGTCAAACAGATGATTAGAGCGTTCCGCGGCGTGAGCCCGCAGATTCACCCGAGCGCGTTCGTCGAGGAGAGCGCGCAGGTCGTCGGCGACGTCCACATCGGCGAGCAGTCGTCGGTCTGGTTCGGCGCGGTCGTGCGCGGCGACGTGTTTCACATCAGGATTGGCGACCGGACGAACGTGCAGGACGGCACCGTCATCCACGTCTCGAACGGGACGCACGCCACCATCCTCGAAGACGAGGTGACGGTCGGGCACAACGTCACGCTGCACGGCTGCCACGTCGAGCGCGGGTGCCTCGTCGGCATCGGCTCCATCGTGATGGACGGGTGCCGCGTGGGCGAGCGCTCGCTGGTCGCGGCCGGCGCGCTGCTCTCGCCCGGGACCGTCGTCCCGCCGCGCTCGCTCGTGATGGGCGTCCCGGCGCGCGTCAAGCGGGCGCTGACGGACGCGGAGGTCGCCGACCTCGAAGTCTTCTGGAAGAACTACGTCGAGTACACGCGCGTCTACCGCGAGGAGTACGGGATGGACGCGGCAACCTGACGCGGCCTTAGACGGCCCGCGCGCGGGCCGGGGGGGTGAGAGCCATGCGTCTCAGAGCGAGTTGCGCCGGGGTCTTCGTCGCGCTCCTGCTCGCGGCCTGCGGGGCCGCGCGGGCGCAGGAGGTGGCGCGGCTGCTGCCGGAGCCGGACGGGTCGGGCGCGCAGCGCGCGGGCGGCGCGTTCGGGATGGAGAAGGCCGTCAACGAGTTCGGCTTCTGGGGCGGCGGCTCCTTCAGCAGCCCGACGCTCATCGGTAAGACGGGGGAGACGCGGTTCGGCCTCCTCGCCTTCCGCTACGCGAGGGTGCTCGCGCGCGGCGACAACCTCGTGCTCAAGTACACGGTCGACGCCGTGCCGGCCGCGGTGCTCTCCTTCCCGGTCGCCGAGCTGGTCGAGGCCCCGCCCCCGTTCGCCGTCGTCGCGCGGAAGGAGCGGCGCAACGTCACGGGCGCGGGCCTCTCGCCCGTCGGCTTCCAGCTCAACTTCCGCCGGCGCGAGCGCGTGCAGCCCTTCGCGCAGGGGTCGGGCGGCTTCCTCTACTTCGGCGAGCGCGTCCCCGACGAGCGCGGCGCGCAGTTCAACTTCACGGCCGACTTCGGTGGCGGCGTCCAGTGGAAGACGGGCGCCCGCCGCGCGTGGACGGCCGGCTACAGGTATCACCACGTCTCGAACGGCTACCGCGCGGACGTCAACCCCGGCTTCGACTCGAACCTGTTCTACGTCGGGTTCTCGATCTTTCGGTGAGGGAGTCAGGAGTCGGGAGTCAGAATTCAGAAGGCTCCGCCGAGCGGCCGCTGACTCTGACGCCTGCACGGCTCGGCGGCGGGCCTTTTATTCTGACTCCTGTCTCCTGACTTCTGACTCCTGTTTTATGCCTGCCAAGACACAACCGGCGCGCGGGATGCGCGACTTCCTCCCGGCCGACCTGCGGCGGCGGGAGTACGTCGTCCGCCGCATCAAGGAGACGTACGAGCGCTACGGCTTCGAGCCTTTGGAGACGCCCGCGGTCGAGAACATCGAGACGCTGCTGGGGAAGTACGGCGAGGAGGGCAACCAGCTCATCTTCAAAATCCTCAAGCGCGGCGAGCACGAGAAGACGGGCGAGGCCGACCTCGCGCTGCGCTACGATTTGACGGTGCCGCTCGCGCGCGTCGTCGCCGAGTACGGCGAAAGGCTCCCGAAGTTTTTCAAGCGCTACCAGATTCAGCCCGTCTGGCGCGCCGACCGCCCGGCGCGCGGCCGCTTCCGCGAGTTCTACCAGTGCGACGTGGACGTCGTCGGCACGCGCTCGCCGTTCGTCGAGGCGGAACTCTGCGCCGCGGCGAGCGACGCGCTGACGACGTTAGGCTTTACGAACTTCACCATCCGCCTCAACCACCGGCAGGTGCTCGCCGGCGTGTTGGAGGCGTCCGGCATCCCGGCCGAGAGGCACGGCGAGGCGCTGGTCGCCCTCGACAAGCTGGACAAGGTCGGGCGCGAGGGCGTCGCGCGCGAGTTCGCCGCGCGCGGCATCCGGCCCGAGAGCGGCGAGGAGCTGCTCGGCTTCTTCGAGAACCTCCCGGCGCTCGAACACGCGGCCGAGTTCGTCGCGGGCGACGGCGGGCTGGCGGAAGTCTCGAAAGCGGAAGCCTACAACCACGCGGCGCTGGGCCGCCTGGTCGAGTTCGTCGGCGAGAACGAGGCGGGCGCGCGCGGCGTGGACGAGCTGCGCCGCGTCGTGGAGTACGCCGCGGCCTACGGCGCCGCCGACCGCATCCGGATTGACCCGAGCCTCGCGCGCGGGCTCTCCTACTACACGGGCGCCATCATGGAGATTTCGGTGCCCGACCTCGCCGGCTCGCTCGGCGGCGGCGGGCGCTACGACAACCTCGTCGGCATGTTCTCGGGGCGCGACATCCCCGCGTGCGGCTTCTCGCTCGGGCTCGAACGCATCATCGTCGTGATGACCGAGCGCGGGATGTTCCCCGAGCGCCTGGAGCGCGCGGCGGCCGACGTGATGGTGACGCTCTGGAGCGAGGAGTCGGCGCGCGACTCGCTCGCGCTCGCCGCCGAGCTGCGCCGCGCCGAGCCCGCCCTGCGCGTGGACGTCTACCCGGAGGCGGACAAGCTCGGCAAGCAGCTCAAGTACGCCTCCTCGCGCGGCGTCCCCTTCGTCGTCGTCGTCGGCGACGACGAGCGCGAGCGCGGCGAGGTCGCGCTCAAGAACATGGCGAGCGGCGAGCAGGAGCGGGTCGCGCGCGCCCACGCCGCCGCGATACTTCACGAGAGGCTGTACGGCAACAAGTCCTGATTACCATTTAATAGAGGCGAGGTTTTGATGGCTGCTCTTGACCACTTGGGGGAACTGGAACGCACGCACTCGTGCGGCGCCCTTCGCGCGTCGGACGCGGGCGCGACCGTGGTGCTGATGGGCTGGGTCGCGGTGCGCCGCGACTTCGGGCCGCTGACCTTCGTGGACTTGCGCGACCGCGACGGAATCACGCAGATCGTCTTCGACGCGGAGGAGGCGGCGGAGGCGCACGCGCGCGCGAAGGAGGTGCGCGGCGAGTACGTCATCGCCGTGCGCGGCGAGGTCGTGCTCCGCGACGAGGCGGCGCGCAACCCGAAGATTGAGACCGGCGGGGTCGAGGTGCGCGCCCGCGAAATCCTCGTCCTCAACGAGGCGCGCACGCCGCCCTTCCAGCTCGACGCGCCGCCCGACAAGCTCGCCGCCGAGGAGGTGCGCCTCAAGTACCGCTACCTCGACTTGCGCCGCCCCTTCTTCCAGAACACGCTGCGGCTGCGCGCCCGGACGGTCGGGGAGATTCACCGCTACATGGACGAGCAGGGCTTCACGGAGATCGAGACGCCCATCCTCATCAAGTCCACGCCCGAGGGCGCGCGCGACTACGTCGTGCCCTCGCGCCTCTACCCCGGGCGCTTCTACGCGCTGCCGCAGTCGCCGCAAATCTTCAAGCAGATTTGCATGATCGCCGGGCTCGACAAGTACTACCAGATCGCGCGCTGCTTCCGCGACGAAGACCTGCGCGCCGACCGCCAGCCCGAGTTCACGCAGCTCGACGTCGAGTTCAGCTTCGCCACGCGCGAGCAGGTCTACCGGCTGATTGAGGGCTTGCTCGTGCGCGTCTTCCGCCTCGTCGGGGCGGAGCTGCCCACGCCCTTCCCGCGCCTCTCCTACGCCGAGGCGCTGCGCCGCTTCGGCAGCGACAAGCCCGACCTGCGCTTCGGGATGGAGCTGCAAGACCTGCGCGGGGCCGTCGGGGGGACGACCTTCGCGCCCTTCGCGTCGGCGCTGGAGAAGGGCGGCGAGGTCAAGGGGCTGGTCGTCCGCGGCGGCGCGCACCTCTCGCGCAAAGCGCTCGACGAGTTGCAGGAGGTGGTGAAGCGCTACGGCGCGGGCGCGCTCGCGTGGGTCAAGCTGGGCGACGAGCTTTCGTCGTCGCTGCTCAAGGCGCTCGGCGACGAGGCGGTGACGCGCCTCGCCTCGCAGGCCGGGGCCGGGAAGGGCGACGCCGTGCTGGTTGTCGCCGGGAAGAGTTCGGTCGTCGCCGCTTCCTTGGGCGCCCTGCGCAACGAGGTCGCGCGGCGGGAGAAGTTAATCAGGCCGAACACGTTCGCGCCGCTGTGGGTGACCGAGTTCCCGATGTTCGAGTACAGCGAGGAGGACGGGCGCCACTACCCGATGCACCACCCGTTCACCTCGCCGGTGGACGAGGACCTGCCCGCCTTCGAGCGCGCGGTCGAGGGCGGCGAGGCGCACCTGCTCTCCGGCCTGCGGGCGAAGGCTTACGACGCCGTCGTCAACGGCATCGAGGTCGCGGGCGGCTCGATAAGAATCCACCGGCGCGACGTGCAGCGGCTCGTCTTCAAGGCCCTCGGGCTGACGGAGGAGAAGGCGCGCGAGCGCTTCGGCTTCTTCCTCGACGCCCTCGAGTACGGCACGCCGCCGCACGGCGGCATCGCCGCCGGCATCGAGCGCACGCTGATGGCGCTCACCGGCATCGACAACATCCGCGACCTGATGGCCTTCCCCAAGACGGCCTCGGCCGCCGACCTGATGATTGACGCCCCCGGCCCCATCGACCCGCACCAGCTCGAAGAGCTGCACATCAACGTCGGCGGGGGGTGAGACGCCCTGTGAGCGACGACGACAAAGACCGCTCGCTGCGCGAGCACCTGCTCTACCTCCTGCGGGACGGCGGCGCGCACGCCAAGTTCGGGGACGTGGTGGACGACTTCCCCGAAGCGCTCATCAACGCGCGCGCCGCGGGCGTGCCCTACACGCCCTGGCAACTGCTCGAACACATGCGCATCGCCCAATGGGACATCCTTGAGTTCAGCCGCTCGGCCGCGCACGTCTCGCCCGACTGGCCCGACGGCTACTGGCCGGACAAGTCCAAGGAGGCGGGCGCGGACGACTGGCGCCGCAGCGCCGAGGGCTTCCGCGCCGACCTGCGCGAGCTGGAGGCGCTGGTCGAGGACGCGTCGAACGACCTCCACGCCCGCATCCCGCACGGCACGGGGCAGACGCTCCTGCGCGAGGCGCTGCTCGTCGCCGACCACAACGCCTACCACCTCGGCGCGCTCGTCACGCTCCGCCGCGCCCTCGAAGCCGCCGGCGGGGCGCGCGCATGACTGACTCAGAACGAAGAGGCCGCGCGCCCGACGGCTGGACGTTCGCCCCGCTCTACGCGGCCGTCTACATCGTCGGTGCGTACTTCGTCATCTACGCGGCCTTCGTCGGTTGCTGGCCGAGCATCGGGGCCGGCTGCCGGCCCGTGAGCGTCAAGCCGCTCCTGGACGAAATCGGGGCGTGCGGGCGCCCGGCGGCGCAGCCCCCGGCGGCCGTCGCCGCGCCGGCGCAGGGCCCGCCGCCGGGCGTGCCGTCGGAGGAGCGGCGGCGTGCGGCGGCCTACGCGAGCCGCATCCCTTGGCTGTTCCTCTACGCGACCAGCATCCTCACGGCCCTCATCACGCTGTACACGAGCGCGTTCGTGGTCTGGCGTTCGCTCCGCGAGGACTTCGGCGCGCGAATCCACAGGGCGATTCTGGCCGTCGCCGCCGTGGGCGTCCTCGCCGTCGCCGCCCTGCGGCCGGTCGCCGAGGGCAACCTGTTCGTCCTCCGGCCGCTGATGGAATGCGCCGGGAAGTTCGACATGACGCACGCGTTCCGGCTCGTCAAGTGGGGCAACGAGCTGGGCCTCTTCCTCGCGTTCGCGCTGCTGCTCGGGAGCTGCGCCACGCTGTGGCCGGTGCGGAAGACGCCGAGGCAGGCGGTCGGCGTCCTCGCCGGGCGCGTGAGGTACCTGCACACGCTCCTCTACGTTGGCATGGTCGCCCTCGTCCTGCGCCCCCGTGCGAAGTCGCTCATCACGCCCGGGCCCGGCTACACGCCGGCGATGGGCGACGAGTGGCTCGAAAAGCACGGCCTGGACGTGACGGGGTCGTTGAAGAACCAGTGGCCGAAGCTGGCGGCCATCCTGGCGCCGCTGGTGGCCGGCTCGGTGGGCGAGTTGTTTAAAGGTCTGGGCGGGGTGTTCTTCTGATGGGGGGGGCGGCCGCCATCGCGCTGCGGCGCTCGCTGAGTGAGGAGATGTGCGCGGCGGCGCGCGCGGCCGTCCCTCAGGAGTGCTGCGGGCTGCTGGGCGGGCGCGGGGGGCGGGCGGAGTCCATCTACCCGCTGCGCAACGTCGCGCGGAGGCCGGAGGTCGCGTACGAGGCGGCGCCCGAGGAACTCTTCGACGCGCAGCGGAGTATGCGCGCGCGGGGCGAGGAGCTGGCGGCCGTCTACCACTCGCACCCGCGGTCGGCCGACCCCGAGCCCTCGGCCGCGGACGTGCGGCTCGCCTTTTACCCTTCCGCCGTTTACTTCATAATCGGCTTCGACGCCGCGGGCGCGTGCGTGCTGCGCGCCTTCCGCATCTCGGAGCGCGAGCGGCGCTGGGAGCCCGCCGCGTTCGAGGTCGTCTGAACAAGTGGGAGAACCCGCGCCGCGCGCGGGACGTAAGAGCAGACATGCCAGAGAAGAGGAACAAGTACGACACGGACCCGCTCGACCCGGACTTCGCGCGCCGCGCGGAGGAGTCGCTGTGGGGCGCGAGCCGCGGGCCGCGCGCCGACGAGACCGAGCCGCTCCCGCCCGCCAGCGTGACCGAGGAGCAGACGCGCCGCTTCGACGACCTGCCGGCCGACTCGTACCCTTCGGTCTTCGTCCCGCCGGCCTACCAGCCGCCGCGCCCGCCCGAGGCGCCGCCCTTCCGGCCGCAGCCCTTCACCTCCTTCGGGGCGGGGCCGCACCAGCCGCCCGCGACGACCACGCCGCCGCCGGCGGGGCCGTCCTCGCCCTACCAGACGCCGTTCCAGCCCTACGCGCCGCCTTCGTCGCGCGCCGTAACGCGGCTCGGGCTGCCCGAGAACGTGGCGAACGTGCTGCCGTACGCCCCCTTCTACATCGGGCTCGTCGCGTCGGTCATCGAGCTGGTGGTCGTGCCGCGCGGCGAGACGCGCACGCGCTTCCACGCGGCGCAGGGCCTCGCGCTCCAGCTCGCCATCGTCGCCGGCGCGGTGCTCTTCCAGTTCGTCCGCCTCACCACGGGGAGCCGCATCGGCGGCACCCTCTTCGGCCTCGCCGCCTTCATCTTCCTCGTCGTCTCAATCCTCCGCGTCTGGCAGGGCAAGCCGCACCACATCGCCCCGCTCGACGAGCCCGCCCGCTACCTCGACGAGAAAATCGCCCCGATGAAGTAGGGGAAGTAGACAGTAGGCAGCAGGCCCCGCGGGAGCCCGGTTGACGTCGGAAGGCCGACCGTGCCGCGGGCGAGGGGGTTTTTACTGACTACTGACTACTGACTACTGCCCGCTGTTTTGTGCTACTCTCGATTCCGTTCTTCGTCTCCCTTCCGCGGGCGCTCGATGCGGTTCGGCCCGTGCTCTTCCGAGGGTGTTTCAGCTCAATGAGAAGGAAGCTTACGGCGTCTCTCATCGCGCTCGTCGTCTGCGCGTCGCTGTGGCCGTTCGACGCGGCGCTCGCGCAGCGCCGCCGCCCGGCGCGCGGCAACACGGCCGCCTCGCGCGGCCCGGCCACGAACCGCGCAACGGACGCGCGGGTCGCGCAGATTGCCGACGCGTACCTGCGCGGCCACTACGCGTTCAACCCGTCCGAGGCCACGTCCGCGGGGCTCCACGAGTTCGACTCGAAGCTTGAGGAGCGCGACGCCGAGTCGGTCGCGCGCGAGGCGAGGAGGCTGCGCGGCGTGCTGGCCGAGCTCGCGCGCGTCCCCGAGTGGCGCCTGTCGCCCGAGGCGCGCTACGACTACCTCGTTCTCGGGTCGCACGCGCGCGCGCAGCTCCTCGAACTCGAAGAGGTGCGCGCGTGGCGGCGCGACCCGAACCTCTACAACAGGCTCGTCTCCTCGTCAGTGGACAACATCCTCAAGCGCAACTTCGCGCCCGTCGAGCAGCGTCTGCCCGCGGTGCTCGCCCGCGAGCGGCAGATCGCGCGCCTGCTCGAAGAGGCGCGGCAGAACCTCGACAACCCGCCGCGCCTCTACACCGAGACGGCCATCGCGCAGGCCGCGGGCAGCCTCGCCTTCTTCGAGCGCGTCGTCCCGCAGATGTTCGAGCGCGCCGGGGGCAGCCGCCTCGACGCCGCGCGCCGCGCCGAGTTCCACGAGGCCAACACGCAGGCGGCCGCGGCCGTCCGCTCCTTCCGCGAGTGGCTGGAGCGCGACCTGCTCCCGCGCTCGAACGGCGACTTCACGCTCGGCGCCGAGAACTACCGGAAGAAGCTGCTCTACGAGGAGATGGTCGAGACGCCGCTGCCCGCACTCCTGCGCGAAGGCGAGCGGCGCCTGCGCGAGACGCAGGACGAGATGCGCGCCGTGGCCGAGGAGATAGCGCCCGGCCGCGGCGTCGCGGCCGCGCTGCAACTGCTCGCGCGCGAGCACCCGGCCTCGGACGGCCTCGTCGGCGAGGCGCGCTCCGAGCTCGACCGCATCCGCGCCTTCGTCCGCTCCGAGGAGATTCTGACGCCGCCCGCGAGCGAGAACCTTTCGGTGGCCGAGACGCCCGAGTACGCGCGCGCCGTCTCCTTCGCCTCGCTCGACGCGCCCGGCGCCTTCGAGCGCGTGGCGAGCGAGGGCTTCTACTACGTCACCCCGGCCGACCCCGCCTGGACGACGCGCCAGCAGGAGGAGCACCTCGGCCACTACAACCGCTACGGCCTGACCATCACCTCGATTCACGAGGCGTACCCCGGCCACTACTACCAACTGCTGAAGTCGAAGCAGTCGGCGTCGCGCGTGCGCGCGGCCTTCGGCGCGGCCAGCTTCGTCGAGGGCTGGGCGCACTACTGCGAGCAGATGATGCTCGACGAGGGCTTCGGCGGGAACAACCCGAAGCTGCGGCTGGCGCAGCTCGACGCCGCGCTCCTGCGCCTGTGCCGCTACGTCGTCGGGCTCCGGCTCCACACCGCGGGGATGACCTACCCGGAGGCGGTCGAGTTCTTCGTGCGCGAGGGCTACCAGCCGCGCACCAACGCCGAGCGCGAGGCGCGGCGCGGGACGCTCGACCCGACCTACCTCGTCTACACGCTCGGCAAGATGGAGATTCTGAAGCTGCGCGAGGAGTGGCAGAGGCAGCTCGGCGACTCGTTCCGCCTCGGGGACTTCCACGACCGCCTGCTCAGCTACGGGATGCCGCCCGTCAAGATTCTGCGGATGGCGATGCTCGGCGACGCCGCCTCGGGCGCGGGCGTCGCCGGGCTGCCGCAGGGCGCGGCCGAGGAGTCAAGGCCCGTCGAGTTCTCGCTGCTCGCCACGGGGACGACGAGCGCGCACGAGGGCGGGCGCGCCGTCGAGCTGATTACGGACGCCGCCGCGTGGCGCCGCACCTGGGAGACTATCGGCGCCGGGCGGCCGCTGCCCGACGTCAGCTTCGATACGCGCGCCGTCGTGGTCGCGTACCAGGGTCAGCAGCCCACCGGCGGCTACAGCGTCGAGATAACGGGCATCAAGCGGATTGGCACTGTGCTTGCTGTCACAGTGAGCGAGCGGCGTCCGGCGTCCGGAAGTCTTACGACGCAGGTCATCACTTCGCCCTTCGTGGCCGTCTCCGTCCCGCGCCCGCCGAGCGGCGCGAGCGTCCGTTTCGCGGACGAGGGCGGCGCGGGGGCCGGGCCGCCACAGGAACGCAACAGAAACGTGAGACCTCGGGCGCGCGGCGCGAGGCGGCGCAGGGGGAGGGGCTGAACGCCGCAGGCCACGACGCGCCCCGGCGGCTCATCTAAAAAGGGTCGGACGCGCGCGACAGCGCTCGATATGCGGCGCGCGGCCGACGAAAAAGTAGAAGTTCTCTCCCGCTCTCTCTCCAGGCGCCAGGGGTGCTTTTGACAGCGAGTGTCCAGAGGGCTTGAGATGTTCGCCGTACGAGCGGCACGCCCTCTGGCTTAAGGTTCAGAGGTCACGTGCCGCTCGTACCTTTTTACGTCATGATTCGTCGGCCGCGGCTTCCCGGTGTGGAAGCGCAGGCCGCGGGGGAGATTAAGATGATGACTATCGGAAGAAACAAGTCGCGCGGCCTGTCGGCCCTCGTGCTGGCCGTCGCCGTGTTCGCCATGCCTTTGGCGGCGCTCGGGCAGACGCGCGTCGAGATGCCGAAGAATAAGTACAACGTCAGCGACGACGTGCAGGCGGGCCAGCAGGCGGCTCAGCAGGTCTCCCAGCAGATGCCGATACTGCGCGACAACTCGGTGGACGGCTACGTGGACAGGGTCGGCCAGCGCCTGGTCGCGGCCATCCCCTCGGAGTTCCAGCAGCCCGCGTTCCGCTACTCGTTCGACGTGGTGGACGCCCGCGACATCAACGCCTTCGCGCTGCCCGGCGGCCCGATGTTCGTCAACCGCGGCATGATCGAGGCGGCGCGCACCGAAGGCGAGATGGCGGGCGTGATGGCGCACGAAATCAGCCACGTCGCGCTCCGCCACGCCACCGCGCAGGCGACCGAGACGCAGAAGTTCCAGATCGGCTCGGTGCTCGGCCAGATCGCGGGCGCCGTCATCGGCGGCCCGGCGGGGAGCGTCATCGCGGCCGGCTCGCAGATCGGCTTCGGCGCGGGCGCGCTCAAGTACAGCCGCAAGTACGAGACGCAGGCCGACATCCTCGGCGCGCAGATCATGGCGCGCGCCGGCTACGACCCGCGCGACCTCGCCAACATGTTCCGCACCATCGCGCAGCAGGGCGGCGGCTCGGGCGGCCCCGAGTGGCTCTCCAGCCACCCGAACCCCGGCAACCGCGAGCAGCGCATCATGCAGGAGGCGGCGCTGCTGCGGGTCGAGCGCGGGCGCGGCGACTCGGCCGAGTTCCGGCAGGTGCAGGCGCGTCTGCGCGGCTACCCGCGCGCGCGCACGATGGAGGAGATAGCGCGTTCGGGCCAGCGCAACCCGAACCAGGGCGGCGGGCAGCAGTACCCCGACCAGGGCCAGCAGGGCGGCGTCTACGCCAGCGGCGAGCGCGTGGCCTACCCCTCGACGCGCTACCAGACGCAGCGCACCAACCTCTTCAGCGTCGCCATCCCTTCTAACTGGCGGCAGCTCGGCGGCGACCAGGGTTCCGTCTCCTACGCCCCCGAGGGCGCCTACGGCGCGCAGGGCATCACGCACGGCGTCATGTTCGGCCTCGGCCAGTCGCAGTACAACGACCTGCAGAACGCCGCGCGCGAGGTGGTCAACGGGCTGATGCAGGGCGAGAACAGCTACCTGCGCCAGGCCGGCGGCTTCACGCGCACGACGCTCGACGGCCGCGCCGCGCTCGCCACGACGCTGGCGGGGCGCTCGCCGCTGACGGGCCGCGCCGAGCGCGTGACCCTCGTCACGACGCAACTCGGCAACGGGCAGGTCTTCTACATGGCCGCCGTCTCACCGCAGAACGAGTACACGACCTACCAGCGCGCGTTCAACGACATCATGCGCTCGCTGCAACTGGCCGGCCGCTAACGGGGGCGGGCGTCCCCGGCGGTCTTAAACTTCGGCGGGCGGCCCGTACTCGAAAGCACGGGCCGCCCTTTAAATTTTGCGGACGGGAGGGAAGTCTTTGGCGCGCGGTTGGGAGAGCAAGTCCGTCGAGTCGCAGCAGGAGGAGAGCTTCCGCGAGTCCGAGCAGCCGGACCTTAAAGCCCTCCCGCCCGAGGAGCGCGCGCGCCGCGAGCGCATCGCCTCGCTCGAACTCTCCCGCGCACGCACGCTCGACCAGCTCGAGCGCGCCACCAGCGCCGCACACCGCGCCATGCTCAAGCGCACGCTCCTCGCCTTAGAGCGCGACATTGCCGAACAGGGCTGAGGCCGCCGCGCGTGCGGCGCGATAAAAACCGGGGAGGCCGGCGCGGACGCTCGTCCGCGCCGGCCTC
>DASVTS010000065.1:0-24512 GCA_036387455.1 Pyrinomonadaceae bacterium | reverse complement strand
ACGTCCCATTCTCCGTTGGCCTGTGCCGTCGAAATCTCCGCTGTGTGAACCTGTGACATTGTTGCCCATCCTTGTGAACGCCCCCGGCCGCCGATGGCGTCGGTGAGAGCAGTCGGGGGTCGCATAATCCTACGGCTGTCGCGAGGGAACTGCTGCTTGCTGCCGAGTCCGAAGCCCGCTTCGGGCGCGGAGGTAAAAGCGAGGGAACTGAGTCGGCGGCTACCGGGCCGCGCGGCCCGCAGGCCCTTAAAGCCCTGTCTGCGACTCAGCAAGGTATACATATCACAAATCTGTGTCAAGGGCGAAGAGAAACTTTCACCATGCCCCGCCCTCCCGCCGCGCCCCAAATCTCTTGACAGCCACGGCCGCTCGGTGACAGCATCGCCGCTCCGTTCTCTTCAACGAACTTCCGCCGGGCAGCCGGAGACTTCCTGACAGTTATGAACGTTCTGGTCGTAGGCTCGGGCGGGCGCGAGCACGCGCTCTGCCGCACACTCAGACTCAGCGCCGCGGGCGCGCGGCCGCGCGTCATCTGCGCGCCCGGCAACGCGGGCATAGCCGCGGACGCGGAGTGCGTCAACGTCGGCGCGACAGACGTTGCCGCGCTCGCCGCGCTCGCCGAGAGCAGGCGCATCGACCTGACGATTCCCGGCGGCGAGGCTTCGCTCGCGGCGGGACTCGCCGACGAGTTCGCGCGGCGCGGCCTGTCTGTCGCGGGCCCGACGCGCGAGGCCGCGCGGCTCGAATCGAGCAAGGCTTTCGCGAAGGAGTTCATGCTCCGCCACGGCGTCCCGACCGCCCGCTACCGCGTCGCCTCGTCGGCGGGCGAGGCGCTCGAAATCCTGCGCGGCGGCGAGTTCGGCGGCGCCGACTCTCCCGCAGTCGTCAAGGCCGACGGGCTCGCGGCCGGCAAAGGCGTCGTCGTCGCGCGCACGCGCGCCGAGGCCGAGGAGGCGGTCGCCGCGTTGATGGAGGGCGGGCGCGTCGGCGCCGAGGCCGCGGGCCGCGTCGTCATCGAAGAGGCGCTCGCGGGGCCGGAGGCTTCGCTGCTGCTCTGGACGGACGGGCGCGACTACAGGCTCATGCCGCCCGCGCGCGACCACAAGCGCGTCGGCGAGGGCGACACGGGCCCGAACACCGGCGGCATGGGCGCGATAACCTCGCGCGGCGTCCTCGACGAAGAGACTCACGCGCGCGCCGTCCGCGAGATAGTCGAGCCGACGCTCGCGGGGATGCAGGCCGACGGCCTGAACTTCCGCGGCATCCTCTTCATCGGCCTGATGCTGACCGGGGAAGGCCCGCGCGTGCTCGAATACAACGTGCGCTTCGGCGACCCCGAGACTCAGGCCATACTCGTGCGCCTGCGCACAGACCTCTTCGAGATTTTCGACGCGGTCGCGCGCGGGCGCGTGGGCGGGCTGAAAGTCGAATGGAGCGAGGAGTCTTCGGCCTGCGTCGTGCTCGCGGCTCGCGGCTACCCCGAAAGGCCCGAGACGGGCGCGCGCATCGAGGGGCTCGAAGAGGCCGCGCGCGTCCCCTCCGTGCAAATCTTCCACGCGGGCACGGCGCGCGACGCAGGCGGCTCGCTCGTCACGTCGGGCGGGCGCGTGCTAGGCGTCACGGCCGCGGGCGCGACGCTCGACGAAGCCCTCGCGCGCTGCTACGACTCGGCCGCGCGCATCGAGTGGGACGGCATCCACTACCGCCGCGACATCGGCCGCTTCGAGTAACGACGAGGAAAAAGAACGCTCGTTCACGTTCCGATGTATTTTCCGCCTCGCCCGCCGCACTGTCCCCGCGTCAAAGGCACGCGCCCGAAGCCGCCGACCTTCTAAACAACCGTCAGGCTTGGATGCTGACACCCGCCCCGAGGCGGGGCGGCCGGGGTGCGTTCGCGGCGAGTGTCCGGCGACGAAACTTCAGGGTGGGAGCCCGACAAACACTAAGGGGACTTTGGAACATGCAGCTTCGTAAATCGAACATTTCATTCAAGGCAGTTACGCGCGTCGCGGCCATGCTGGCGCTGGCTTTCGTCGGAATCATCATCGCGGGCGGGGAGGCGAACGCCGCCAGTTCGCGCTTCTGTGAGGGCGGCCGCTGGGTCACGACGCAGCAGGGCGACACGCTGCTCGTCCGCGGCACGCACGTGCAGTTCGACGTTGACCTGCGCACGGGCGGCGTCCGCAACTGGACTCTGACCGGCGCGCCGAACGTCGGCCGTCTGGTCGAGCGCCCGACCGTCATCTTCTCCGAGAAGACGCCGCTGCACGGCGCCGTGCTGACGCGCACCGACCGCCTCCGCAACGACAAAGGCGACCTCGTCCTCATCCGCACGACCGCCGACGGCTCGGTCGAGGTCAAGATTCAGGCGAAGGACTGCGCGCAGGGCGGCGTCTTCCAGATGGAGATAGAGCGCAGCGGCGACCGCCCCACGCGCTTCCGCCACGTCCTCGGGCAGGAGGTCTTCTACTACGACAACCCGAACTTCCGCGCGCGCGAGGGCGACGTGGTGCCCTTCAGCAACTCCGCCGGGCAGACGCAGAACATCACCATCACGCCGCGCGTCAACTTCGGCAGCGACGCGGCCGCCAAACTCGTCGGCCGCGACAGCCCGCAGGCCGCCACGCGCGTCAACCATCCGCAATGCACCAACAGCATCCCGAAGCGCGACGGCACCTTCGCGACCGTCCAGCACTGCGGCGGCGTCACCGAGTGGGACGTGCTCTCGGGCGGGCGCATGGGGCAGGTGATGGGCGAGGACGCGACCGAGGTCGCGCCCCCCGCGACCTTCTGCGTCGAGGACTGCCAGGCGCAGAACCAGGTGGGCGGCGGCGCCGTCGTCCTCGGCTTCCCGTTCCCCGTCCCCTTCGAGTTCCGGCTCCAGCCGCGGACTCCGTAGGCCGGCCCGGACGCCGGGGGCAATTCGACCGGGGGCCGTCGCGCGCGAGTGCGGCGGCCCCCTCGCCTTCGGGGGCGCCCCGCGGGGCCCCGTCGCCCGCCCGCTCCGGTCGCTCTGGCGAGCGGCGCGCGAGTCCTGTTATACTCCCGCCCGAGAGAGGTTTTGAGCCGTTCGAGGGAGGGTGAACCCGGCGGCGCGGGCTTACGTACAATACTCGCGGCCCCGTCGTCGGCCTAAAGTTTCGGGGCGGAAAGATTTGTGAGCACACCCGCGGGCGGCGCCGCGAGGGAGCGGAGGCGAAGAAAAGATGGGAGTGTGGGCCAGGCTGAAGCGGAGTCTGCGGGCGGTGTTCGGCGGCATCATCGAGAAGACCGAAGACCCCGAGCTGATCCTCCAGCAGACGATCCGCGACATGCGCGACCGCGTGCCGGAGTTGAACAACTCTGTGGCGCAGGTGATGGCCACCGAGCGCCTGCTGGCGAAGAACAAGGAGCGGCTCGAAGAGCAGGTCGTGGACCTCGACTCGAAGATCAAGGCCGCCATCAAGATGAACCGCGACGACATCGCCACGGCCTACATCGGCCAGCTCCAGCAGGCGCAGCTCGACCTCTCGAAGACCGGGCAGCAACTCGACCACGCCTCGCGCGCATCCGAACAGGCGAAGAAGGCCCGCGACAACTACATCCTCCAGATGCAGCGCCGCACCGCCGAGGCGATGCAGCTCATCAACCAGTCGAAGCAGGCCAAGTTGCAGGAGCAGCTCGCGCAGACGATGTCGTCGTTCCAGCTGGGCGACGACGCCTCGACCTTCAGCGAGATGCGCGACAAGATAGACCGCCGCGCCGCCACCGCCGAGGCCAAGCTCCAACTGGGCACCTCGGGCGTGGACTCGCAGATGCAGGAGATCGAGCACGAGGCGATGAACATGCAGTTGCAGGACAAGCTGGCCGAATACAAGCGCGGGATGGGGCTCCTCGGCGAAGGGCAGAAGAGCGCGCCGGCGCTCGGCGCGGGGTCGGGCGAGTCCGGCTCCTGAGTCGCGTCCGGGCCGCGGGCGGGGTGGAAGAAGTAAGAGGTTTATGGCGGAGAAGAAGCTCAGTCTCGAATACCTGAAAGAGGCGGTGATGGAGCCCGCCAACTTCTGGGGCATGGCCGGCTTCGCCGTCGCCGCGGCGTACACCTGGTCGCCCATCCCCCTGGCGGCGGCGCTCGTCGCCGAGGGCGCGTACCTCGCCACGGTGCCCGCCAGCTCGCTCTACCGCCGGCTCGTGGACGGGCGCAACCGCAAGCGCCTGGCCGAGCTGCGCAGCAAGCAGCGCGAGCGCCTCATCGAGAGCTTCGACCCGCGCGAGCGCGAGGCCGTGCTCTACCTGAAGTGGCTCAAGAACAAAATCTTCGACAACTACGTCAAGTTCACCGGCGCCAAAGACCTGCCCCTGAACATCCGCAGCCTCGACCAGCGCTGGGAGGACTTCGTCGACCTCCTCGACGTCTACCGCCGCCGCAAGCACCACCTGCGCTCCATCAACCGGCAGGCCGTCCAGAACCAGCTCGCGCAGGCCGAGCGCTCGGTCGAGGGCGCGCCCGACGACCGCGCGCGCCGCATCCAGCAGGCCAACGTCGAGATACTCAAGCGCCGCCTCGCGCAGTTCTCGGAGCTGGAGCGCTCGGTCAAGCTCGTCGAGGGCCAGCTCCAGTCCATCGAGAACTTCTTCGGCCTCGTCAACGACCAGGTGGTCACGCTCCCGACGCCCGAGCGCGTCTCGTCGCTCGACTTCGAGCAGCTCTCCGACTCCATCCAGATGACCAAGCAGATGCTCGAAGAGACCTCGGACGTGATGGGCGTGCTCGACAGCCACAACCGCGAGATAGGCAACTTCGACCTGCTCCCGTCTTCCGGGACGACCTCCGCGAAGTAGGGACGTGGGCGGGCTTAAAAAAGGAGAGGCCGGGCTAATCGCCCGGCCTCTTCCCGTTTCTGCGGCGGCGACTTCATCACGCGGGCCCGGCCTACCCGCGGCCGTTCCTGCTCCTCTCGACCATCGCGGCGAGCGACGGCTCGTCGATGCGGTAGGTCTCGTTGCAGAAGTGGCAGGTGAGCGCCGCGCCCCTGTCCTCGCGCAGCATGGACTCCAGCTCGGCCCCGTCTATCGAGGAGACGAGCGACGCCGCGCGCTCGTACGAGCAGGTGCAGCTGAAGCCGACCTCGCGCTCCTCCAGCACCTCGAACGCCACGCCGCCGAGCGCCGCGCGCAGGAGGTCGGCCGGGCGTGCGCCCTCGCGGATGAGCGCCGTGGTGTGCGGCGTCCGGCTCACCGTCGCCTCGATGGCCGCGACCGTCGCGGAGTCGGCGCCCGGCATCACCTGAATCATCAGCCCGCCCGCGGCCTCCACGAAAGTCTCCCCCGTCTCCCGCGCGCGCACGAGCACGCCCAGCATCACGGCCGAAGGTATCTGCTCCGACTTGGCGAGGTAGTACGCGAAGTCCTCGCCGATTTCGCCCGAGACGAGGGGCACGGCGCCGCGGTAAGGCTCGCGGTAGAGCCCGATGTCGAAGCCCGACTCGTAGGTGACGTAGAGCATGCCGGTGCCCACGACCGCGCTGACGTCGAACTTGCCCGAGGGCTTGAGCGGGGCGTCCGCCCCCGGCTCGCGCGCGTAGCCGCGCACCTGCCCGCGGGCGTTCGTCTCGGCCGTGATGCCGCGGACGGGGCCGTCGCACTCGACCTGCACGGTCAGGCGGTCGAACTCCTTCTGCCCCGCGCCCAGGAGCAGCGCCCCCGTCAGCGTCCGCCCCAGCGCCGCCGCGACCGTGCCCGAAGTCCGGTGGCGCCGCGCCGCCTCCGCCACCGTGTCCGTCGTCACCGCCGCCATGCAGCGGATGAGCCCGTCGGCCGCGGTCGCCCGCACGAGCGAATCTTTGTGGCCGTTCTGCGTTCCCGTTAAAGTCATATCCCCTCTTGTCTTACGGTCAAAAATCCCAGGAATTTTAGATGAAAAACCGGGCCCTCCTACTGCCTCCGCGGCCGCGGCCGTGCCGCCCGCCGCGGCGGTGCGGACTGGCGCCCGCGGAGGGGGAAAGTGGCGGGCGTCTTTCTTCAGGTAAAACCTCAGCCAACCCGCTCTATTGGAGCAGTCTACAGGACATAGCACAATATGTTGTGCTATTCTTCTTGACAAGCAAATCGGCCGGGTGTATTCTTCGCGCCGTTTGGAAAGAGACGTTCCGGGTGCCGGGAGCCCCCAGGTGACTCCCCGGCACGGGGACTTGCTCGCCTCCCGGCCAGACCAGCCACGAAGTACCCGAGCCACAAACGTGACGGCGCGCAGTTAGCGCCGCAATTTTTTCGACCGCTGAAGGAGAATCGTCGCCTCGCGCCCCCCACGAGCGCGGGAAAGGCAAGAAGAGAAGAGATGAGCACCGTTATCGAGCCGAACGCACCGCAGGGAAGCCCCTCCGCCTTTGAGATTACGGGTGCCGCGCCCGCCGCCGAGGTCATCGGCCTGAACGCCCGCCGCGTCATCGCCAAGCGCTACAGCCTGAAGGACCCGCAGGGCGAGCCCATCGAGGAGTGGGCCGACATCGTCCGCCGCGTCGTCGGCCACGTCTCGCAGGCCGAAGGCGACATCGTCAAGCGCGACGAGTTCTACCAGACGATGGCGGGCATCATGCTCCGACGCGAGTTCGTGCCGAACACGCCGTGCCTCGTCAACGCCGGGAAGCCCTCGGGCCAACTCGCCGCCTGCTTCGTCCTCGACGTGCCCGACTCCATCGCCGGCATCATGAAGACCGCGACCGACGCCGCCATCATCCACCAGACGGGCGGCGGCACCGGCTTCACCTTCGAGAAGGTCAGGCCGCAGGGCGCGATGGTGCGCTCGACGCACGGCGTCGCGTCCGGCCCCGTGTCGTTCATGAACATCTTCAACACGACGACCGACACGGTGAAGCAGGGCGGCGTGCGCCGCGGCGCGAACATGGGCATCATGCGCGTCGACCACCCGGACGTCCTCCGCTTCATCCACGCCAAGAACGACCAGCACTCCCTGACGAACTTCAACATCTCGGTGACGGTGACCGACGAGTTCTTCGAGGCCGTGGACTCGAAGCAGTGGTACCAGCTCTCCTTCGACGGCGAGCCGTGGGCCGACGAGGTCTACGACGCCGTGCAGGAGGGCCCCTACGCCGTCTACCGCCTGTCGGACGGCGACACGGTGACCTTCCGCGACCGCGCCGCGTTCCTCGAAGCGAAGGAGTCGGGCCTCCTCGACCAGTGCCGGCGCGAGGAGCCGCCCGCCCCCGGCATGGTCTACGCGCCGGACGTGTGGAACCGCATCGTGGCGAGCGCGCACCGCTACGCCGAGCCGGGCGTCATCTTCATCGACGAGGTCAACCGCAACAACCACATGATGGAGTCCATGGGCCCCATCTACGCGACGAACCCCTGCGCGGAGCAGGCGCTGCACTTCAACAACTCCTGCAACCTCGGCTCGATTGACCTGGCGAAGTTCTACGACCCCGAGACGCGGCTCGACTGGGACAGGCTCGCGGACGCCGTCCACTGGTGCGTCCGCTTCCTCGACAACGTCATCGACACCTGCGCGTGGCCGCTCCCCGAGATCGACGACGTGGTCAAGCGCACGCGCCCCGTGGGCCTCGGCATCATGGGCTTCGCCGACCTCTGCCTCCAGCTCAAGATCAAGTACGGCTCGAACACGTCGATCGACTTGATGGACGAGGCGATGGGCTTCGTGCGCCGCGAGGCGTGGGTCGAGTCGTGCCGCCTCGGCGCGGAGAAGGGCGTCTTCCCCGAGTACCAGCCGAACAAGGCCGCCTACGACCGCTTCCTGCGCGAGGAGATCGGCGTCCCCGAGGACGTCGAAATCACGCCGCGCAACTACGAGACGACGACGATTGCGCCGACCGGCACCATCTCGCTCGTCGCCGAGACCTCCTCGGGCGTCGAGCCGAACTTCTCCTGGGCCTACGTCCGGCAGGACACTCTGGGGAAGCGCACCTACGTCCACACGCTCGCCGCCGAGGCGCTCGGCATCACCGTCGACCAGACCGACCAGGAGTCCATCGACCGTGCGGCCGAGCACGTCTGCGCGCACGAGGCGGAGCTGCCCGACTACTTCATCTCGGCGATGTCCATCACGGCCGAGCAGCACGTCTACGTGCTCGCGGCCGCGCAGCGCAACGTGGACAACGGCGTCTCGAAGACCTGCAACGGCTCGCGCGACGACACGCTGGAGTCGGTGGACAGGCTCTACCGCCTCGCGCGCGAGCTGGGCTGCAAGGCCGTCAGCTACTACCGCGACGGGAGCCGCGACTCGCAGGTGCTCTCGGCCGTGAAGGGCGCCGAGCCGAAGGGCGAGGTCGCGTGCGACGCGCCCGTCGTGGCCGCGGCCGTGACGACCGAGACGGCCGCGGCGGCGCGGCCGGCGAGGGCCGAGGCCCCGGCCGCGTCGGAGTCTTTGTCGGCGCCCTCGCCGGCCGTCCGCCGCACCGAGTCGGGCGACGTGGTGCGCATCGAGCGGCCCCGCGAGCTGGTCGGCGCGACGTGGCAGATTCCTTTCGACGGGCAGAACCTCTACGTCACGGTCAACCACGACGGCGTGGACATCCTCGAAGTCTTCGCCACCGGCCCCATCTCGGGCGGCGTCGGGTTGCTCGCCTCGAAGATGCTGCGCGGCGGCTTCGACGCGCGCGAGGTGGCGCGCTCGCTCAACAAGGTGACGGGCACGCACTCCGTCTGGTTCAACGAGCGGCTGCTGACGAGCCCCGAGCAGGCGGTCGCCGAGTGCATCATGCTCACGAGCCGCCGGCTCCAGAGCCAGCCCGACTCGGCGCGCGCCCTGGCCTACCAGCAGCAGGCGCCGCCGAAGGTGCAGGCCGCCGCCCCCGGCGGCGTCGAGGCGAGCCGCAACTACTCGCTCATCGCCGAGTGCCCCGAGTGCCACGGCCAGCTTGAGCACGCCTCCGGCTGCGACTTCTGCCGCGACTGCGGCTACTCGAAGTGCAAATGAGGAAGTGTAAGTGACGCGGCCCCGCCCGGCGGGCGGCGCGGTGTGAGCGGCGGCGGGGGCGGAACCCTCGCCGCCGCTCTTTAGTTTGACGCCGCCCGGTTTACATTTTCGTTGACAACGGCCGGGGCCTGTCATATAAAGCTCGCGCTTCCGGCAGTACCCACGGGCGAATCGCTCGCCGTCAGTCTTGACCCTTGTAGCCCCAACCGGCCCGACGAAATAAAACGCCTGTCACGCGCATTAAAGTGTAGACCGCCGGATTTCGGCCGGGGTGAGGTGCCCGCGCCCGGTTCATGCCCTCGAACCGGACGCGGCGCGGAGTTCTCGTCCGACACAGTCATGCCCGAAAGGCCGCTGCCCATGCGCACCCTACACTTACGAATCACCGTCCTGACGCTCGCGCTCTCCTTCTGCGCGGGCGCCGTCCCTCCGGCCCGCGCGCAGGAGGCGCCGCGGGAAGCGGCCGCCGGCTCTGACGAGCGCGACTGCCAGGACGACCTCACGGTCGGCGTGAGCGCCGGGCCGCACGTCATCAACCCTTCGGCGCCCGGCCGCTCCGAGGCGGGCATCACAGTCTCCATCCGCCCGTGCCCCACGCTCCCGGCGGGGACGATCAACTACACGCTGGAGGTCGTCAACAAAGAGGGCGGGCGCGCGGTCTACGCCGAGAGCAGGACGGCGCGGGCCGAGGCCGGCGGCGTGGTCAGAACCGAGACCGCGTGGCGGCCGGCCGGGGTCATCGCCGACGGCAGGTACGCCGTGAGGGTGACGGCCACGCTCTCGGGCGCGGCGGGCCGCCGCGGGCGTGCGCTGGCCGGCGGGAGCGGCGAGGACGAGGTGGTCGTTGACCGCGCGGGCGCGCTCGACAAACTGTTCGCCGCGCGGCCCGCGGCGGCGGCGGAGTCGCTCGCGGCCGAGCCCGTCTCGCCCCACGACCCGCTGGCGCAGGGCTTCCCGTTCAGGTACTTCTACGGCTCGACGCACGCCCACACCATCTGGAGCGACGGCGGCGTGCCCGTCGACGACTGCGACGACAGCGTGCAAGTCCCCCACGAGGGCGCCGACCCGGCCGCGGCCTACAGGTTCGCGCGCGAGCAGGGGAGGCTCGACTTCCTCGCGGTCGTCGAGCACAACCACCTCATGCAGAACGTGTGCGCGGGCTGTTCCGCGCAGCAGGTGCGCGAGCGTTACCACGGCGGCGTTCAGGCGGCCCGCGACGCGACCGTCGCCGACGAGTTCGTCGGCGTCTTCGGCATGGAGTGGGGCGTCATCGCCAACAAGCAGGGGCACCTCAACATCTACAACCAGGAGAACCTGATTAGCTGGAGCGGGGAGCCTTCCGACATCCAGGTCGTCAAGGGCCGTTACGACCAGGTCTACAACCGCGTCGCGCAGAACCAGGGCGACGCCGGCTCCTTCATCACCTTCAACCACCCGAAGGGGAGCGACTTCAACAACTGGGAGCGGACGGCGCAGGGCGACCGCGTGGTGCGCGGCCTCGCCATCCTGTCGGGGCCGGCCTTCAGCAACGGCACCGACTTCGGCGCCTCGCCGGGGAACGACTTCGAGGGCATGTACCGGAAGGCGCTGGGGCTCGGGTGGAAGGTGGGGCCGGAGGTTCACCAGGACAACCACTGCGCGAACTACGGCGCGTCCACCTCCGGGCGCACCGTCGCGCTGATACCGCAGGGGACGGCCTTCGACCTGCGCTCGCTGATGGACGCCTACCGCAACCGGCGCATCTACGCCACCGAGGACGTCAACGCGCAGCTCGTCTTCCGCAGGGCCGACGGCGGGCGCGTGATGGGCGAGTCGTTCGGCTCGTCGGCCGCGGCCGTTCGGGTCAGAATAGAGGCGCACGACCCCGACGGCGAGCCGGCCGAGTCCGTCGAGCTGTGGGGCGGCCGGGTGGGCTCGACGCAGGCGCCGCAGCGCGTCGCCGGCGCCAGCGCGACCGACACCCTCGACGCCTCCATCCCGCGCAAGCCGGCCGGGCAGGAGTGGTGGTACTACGTGAAGATTCGTCAGGCCGACGGAGACCGTATCTGGTCGAGCCCCGTCTGGATCAGGTGGAACTGAGCGGCGCCCGCCCCGCCCGCGAGGATGTCCGGATGAAAACAGTCTGTCTCGCGCTGCTGCTCGCCGGCTCGCTTCTGGCCTCGACGCCCGCGCGCGGCCGCGGCGCCGCCGTCGCCGTCGCCCCCGCCCAGGCCGCCGCGTCCCCCGTCCTCATCGGCGCGGGCGACATCGGCGACTGCCCTCTGAAGAACGGCAAGTACAGGCCCGCGGGCACGAAGGCCGAGGCCACCGCCAAGCTGGTCGAGAGCCTGCTCCCTCCCGACCCCGCGGCGGGCGTGGTCTTCATCGCCGGCGACAACGCCTACTTCCAGGGCACGAGGCAGCAGTACGAACAGTGCTACGGCCCGACGTGGGGGCGTTTTAAAGACCGGACGCGGCCCGTGCCGGGGAACCACGAGTACATCCGCGACAACCGCCCGCAGGCGGCGTGGTTCGCGCGCGACTACTTCGACTACTTCGGCGAGGCGCGCGCCGGCAGGCGCTCGGAGGGCTTCTACAGCTACGACCTCGGCGGGTGGCACGTCGTCGCGCTCAACAGCGAGCTGAGGGACACGGCATCGTTCAAGCCCTTCACGAAGCAGCTGAAGTGGTTGAAGGAAGACCTGACGCAGAACCAACGGCGCTGCACGCTCGCCTACTGGCACCGCCCGCTCTTCACCTCCGGCGAGCACGGGTTCAACTCCCCGACGCCGGGCGTCGAGCCGACGATGCGCGCGGTCTGGCGCGCGCTCGACGAGATGGGCGTGGACGTCGTCGTCAACGGCCACGACCACAACTACGAGCGCTTCAACCCGCAGGACGCCGACGGCAACGCCGACCCGAACGGCGTCGTCGAGTTCGTCGTCGGCACGGGCGGCACGGGCCTGCGCGAACTCGCCATCGCCCCCGCGAACCGCCGCAACAGCGCCGCCTTCGACCGGCTCAGCTACGGCGTCCTTCGCCTGACGCTGCACCCGGACAGCTACGAGTTCGAGTTTCACACCGCGGCCACCGACCAGCCCGGCCACGTCTTCCGTGACAAGAGCCAGGCCCCCGTGCCCTGCGTGGACTGAAGGGCGGGGCGGCGGCTTAAACGTTCGAGGTCTTCCGCGCGGGCGCGGGCCGGCGCGGGCGGCGAAAGGGAGGGACTGTCCACGATGGACGAGATTGTGCGTTACGTCATTCACCCGGGGATAGGCATCGCGCGGGTCGGAAACGCGCCGAAGGAGTTCTTCATCGGGCCGGAGGCCCCGGGCGAGGTGCCGCGCCCCGAGGGCGGCTTCAAGGACGACGCCGGGCGCGTCAAGCGGCAGGCCGCGCGCTTCCGCGTCTACGAGCTGAACGAGGCGGGCGAGGCCGTCAGGGAGGTCACGGCCGACGACGCCGAGATCACGTGGCGCGTCCACGTCGCCAACCGCAAGGCCGCCTGGTATCAGTTCGTGAACGCGATGGACCTCGGGCCGAAGTTCTCCCAGACGGCCGGGCTGCGCAACCGCACGGTGACGGGCGCCGACCGCAAGAAGCTCGTCATCGACCCCGGCCCGCGCACCATCACCGGCCGCAAGACGAAGGGGCCGCAGTACCACTTCGACGGCGGCCGGTTCATGGGCGACGCCGTCCCGCTCGGCGAGCTGCGCACGGACGAGGCCGGCCGCCTGCTCGTGCTCGGCGGCTTCGGCCACTCGGCCTCGCACCCGCCGAACCAGCAGGCCACCACCTTCGCCAACAACGACGGCTGGCACGACGACATCTCGGACGGCCCCGTCCGCGCCACCGTCCGCGTCGGCGGCAAGGAGTTCGAGGCCGAGCCGGCGATGGTCGCCGTCACCCCGCCCAACTACGGGCAGGGGCTCTACGGCGTCGTGACGATGTACGACGTGGTGCTCGACCTCTTCATCCGCGACCCGAAGTTCGGGCTGCCCGCGCCCGAGCGCCCGTCCTTCTGGCGCCACATCTTCCCCGTCTTCGAGCGGCTCGTCGGCAACCAGTGGGTCAACGGCGGCGTCGGCTTCCTCTTCGGCGTCGGCTCGCCGTCCGACCTCACCAGCCCCGACCTGCTCTACCAGCTGTCGAGCCCGGCCGACGAGTTCAAGCCGCTGCGCACCTCCTACTTCAACTGGTTCCGCGACCCCGAGGACGCCACCGGCACGCAGCAGAAGGAGAAGCTGCCGCCATTCTACGGCGACGCCTTCGGCGAGTTCAGCGACGTCGGGATGGACGACCTCGCCCTGACGCGGACGCAGTACGCGTGGCTGCGCCGCTGGGCCGAAGGCGACTTCGATTCCGACCCCACGCACCGCGACCGGCCGGCGACGCTCGACGACTACCCTCTGGCCGAGCGGCCCCGCGCGCTCGACGAGGCCAACCTTGAGAGCTGCCTCGGCGGCCCCTTCCACCCGGGCATCGAGCTGACGTGGCCGCTGCGCCAAAGCTCCATGTGGAAGGAGCCGTTCCGCCTCAACGTCCTGCCCGAGGGCAAGCAGCCGAAGATGAGTTACGGCCCGAGCCTGACGCCGGACGAGGCGCTCGGGCCGGGCGGCGTCGTCGAGTCGAGCGGGCCGGGCACGCTCACGTGGTGGATGGGCGTGCCGTGGCAGACCGACGGGGCGAGCTGCCTCTCGGGCTACGACTACGGGACGTTCCTGCCGCTGCCCTCCTTCTGGGCGGCGCGCGTCCCGAACCACGTCCTGAGCGAGCGCGCCTACACGCGCGTGCTCGACGCGAGCCTGCCCGCCGTCCAGCGCCTCAAGCACCTCTTCTACCGCCCCGACTGGCTGCGCTACTTCGGGCCGGACTACCAGACGCGCATCAACGACAACGTGGCGAAGTGGGACAAGCTCGGCATCGTCGCCGAGCGCGAGGGGCCGGCCGACCACGCCGACGCCGGGATGCCCGCGCGCGTCTGGGTCGAGACGGAGCTCTCCGAGTCGTTCACCAAGTCGGACCCGACCTGGCAGCAGGTCCTCATCGCCGAGAGGCTCGTCCAGGCGCCCGCCGAGGAGGTGGCCGATGTCCCGCTCCTCGCCTCCGCGAATCTTGAGGCCGAGCTGGAAGAGGTGCCCATCGAGTCGCGCCGGCGCGTGCTCAGGCGCGACCAGTTGTAAAGGGTTCTTACCGATGTCGGCGACAAGTGTCTTCATCGTCGGCGGCGGCCCGGCGGGCGCCGCGCTCGCGCTCTCGCTGGCGCGGCGCGGCCTCCGGCCCGTCGTGCTCGAAGCGCAGGCGGCCGCGCGCACGAAGGTCGGCGAGTGCCTGCCTCCGGGCGCGAACGCCCTGCTCGGCGCGCTCGGGCTCGACGGGCGGCTGCGCGCCGCGGGGCACCTCCCTTCGCACGGCAACCGCTTCGTGTGGGGCTCGGGCGAGGCGGCCGAGCGCGACTTCATCTACGGGACGGGAGGCGCGGGCTGGCGGCTCGACCGCCGAAGGTTCGAGGAGGACGCGGCGGCCGCGGCCGCCGAGGCGGGCGCCGACTGGCGTTACGGGTGCCGGCTCCTCGCCTGCTCGCGCGACGGGCGCGGCGGCTGGAGGCTCGAAGTCGAGACGCCGCGGGGCGCCGAGACTCACCGCGCGGACTTCGTCGTGGACGCTTCGGGCCGTGCCTCGCGCCTCGCGCGGCTGCTCGGCGCGAGGCGCGTGCTCTACGACCGTCTGGTCGGCGTCGCCTCCTACTTCGAGGCGGGCGGCGGCGCGGGCGGCGGCGCGGACGAAGACTCATTCACGCTCGTCGAGGCGGTCGCCTCGGGCTGGTGGTACTCGGCGCGACTGCCGGGCGGGAGGCTGATTGCGGTCTACATGACGGACGGCGATTTGCTCGACCGCGCGACGGCGCGCACGGCCGGCGGCTGGCTCGCGCTCCTCGGCGGGGCGGGGCAGACCGCGCGCCGCGCGGCAGAAGGCGGCGGCCCGCGGCGTCCCACGGCGCCGCGTGTGCTCGCGGCCGACACCTCGCGGCTCACGCGCGTCGCGGGCGAGGGCTGGCTCGCCGTGGGCGACGCCGCAATCGCGCACGACCCGCTCGCGTCGCACGGCATCACGATGGCGCTCGGCTCGGGGCTGCTCGCGGCCTCGGCCGTCTCGGACTACCTCGGCGGGCGCCGCGACGCGCTCGGGGAATACGCCTCGCGCATCGACCGCTCTTTCGCGCAGTACCTCCTCATGCGGCGGGGACACTACCTCGCCGAGGGGCGCTGGCCGCACGAGCCCTTCTGGCGGCGGCGGCGCGGTCACGCGGCGGGCGAGGGCGGCGCGGCGTTCGACGTCACGGGGCGGCGGGAACATTTTCGGGAGACGGGGGTGCGGGGATGAGTCAGACGAATATCCCGGTGACTTCGCGCGAGTTCAAGCTGATGCTCAACGTCGACCGCTTCCAGAACCGCGCGGCGGGCGCCGAGGCGTTCTGGCGGCTGGCCGCCTTCATCGTCGAGAAGAAGGAGCGCGGCCGGGCCGACAAAAAGCAGCCGTTCAAGGAGGAGCGGCGCGTCACCTCATACCTCGACACGCCGGGCGGGCTCCTCCGCCAGCACGGGCTGAGCCTGCGGCAGCGCCGTGAGGGCGCGAAGTTCAACCTCACGCTCAAGCACAGGGGGGCCGACCGCTACCTCTCGGCCGCGCGCGACGTGTTCAGTTCGCGGGAGGCCAGGAACGAGTTCGAGGAGGACGTGCTCCCGCCGCACTCCGTCAAGTTCTCCAAGTCGTCGCGCGTGAAGTTCACGGCCGACCCGGCGGTCAGGACGGTGGGCGACGTCGTCGCCATCTTCCCCGGCGTCGGGCGGCTCGGCATCCCGGCCGACACGCCCGTCGAGGTCGTCAACGACTTCGAGGCGCAGGAGGTCGAGGTCGAGCTGGGCGGCTTCACGTTCGGCGACGGCGGGCCCGAGGTCGAAGCCTCGCTGAGCTTCTGGTACCTGCTGGGCGAGGACGGCGAGCTGCCGATGGTCGGTGAGTTCTCGTTCACCTACGGGGCCGAAGAGACCGCGGAGGGCGAGCTTGAGCAGTTCCACCCCGAGACCGTGGACGGCGCCGACCGCTTCTTCAACTCGTTGCAGGCGCACGCCGGCTGGTTCAACTTCAGCCTCACGACGAAGACGGCGTTCCCCCTCGACTCAATCTGAGGGGCGACGAACGCGTTGGTCAGCAGAAAGGCACGAAGAGGGGAGCAGCCATGAACAGAGGAATGTCCGAGGAGGCCGTCAAGCGGCGCAGGAAGCCGGCCGAGACGCCCGCGCCCGCCGTCGACTTCGCGGTCACGGATGTCGCCGCGGGCCTCGCCGACGAGGAGCCGGCCGGGCAGTTGTCGGTCGAGGGCATCGAGGTCGTGCAGGTCGTGCAGGACATGGCCCACAGCGTCCCGCTCATCGCGGGCAAGGCGACGGTCGTCCGCGTCTACCTCGGCCGCCCCGCGGGCGGCGTGGTCACCGTGCGCGGCGAGATCGCCGTCAGGCGCACGCCCGGCGGCACGCCGCAGAAAGTCCCCTCGCTCGACACGGCGCGCGTCAGCCCGACGCAGAACGGGCGGCTCAAGACCAAGCGCCACGACCTCCGCCTGAGCCTCAACTTCCGCCTGCCCGCCTCGCTGACGGCCGCGGGCCGCATCTTCGCCGGCGTCTCCTCGCTCACCGACGCCGAGACGGGCGAGCGCGTCGAATGCGCCGACTGCGCCGACCGGCGCGTGGAGGTGAGGTTCGTCGAGGCGGCGCCGCTGCGCGTCCGGCTCATCCAGTTGCGCTACCGCACCCCGGCCGCGCCCGGCGGCCTCCTGCCCGACGAGCGCGACGTGAGGCTCTTCCGCTCCTGGCTCGGCCGGGCCTACCCCGTGAGCCGCGTCATCTTCTCGCAGGCCACCGTGGACACCAACATCCGGCCGCCCTTCAGGGACACCACCTCGAACCGGACGAACGCGCAGCTGAGCGCCATCCGCAACCTCGACGTCAACAACGGCGCCGACCAGCGCACGCACTACTACGGCATGGTCACCGACAAGGGCGGGTTCATGCGCGGCAGCGCGAGCGCGCTGCCCGAGACGCCCGACCCGACGGCGGTCGCCTCCGGCCCCACGGGCGTCGGCCCCGAGTGGGACACCGACGGCTCGTACGGCGACTGGTACGGCGGGCACGAGCTGGCGCACACCTTCGGGCGGCTCCACCCCGGCTTCTGCGACGGCAACAGCGAAGACGACCCGGAGTACCCTTTTAAGGACGGCCGGCTCTCGAACGGCGACGGCAAGTTCGTCGGCTTCGACGTGGGCGACCCGGCGCTCGGCGTCCCGATGCGGGCGCTGCCCGGCCACCTCTGGCACGACGTAATGACCTACTGCGACAACCAGTGGATGAGTTCTCACACCTACGAAGGCATCCGCCTGCGGCTCCTGGCCGAAGACGCGCTCGGCGCGGCGCCCGACACGGCGGAAGTCTTCAGCCTCCCCGAGACCGAGGCGGCGGCGGACGCGGCGAGCGCGCTGGAGGTCAACATGGCGAGCGGCGACTTCATCAACGTGGTGGCGACCATCAACCTCGCCGACCGGACGGGCGAGATTCTCTACGTCAACCCGGTCACCCGCGCCCTCACGCCCGCGGCGTCGGCCGCCGAGGCCGGGGTCGAGATTCGACTGCTCGGCGCCGACGGCCGGGCGCTCGGCACCTACCCCGTGCCCGTCAAGCTCAACGCCTGCGCCGACCCCGGCGAAGACCGGACGGGGATAGTTGACGTCTTCATCCCGGCGCACCCCGAGGCGCGGCGCGTGGAGCTCACGTTACAGGGCGAGCCCCTCGACGCCTTCCACGCGGGCGGCGCCGTGCCCGAGGTCTCGAACGTGCGCCGCGGCGTCGAAGACACCGAGTCGGCGCTCTCGTTCGCGTGGGACTCCCCGGCCGAGGCCGGCGAGGCGAACCTCACCTACAACGTGCAGGTCAGCACCGACGAGGGTCAGACGTGGCAGACCGTCGCCGTCGGCGCCACCAGCCCCGACGTGAACATCGACCGCACGCAGTTCGGGCCGGGCGCGCGCGTCACCGTCCGCGTCATCGCCACCGACGGCTTCACCAACACGGTCGCCCACAGCGAGCAGTTCTCGGTGGACGACCCGGAGGAGTAGGCGCCGACACCTTTTAAAAAGAGACACTCGGGCCCTCACCGCCCGCCCCGCCCGGCTTCCGCCCCGCCCGCCCGCCTCCCCGCCTCGACCTGATTTGACACCGCCCACTTCCGCAATTAGCTTACCGGCGCGGGGCGTTGGACTCGCGCGCCGCGTGCCGTTAGACTCGCGCGTCGCAAGCGGCGGCCGGCGGCGGCGTTCATCCCACAGGGGGCGGCGACGCCTCGCCGCGAAACGCTGACGGAAAAAGGACCCTCGATGCTGCACAGAATGCGTCTGAAAAATATTCCCGTACTGATTCTCCTCCTCCAACTCATCCTGAGCCCTTGCGCGCCCCTGGCCGCGCGGGCGGACACGAACTCCATGAACGAGACCAGCGGAGACACCTACGACGCCGCCGCCGAAGAGACCGGCGCGGCCGAGAAGAAGGGCCTGCGTTTCCGCCTGAGCGAGGGCGTCGAGGCGGACGAGCGGCGCGGGCCGCGCCCTCCCGCGCCGCAGGCCGCCAAGCTCTCCGACGCCGACACGGCGCGCGTGCTGGCCCGCCTGCCTGAGCTGAAGACCGTCGGGGGCGACCGGCAGGAGTTCGCGCTGCGCGAGCGCTCGCTGCCGGCGCCGCGCGCGGGCGCGACCGTGCTGCGCCCGTTCCCCGCGCCCGAGACGCGCGAGTCGCCCGACGCCGACGCCTCCGGCGAGCTGAAGGTTCTGCGCTTCTCGCCCGCGGGCGAGGTGCCGCTCGCGCCGCAGGTCTCCCTGACGTTCTCAAGGCCGGTGACGGCCGTCACGTCGCAGGAGGAGGCCGCCGGAAGCGTCCCCGCGCGCCTGTCGCCGCAGCCCGCCGGGCGCTGGCGCTGGCTCGGGACGAAGACGCTCATCTTCGACCCGGCCGACGGGCGCCTGCCGATGGCGACCGAGTTCACCGTCGAAGTCCCCGCGGGCGTCACGGGCGCCGCCGGCGGGCCGGGCACGAGCAAGCCGCTCGCTTGGAAGTTCGCCACGCCCGCGCCCAAGCTCACGGCGAAGTTTCCCGAGGGCACGGCCACCCGCCGCGACGCGGTCATCTTCATGGAGTTCGACCAGAGGATTGAGCCCGCGGCCGTGCTGCGCACGTTGAAGGTGCGGGCGGGGGCGGCGCCGGTCGCGCTCAGGCTGGCGAGGGAAGACGAAATCGCCGCCGACGAAAATGTGCGCGGGCTCGTCAAGGCGGCGACGAAGGGCCGCTGGCTCGCCGTGCGCGCCGCGGGGCCGGGCGGCGAGACGCGCGAGGCGCTGCCCGCCGACTCGCCCGTCACGGTCACGGTCGGCCCCGGCACGCCCTCGGCCGAAGGGCCGCGGACGACGACCGCGCCGCAGAGCTTCTCGTTCCGCACCTACGGGCCGTTCCGCGTGACGAAGCACGCCTGCGGCTGGAACAACAAGTGCTCGCCCTTCGACCAGTGGATAGTCGAGTTCAGCAACCCCATCGACGCCGAAGCCTTCGACGCCACGCGCGTGAAGGTCGAGCCCGAGGTGCCGGGCCTGAGCATCAGCGCCTACGGGGCGACGCTCTACGCCCACGGCTCGAAGCGCGGGCGCACGACCTACCGGATGACGCTCGACCCGTCCCTGCGCGACGCGTTCGGGCAGACGCTCGGCAAGCCGGTCACGCTCACCTTCGACGTCGGGCCGGCGCCGCCCAGCCTCATGTCGGCGGGCGGCAGCTTCGTCGTGCTCGACCCGGCGGGCGGCCCGCACTACTCGGTCTACAGCGTCAACCACCCTTCGCTCAAGGTGAGCCTCTACGCGGTCGCGCCGGAGGACTACGGGGCTTACGCGGCGCACATGCGCTCGGTCAACGGCTACTACGACGAGAAGCGGCAGAAGCCGGCCGGCCCCCCGGGCAGGCTCGTCTCCACGAAGACAATCGCGGTCAAGGCCCAACCCGACGAGATGACCGAGACGCGGCTCGATTTGTCGGCCGCGCTCAAGGGCGGGCGCGGCAGCGTCTTCGTCGTCGTGGAGCCGGCGGCGCGGCAGGCGGCGGCGGCGCGCGGGCGCGACCGTGAAGTGTTGCGCGCGTGGGTGCAGGTCACGGGCATCGGGCTCGACGCCTTCGCCGACCGGCAGGAACTCCTCGGCTGGGCCACGTCGCTCGCCGACGGCCGCCCGCTCGAAGGCGTCGAGGTGACGCTCCTGCCTTCGGGGCAGCGCGCGGCGACCGGGCGCGACGGGCTCGCGCGGCTCGCGCTCCCGGCGAAGGCGGCGGGCTCGGTGGGGCTCCTCCTCGCGCGCCGCGGCGACGACGTGGCCTTCCTGCCCGAGTGGAGCGACTGGTGGAACAACACCTCGGGCTGGGTGCGGCGCGAGGCGGGCGAGTCGCTGCGCTGGTACGTCTTCGACGACCGGAAGATGTACCGGCCGGGCGAGGAGGTGAGCGTCAAGGGCTGGCTCCGGCGCGTCGGCGAGGGCAAGGCGGGCGACGTGGGCGCGCTCGCGGGCGCGGCCGCGTCGGTCGCCTACGTGCTGCGCGACTCGCGCGGCAACGAGGTGCTGAAGGGCTCGGCGCGCGTCAACGCGCTCGGCGGCTTCGACACGAAGCTACGGCTTCCGGGGACGATGAACCTCGGCGGCGCGTACCTCCAGCTCACGGCCGAGGGCGGCGCGGCGGCGCTGCCGAACCAGCAGCACCAGCACGCCATCCAGGTGCAGGAGTTCCGCCGCCCCGAGTTCGAGGTGAGCGCGAAGGCGGGCGAGGGGCCGCACTTCGTCGGCGGGCACGCGCAGGCGACCGTGCAGGCGAGCTACTTCGCGGGCGGCGGCCTGCCCGACTCCGAAGTCGACTGGCGCGTGACGGCCACGCTCACGCGCTTCACGCCGCCCAACCGCGGCGACTACACCTTCGGCCGCTGGACGCCGTGGTGGGAGCCCTCCGGCGAGCGCGGCGCCGAGAGCGCGCAAACCTTCAAGGGGCGGACGGACGCCGCGGGCAAGCACACGCTCCGCATCGACTTCGACTCGGTCAACCCGCCGCAGCCGACCTCGGTCGAGGCGCAGGCGTCCGTCACGGACGTCAACCGGCAGGCGTGGACTTCGACGACGACGATGCTCGTCCACCCGGCCGACCTCTACGTGGGGCTGCGCAGCGAACGCCTCTTCGTGCAGCAGGGCGAGTCGCTCGTCGTCTCGACCGTCGTCTCCGACCTCGACGGCCGGCTGGCCGCCGGGCGCGAGGTGCGGATGCGCGCGGCGCCGCTCGAATGGAAGCAGGTGCGCGGGCGGTGGAGGCAGGTCGAGGGGACGGCCGAGGAGTGTGTCGTGAAGTCGGCGGCCGACGCCGTCAAGTGCACGTTCCGGCCGAAGGCGGGCGGCACGTACCGCGTGACGGCGCGCGTCTACGACGACCGCGAGAGGCCGAACGAGAGCGAGCTGACGCTCTGGGTCGCGGGCGGCAAGAACCCGCCGCGCCGCGACGTCTCGCAGGAGAAGGCCGACCTGATTCCCGACCGGCAGGAGTACCGCGCCGGCGAGACGGCCGAGATACTCGTCCAGGCGCCGTTCTTCCCGGCCGAGGGGCTTCTGACGCTGCGCCGCTCGGGGCTCGTCCGCACCGAGCGCTTCCGCATGAACGAGCCCTCGCACACCGTCCGCTTCACGGTCGAGGAGGGCTTCACGCCGAACGTCCACGTGCAGGTGGACCTCGTCGGCGCGGCCGCGCGCACGAACGACAAGGGCGAGGAGGACCCGAAGCTGCCCCGCAGGCCGGCCTACGCCTCGGGCTCGCTCAGCCTCTCCGTCCCGCCGCTCCAGCGCAAGCTACAGGTGACGGCGACGCCGCGCGACAGGGCGCTGGAGCCGGGCGGCGAGACGACCGTGGCCGTCGAAGTTAAGGACGCGGCGGGGCGTCCCGTGCAGGGCGGGGAAATCGCCGTCGTCGTCGTGGACGAGTCGGTGCTCGCGCTCACGGGCTACAAGCTCGAAGACCCGCTGGCAATCTTCTACGCGCTGCGCGGGGCAGACGTCACCGACTACCACCTGCGCAAGGACGTGCAGCTCGCGGACCCCGGCAAGATAACCGTCGCGGAGGGCGGCGCCGTGGGCGGCGCGGGCGGCGTCGCCCAGACCGCCACGGTGGCCGAGGCGATGGAGGCGCCCCCGCCGCCGTCCCCCGCGGCCAGGCCCGCGATGGCCAGGATGGCCGGCAAGACGGCGGCGGCGGACGCGTCGGCGAACGGAGGCGCACAGCCAGCCATCCGCATGCGCGAGAACTTCAACGCGCTCGCCGTCTTCGCGCCGTCGGTGCCGACCGACGCGCAGGGGCGCGCCGAGGTGAAGGTGAAGGTGCCCGACAACCTGACGCGCTACCGCGTGATGGCCGTCTCGGTCGCGGGCGGCAGGCAGTTCGGCTCGGGCGAGTCGGCCATCACGGCGCGCCAGCCCGTGATGGTACGGCCGTCGGCGCCGCGCTTCCTCAACTTCGGCGACCGCTTCGAGCTGCCCGTCGTCGTGCAGAACCAGACGGACGCGCCCGCGGTGGTCGACGTCGCCGTGCGCGCCTCGAACGCCGAGCTGACCGACGGGCAGGGCCGCCGCGTCAGCGTGCCGGCGAACGACCGCGTCGAAGTCCGCTTCCCCGTCTCGGCCTCCTCGGCCGGGACGGCGCGCTTCCAGTTCGGCGTCGTCTCGGGCCGCTTCGCCGACGCCGCGCAGATAGAGCTTCCCGTCTGGACGCCGGCCACGACCGAGGCGTTCGCCACCTACGGCGAGATTGACCAGGGCGGCGCCGTCGTCCAGCCGGTCAAGGCGCCCGCGGACGTCTTCCGGCAGTTCGGCGGGCTCGAAGTCCAGACCTCCTCGACGCAGTTGCAGGCGCTCACCGACGCCGTGCTCTACCTCGTCTCGTACCCCTACGACTGCTCCGAGCAGCTGGCCTCGCGCGTGATAGCCGTCGCGGCGCTGCGCGACGTGCTGACGGCCTTCAAGGCGAAGGAGCTGCCTACACCAGAGGAGATGCAGCGCGCCGTGGCGCGCGACATCAAGCGGCTCGAAGGGTTGCAGAACGAGGACGGCGGCTTCGCCTTCTGGCGGCGCGGCGACCCTTCGTGGCCCTACGTCAGCATCCACGTCGCGCACGCGCTCGCGCGCGCGAAGGAGAAGGGCTTCGACGTGCCGCAGCCGATGCTCGACAAGTCGAAGGCTTACCTGCGGGCGATTGAGTCGCACATCCCGCGGCGCTACGGGCGCGACGCGCGCAACACGCTCGTCGCCTACGCGCTCTACACGCGCGCGCGGCTGGGCGACCGCGACGCCGAGCGCGCGCGCCGGCTGGTGGCGAGCGAGGGGTTGGAGAAGCTCCAGCTTGAGGCCGTCGGGTGGCTGCTGCCCGTGCTGTCGGGCGACAGGGCTTCGGCGGCCGAGGTCGCGGCCATCCGGCGCCTGCTCGACAACCGCGCCGAGGAGACGGCCGGGGAGGCGCACTTCACCACGTCCTACGCGGACGACGACTACCTGCTGCTGCGCTCCGACCGCCGCGCCGACGGCGTCATCCTCGAAGCGCTCATCGGCGACCAGCCCGAGAACGACCTCATCCCGAAGGTCGCGCGCGGCCTGCTCGCGCACCGCACGAAGGGGCGCTGGGAGAACACGCAGGAGAACGCCTTCGTGCTGCTCGCGCTCGACCGCTACTTCCGCACATACGAGAAGGCGACGCCCGACTTCGTCGCGCGCGCGTGGCTCGGCGACGCCTTCGCGGGCGAGCAGCAGTTCAAGGGCCGCTCGACCGACCGCCAGCAGTTCGACGTGCCGATGCGCTACCTCGCGGAGAAGGGGGGTGCGGCGCAGAACCTCGTCCTCCAGAAGGAGGGCGCCGGGCGCCTCTACTACCGCGTCGGGCTGAACTACGCGCCGACGAACCTGAAGCTCGCCGCGGCCGACTACGGCTTCGCGGTCGAGCGCGCGTACGAGGCGGTGGACGACGCCGCGGACGTGCGGCGCGACGCCGACGGGACGTGGCGCGTGAAGGCGGGCGCGAAGGTGCGCGTCAAGCTGACGCTGGTCGCGCCCACGCGGCGCTACCACGTCGCGCTCGTGGACCCGCTGCCCGCGGGGCTTGAACCGTTGAACCCGGCGCTCGCGGTCACGGGGAGCATCCCCGAGGAGCAGAAGGAGGAGCCGGCGCGCTTCGGCTGGTGGTGGTGGCGCCCGTGGTACGAGCACCAGAACCTGCGCGACGACCGCGCCGAGGCGTTCACGTCGCTGCTGTGGGAGGGCGTCTACACCTACTCCTACGTGGCGCGCGCGACGACGCCCGGCGCCTTCGTCGTCCCGCCCGCGAAGGCCGAGGAGATGTACGCGCCCGAGACCTTCGGCCGCGGCGCCAGCGACCGCGTCGTCGTCGAATAGCGGGCCTGCCGGCCGTAGACGCGAACGAGTAGGGGGCGCGACCCGCGGGTCGCGCCC
>DASVTS010000064.1:0-14322 GCA_036387455.1 Pyrinomonadaceae bacterium | reverse complement strand
CCGGCTTCAAACAAGAAGCCGGGCCTTCGCGCCTCCGCCGTTGATTTCTGTAACTTAACTTAAACGGCCTGGTCTCACCTGCCGGACAGGCGCGACCTGACGCGGCGGAACTCTTCGGAGTCTTGCGCGCGCGCGGGCGCGGCCTTCAGCTCGGCGACGACGCGGCCGATGGCCTCGACGCGGCTGGCCGGGTCCGGGTGGTCGCCCGGCTCCTCGCGCCCGCCGACGCCGCGCTCGTCCAGCCTCTCGAAGAACTCCGCCATCTCGCGCGGATCGTAGCCGGCGGCCGCCATCAGCCGCACGCCCTCCGCGTCGGCCTGCGCCTCCGCCTCGCGGTTCGACTTCAGGAATAACTTGTTGGCCCCGGCCCCGCCGACGACCGTCGCCAGCCGGCCGAGGTCGCCCTGCAACGCGACCGACAGCGCGCCGAGGACGTTCAGCCCCGTCCGCGCCAGGTACGCGCGCGACGCCTGCGTCGTGCCGTGGCGCAAGCTTACGTGCGCTATCTCGTGCGCGAGCACGCCCGCCAGCTCGCCCTCGGTGCGCGCCGCGCGGACGGCGCCCTCGTTGACGAAGACGTAGCCGCCCGGCAGCGCGAAGGCGTTGACCTCGGGCGAGGCGACGACGACGAACTTGTAAGGGAACCTGTAGCCGGGCGCCTGCGCCGCGAGGCGCTCGCCGAGTCGCTGCACGTAGCGGCCCGCGCGCTCGTCGCTGACGACGACCAACTGCCGCCTGATCTCCTCGGCCGAGGCCGCGCCCAGCTCGATGTCCTGCTCGGGGCTGAAGAGGTTGAAGCCCGCGGAGGAGCCCGGCTTTGCCTCGTCCACGCGGCCGAGGCCCGCCAGCGCGCCGCCGCACGCCGCCTGCAACGTCAGCAGGGCCAGAAACGCCCACCCCGTAACCTTGCGCGCCCGTTTCAAACTCCCAACCTCCCCTTGTCACTTTCCGGTTTCCGCCGCCCGGCGCGCGGCCCAACCGCGTGCGAACCGGCGTCAGTCCTTACAGACTGTGCAAACACCGGGCCGCGGCTGCCCCGACGTTTAAATCACTAGCCTGAGCCCACGTTTTTGCCGCGCGCCGGCCCCACACGCGCGATTTCACGTCCGCCTTGTAGTCAAACAGGACACGCCGGGAGCCCGTGGCAATACGGTCGGTGACTCAGAAGGCCAGACAGACGGGCGGCGCGCCCGGCCCGAAGGCTGCGACGCGCCGCCCGTTTCAATCTACGGTCTACCGTCTACTTCTTCCCTCAGGCGCTGACCGACGGGGCGACCTTGCCGGAGAAGTCCGTGGGCGCGTCGCTGGCGTCGCCGCCGGACTTCGCGGCGAACTTCTCGGCCCAGCGGACGCGTCCCGTGATCTGCATCACGACGAAGAGGGTCAGGATGGAGCCGACGGTGACGGCCAGCCCCGTGAAGCCTTTGAAGAAGAAGGCGTACGAGAACATCACGAGGTAGATGAACTGCGCGAGCCCCGCCTCGCGCGCCGCGAACCTCGTCCCCACCACCAGCCGCAGGTAGCTGATGACGAGGAAGACCGAGACCACCGACGAGGCGGCGAACGCGGCGTGAATCGAGACGTGGTCGACGAGGTAGGCCAGCAGCAGGTGGAACGAGAAGAAGGCCGCGGCGAGGAAGAAGTAGTTCATCGGGTGCAGCTCCAGCCCGCGCATCGTCGTGATGATGAACATCAGGAAGAAGAAGAAGAAGAGCGAGACCGGCGCGAAGAGGCTGATGCGCCCGGCCAGCGGCCCCGGCTGCAACTTCTCGGGCATCGCCATCCCGATTTGATAGCCCGAGACGAGGTTCTTGTAGCCCCACTCCAGCTCCCAGCCGTCCGCGGTCTCGTGCTTCTCCGAGGGCGAGAGCGTGTTCTCGGGGAAGTCTATCGCCTTGAAGTCGGTCGCCATCCGCAGCCGGAAGTCGCGCACCTGCGCCACGTCGCCGCCGAAGTTGTAGCGCCAGTGGTCGAGCCCCTGCGAGCGGTACGCGACCCGGAGCGTCGCCGTCTGGCCCGGCCTGACGGCGGCCGTGGCCGTGGCCGAGTTCTTCTCGTTCGTGAGCGTGACGGGCGCCCCGTCCACCGTGAAGACGAGGTCGTCGTAGACGGCGCGCTCGGCCGGGTACCTGAGCGTGAAGGTGACCTTCTCTGCGTCGGTCGTGTTGCGGAAGGCGTAGACGCCCTCGAAGCCGACCCTGTAGGTGCTGTACCAGAGCAGCCCCTTCTGCCTGTGTTCGAGCCCGAGCCGGACGTCCACGCGGCTCGACTCAAGCGGCAGCGTCTCCGTCACCGTCACCTTCTCCGTAACGACCTTCTTCTTGCCGTTCTCCAACGTCTCGGTCGTCTTCGGCACCACGCGCTCGCTGGTGGCCGAGGGCGGCCACTGCGACTGCGGCGCGCCCCACAGCGAGGTGACCTCGCCCTGCAAGACCGCGTCCGAGTCGTAGGTGCGCGAGAAGATGGTCGCGCCGAGGACGGCCCACGCGGCCGTCGCGCAGACGAAGATGAAGGCGATGGCTACGATGCGCTTGAACATGCTCTTTCCACACTCCTCAGTTTTAAGTTGCCCGTCCGTGCCCCGCGATTAAAGCCCGACCCGGGCGCGCGCGGCAGCAGACCGAGCCACGGGGCGCGCCTGTGGGCTCCCACGTCGGGGGCCCGTGACTTCAGACCGCCGCGCGGCCCTCGCCGGCCGCGAGCCCGCGCCGCGCGGGCGCGGCGTCGGGGAACGAGCCGCGCCCGAAGAAGACATGGCGCGCAAGCCCGTCGAACGGCGCGAGCCGCGAGACGGCGCACGCCGCTTCGAGCAGCGCGGGGCTTTTGACGAAAGCGAGCGCCCTCCTCATCCAGATGCGCGAGAAGAAGCGCGAGCGGAACCGCGCGCCCGAGTAGCGCGCGAGCGCGGCCGCATCATTCGTCGAGAGGAAGTCCGCGGCGACCTCCGCGGCGAGGCCCGACAGGCGCATGCACGGGTCGAGCCCGCCCGCCGTGAGCGGCGAGACCGCGCCCGCCGCGTCGCCGACGAGCAGCCCGCGCCGGCACGCGATGTTCTTGAGGACGCCGCCCACGGGGATGCGCCCCCCGCGGCGCTCGACGCGGCGCGCGCGCGTGAAGTCGAACGTGCGCGCGACCTCCGCGCGGAACTCTTCGAGCGCGCGGGCGGGGTCGAAGTTTTGCGGGTAGCCGCCGACGCCGACGTGCGTCTCCTCGCCGTCGCAGACGACCCAGGCGAGGTAGCCGGGCGCCAAACGCGGGTCGAGGAAGCAGTGGAAGCAAGGCCCGCCCTCCGGCGGCACGCCGCGGAAGACGTCCTCCACGCCGACGATCCACTCCCGGTTCTCGTCGAGCCCCAGGTCGCGCGCCACGCGCGAGCGCGCCCCGTCGCCCCCGACGACGAAGCGCGCCGCCACGCGCCTCTCGACGCCCGCGCGTTCGAGCCGCACGACGGACTCGCCCCCGCCGCTGCACGACTTCTCAAGCCCCAGGTACCGCGTTGACGGCGACCACGCGGCGCGCGCGTCCAGACACTCTTCGAGCATGCGCGCGTAGAGCCGCCCCATGCGCCCGACGCGGAACTCGTCGTGTTTGCTCTTTAGGTCCTGCGCGCGGCGCGCGGGCGAGTAGAGCCTGACGCGCCTGACGGGCGGCCCCAGGCAGTCGCGCGGCAGGTCGAAGTCTTCGAGCGTGCGGCGCACGAAGATGCCCGTCGTGTGCACCGCGTCCTCGACCGAGTTCTTCCGCTCCACGAGCAGCACGCGCGCCCCGCCCTGCGCCAGAAGCCTCGTCGCCTGGAGCCCCGCCAGCCCCGCCCCCACGACCACCACGTCGAAACGCTCCACGTCAGCCCCCCTCGGTTCGGAATCACGTCCAAAGCAAAGCCCTTTGCACTGTAAAGCCGAAGGGCAAAAAAATTCGGGCACCGGCGGCCCGACTCTCCCTGCCTTGGCTGTCTCACCCCCCGCGCGCGGCGCGGATGACGCTCTCCATGTGACCTAAGTAGCGTTCGAGCGCCCGGCGCCCGGCGGTCGTAAGCTTGTACTCGGTTCTGGGGACGCGCCCCTCGAACGACTTCGTACAGACGACGTACTGCGCCTCTTCGAGCTTGCGCGCGTGGACGCTCAGGTTGCCGTCCGTGGTGTTCAGGAGTTGTTTGAGGTCGTTGAAGGTGAGCGATTCGTTGACGGCGAGGGCGCTGACGATGGCGAGCCGGACGCGCTCGTGTATGAGCCGGTCGAGTTCGGCGGCGGCGGCCGGCCCGTCGGTGGGCTTGTTGCGCCTCGGCTCGCGTAAATTCTCCTGCGGGCCTTGCGAGCCCGCCTTCGCCGTATCCTTCGCCAGTGCGTTCTGTCTAGCCACCGTAGTTCCTCGCTATGTGTAGTCCGAAGATGACGTGGAGCAGCCCGAAGCCGGCCGCCATCAGCGCGTCGCCCCACCCGGCGGGCAGAAACAGCGCGCCCGCCCCGAGGAACATGAAGCAGAGCCCCATGACCGGGACGGGCCGCACGGAGAAGGCCCCGCCCGTGACGACGCCCGTGCCGTAGAGCAGCAGCCACAGGCCGGGCAGTTGCGCCTGAAGCCCCGCGCGGCAGAAGACGACCGTGAGCAGCGCGCCGACGACCCTCGGCGGCGTCAGGTTGATGATTAACTTTCTCCCGGGTCGTGAGAGGAGGGAAGTGTCTGAGGCGTGGGCCTTGCGGTACATCGTCCACCCGGCGACGCCGGCGGAGACGGCCGCCTCGACCATCCAGACGGCGAGCCAGTCGGCGAAGGCCCTCTGCTGCGAGGCGACGAGCGCCGCGAACAGCGCGGTGACGCCGATGGCGACCTGCCCCCAGCCGGGGACGGCCGTGAACGCCGAGGCGCGCTCCATCGTCTCGCGGATGAAGCGCAGGTTGTCCATCGCGCGGTCGTGGAGCGCGGGCGGCCCCTCGGCCCGGGCGCCCTCGCCGGCCTGCGACTTCTCGAAGGTGTGGACGACTGCCATGCCGCCGCCGAAAATACACCCGGCCGCGGGCGTTGTCAAGTGCTTTACTGTGTAAAGCAGCGGCGGCCGCGGCGGGCCCTTTTCCCTCACGCCCGCCGATTTGTTAGCATGGCCGGGCCCTGAAAACGACGTCCGTAAGGAGAACGATATTGAGCTTGAGCGAGGGAGGTCTGCCCGGCGGCGTGGAGTTCGTCGCCGAGGAGGGGGGGGTGCGCGAGTTCCGTCTCGCGAACGGGCTGAAGCTGCTGCTGGTGGAGAACCGCGTCGCGCCGGTGGCGACGTTCCTCGTGCTCTACCGCGTCGGCTCGCGCAACGAGGCCGTAGGCCACACGGGCGCGACGCACCTTTTGGAGCACATGCTCTTCAAGGGCACGCCGACCTTCAACAAGGCGAAGGGGACGCAGGTCGCCGCCACGCTCCAGCGCGTCGGCGCCGACTTCAACGCGACCACCTGGTACGACCGCACGAACTACTTCGAGACCGTCCCGTCGGACGCGCTGGAGCTGGCCGTCCACCTCGAAGCCGACCGCATGCGCAACTCCTTCATCGCCGACGAGGACCGGCGCTCGGAGATGACGGTCGTGCGCAACGAGTTGGAGCGCGGGCAGAACGAGCCGATGCTCGTCCTGGACGAGGCCGTCTACGCCGCGGCCTTCCGCGAGCACCCGTACCACCACCCGACCATCGGCTGGCGCTCGGACGTCGAGAACGTGCCGACCGCGCGGCTCAAGGAGTTCTACGACACCTTCTACCACCCGAACAACGCGACGGCCGTCGTCGTCGGCGACTTCGAGGAGGCGCACGCGCTCTCGCTCGTCGAGAAACATTTCGGCGCCTTCCCCGCCTCGGCCGAGCCCATCCCGGAGGTCTACACGGACGAGCCGCGGCAGGAGGGCGAGCGCCGTCTGGTCGTGCGGCGCGCGGGCGAGCTGCCGCTGGTGCAGGTGGCCTTCCGCACGCCGGCCGCGCTCGGGCAGGCGCGCGTGCTCTCGAACGCGGAGCTGGCCGCGCGCGCGGCCGCGCCCCCGGCGGGGAACGACATCTACCCGCTCGCCGTGCTCGCGGCCGCGCTGTCGAACGGCGTGACGAGCCGGCTCTACCAGTCGCTCGTCGAGACGGAGCTGGCCGTCTCGGTCGACGCGCGCGTGGACCAGTTCCGCGACCCCGGCCTCTTCAACGTCTACGCGACGGCCGCCCCGGGCGTCGAGGCCGCGAGGGTCGAGGAGGTCATCCACGCGGAACTGGCGCGCGCGGCCGAAGACCTCGGCGAAGAGGAGGTCGGGAAGGCGAAGCGGCAGATCGTCGCCTCGGTCGCCTACGAGCGCGACGGCACGCACAACGTGGCGATGCAGATGTCGGAGGCCGAGGCGGTCGCCGACTGGCGCTTCTACAACACCTACGCCGCGAACGTCGCGCGCGTCGGCGTAGAGGACGTGCGGCGCGCGGCCGCCGCCTACTTCCGCGAAGACACGCGCACGGTCGGCCACTTCATCCCGAAGGCCGGCAGCGCTGCCGACGGGAACGGCGGCCCGGGCGTCACTCCCTCGAAGCGCGCGCTCAGGCCGCACGGGTACAAGTTCCACCACGACCCCCTCGCCGAAGGCGGGTCGGGCGGCGCGGCGGGCCGGATGAAGTCGGGCGGTCAGGCAAAGCCCGCGGGCGGCGGCTTCGCCTCGCGCGTCGTGCGCGAGGAGCTTGAGACGGGGGCGGTGCTGCTCGTGCTTGAGAACGCGGCGACGCCGACGGTGGCGGTGCGCGGGAGCCTGCGCGCGGGCTCGCACTTCGAGCCGAAGGGCAAGCCGGGGCTCGCGCGCATCACGGCCGAGATGCTCAAGCGCGGGACGCTGAGGCGCGGCAAGATGGAGCTGGCCGGCGCTCTCGAAGGCGTCGGCGCCGACGTCGAGTTCGACACCGACGCCTTCGCCGTGCAGGTCACGGCGCGCGCGCTCGCGGAAGACTTCCCCGCCCTCGCCGCGACGCTCGCCGAGATGCTGCGCGAGCCTTCGTTCCCCGCCGACGAGCTGGAGAAGCTGAAGCAGCAGACGGTCGCCGCCATCCGCGAGCAGCAGTCGGACACCTCCTGGCGCGCCTACGAGCGGCTGACGCAGACGCTCTTCGACGAGCGGAACCCCTTCTACACGCACGCGGGCGACCGCCTCGTCGAGAGCGTCTCGTCCATCACGGTCGGGGACGTACGCGGCTTCTACGAGAAGTTCTACGGCGGGCGCACTTTGATACTGTCGGTGGCGGGCGACGTGCGCGCCGCCGACGCGGTTCGCGTGCTGCGGGAGGCGCTCGAAGGCTTCGGCGGGCCGGAGAGCGCGGACGTGGACGTCGCCGACCCGGAGCCGCCGGAGGCGGGCCGGCGCGAGCTGGTGCTGGTTCGGGACAAGGCGAACGTGGACGTGCTGCTGGGGACGGCGGCGCCGCTCAGGCGCGGCGCGCCCGACTACTACGCGGCGCTGCTCGCCAACCGCGCGCTCGGCGAGTCCACGCTCTCCTCGCGTCTGGGCTTGCAGGTGCGCGACGCCGAGGGGCTGACCTACGGCATCGCCTCGCGCTTCCGCGCGCCCAGCCTGGCGGCCGGGCCGTGGTACATCGCCGTCTCGGTCAACCCGGGCAACGTCGAGCGCGCGATTGACTCCGCGCTCGGCGTGCTCCGCGACTACGTCGAGCACGGCATCCGGCCCGAGGAGCTGGAGGACGAGAAGGGCTCGGCCGTCGGCTCCTTCAAGGTCTCGCTCTCAACGAACGCGGGGCTGGCGCGCGCGCTGTGGAACTCGGAGTTCTACGGGCTCGGGCTCGACTACGTCGAGCGCTACCCGGAGCTGGTCGGCCGCGTCACGGTCGAGGAGGTCAACGCCGCCGTCCGCAAATACTTCCGCCCCGAACGCCTCACCGTCGTCATCGCCGGCGACCTCGACCCGGCGCGCGGCGAGTCGGCGCCGGTGGCTTAAAAGGGGCTAGGTGCTAGAGGCTAGGGGCTAGTTGGGAAGTACGCTCCCCAACTAGCCCCTAGCCTCTAGCACCTAGCCTCTAAATCTTCTTAGCTCGGGCCGAAGCGCTTGCGGTACTCGGCCGAGTTGATGAAGGCTTTGACCATCTCGGCGTTCTGGAAGTTGCCGTTGAAGGCGTTGAGCTTGTTGAGCCAGAAGTTGTAGCCCGTGGCGTCGGAGTCGGGCGGGTCGGTCGGGTTGCGCCGCAGGTAGCCGAAGTACTGCAAGGCGACGAAGGCGCGGTTGAACTCGCGCGCCTGAAGCTCCTCGGCCTCGGCTATCTTGCGGAGCACGGTGGCGCGCGTCTCGGTGCCCGCCGTCAGCCCCGCGACGAGCGAGTTGCGGAAGGCGTCGGCCGCCGGGAAGTTGCCGCGTATCTCGCCGCCGCCGAACTGGCGCGTGTGGAAGTTGATGTAGGCGCGCCCCGCGCGCAGGTTGTCGAGCTGCGCGGCGAGCGTCGTGTTGTTGCCCTCGGGCGCGTCCCACTTGCCGCCGAACGTGCCGCCCACGCCCCCGTTGGGGAAGAAGGTTTGGTCGTTGGGGTTGTTGTCGTTAAACGGCGCGCCGAAGAAGCCCCACACGACGGGGCCGTTGACGCCCGGCGCGACCGACGGCCCGGCGTGGATGTGCGCCGCCGTCAGGTTGTCGTTGGTGTCGGCCGTCTGCGAGCCCGTCACGTCGATGTTGGTGATGGTGGCGCTGAAGGTCAGCGACGTCAGCGCCTCGTTGAACTGGAAGCGCGCCGTGCCGAAGGAGGCGGGCCGCGCGGCGCCCGCCGTGGTCGTCGGCACCGCCGGCGGGACCTCCTGGTTGTTCGTCAACTGCACGACGAAGAACCTCGTCTGCGCGGGCGTGAGCCCGGCCGAGGTGAGCAGCGCGTCCACGTACTGCTCGTTCGTCTGCGACGAGGGGTACTTCGAGGCGAACTCGGGGCGCGTGACGAACTCGTTGTAGTAGGCCACCTTGTTCGCTTCGAGCACGGCCTCGGCCCCGGGCGCCCCGAAGACGAAGCCCTTCTGGAGCGCCTGCGTGTCGCGCATGAAGTTGCCGTAGAGGACGGGGACGGGCGAGTTCCCCGCGGTCGGCCCGAAGGCCGCGCGGTGCGTCAGGTAGGCGAGGTAGCCCGTCGTCTGGAACTCGATGGAGAGGAAGAAGGCCGCCGAGACGTTGACCCGCTTGTTCTCGACGCAGGCCGCGTTGCCGGCGCACGAGGCGATCTCGTTCGTCCAGAAGGCGAGCCCCGCCGCGTCGGGCTCGCGGTTGAGGAAGTCGAGGTAGTGCTGGCGGACGAAGAAGGACGGCGTGTCGATGGGGTTCGACGTCGGCGGCGCCGCGTCGTTGTCGAGGATGCGCACCTCGGCCGCGTTCGGGCTCCCCAGCCCGACGCCCGCGCCGCTCACGTTCGAGAGCATGAGGTCGATGACCTCCTCGCCCTCGACGAACCTGTCGTCCACGAGCAGGATGCGGACGGTCTTCGACGTCTCGCCGGGGGCGAAGTTGAGCGTGCCGAGCGCGATCTCGTAGTCGGACTTCTGCGAGGCGTGGCCCGCGCCCGCCTCGTCGAAGGTGTTGAAGTTGACGGCGGCCGGTAACGAGACGTCGCCGCCGCGCGTGACGGTGATGTCGACGTGGCCCGCGTCCTCGTTGATGGCGAAGCTGTCGGAGGCGAACTGGATGAGCGAGGTGGCGGTGGCGGTCGTCGGGTTGAGCTTGCCGAAGAGGCCGTGCGTCTCCCTGCCGGGGCCGGCGGTGAAGTAGAGCGTGGCGGGGTCGCCGCCGTTGCCGCCGTTGCCGAACTGCAGGGCCCACAGCCCGTCTATCTTTATCGCCTCGCCGGCCTCATTCTCGACCCCGCCGAGGAGGGAGCCGTTCAGCTGGCTGAAGGCGTAGATGCTCCCGTTGCCGAAGCCGCCGGCGAGGGTGTTCGAGCTGCCGAAGTTGCCGACGAGGAGCTGGTTGCTCCAGATGCCGAAGCCCGAGGGGGCAATCGCCAGCCCCCACGGCGCGTTGAGCGGGCCGTTGTTGATGGCGAAGCCGGGGACGAGGACGCCGTCGGTGGTGAACTTGCGGACGTAGCCCTGCCCGACGCCCGCCTGGCTGCGCCCGTCGGGGCCGACCTTCGCGTAGGTGACGTAGAGCGAGCCGCCGAGGTTCTGGATGTTGAAGGGGGCGTAGCCGGCCGGGATGGACGGGTCGACGAAGCCGCCCGGGACGGTCGTCGGGGCGAACGTGCCGTTGAAGACGTCGATGTGGTTCAGGGCGAAGTCGGCGGCGTAGAGCCGGTTGCCGCCGGTGGCCGTGCCGAAGGCGAGCCCCGTCCAGACGTGGCCCGGCATGCTGACGACGGTCTGGGCCGCCGAGCCGCTCGCCCCGTTCCAGGCGGTGATGTTGCCGGTGATGGAGTCGAAGACGAAGTTGGCGGGCGCGGGCGTGCCCCCGCCCGGCGGGGTGATTTGGAAGTCGGTGACGCCCTGCGGGATGCCGACCGTCCCCGTCGGCAGGCCGCCCGGGATGCTCACCGTCTGCGGGCTCGGGTTGAGGACGACGGGCGCGCCGCCCACGTCGCCGCGGACGAGCTGCGTCGTGTCCGACCCGTTGTTGGCGAGCCAGAAGGGGCTCGTGCCGCGCACGGAGATGCCCCACGGGTTGACGAGCAGCGGGTCGAGGACGGGCGCGAGGCCGGGCACGTCCGAGATGAGGTTGGTCTGCCGGTAGGCCAGCCCGGGGCTGACGGTCGGTATGAGCGCCTCCTGCGCCGAGGCGGCCGCGCCCGCCGCGCGGCGCGCCGCGGGCGGCGGCGGCAGGAAGGCGAGGAGCAGCAGGAGGGCCAGCGACAGGCTGAGCCGTCTACCGGTGCGGCGCTTGCGCGAGAGTGAGCGAATCATGGTGATACTCCTTGGGCCCCGTGGGCTGGTGTTGAAACGGGCGGAACGTAGGTGCGCCGTGGGCGGCACGCGCGCCGCGCGGGTCGGGAGGGGCGGCCGCCGTCAGTCGGCGGCGCCGGGGCGGGGAGACTCTTTCTGCCTCGGAGCCGCGGCCGGTCTCGGAATCGGCCGCGCGGGCTCCGCGTCCCTGTGTTCGTCTGTAGAGAACTGTTAAAGGGAAAGGCGCGCCCGAACTCTATGGCCGGCGCGCCCCCGCTGTCAAGATTTTTCAACGCCGCCCGCGCGGCGCCGCGCCGTTCCCGTTCTGTCGCGGGGCCGGATGCGGTAAAATGCACGCCGCCCGCGGCGCCGCCAAGTCCCGGAGATGATTTTGAGAAACCGGAGGAGACTGGCGATGGCCGCGAACCCGAAAGACGTGCCGCAACACCACTACACGCTGGAAGAATATTTCGCCCTCGAAGACGTGAGCGACGCGCGCTTCGAATACTGGGACGGCGACATCGTCTGCATGAGCGGCGGCAGCCGCGCGCACGGGACGATTGGCAGCAATGTTGTCATCGCCCTCGGGAGTGGCCTGCGTGGCGGGCGGTGCAGGGCCTTCACCGGCGACGTGGCCGTCTGGACGCCGACGCTCCCGCCCTACCGTTACCCGGACGCGAGCGCCGCGTGCGGCGAGTTGAAGTTCGAGCACATCAAAGGGCGCGACGCGCTCGTCAACCCGGTCGTGGTCGTCGAAGTGATGTCGCCGAGCACGGCCGCGCTCGACGAGGGGCCGAAGTTCGTCGCCTATCAGGCCATCCCGACCCTACGTGACTACGTGCTGGTCTCGCAGGACGAGCCGCGCGTGACGCACCACACGCGGCTCGAAGGCGGCGACTGGGGGCGGCGCGACGTGACCGGCCTTGACGCTTCGGTCGAGCTTGAGTCAGTCGGCTGCGCGCTCAAGCTCCGCGACATCTACGACGGCGTCACCTTCCCCGACTGACCGGCGCCGGCCCCCTTCAAACGATGCGGCTCACCCCATCGCCTGGATGACGGCGTGGGCGAACTCGTCCGTGTGGGAGGTGCCGCCGACGTCGCGCGTGCGCACCTGGCCGTCGGTGTAGACCTTGAGCATCGCCTTCTCCACCCGGTCGGCCGCCTCGCGCTCGCCGAGGTGGCGGAGCATGAGGATGCCGGACTGGAGGAGCGCCGTCGGGTTGGCTATCCCCTGCCCGGCGATGTCGGGGGCCGAGCCGTGGACGGCCTCGAAGACCGCGCCCAGCTCGCCGATGTTCGCGCCGGGGACGAGCCCGAGCCCGCCGATGAGACCCGCGCACAAGTCAGACACGATGTCGCCGTAGAGGTTCTCCAGCAGCATGATGTCGAACTGCTCGGGGCGCATGACGAGCTGCATGCAGGCGTTGTCCACGATCTTGTCGTCGGCCTCGACCTCGGGGTACTCGGCGGCGACCTTGCGGAAGCAGTCGAGGAAGAGGCCGTCGGAGAGCTTCATGATGTTGGCCTTGTGGACGGCCGTCACCTTGCTGCGCCCCTCGCGCCGCGCGAACTCGAAGGCGTAGCGGGCGATGCGCGTCGAAGCCTTCTCGGTGATGATTTTGATGGACTCGACGACGCCGGGGACGACGACGTGCTCGATGCCTGCGTAGAGGTCTTCGGTGTTCTCGCGCACGACGACGAGGTCGAGTTCCGGGTAGCGACAGGGCACGTTCGGCAGCGCGCGGACGGGCCGCAGGTTGGCGTAGAGGTCGAGCGCCTTCCGGAGCCCGACGTTGACCGACGTGAAGCCCTTGCCGACCGGCGTCGTGATGGGGCCTTTGAGCGCGACCCGGTTGCGCTTGATGGATTCGAGCAGGTCTTCGGGCAGCGTCGAGCCGAACTTTTCGAGCGCCTGCGCGCCCGCGTAGTGCGTCTCCCAGCGGATGTCGACGCCCGTCGCCTCGATGATGCGCACGACCGCCGCAGAGACCTCCGGCCCGATGCCGTCGCCCGGAATGAGTGTGATAGTATGTGCCATGTCAGTTTTCAGTTTTCAGTTTTCAGTTTTCAGTTTCTAGAGGGCGCCGGGCGCGGGCGAAACCAGCCCCGGCTCGGCTGAAAACCGAAAACTAAAAACTGAAAACTGTTTATTTTTCCCGAATCATACCAGCAGTCCTACGAAATGCGAAAGATTTTCGGAACGGCGGCGGACGTGGCCGTGGTGGGCGGGGGCGTCGCGGGGCTGGCGGCCGCGCGCGCGCTGGCGCGCCGGGGGCTCGCCGTGACGGTCGTCGAGTCGCGCGCGCCGGGCGCGGGCGCGTCGAACGCGGCGGCCGGGATGCTCGCGCCGCAGGCCGAGGCCGACTGCGCCGACGAACTGTTCGGGCTGCTCTGCGCGAGCCGCGAGATGTACCCGGACTTCGCCGCGGCGCTCGGCGAGGAGTCGGGCGTGGACGTCGAGCTGGATTGCACGGGGACGCTCTACCTCGCCTTCAACGGGGAGGACGAGGAGGAGGCCGGGCGGCGCTTCGCCTGGCAGTCGCGCGCGGGGCTCGCGGTCGAGCGGCTGTCGGCCGCGGAGGCGCGCGCTCTTGAGCCGCGCGTGTCGCCGCGCGTGCGCTCGGCGCTCCTGTTTCCGCGCGACTGGCAGGTGGAGAACCGGCGGCTCGTGCGCGCGCTCGCCGCGTCGGCCGAACGCTCCGGCGCGCGCCTGCTCGCGGGCGTCGAGGCGCGCGGCGTCCTCGTCGAGGGCGGTCGCGCCGTCGGCGTCGAGACTTCGGAGGGGACTCTGAGCGCGGGCACGGTCGTGCTCGCCGCGGGCGCGTGGAGTTCTCGTTTGCGGCAGTTTGGCGGCGGGGTCGCACCCGAGGGGCTGGCCGACGACCCGCGGGTCGAGCCGGTGCGCGGTCAGGTCTTGTGCTTCCGCCAGGACGGCTCGCGGGGGCCGTTCGTCCGGCACGTCGTCTACAGCCCGCGCGGCTACGTCGTGCCGCGCCGCGACGGGCGCCTGCTCGCGGGCTCGACGACCGAGCGCGCCGGCTTCGACTGCCGCGTCACGCCGGAGGGCGAGGGACTCGTGCGCGCGCAGGCCCAGGAGATTGCGCCCGCCGTCTCGACGCTCGCGCTGGCCGAGTCGTGGGCGGGCCTGCGTCCGCGGGCGGCCGACGGCCTGCCCGTCATCGGCGAATCGGCCGACGTCGGCCGGCTCTTCTACGCGACCGGCTACTACCGCAACGGCATCCTGCTCGCGCCCGCCACGGGCGAGATTCTGGCCGGCCTCGTCACGTCGGGGACAACCCCCCTGCTCCCGCACGCCCTCTCAACCTTCTCCCCCGCACGCTTCCGCCCTGCGCTCGCCGGCTCGCACGCCGGCTGAGTCGTCAAAAGTAGGTCACCGAGGAGTCCGAGTCTCGACCCGCCATGAAGATAGTTTTTAAAACCGCGCTCGCCGTCCTGCTCGCGTCGTGCGCCGCGT
>DASVTS010000063.1:0-22549 GCA_036387455.1 Pyrinomonadaceae bacterium | reverse complement strand
ACGGCCGCGCGCGCCCCTCCGCCGTTTTACGCCGTCACGGTAAACACCTGTGGTGCCAACGACTAACCCCCGCGGCTTAAAGTTTCGGTTTGACAACCCCGTCCGAGCCAACATATAGTGTGCCTCTCCCGCGCAGGCTCTAGGGACTGTGTATCCCTCTGGCATCCCGTAAAGGCCGAAAACGCTCAGCATGTTCAAACTCCAACGCCTCGAAATCACCGGCTTCAAGTCCTTCGCAGACTATACAGACCTCGTCTTCACCGGCAACGGCATCACCGGCATCGTCGGCCCCAACGGCTGCGGCAAGTCGAACGTCGCGGACGCCATCGCCTGGGTGCTGGGCGAGCAGAAGGTGAAGAACCTGCGCGGCGGCGAGATGAAGGACGTCATCTTCCAGGGCGCCAAGAACCGCGCGCCGTCGGGGATGGCCGAGGTCGTGCTCCACATGGTGCGCGACGAGACGGACGAGGAAGAGCCCGACATCGAGGACATCGACGCGACGCTCGAAGAGTTGGACGACCAGGCCGGCGCCGTCGAAGAACGCCTCTCGCCCGAGCTGGAGGCGCTCGCGCCGCAGCCGGCCGCCGCCGCGCCCGACGGCGACGCCGCGGCGGGTGGGGGCGAGACGGCCGACGCCGCGCAGACCGCGCCGGTCACGCCCGCGGAAGGCGAGGGGACTCAGGCACTCGCGGTCGTGCCCGCGGACGCCGCCGCCGCGTTGCCCGCGCCGAAAGGCCGCGCGCAGCACAAGCGCCACTGGCGCCCGCGCCGCCTGGCGCTCGACTTCGCGCCGGGCGAGAGCGTCTCGGTCACGCGCCGGCTCTACCGCGACGGCGAGAGCGAGTACCTCTTGAACGGCCGCGTCTGCCGCCTGCGCGACATCCAGGACCTCTTCTCCGGCACCGGCCTCTCCGGCGCGCACTACGCCATCATCGAGCAGGGGCGCATCGGCCAGATTCTCTCGGCCAAGCCGATGGACCGCCGCACGCTCATCGAGGAGGCGGCCGGCATCACCAAGTTCCGCGTCCGCCAGCGCGCCGCCGAGGCCCGGCTCGAAGCCGCGCGCTCGAACCTCAACCGCGTCTCCGACATCATCTCCGAAATCGAGCGCCAGGTCGGGAGCCTCCGGCGCCAGGCCGCCAAAGCGCGCCGCTATCACCAGATTCGTGAGGAGCTGCGCGAGCTTCTGCGCAAGGTCTACGCCGCCGACGAGCGCGACCTGAACGCGCGGCTCGAACGCCTGGGCGCCGCGCTCGACTCGGCGAACGAGGAGGTCGGGCGCCTCGCCGGGGAGCTTGAGGAGCGCGAGGAGGACGCGCGGCGCGCGACGACCGAGGCGCGTGGGCGCGAGGAGGAGCTTTCGGGCGCGCGCGCCGCCGTCTCCGAGTCGGCGCTGAAGTTAGACCGGCGCGAGCGCGAGCGCGCCTACCAGGGCGAGCAGATAGCGTCGCTGGAGAAGCGGCTGGCCGACGTGCGCCACGAGGCCGAGGTCGTGCGCGCCCGCCTCGCCGCCGTGACGGCCGAGAGCGAGTCGCTCGTCCTCAGGGACGTGCAGATGCGCGAGGCGAGCGAGCAGAGCGCGCGGCTGCTCGGCGAGGCCGAGGAGGCTTACGCCCAGCGCACCGCGGAGGTGCGCGAGGCCGAGGCCGCCATCGAGTCGGCGCGGGCGGAGCTGCTGACGCACACGGCCGCCGCCGAGCGGCTGGCCGAGATCGGCCGCCAGCTCGAAGCCGTGCTCGACAAGCTGGCGGCGCAGGCCGAGGGCCTCGTGCGCGAGGGCGAGCGGGCGTCGGCCGCGCACGAGCAGGCGAAGGCCGAGGCGGGGAAGCTTCTGGGCGAGATAGCGTCGGCGCGGGCGCACCTCGACGCGCTCTACGCGGAGCGCGAGGCGCGCACCCGCGCGCTCTCCGACGCGCGCGCCGAGGTGGCCGCCGCCGAGGCCGAGCGCGCCCGGGCGCGCGACGAGTCGGCGCGCGTCCGCCACCGCCTCGACACTTTGAACGAGATAGACACGCAGCACGCGCTCTACTCGCAGTCCGTCCGGCGCATCTTCGCGCCGGCCGACGGCGACGCGCCGCGCGACTTCCACGTCGTCGCCACCGTCGCCGACGTCCTGCGCGTCGAACCGCGCTGGGAGCGCGCCGTCGAGAGCGTGCTCGGCCCCTACTTACAGTCCGTCATCGTGCCCACGCCCGACGACGCCGTGCGCGCCTCGGCGTGGCTGCGCGCGACCGGCGCGGGGCGCGCGACCTTCCTCGTCGCGGGGCTCCACGGCGGCGCCGCCGAGCTGGATGACGCTGGCGAGGCTGCGGCCGGGGCGACGCTTGAGGCCGACGCGGTCGGGGTCGGGATAGACGAGGACACGCGCGTGGCGTCTCTGCTCGGCGCGCCGCGCGAGATAGGGGCCGTGCTGTCGCGCACGCTCGCGCGCGAGATGAATGCGCGCGTGGCGGCCGACCTTGAGCGCGCGATGGTTCTGACGCTGCCGTCGGGCGAGATGTGCGTGACGGCGGCGGGCGAGTGGGTCGTCGCCGGCCAGCTCATCGCGGCGGGCGGTCACCCCGTCTCGGAAGAGGGCGCGGGGCTGCTCGCCTTCAAGCGCGAGATGCGCGAGTTGGAAGTCCGCATGGTCGGGCTCGAAGCGGACCTCGTCTTCGCCGAGGAGGCGGCGCAGGGCGCGCGCACCCGCCTGGGAGAACTCGAAGACGCCTTCGTCCTCCTGAACGACGAGATAGGGCGCGAGGAGCGCGAGCACGTGGCGCGCGAGGTGAGCGCCGCGCAGTTGCAGCAGGAGATAGAGCGCACGGAGCGCCACATGCGGGTCGTGGCCGACGACGCCGCGCGCCTCGCCGAGGAGCGGCGCGAGGTCGAAGAGCGCCGCGCGCGGCAGCTCGCCGAGCTTGAGGCAGCGCAAGGGTCGCGCGCCGCGGCGCAGACCGCCGTCGCGGGCGCCGCCGAGACGCTGGCCGGGGCGCGGCGCGCCGCCGAGGCCGAGAGCGAGAATCTGGGCGCGCAGAGGGCGCAGGCCGCCGCCGCCGCCGAGCGCCGCCGCGCCGCCGCCGCCGAGCTGCGGCGCATGGAGTCGGAGGCCGCGGAGCTGCACACGCGGCTCGAACGGCACGGGCAGGAGGAGTCGGAGGCCGCCGGTCGGCTCGAAGCGCTGCGCCGCTCGCTGGCGGAGCTGGACGAGACTTCGGCCGGGGCGGAGGACGAGCGGGCGCTGCTCGAACGCCGAGTCGGCGAGTCGGCCGCGCGCCTGGCCGAGGCGCGCGAGCGCGCCGACGCGCTCTCGTTCGAGGTGACGGAGTTGCACCAGCGCGCGTCGGCCGCGCGCGACGCGCGCGCCGCGCTCGAAGTCCAGAGGGCGGAGGCTTCGGCCCGCCTGAACTTCGTGCGCGAGTCGTGCGTGAGCGAGCTGAATCAGACGCTCGAAGAGGTGGCGGCGCAGCACCCGCCCGAGGAGGGCTTCGACCTCGAAGCGTCGCGCGCGCGCCTCGAAGAGCTGCGCGCGAGGGTCGAGAGCTTCGGCGCCGTCAACATGATGGCGCTCGAAGAGCTGGCCGAGAACGAGGAGCGCCTGACCTTCCTCACCGCGCAGAGGCTCGACATCACCGACGGCATCGGCTCGACCGAGGAGGCTTTGCGCGAAATCAAGCGCCGCTCGCGCGAGCGCTTCCGCCAGGCTTTCGAGGAGGTCAACCGCAACTTCGGCCAGTTCTTCGTCGAACTCTTCGGCGGCGGCCGCGGCGAGATGAGCCTGCTCGACGCCGACGACGTGCTGGAGAGCGGCATCGACATCGTGGCGCAGCCGCCGGGCAAGCGGCTCCAGAACGTGCTGCTGCTCTCGGGCGGCGAGAAGGCGATGGCGGCGCTCGCGCTCGTGCTCGCCATCTTCCGCTACCGCCCGTCGCCCTTCTGCCTCCTCGACGAGGTGGACGCGCCGCTCGACGAGGCCAACGTCGGCCGCTTCACGGCGAAGATTAAGGAGATGGCGACCGACACGCAGTTCCTCGTCATCACGCACAACAAGCGGACGATGGAGATGGCGCGCGCCCTCTACGGCGTGACGATGGAAGAGGCCGGCATCTCGCGCCTCGTCTCCGTGAGGTTCGAGTGAGCGTGAGGTTCAGGCCGTTGGCGCCCGCCGCCGGAGTCGCCGCGCTCGTCCTCTCGACGGGCGCGGCGCTCGCCGCCGCGGGGCAGAGCGGTGCGCCGCGCAAGGCGGCGCCGCGCCCGACGCCCGCGCCCGCGGTCGAGCAGCGGCAGCCGCAGAAGGTCACCGCGCGGCCTGAGGAGAAGAAGGGGCCGGAGGAGGTTCCCGCGTCGGTGAGGGCCGGCGTCCCCGCGAAGCCGAAGGAAGACCCGAACGCCGCGCGCTACGTCTACGAGTTCCGCCAGCCGGACTTCCTCGTCTACTTCGTCCACATCGAGCACGACGACAAGGGCCGCGGTCACATCCGCTTCGAGCGGCGCATGGACACCGAGCAGCTGACGGAGCCCTTCGAGCTGTCGCCGGCCGCGCTCGCGCGCGTGCGCGCCCGCTGGGAGGCCCTCGGCTTCCTCGAAGCGCAGGCGAACTACCAGGGCGAGCGCAACTACCCGAGCATGGGGCAGACGCGCCTTACGGTGAGGCGCGGCGGGGGCGAGCGCACGACCGAGTTCAACTACAGCCAGAACGAGGACGCGCAGGGGCTCGCGCAGGAGTACCGCCGCGCCTCCGAGCAGGCGCTCTTCGTCTTCGAGGTCAAGGTGGCCCTGGAGAGCCAGCCCCTGGAGACGCCCAAGCTCATCAACCGCCTCGGGGAACTCCTCGACCGCAACTTCCTCTCCGACCAGCAGCAGCTCCTCCCGCTCGTGCGCGAACTCTCCGAAGACGAGCGCGTCCCCCTCGTCGGCCGCAACCAGGCCGCCCGCATCCTTAAAAAATTAGAGAAGCAGGCCAGGTAGGAATAGCGCCCGCCGGGGTGAGTTGATTAGTCAGGCCGCCCCGCCCGCGCGCCCCCTGACGGACGGGACCGCCAGGACGAGCAGGAGGAGCGCCGGCGCGAAGACGCCGGGCGCGTCAATCAGCCAGTGTGAGGCCGGCAGGCGGCCCGCCAGAATCTCGCCGAGATGAATCAGGGCGTGCCCCACGAAAAAGACCGTCAGGCCGACGTGCGCCGGGCGGCTGCGCCCGAGGTTCCGCGCGCACCAGCCGAACCCGAGGCCCGCCACGAAGTAGGCGACGCCGATGTCTCGGACGAAGTGCGGGTTGAACGGCCCCGTGTGCGGCACGGCCGCGGGGAAATGCTCGTACCACGTGAGCGGCGAGGCGAGCATCCACGCCGCGTTGGCGAGGCTGAAGAGGCAGAAGACGGCGTAGAAAGTTTTCAGCATCCCTCACCTTCCTGCCGTAAGCCGGCAAACGCCCGGCAACGCCCGCGCCCGCGCGCAGGGGTCAGCAGCGGCGCCAACGTTTGCGCGCCTTCTTCGAGGGGAGGAGGAGCAGCTGCCCCATCTGCTGGTGCTTCTGGTGGTGTGTGATGACCTCTCTCTCGACCTCGATCTGCTTGTTCAGAATCTCGGTGCCGACGAGTTGCTGCGCCTGGATGATCTTCCGCAGGCTCCGCGCCTGGTAGATGCTGAACAGCGCGCCGAAGAGCAGCAGCCCGGAGCCCGCGAAAATCAGCGTGATGAACTCCTCCGACCTCAGCGTGCTCGACATGCGCCCGATGAAGTAACCGACCTTCAACACCAGGGAGACGGCGAGCAGGAGGGCGCCGCAGACCACGAGGAGCACCGCGGGCCACCTGTCCCCGTGCCGCGAGAGCCGGTAGAGGTTGTTGATTATCTGGTCGGTGAGCGTCGGGAACTGGTTGTTGAAGACGTTGAGTATTGCGGTTTCGCTATTTACGATCCTGTCGCTTGCGGGCATCTTCCCCCTCCTTCGGTGAGTTGGCTTGGACGGCAATGCCGAGGAGTTCTTCGAACCCTCTTCAGGCTGGGCGAGGCGGAGACCACAATATTAACTATCCCCGCCCGTGTCAATGATTCGCCCGGCGCGCGCCGCGCCGCGGCGGGCCGTCGGAGGTTCACCCGTCAGGCGTCGAACAGTCCCGTCAAAAGGTACGCGACCGAGCCGGCGAGCAGCGACGCCCCGAACGCCAGCGTGATGAGCGACGCCGCCAGGAGCTTGGTGCCGAGCAGGCCGCGCGAGCCGAGACGCCACTCCCCGCGCAGGACGTAGAGGCTCGCCAGCGCCAGCGACAGCCCGCACGGGACGAGCGCGAGGGCGAACTCGCGCGTGCCCCGCCCGAACGGCATGACCGGCAGCGGCGCCGTCAGCAGCGCGGCCGTGTAGACGAGGACGCGTTTCGCCCGGCCGGACATCTGGCGCCGGCCCCTCACTTCGTGTAGCCGTCGGCGCCGAGGAAGTGGAGCGAGACGTAGGGCTCGTCGCCGACGACCCAACTGTCGTGCGGGGCGGAGGGGACGTGGAAGAGCGAGCCGGGGGTGAGCTCGAAGACCCGGCCGCCTTCCATCGCGGCGACGGCGCGGCCGGAGACGACGAGGCCGACGTGCTCGACCTCGCAGAAGGGTGTGCCCGCGAGCGGGGCGACGTGCTCCGACCACTTCCAGCCCGGCTGGTACGTGGCGCGGCCGATGGTGAGGCCGCCGACGCGGACGATCTCGAACCTCCCGCGCTCGAACTCGCGCGTCTCGTCGGGCTGCTCGAAGCGCTTCAGTGTCACCTCGTCCGTCATCGGAGTCCTCCCGCCGGCGGCGGCGCCGCAGGCTACTCGAAGAAGTTGCGGTCGCGCCCCTTGTGCTCCCTGCGCCAGACGCGGAAGAAGACGACGACGGCGCCGACCGCGACGACGAGCAGCACCCCCATCAGTATCAGCGTCAGCACCAGACCCGGGTCGTAGGCGTCCGCGTTCATGAGCCCTCCCTCCCCGCGCGCGCGCTCAGCATCCGGCAGAACTCCACGACGCGGTTCTCGGCCCAGTGGCGGTCTTCGCCGCCGGTGCCGTCCGAGAGGAAGCCGACGTGGCCGCCGCGCCCGGTGAGGACGAGCAGCACGTCCGGGTTCGCGGCGATGCCGGGGTCGAGGAAGGGCTCGGCCGGGATGAGCGGGTCGTCGAGCGCGTGGATGACGAGCGTGGGGACGCGTATGTCGGGGATGACGGCGCGCGAGCTGGTGCGCGCGTAGTAGTCGGCGGCGTCGCGGTAGCCGCCGTGCGGCGCCGTGATGTGCTCGTCGAACTCGCGGATGGTGCGCACGCGGCGCAGGCGGCGCGTGTCGAAGGCGCCGGGCCGCTGGCGGCTCTTGCGGCGCACGCGGCCGCGCAGGTTCCCGACGAAGCTCCAGCGGTAGAGCGCGTTCGCGCGTCGTTCGAGCGCGCCCGCGCAGGAGTCGAGGTCTATCGAGGGCGAGACGGCCGCGACGCCCGCGAGCGCCGCGGGGCGCCCGGCGCCGTACTCGCCCGCCAGCCGCAAGACCATGTTGCCGCTCATCGAGAAGCCGGCGAGGAAAATCTCCGCCAGCCCCTCGCGCCCGGCCAATTCTTCGACGAGGACGCGGCGGATGTCGCCCGTCATCCCGCTGTGGTAGAGCGTGGCCGCGAGGTGCTCGGTGCCGCCGCAGTTGCGCATGTTCATGGCGACGACGTTGAAGCCGCGGGCGAAGCCCTTGCGCGCCGTGCCGAGGACGTAGAGCGAGTCGCTTGAGCCTTCGAGCCCGTGCAGGAGCAGGAGCGTGGGCGCGGCGCGGCGCGCCTCCTGCCAGCGGCAGCGCAGCAGCACGCTCGTGCCCGGCTCGACCTCGACGACGCGCGACTCGTAGAGGGCGCGGTCGGCGCGGAAGGCGCGGCGGCGTTGGTAGTGGAGCGAGGAGACGATGGTCTGCGCGTGCGGGCCGGCGAAGAGCGGGCGGGCCTTGAAGGGCTTGCGCGCGAAGGCGCGCGCCACGTCGGCGAGCCGCGGGCCGAGGGCCTGCGCGGGGATGTGTTCGGCGGCCGGCGCCGCGCTCGGGTTCGCGGGCCGGGCGCCTTCGCTGACGGTCTGCATCGTCTTCGTCGTGTCAGGCCAGCCGCGTCGGCTCGTTGACGGGCGGGTCGCCGGCCGGGCCGGGCGTGCCGGGCTCGCGCACGGGCGCGGTCGGCGTCGGCGTGTCGGGCGGGAGCGGCGGCGTCGGGGCTTGCGCGGGGTCGTCGGGGCGCGTCGGCGGAAGCTCCGGCTGCTGCCCGGGCTGCGGCGGCTCGGCGTTCGGGTTGCGGCTCAAAAGGCTCTCCCTCCTCCTTCGGCGGAATGCGGAGACTCTAGCACGAATCGGCGCCGCGCCGCACCGCGCGCTCGCGGAGCCATGCGGCGACGAGCGACGCCGTTTCGCCCGCGGTGGCGGCGGTCGTGTCGAGGAGGGTGACGGGCGGGTCGGTCGCGCCCGCCTGCTCTTTGAGCCAGTGGTTGAATTTGACGTGCTCGTCTATCAGCTCGCCCGGAGTGTGGCGCCAGGCGGGGCGCGCGCGCAGGCGGGCGACGAGCGTTTCGTCGTCGCAGACGAGGCCGAGGTAGTGGACGGCCTCGAAGAGCCGGCGCTCGGGGAGCGGCTCGACGCCGTGCGGGACGGCGAAGCCCGCGCCGAAGAGCGCGACGGGCCTGCCCGACTGAGAGATGTGAGCCGCGAGCCGCAGCCACAGGCGGAGGTAGCTGTTGTAGCCGTCCTCGGGCGTGTTGAACTCGCGCCGCCAGAGCAGGTCCGACTCGATGACGACGACCTCGGTCAACACGCCCAGCAGCGCGGCCGCCGCCGTGGACTTGCCCGCGCCCGCCGGCCCGCCCACCAGAAGCAGTGGCAGACGCCTGAGCGCCCGACGGTCGCCGCACGACGCGCAGACGAGTCGGCCCGAGCCGTCAAGCTCCGGCTCGTCCTGCCGCGCGCCGCAGGCTGTGCAGTGGTCGAACATTTAACTAAACCACGGGTGGGCTTTCGGAGCGCCGTTCCTCATTCATCGCTTTCCGCCCCCAGCCCCGCGGCGCGCTGGAGGTCGGCGACGACGAAGCGAATCATGCGGTAGGTGATGTGGCGCGGGAGCGCTTCGCGCAGAGGCTTCAGGCGCTCGGTGCCGAGGTCGGCGGCGGCGCGCTCGATGTGGGCGCGGTCTTCCGCCGAGACGTACTGCGAGACGTCGAAGGCGCGGCCGCGCAGGATGCAGTCGGCGAGGTGGCCCTCGACCGTGATTTCCGTGAGGCCGCGCTGCGCGCAAATCTCCTCCACCGTCAGACCCTGCTCGTAGAGCGCGTAGGTCTCGTCAACGGTGCTCGCCCTCGGCGCGGCCGGCGCGGGGGCGTGTTGAGAAGTGCGCGAAGGCGCCGCCGCGTAGGCCGGGCCGGTGTAGGCCGGCGGCAGGCGTAGCCGGACGGCGTCGCGCTCGCGCATCACCTCGCCGCCGAGCGGCGTGAGCGAGATGGTCGGGTAGGCGCCGCCCGTGACGAGCAGGCAGCCCGCGGCGACGAGCGCGTCCACGTAGAGCAGAATCTCGTCCTGCGTCATGCCTGAAAGGATGCCGTAGGTCGAGAGTTGGTCGAGCCCCGCCTGCGAGAGCTTGGCCGAGCGCGAGCCGCGCAGCGCCGACGCCAGCATGCCCTTGCCGAAGCGCCCGCCCATCCGCGCCGCGCAGGCCAGAATCTTGCGCACCGTCAGCCGCTCGTCCTCCGACAGCTCGCGCGGCTCGGTGACGGCTATCGAGCCGCCGCGGTCTTCCACCTCGATGTCGAGCGGGGAGCTTTCGGCGGCCTCGCGCCGGCGGCGCGAGCGCGACTGACTGGCCAGCTCCTCTTCGAGGTCGAGCCCGGCGGGCACGTGCTTCATGATGAAGCGGTCGAGGTCGCGCGTCGCCTCGACCGGCGGGGCGGCGCGCCCGCGCGCCTGTGCGCCCGCCGCGCCCCCGGCGCCCGAAGCCGCGCGCCCTCCCGCGTCGAGTTCGACCGCGAAGTCGCCGTCGAAGTCCGCCTCCTCGGGCGGCGCCGCCCTCTGCCTTTCGGGCGCGCGGCGCCGGCGCAGGAGGCAGTTGCCGCACTTGCCGCAGGTGCCGTCGTGCGAGCGGTCGCCGAAGTAGTCGAGGATGAAGGTGCGGTAGCAGTCCTCGGTGTAGCAGAAGGAGATCATCTCGCGCAGCTTCCGCTGTTCGAGCGCGGCGCGGCGCGCGAGGTCTTCCGGCCGGATGCGCAGGCGCGTGGCCGGCGGGTCGTCGAGCATCACGAGGCCGCGCGTGCGCCGCGCCGGCTGGTAGCGCAGCACGCCGCCCTCGGCCAGCGACGAGAGCGCGCGCCGCATGGCGGGCAGCTCCACCCCGAGCGTGTCGGCGAACTCGGCGACGTCAATCTCGGCGTCGGCGCGCTCCGAGAGGTCGTAGCCGCCGAGCAGGCCGAAGAGCACCTGCTTGAGCTGCGCGCTGCGGCGGGCCGCGACCGCCTCGCGCGCGAGCTGCGGCGGCATCAGCAGGCGCAGGGCGGCGCGGTTCTCCGAGCCCGTCCCGCGCTCGATGTGGCCGGCCTTCTCCAGCGTGATGAGCGCCGACTGGACGGCCATCTCGTTGCGGACGCCGGCGCGCGCGGCAATCTCGCGCGTCGAAAGCTCTATGCGCTGCTGCCCCGTAGAGACCAGCGCCTCGTAGACCTTGGCGATGAGCTCGGGCGGCGGGTACGAGCCCTCGATGAAGTAGTCCTGCGTGCGCTTGTCGGCGTAGTTGAAGAGGAGCAGGCAGACCGACTGCCCGCCGTCGCGCCCGGCGCGGCCGATCTCCTGGTAGTAAGCCTCGATGGAGCCGGGCAGGTGGAAGTGGACGACGAAGCGGATGTCGGGCTTGTCGATGCCCATGCCGAAGGCGTTGGTGGCGACGATGACCTGCGCGCCCCCCGACATGAAATCCTCCTGCGCGCGCACGCGCTCCTCGTCGGTCATCCCGGCGTGGTAGCCGACGACGGAGAGTCGCGCGTCCAGGAGCTTGCGCGTGATCTGCTCGACCGACTTGCGCGTCGAGGTGTAGACGATGCCGGACTGCCCCCTGTACTCCTCGGCCAGCTGGCGGATGCGCGCGTACTTCTCGCGCTCCTTCTCGGTGTGGACGACGCCGAGCGAGAGGTTCGGGCGGTCGAAGCCGCTGACGAAGGCGCGCGGCTCGTCGAGCTTGAGCTGTTCGATGATGTCGGCGCGGACGTAAGGGGTGGCCGTCGCCGTCAGGGCCACGGTCTGCGGCCGGCCTATCGCCGTGCGGAAGGACTGGAGGCGCAGGTAGTCGGGGCGGAAGTCGTGGCCCCACGCCGAGATGCAGTGCGCCTCGTCCACGGCGAAGAGGGAGATGTGGGCGTTCTTCAGCGTCTCGACGAAGTGGTTGCTGCGGAAGCGCTCGGGCGCGACGTAGAGCAGCTTGAAGCGGCCCTGCCGGACGCCCGCGATGCGCTCCTTCTGCTCCTCGAAGTCGAGCGAGCTGTTGATGAAGGTCGCGGGCAGGCCGCGCGCGTGGAGCGCGTCCACCTGGTCTTTCATCAGCGCGATGAGCGGCGAGACGACGACCGTCACGCCGTCGCGCATGAGCGCCGGGAGCTGGAAGCAGAGCGACTTGCCGCCGCCCGTCGGCATCACGACGACCGTGTCGTGGCCGGCGAGGATGGACTCGACGACCTCGCCCTGGCCCTCGCGGAAAGCCTCGAAGCCGAAGAATTTTTTGAGCGCGACGAGCGCCTCCTCCATGTGTACTGCGTGAGTCATCGGCGTGTAAAAGAAGGGAAATTGTACCGCAAACGGAGGGCGAACGCAGCCGGGCAGAGTGGCGGAAGCCCGACCGCGGGGGAGGGCGTCTGTCTCCCGCCATGCGCCTTAGTGAAAGACCTACGCCCTCCCTCACGGTCGGGCTTCCGCCCCGCGCCCTTCTGAAGTAAGCTCGGGCGTGATGAAGCGGACGGAGTGGAAGGCGCGGACGAAGCGGGAGCTGATGATCGAGGTGTGGGAGCACCTCGACTGCGAGTCGGTCGGCGCGAAGGAGCTGGAGGCGGTGGCCGCGGCCGTGCGCGAGCGCTTCGGCGACGGCGCCGTCGAGAGCCCCGCCCGCGCCGCGCGCCTGCTCGCCGACGAGGGCGCGGAGCTGCGCCACGCCGAGGTGCTCGACCTCGACGCGCGCTGGCGCACGCAGGACCCTTACGAGGCCGCCTTCCGCAACGTCCTCAAGTTCTCTACCTTCGAGGAGGCGGCCGCCTCCATCCGCCGGCTCGACAACCTGCGCAAGCAGTTCCGGCGCAAGGGCGACCGCGCCGGCCTGCGGCGCGTGCAGGAGACGGTGCTCAAGGGCAAGCAGCGCGCGCAGATGATCGCGCGCAACCCGTCGGTCAACGAGCGCAAGCGCGCCGAGAAGGCGGAGATGGCCGAGTGGTTCACCGTCTGGCTCAACCAGCCCGAAATCTTCGAAGACTGGCTTGCGCTCCGCCTCGCCTCGAAAGACTTCCGCGAGCGTTTTCCGGACGATGGAAAGGCCGGGGCGCAAAGCCCACCGGCCGTGGACTAACCCGCAAACTAACCCTTCTCTTTGACCCGAACGGGTCGGTCAATTTAAACGCCCCGGCGTCAGGCTGACCGGCGGCGGCGAAACCTCGACTCGCCCCGCCGGCGCGTTTCCCTCACGTTTCCCGCCATTCTCGTCATTTTTCGCTTCTGGAACGGGGGCTGCTATGAGTGCGGCGGAAGCGAGCGTGCGTTACTGAGCTTCGAACCGAAACCTCGTAGCAAAAAAGGCAGGACATGACCCCCTCGAACAACAGACCCCCCTACACGAGAATGCTGGCGCTGGCGCTGGCGGCCGGGCTGTGCGTCATCGCCACGACCGGCGGGCGCGCGGCCGGGCCCGCGCAGGGCGGCGGCAGGCTCGCTGACAGAGTATCCGGCGAGCTGCGCAGCTTCGCGGCGCGGACGCGGGCCGCCACGGTCGGCGTCGTCGTGCAGTTGAGCGCGCCCCCCTCGGGCCGCCTCAACGCGCTGCTCCAGCGAAACGGCGTCCGCGTCCGGGGCCACTTCGCCTCGCTCGACGCGATGGCCGTCGAACTGCCGGCCGGCGTCATAGACGAGCTGGCCGACTTCCCCGAGGTCGAGTGGGTCACGCGCGACCGCGCCGTCTCGACGGCCGGGCACGTCACCTCGACGACCGGCGCCGCGGCCGTCCGCACGCTCCCCGCGCTCAAGGGCGGCGGCAGCACGAGCGTTGACGGCACCGGCGTCGGCATCGCCGTCCTCGACTCGGGCGTCTACGCCGCGCACGTCGCGCTGAAGGACGCGGGCGGCGGGCCGCGCACGGTCTACGCCAAAGACTTCACGGGCGAGGGGACGACCGCCGACTCTTACGGGCACGGCTCGCACGTCGCCTCGACCGCCGCCGGCAACGACAACCTCGCCGGCCAGAACGGCAACTACGAGGGCGTCGCGCCCAACTCGACGCTCGTCAACCTGCGCGTGCTCGACAGGGACGGCAGGGGGCGCGTCTCCAACGTGCTCGCGGCGCTCGACTGGGTGGTGGCCAGCGGCAGCAAGTACAGGATTCGCGTCGTCAACATGAGTCTGGGCATGCCGGCCGTGGACTCCTACACCGTGGACCCGCTGTGCCGGGCCGTCCGCCGGCTCTCCGACGCCGGCTACGTCGTGGTCGTCGCCGCCGGCAACGACGGCAAGACCACAATCAACAAGTACGGCACGAACAACACCCGGACCTACGGGCTCGTCCACTCGCCCGGCAACGAGCCGTCGGCCGTCACGGTCGGCGCCTCGAACACCTTCGGCACCGACGACCGCCGCGACGACGCGGTCGCCACCTACAGCTCGCGCGGCCCGACCCGCTCCTTCTGGACGGACGCCGAGGGCGTGCGCCACTACGACAACCTCGTCAAGCCCGACCTCGTCGCCCCCGGCAACAAGATCGTCTACGCCGAGGCCCTCGGCAACTACCTCGTCACGCACTACACCGACCTGCACGTCTCGCCCAGCGACGGCGGCGGCGCCGGCGACACCCGCCAGATGATGTACATGAGCGGCACGTCCGTGGCCTCGCCCGTCGTGGCGGGCGCGGCGGCGCTCTTGCTCCAGGTCAACCCCAGCCTGACGCCGAACATGGTGAAGATGATTCTCATGTACACGGCGCAGCCGCTCGCCGGCTTCAACATGCTGGAGCAGGGCGCGGGGCAGCTCAACGTCGAGGGCGCCGTCCGCCTCGCGCAGCGCGTCCGCACCGACATCACGGCGCGGACGAAGGTCGGCGACCCGCTGCTCCTGGCCGCCGCCCCCGCGCCGCAGTCCACCCTCGCCGGCTACACCTTCCCCTGGGCGCAGGGCGTGACGGTCAACCACGGGTTCGTGACCGGCCCGGCGCTCGCCGCCAGGTACCAGCTCGTCTACGCGAAGGGGCGCCTGCTCGGCGACGGCGTCACGGAAGGCTCGAACACGCAGGCCGTCAACACCTCGCTGATGACGAGCGGCATCCTGATGGGCGACGGCATCCTCATGGGCGACGCCACGCCCTGGGGCGACGAGCCCATCTTCCTCCCCTACGGCATCCTCATGGGCGACGGCATCCTCATGGGCGACGGGATTCTGATGGGCGACGGGATTCTCATGGGCGACGGCATCCTGATGGGTGACGGCATCCTGATGGGCGACAACACGGTCAACTCGCAGAGCGTCCTCGTGAGCGGCGACATCACCTCCTGCATGAAGTAGTGACGGGAGGCCGGTAAAAGAAGATGAAAAACCATACCCGCAAAACCCTCCTCGCTTACCTGGCAGCGGTGGCCGCCGTCGTCTCGGCGCTCTCGTGGCCCGGGACAACGACCGCCGGCGCGCAGACGCTGCCCGGCGGCGACAGGGTCAAGGTCTCGGCCGACCTGCGCCAGAAACTCTCCCCCGCGGGCAAGGTCAGCGTCGTCGTCAAGTCGGCGGGCGGCTGGGACAGGACGCTCGACGACGCGGTCAAGCAGAACGGCGGGGCGGTGACGAAGACTTACGACAACTTCCCCCTGCGCGCCGTCACGCTGCCGGCCGCGGCCGTCGAGGCGCTCGCCGCCCGCGCGGACGTCGAGTACGTCGCGCTCGACCGCGAGGTGAAGCTGCTCGGCCACGTCTCCCTGACCTCGGGCGCCGACGCCGCGCGCTCTCTGGCCAACTACAGCCCGGCCTACGACGGCTCCGGCGTCGCCATCGCCGTGCTCGACTCCGGCGTGGACCCCGGCCACGCCGCGTTCACGCTCGAATCGGGCAGCGCCTCGCGCGTCACCTTCGGCAAGGACTTCACGGGCGAGGGGACGACCTCCGACTCTTACGGGCACGGCTCGCACGTCACGTCCATCGTCGCCGGCAACGGCCAGGTCTCGAACGGCGCCTACCGCGGCATCGCGCCCGGGGCCAAAATCGTCAACCTCCGCGTCCTGAACTCGCAGGGCAAGGGCACGGTCTCGGCGCTGCTGGCCGCCATCGACTGGCTCAAGACCAACCGCGCGGCCTACAACATCCGCGTCGTTAACATGAGCCTCGGCACGGCCGCCGTGGACTCCTACACCGTGGACCCGCTCTGCCTCGCCGTGCGCGGCCTCGTGAACTCGGGCGTGGTCGTCGTGGCCGCCGCCGGCAACGAGGGCAAGGACGGGGCGGGGAACAAGGTCTACGGGCAGATTCACTCGCCCGGCATCGACCCGTCCGTCATCACGGTCGGCGCCTCGAACACCTTCGGCACCGACGCGCGCAACGACGACGTCGTGACGACCTACAGCTCGCGCGGCCCGACCCGCGCCTTCTGGACGGACGCGCTCGGCGGCCGGCACTACGACAACCTCGTCAAGCCCGACCTCGTCGCGCCGGGCAACAAGATCATCGACGCGCAGGCGGCCGGCAACCTCCTCGTCACGCAGAACCCGACGCTCGACGCCAACGTCTCGGGCTCCATCGCGCGCGACCAGATGTACCTCTCGGGCACCTCGATGGCGACGCCGGTCGTCGCGGGCGCCGCCGCGCTGATGCTCCAGGCCAACCCGACGCTCACGCCGAACATGGTCAAGGCGCTTTTGATGTACACGGCGCAGCAGCTCCCGGGCTACAACACCTTCGAGCAGGGCGCGGGGCAGGTCAACGTCGAGGGCGCGATGCGCCTCGCGCGCCTCGTCCGCACCGACCTCTCCCCGTCCACCCCGGTCGGCTCGCCGATGCTGACGGCGACGGCGCCCGCGCCGACGACGACCGTCGGCGGCTGGCCGTTCAACTGGGCGCAGGGCATCATCCTCGACCAGGCGTTCGCCACCGGCTCGAACCTGATTACAAAGTACCAGGCCGTCTACGGGCTCGGCGTGCTCCTCGGCGACGGCTCGCTGATGGCCGACGGCTCGCTGATGGCCGACGGCTCGCTGATGAGCGACGGCGTCCTGCTCGGCGACAACATCCTGACGAGCAGCGGCTCGCTGATGGCCGACGGCACGCCCTTCCTGAAGTGCGACGCGCTGTTCGGTCACAGCGTCATCCTCGGCGACGGCTCGCTCCTGGGCGACGGCGTGCTCCTCGGCGACGGCGTCCTGCTCGGCGACGGCGTGCTCCTCGGCGACGTCTACGTGCAGGCCACGCAGGCCATGATTCAGGGCGACAACACCGCCTCGATGTCCAAAGTAGTGGAGGCGCCGCTGCCGCCCAACGCCCCCTCCTCCCTGACGGCCGCCGCCGCGTCGAAGACGCAGATCAACCTGAAGTGGGTTGACGCCTCGAACGACGAGACCGGCTTCAAGGTCGAGCGCTCGACCGACGGCGTGGCCTTCACGCAGGTCGCCACGCTCGCGGTCAACTCCACCTCCTACGCCGCCACGTCGCTGAGCGGCGGGAAGAAATACTACTTCCGCGTCCGCGCCTACAGCGCCAACGGCAACTCGGCCTACACTTCGGTCGCCTCGGCGACGACGCCGACCCGATAGTCTTCGCGGAAGAACAAGCGGGAGAACGAAGAAGCGACCCTCTCTCGGCCCCAACTTTGAAACCACTCACCCGCTTCCGCCCCCCCGGGCGGGTGAGTGGTTTTCTGTCAGGCTGACGGCCCCCCTTTCAGTCTGACCGACCGCGCCCGCCCGCGCCCGCACGCGCGCGCCGGAGAAGCCACGAAATCCACGGCTTTTCTCGCCCCTAGCCCTCCCCGGACACTGGAATACGGCTTGCACAAAGGGGAAGCGCCCGCGGGGCACTCCCCCTTCGCCGACGCCCCGGGCGCGTGCGAGAATTCTGCGGCGCCGGACTTTTCAGAGCCGAACCGATGCTCGACCCCAAGACCAAACAGCGCTACTCCAAGCCCTACATCTGGACGATCATCGCCCTGGGCGCGGTCGCGTGCGCGTTCACGACGGCCCGGCTCGACGTGAGCGGGCTCGGCCTGCGCTTCGTGCTCATCAGCGTCGTCACGCTAGCCTTCGGCTCGCGCGTCTCCGTCAAGATTCCGCGCGTCCGGGGCGAGATTTCCATCTCCGACACCTTCATCTTCTTCGCCCTCCTCCTCTTCGGCGGCGAGGCCGGTATCCTGCTCGCCGCGGCCGACGCCTTCTGCTCCTCGCTCCGCATCACGAAGCAGAAGATAGTGATGGCCTTCAACGCGGCCGTCTACGTCTGCTCGACCTTCCTCGCCGTGCTGGTGCTGAGGCACTGGTTCGGAGACATCCAGAGCCTCCCGCGCGGCGACCAGTCGTCTTACATCTCCGCCGTCTGCGCGATGGCGCTCGTGCAGTACGTCGTCAACTCGGGGCTCGTCGCCGTCGGCGTCGCGCTGCGCTCGGGGCTGCCCGTCTGGCAGATGTGGCGGCAGAACTTCCTCTGGACTTCCATCACCTACTTCGCGGGCGCCTCGGCCGCCGGCATCATCGCCAAGTGCGTCGAGAACTTCGGCATCTACGCCTTCCTCGCCACCGCCCCCATCGTCATCGTCGTCTACTTCACCTACTGCACCTACCTCAAGAACGTCGAGGCCTCGACGAAGCAGGCCGAGCTGGCGCGCGAGCACGCCGTCGAAGTCCAGCAGCACATGGAGGCCCTGCGCGCCTCGGAGGAGCGGTTCCGCTCGGCCTTCGACAACGCGACCATCGGGATGGCCGTCGTCTCGCTCCGGGGGCGCTGGCTCCAGGTCAACCGCTCGCTGTGCGACATCGTCGGCTACGGCGAGGCGGAGCTGCTGGAGTCGGACGTGCAGCGGGTGACGCACCGCGACGACCTCGTCGCGCTCGACGAGCAGATGCAGCGCTTCGCGGCCGGCTCGGTCTCCTCGCACCAGACCGAGGTGCGCTACTGCCACAAGGCGGGCAAGGAGGTCTGGGCGCACACGGGGATGTCGCTCGTCCGCGACGGCGAGGCCAAGCCCCTCCACCTGATCTTCCAGATTCAGGACATCACCGACCGCAAGCGCGCCGAGGAGCAGTTGCTCCACGACGCCTTCCACGACGCGCTGACGGGCCTCCCGAACCGCGCGCTCTTCATGGACCACGTGAAGATGGCCATCCAGCGCTCGCGCCGCTCGGGCGACCGCCTCTTCGCCGCCCTCTTCCTCGACCTCGACCGCTTCAAGATCATCAACGACTCTCTGGGCCACATGGTCGGCGACCAGCTCCTCGTCGGCATCGCGCACCGGTTGGAGGCGTGCCTCCGGCCGGGCGACACCGTGGCGCGCCTCGGCGGCGACGAGTTCACCATCCTGCTCGAAGACCTCTCGACGATGGACGACGCCATCGACGTCGCGCGCCGCGTGCAGGAGGCCGTCACGCAGCCCTTCAACATCGGCGGCCACGAGGTCTTCACCACCGCCTCCATCGGCATCGCGCTCTCGAACACCGGCTACGAGCGGGCGGAAGACCTGCTGCGCGACGCCGACACGGCGATGTACCGCGCGAAGATGGAGGGCAAGAAGCGCCACGTCGTCTTCGACAAGGCGATGCACGACCGCGCGATGGAGCTGTTGCAAATCGAGACCGACCTCCGCCGCGCCATCACGCGCAAGGAGTTCTTCCTCAACTACCAGCCCATCGTCAGCCTGGAGACGGGCAAGGTTTCGAGCTTCGAGGCGCTGGTGCGCTGGCGCCACCCCGAGCGCGGCCTCGTCATGCCGGGCGAGTTCGTCCCCGTGGCCGAGGAGACCGGCCTCATCGTCCCGCTCGGCGTGTGGGTGCTCGAAGAGGCGTGCCGGCAGATGCGCTCGTGGCAGAAGCTCGGCCTCGCGGGCGACGGCGTGACGGTGAGCGTCAACTTGTCGTCGCGCCAGTTCTCGCAGGCCGACCTCATCGAGCAGGTCTCCTCGGCGCTACGCGAGGCGGGCCTGCGCCCCGGCAACCTCAAGCTCGAAATCACCGAGAGCATGGTCATGGAGAACGTGGACACGGCCATCGACATGCTCATGCAGCTGCGCGACCTCGGCGTCGGGCTCTCGATAGACGACTTCGGCACGGGCTACTCCTCCCTGAGCTACCTCCACCGCTTCCCCATCGACACGCTGAAGATCGACCGCTCGTTCGTCACGCAGATGACCGACAACGCGGAGAACGCGGAGATCGTCCGCACCATCGTCACGCTCGCGCGCAGCCTCGACATGAACGTCATCGCCGAGGGCGTCGAGACCGAGGAGCAGCTCCGCCGGCTCGGGAGCCTGGGCTGCGACTACGGCCAGGGCTACCTCTTCTCGCGCCCCGTCGGGGCCGGGCAGGCCGTCGCCCTGCTGGCGGGCGACGAGTTCACGCAACTCACGTCCGCGCCGTCGGAGGCCGAGGGCGCCCTCGCCGCCTAGAGGAAAAGAGCAGTGCTTGCAGCAACCCTTCACACGGACGCCGGGCCTTCCCCCGGGCCCCTCACCGCCGGCGACGAGGTCGAGACCCCGCGCCTGCGGCTCCGCATGTTCCGCCCCGACGACCTCGACGGGCTGAGCGCGTTGACGGGCGACCGGGAGGTCATGCGCTACATCGGCCACGGCCACACGCTCACGCGCGAGGAGACGCGCTCGAACCTCGCCACCATCATCTCGGCCTTCCGCCGCCGCGGCTTCGGCCGCTGGGCGCTGGAGCTGAAGGAGACGGGCGGGCTGGTCGGCTACTGCGGGCTCTCGCTGGGGAACGTGGAGTTCGGGGTCGAGCTGGCCTACCTGCTCGCGCGCCGCGTGTGGGGCCTGGGCCTGGCGCTGGAGGCGGGCCGCGCCACCCTGCGCTACGGCTTCGAGCGGCTCGGGCTCGGGTCGGTCGCCGGGCTCACCTTCCACGACAACCTGCGCTCGCGCCGCGTCCTCGAACGGCTCGGCATGCGCTACGTCCGCGAGGCGCACTTCCACGGCTTCGACTGCGTGCACTACGCCGTCGCGCGCGAGGACTGGCGCGACGACGGCTCGCCCTACCGCGTCCACACCTCTTAGCCGCCCCGCGAGTCGGCGGGGGAAAGCCGGCCCGGGCCACGCACGCGGCGTGGCCCGGGCCGGCTTTCGCGCGCGCGGGCGCGCGTGGTACTAATGCGGGGAGACTTTCGAGAGGAGGCGGACGGCGTGACGCTGGTTTGGCTCGCTCAGGAGAGCGTGAGGGGACTCTTGCCGTCGCCGGGCGAGAGCTGGGTCGAGGGCTCGGTCGTCAACGCCGTCCAGTGGCTCAAGCTCGCCGTGGAGACGTGCGGCGCGCTCATCATCGGCCTCGGCATGGCGACCGCGGTCTTCCAGCTCCGGCGTGCCCTCGCGCCGCCGCGCGCCGAGGGCTTCAACCGCATCCGCCTGACGCTGGCGCGCTACCTCGCCCTCGCCCTCGAATTCCAGCTCGGCGCGGACATCCTGACTACGGCGGTCGCGCCCACCTGGGACCAGATAGGAAAGCTCGGCGCCATCGCGGTCATCCGCACCGGCCTCAACTACTTCCTCACCCGCGAGATGAGGGACGAGCAGGCGGCCGAGGAGACGGTGGACGGCGGAGGACGGGCGGCGGGCTGAAAGGCCGACGCGCCTTCTTTCGGCTCACCGCCCGTCTTCGGCCGTCATCTGCCCGGCCAGCCAGCGCTCGATGACCGAGAGGACGTAGAGCGTCTGCGACTCGTCGAGCGCGCGGCCTTTGGGAATCCGGTGCCACTTCGAGAGGCAGCCGCGGCAGCAGGTCGCCGTGGCGTGCTGGGCGACGAAGGCCGGGTGGTTGCGCATCGGCGTCTGCCGCCCGTCGTTGGCGGGCTCGGCCGGGGCGAGCCGACTGGCGACGAAGTCGGCCGCGTGGCGCATGACCTCGGGCAGGCCCTTCGCGCGCAGGTACTCAAGCTCCCGGCCGCGCAAACGGAACCGGCGCCGGAACCCCGATTCGCCCAACTCGCCGAAGACTTCTTCGAGGTCGCGCATCCCCGCCGCCCCGGCTCACAGCGCGAGGCCGGTCTCCTTCTCGCCGCTGCCGGCGAGGTACTCCTTGCCGCGCGCGGGCGCGCCGAGCGGCAGCACGGGGTCGGCCGTCGCGTTGTCCGGGTACGACTTGCCGTTGAAACGGAGCACGGCGTAGTGGGCGCGCACGCCGCCGCCCGCGACGAGGAAGATGAGGTCGTTCCAGCCGTTCGTCCTGTGCTCGCTGACGACGACGGGGTTGCGCGCCAGCGAGATGTCCGAGACGAGCTTGTAGGCGTCGCCCTCGCGCCGGAAGACGAGCAGGTTGCAGCCGCCGCTCCCGCACATGTACGGGCCGAACAGGTAGACGAGCACCTCCGGCTCCCCGTCGCCGTTCAGGTCGACGCGGTTGTAGTAGTAGCGCGTCCAGAAGGTGCCTTCCGGGTCGTGGTTGTCGGGCCGGCCGTCGCCGTCCGGGTCTTTGATGGCGGCCTCCAGTTTCGCGTCGCGCGCCGCCTCGGGGCCGACGCGCCCGGTGACGAAGGGCTTCGGGCCGCGCTGCGCGCGGAGCGGCGCGGCGGCGAGGAGGACGAGGGCGGCGGCCCCGAGTGTCGCGGTGACTCTTGCTTTCAAGTGCTGGCTCCTTCGGGTTGATGAAGTCGGAAAGAAGGTTTGAAAACGCGTGCAGTTTAGCACCCGCGCGGGGCGCCGTCACCCGCGACGCCGGGCGGAAAAAAGGGCGCGGGCGGCGACATTTTCCGCTTGCAAGGGCGCCGCCCCGTGGGGCATCATAAACGTCGTTACTCCTTCTCTCGCGCATCAACGGTGATGCGCCCCGCGCCTCGATTCTGGCGGCGGCGTTCTGGATGGTTCGAGAGTGGGCCGAATTCAACAAAGCAGGAGCCGCTCTTCGAGAGCACCCGGACGCGAAACCTTCGCCGCGACCGTTACGACGAAGCAAACTTCACGTTGGAAGCTTCTCCTGAGAGACGCCCGGCCGGGCGTCAGAGGAAAACACGCACATGGCTATGAAACTTTACGTCGGTAACCTCTCGTTCAACACCTCAAGCGAGGACTTGCGCGAGCTGTTCTCGCAGGCCGGCACCGTCGAGTCGGCGTCGGTCGTGGAAGACCGCGACACGGGCCGCTCGCGCGGCTTCGGCTTCGTCGAGATGGCGACGCGCGAGGAGGGCGAGGCGGCGATCCAG
>DASVTS010000062.1:0-2676 GCA_036387455.1 Pyrinomonadaceae bacterium | reverse complement strand
GTGCGCCCGGCCCCCGCGGGGGCCGGGCGCACGCGCCGCGCCTCCGTCGGGGTCAGGCGCTGGCCGCGCCGCTCGAAGTGTGCTTGTCTATCATGCGCGCGATGGCCTCCTTCGAGGTCGCGCCCACCACGCGCTCCTCCTCCTTGCCGTTCTTGAAGAGGATGAGCGTCGGGATGCCCTTGATGCCGTAGCGCTGCGAGACCGCCGGGTTGTCGTCCACGTTGAGCTTGACGACCGAGGCGCTGCCCTGGAAGCTCTGCGCGACGGCCTCGACCGTCGGCGCCAGCATCCGGCAGGGCGCGCACCACGGCGCCCAGAAGTCCACCAGCACCGGCTTGTCGGACTTGAGCACGTCCGACTCGAAATTGTTGTCGCCCACGTCCTTCACGTAATCACTCATGAGTTCAAATCTCCTTCGAATACTTTAACGAATGCCGACTGGGCCTGCGGCCCTACAGGTCGAAGAGCGCGTGGTAGAGCCTCACGTACTTGCGCGCGGCCGCGCCCCAGGAGTTGTCCACGGCCATCCCGTTCGCCTGAATCCTCCGCCACGCCTCCGGGCGCGAGTACCAGTAGAGCGCCTCGCGCACCTTTTCGAGGAGCGCCTGCGCGTTGTAGGGGGCGAACTTGAAGCCCGTGCCCCCGCCCGTCTCGGGGTCGAACTGCTCGACCGTGTCGTCGAGGCCGCCGGTCGCGCGCACGACCGGCACCGTGCCGTAGCGCATCGAGTACATCTGGTTCAGGCCGCACGGCTCGAAGAGCGAGGGCATCAGGAAGATGTCCGCCCCGGCCTCGATCTGGTGCGCCAGCGGCTCGCTGAAGCCCCGGTAGACGGCGACGCGCTCGGGCGCCCGCTCCTTGAGCCACTGGAAGAAGTTCTCGTACTCGCTCTCGCCCGAGCCCAGCGAGACGAGGACGGCGCCCGACTCGAGCATCTGCCACGCGACCTGCTTGACGAGGTCGAAGCCCTTCTGCGCGACGAGGCGCGAGATGGAGGCGACGACCGGCCGGTCGGGCTCCTCCGGCAGCCCGAAGCGCCGCAGCAGCGCGAGCTTGCACTCGCGCTTGCCCGAGAGGTCCTCGGGCGTGTAGTGCGCGGGCAGGTGCGGGTCGGTGGCCGGGTCCCAGACGTCGTAGTCCACGCCGTTGGTGATGCCGACCAGCCGGTCGCGCCGCTGCCGCATCAGCCAGTCGAGCCCGTGCCCCTGCTCGGGGCCCTGAATCTCGAAGGAGTAGCGCGGGCTGACGGTCGAGACGGCGTCCGAGGTCATCAGGCCCGCCTTCAGCGACGACGCCGCGCCGTTCGACATGAAGACGTCGGTCTCGTCGCCGCCGCGGAAGCCCAGCCGGTAGAGGTCGCCCGGGTCGAAGAGCCCCTGGTAGGCGAGGTTGTGAATCGACATCAGCGTCCGCGTGTTCGCCAGGAAGCCGCCCCAGCGCCGCCCCGCCCAGAGCCACGTCAGCGCGAAGCCGCACGGCCAGTCGTTGCCGTGCACGACGTCGGGCGCCTCGCCGAGCCTGCCCAGGAGCGAGAGCGCCGCGCGGCTGAAGAAGGCGAAGCGGTAGTGGTCGTCGCCGAAGCCGTAGACCTTCCCGCGCGCGAAGTACTCCGGCGCGTCGATGAGGAAGGCCGGCGCGCCCGCGGCCTCGGAGCGGTAGACCGAGACGGCGCGGCGACGCCCGAGCCAGTCCACTTCGAGGTTGTCAAAGACCCTTTCGCCGAGCAGCCCGCGGTCGGTCGTGTCGTAGAGCGGGTGGATGAGCGAGGCGTCCACGCCCTCGGCGGCGAGCGCCTTCGGGAGCGCGCCGGCCACGTCCCCGAGCCCGCCAGTCTTGGCGAAAGGCACGGCCTCGGACGAGAGAAACGTGACGCGCACTTATCCCCTTAACCGCACGCGCCCCCACGGGAGGCGCGAGTCCTGTACGCAAACTTGACTGCTAAAGCTGGGGGATAATATCTCGAAGCAGCGCCGGGTTTGTCAAGAAAGGGGGAAGCCGCGGGCCGTAAACCGTAAACCGTGACAAGAAGGACCGGCCTTCTCTTGTCACGGTTTACGGTTTACGGCTCACGCTCTTTAAGTCTGCATCGAGGCGAGGAACTCGGCGTTGTTCTTGGTCTTGCCGAGGCGTTCGAGGACGACCTCCATCTGCTCGACGGGCGAGAGCGGGTTCAGGACCCTGCGCATGACCCAGATGCGGTTGAGGTCTTCCTTCGAGATGAGCAGCTCCTCCTTGCGCGTGCCCGACCGCTGGAGGTCGATGGCGGGGAAGAGGCGCTTGTCGGAGAGCCTGCGGTCGAGGTGGATTTCCGAGTTGCCCGTGCCCTTGAACTCCTCGAAGATGACGTCGTCCATGCGCGAGCCGGTGTCGATGAGCGCGGTGGCGATGATGGTCAGGGAGCCGCCCTCTTCGATGTTGCGCGCCGCGCCGAAGAAGCGCTTGGGGCGCTGGAGGGCGTTGGCGTCGATACCGCCCGAGAGGATTTTGCCGGAGGGCGGGACGACGGCGTTGTGCGCGCGCGCGAGGCGCGTCAGGGAGTCGAGCAGGATGACCACGTCGCGCTTGTGCTCGACGAGGCGCTTGGCCTTCTCGATGACCATGTCGGCGACCTGCACGTGGCGGGTCGGCGGCTCGTCGAAGGTCGAGGAGATGACCTCGCCCTGCACCGAGCGCTGC
>DASVTS010000061.1:0-8660 GCA_036387455.1 Pyrinomonadaceae bacterium | reverse complement strand
AGAACGTCTCGCTCAACGGCGACTGCACCGCCGCGATGCTCGCCGTCAAGGACACCACGACGACGACGACCACGACGACCTCCGTCAAGCGTAAGTAAGAGGCCGGAGGTCGGTTAACGCGAAAGAGTGAGGCCGGGGGCGTTCCCGTCGGGAACGCCCCCGGCCTTTTGACCGCCTCCGACTTCCGAACCCCCGCTTCCCGATTACCTCCCGGCGGGCACCTGCAACTGCACGCCCGGGCCGCCGCCCGCGCCGTACATGATGGTGAGCGGCCCCTGGTGGCTGCGGATGCCCTCGGCGCGGGCGCGCTCGATTTCGAGTTCCAGCTCCAGCCTCTTGATTTCGAGGAGCGCGGGGTTGGCGAAGGTCGCCGCCTCGATCTGCTTGGTCTGCGCGCCGATCTTGGCGGCTTCGAGCCGCGCCTCCTCGGCCTGCTTCTGCTTCTCGTTGGCGACGACGCCCGAGGCCGCGGCCTCGATGCGGTCGTCGAGGAAGTCCGGGTTGCCGATCTGCACCGACTCGGTGGTGAGCTGAAGCTGGTTGGCGAGCTGCGGCTTGAGCGTGTCGAGGATGCGCTTCTGGATGCTCTCCTGGTTGGCGTAAATCTCGTAGGCGCCGTACTCGGAGAAGGCGTTGCGCGCCTCGGTCTGAATCAGGCCGTGGAGGATTTCGTTCCGGCGCTTGTGGCGCTGCTCCTCGTCGAAGCCGTACTTGCGCACGTACTCCTCGACCTTCGCCTGGTCGGTGTAGGCGGTGACGGCGATGTCCACCTGGAGCGCGGCGTTGTCCTTGCTCGTCACGCGCACGGGCGCGCTCTCGGTGAACGACTTGATGTTCACCTCGTAGGACTCGCGCCCGGGCGCGAGCGTCGTGAACCAGCCGTCGTCCGGGTGGTAGACGCGCTCGATGCGGCCGAAGTGGGTGACGACCTTGACCGTCCCCTCCTGCGTGTAGTTGATGTTGGCGTAGGCGACCGCCGCGCCGACGACCAACAGCAGGGCGAGCAGCGCCAGCGCCGCGAGCGTGTATTTACTATTCGACATTGATTCTCCTTTAGAGACTTCCAACACTTCCGGCCAATTTTCTCGCTTCCTTCTCTTCATCACCTGTTAATACGAAAAATCCGGCGGCGAGTTTGACGGCGCCGCCCCGCGCGGAAATATTCCCGGCGCCCGCGCGTGGGTTTTTGCCGACGCCGGGCGTCTTTCAGGCTGAGAGGAAAAGTTCACGGGCGCCCCGGGCTAGGGCGTTCGAAAGCGGGGTGAGCAGATGCGCAGATTCTCCGGGCCGCGCGCGAGTCGCGGCGTCCTTATCAACGCCTCCCTTTTCGCGCGCGGGGTGCGGCGCGGCCTCGCGCTCGTCGCCGCCGCGGCGCTCCTGAACGTCGCGGGTGTGGCGGCTGCCGCGCGCGTGACGGCCGGGCAGGTCACTGCGGCCGCGGGGCTCACGGTTGACGGCTCGCCCGCGGCGGCCGGGCAGACGCTCTTTCCCGGCAGCGCCTTCGGCACGGCCGAGCGCTCGCCCGCCGCGCTCGCGCTCGACAACCGCGCGCGGCTCGAACTGTCGGGCGGCACCAGCCTCCGGCTCGACTTCGACGCCTCGAACGTCGGCGGCTCGCTCGAAGCGGGCGGCGCGCGCGTCTACGCCCCGCGGGGAGTCGCCGCGACGTTCGTCACGGCCGACGCGTCGGTCGTCTCAGACGCCGCGGACGGCCCGGCGCTGTTCGGCGTGCAAGTCTCGGAGGACGGGACGACGCTCACAGTGCAGGAGGGGCGTGTGGAGATGCGCGCGGGCGGGCGCTCTTTGACGGCCGCGGCCGGGCAGACGCTGCGGGCCGCGCACGGCTCCGGGCCCGAGCCGGCGCCGCCGCAGGGTCAGAGTTCGAGCGGAAAGAAGAAGGCGGGCCTGTTCGTGGGCATCGCGGCGGCGCTCGCCGCGGTCATCATCATCGTCGCGGGTCAGGGCGACGATGCGTTCACGCCGCCCGAGATACCCTGCCCCATCCCCGGCGTGAGCCCGGTCTTCCCGCCACCGCCGGGCTGCACGTTTTAGCGCCGTACGCGCGAAGAGGCGGGGGCGGACTCCGAGAGAGTTCCGCCCCCGCCTCTTCGCGCGTACGGCGTGTGAAAAATCAGTGACGGCCGCGGCCGCCGCGCGACTGCGCGAACTGGCGCCCGCGGAAGTCGGAGCGCGACCTCTGCCAGTTCCGGCTGTCATCCCAGGAAGAGCGGCGCTCGATGCGGCGCTGGCGGCGCAGGGCCTTCCGCTCGGCCTTGCGCTCGCGGCGCACCGCGCGCCGCAGGCGCCGACGGTCGCCGTCCTGCCCGACGCGCCGGCCTCGCTCCCAGCCCAGGTGCCGTCCGCGGTTGTGGCTGCGCCCCCAGTCGCGCCCCCTGTGGGAGTGGTGCCCCTTCTGGGCGGCCACGTCCAGGCTCGCGCCGAAGACGAGCACGAAGAGGACGACGAGCGTACTTATCGCCCTCGACAGTGTACGAATTTCAAGTCTCATCCCTTCTACCCTCCAGACTTAACTTGTTCCGACGGGAGAGCTTTGCCCGATAGACGAACCGGGGCGCCGGCGCCCCGCCCGGCCTGTTGGCAAACGCGGTGCCAACACGAGGCCCCGCCCGCAGATTGTACTCTGCTCTTCAGCGGAGGGCGCCTAACCGCCGGGGCGCGGGCGGCGCTTTGGCCCTCGCCCGAAAGCCCCTATTTCGTTGCCCGCGCGCCCGCCCGCCCCGCTTGCCATCCAGCCTCCGGGTCGCTTAAATTACCGTCTCGACCTTTGCAGTTCTATCCCGCACAGCAATCGTCTAATCCGAGGCGCCGCGGGTCTCCAACTCCGCCGTCAGACCCCGCGCGCCGACCTGTCGAAAGGATGTCCGACCCGCTGCCATGAAAGCTTACCCAACCAACCAGATTCGCAACCTCGCCTGTATTGGCCACGGCCACGCCGGCAAGACGCAGCTCGTCAGCTCGCTCCTCCACCTCGCCGGCGCCACCCCGCGCTGGGGCAAGGTGGACGAGGGCACGACCGTCACCGACCACGACGAGGACTCCATCGCGCGCAAGATCACGCTCAACAACCAGCTCGCCCACTGCGAGTGGCGCGACCACAAGGTCAACCTCATCGACACGCCCGGCTTCTCGGCCTTCGTCCCGCACGCGCGGCCCGCGCTGCGCGTCGCCGACTGCGCGCTCGTCGTCGTGGACGCCGTCTCGGGCGTCGAGGTCGGCACCGAGAAGACGTGGGGCTACGCCAACGAGTTCATCACGCCGCGCGTGATGGTCATCACCAAGCTCGACAAGGAGCGCGCCGACTTCGGCGCCGCGCTCGACAGCGCGCGCCACACCTTCAGCCGCGCCATCGTCCCCTTCACGCTCCCCATCGGGCAGGAGGCGAACTTCCGCGGGGTCGTGGACATCGTCCACCAGAAGGCTTACGAGTTCGACGCCGCGGGCAGGGCGAAGGAGGTCCCCATCCCCGAGCAGGGGCGCGACGTGTTCCAGAAGGAGCGCGACCGGCTGGTCGAAGTCATCGCCGAATCGGACGACGCGCTGATGGAGAAGTGGATGGAGGCGGGCACGCTCGAAGAGGAGGACATCATCCCCAACATCAGCAAGGCCATCGCGGCCTCGCGCCTCTGCCCGGTCTTCGCCGTCTCGTCGCTCACGCTCGTCGGGTTGCAGCAGCTCCTCGACGGCGTGCTCGACTACGCCCCGGCGCCCGACACGCACGAGAACGAGCGCGGCCGGGCCAGCCTCGACGACGGCGCGGCCGAGGTCACGCGCGGCTACCACGCCGAGGAGCCGTTCTCGGCCTACGTCTTCCGCACCATCGCCGACCCCTTCGCCGGCCGCATCAACGTGATGAAGATCATCTCGGGCCGGGTCAAGTCGGACGCCACCGTCCAGAACACGACGCGCGGCGCGAGCGAGCGCCTGGGCGCGCTCCACTCGATGCAGGGCAAGCAGCTCGACAAGATAGACGAGGCCAGCGCGGGCGACATCATCGCCTGCGTCAAGCTCAAGGAGACGCAGACCGGCGACACCCTCTCGGACAAGGGCGACCCCGTCGTCTACGACCCCATCGAGTACCCGGAGGCCGCCATCTCCTTCGCCATCGAGCCGAAGTCGCGCCAGGACGAGGAGAAGATTTCCGTCGCGCTCCACAAGATTCTCGAAGAGGACCCGTCGCTCCACTTCACGCGCGACGCGCAGACGAAGGAGTTCATCCTCTCCGGCTCGGGCCAGCTCCACATCGAGACGGTGGTCGAGAAGCTGAGGAACCGCTACCACGTCGAGGTGGCGCTGCACCCGCCGAAGGTGCCCTACAAGGAGACCATCACGGCGCGCGCCGAGGTGCAGGGGCGCCACAAGAAGCAGACGGGCGGGCGCGGCCAGTTCGGCGACTGCAAGGTCGTCTTCGAGCCGCTGCCGCGCGGCGGCGGGTTCGTCTTCGAGGACAAGATTTTCGGCGGCTCCGTCCCGCAGCAGTTCCGCCCGGCCATCGAGAAGGGCATCGTCGAGGCCGCCTCCACCGGCGCCATCGCCGGCTACCCGCTCGTGGACTTCAAGGCCACGCTCATCGACGGCTCGTACCACACGGTCGACTCGGACGAGCACAGCTTCCGCGCGGCGGGGCGCAAGGCGTTCCGCAACGCCATCGAGAAGGTGAAGCCGACGCTGCTGGAGCCGGTGATGGACGTCGAGGTGGTCGCGCCCGTCGAGTGCGCGGGCGACATCATGGGCGACCTCAACTCGCGGCGCGGGCGCGTGCAGGGCATGGAGATGCGCGGCAAGAACCAGGTCGTCAAGGCGCAGGTGCCGATGTCGGAGATGCTCGACTACCAGTCGAAGCTCAACTCCATCACCGCCGCCCGCGGCTCCTTCCACATGGAGTTCTCGCACTACGACCCCGTCCCCGGCCAGATCGCCAACAAGATCGTCGAGCAGGCCCGCGCCGAGGGCCGCATCCGGGCCGAGGAGGAGGAGTAGGCACGACTGATTGAATCGGGGGTCGAAGAAAGAGAGTAAGAGGAGTTATGTCAGCAGCACTCGATAAATACTCTTTCACCGCCGAGGAGTTCGAGCGCATGGGCGAGGCGGGCATCTTCCGACAGGGTGCCCGCCTTGAACTCATCGAAGGGGAGATTTTCGAGATGTCGCCCATCGGCAGCCCCCACGCGGCGTGCGTCGACGCACTAGCACTCATCTTCACCGAAATCGCGCGCAGACGATTCCTCGTCCGCGTTCAGAATCCCATCAGGCTTAACGATTTTTCCGAGCCGCAGCCGGACGTGGCTCTACTCCGCTGGCGTGACGATTTCTACCGCGGCGCGCACCCGGCGCCCGCGGACGTGCTGCTCGTCGTGGAAGTGGCGGACACGACCGTCACCGCCGACCGAAAGGTCAAGCTTCCTCTCTACGCACGCGCGGGGGTAGCGGAGATGTGGCTGGTGGACATTACCGAGGGGCAGGTCGAAGTCTGCTCGGACCCCGAGGGCGCGGCGTACCGGCGCGCGGAGGTCTTCGGGCGCGGGGCGGAGGCGCGGTCTCACACAATCGAAGGTCTCTCCGTGAGCGTCGGCGAGCTTCTGGGGTAGCCCGCGCGCGCGGCGACGAACCGTTGACTTCGGGCCGGCGAGTGTTATAGGAACGTTCCCGCCTTAGCTCTCCAAAAGTCCCAACCCCGACGAGAGGAGTCCGAACATGAAGAGAATCCTGTCATCCCTGACGGCCGTGTTGGCCTTCGTGGCGCTGGCGCTCGCGCTGTCCCAGCCTTACGCCGTCCGCACGGCCAGGGCCGCCGACATCAACGAGAAGTGCGAGGATTGCACGGTCAGAAACGCCCAACGGTACGAGCAGTGCATCGCCGTCCACGGCGAAACCGACCAGCGTTGCGGCGAGCAGTACAACGAGGGCGTCGTGATCTGTTACAGGAATTTCTGCGAGCAGTAGCCGCCCGCCCGACCTGAACGCAGCAGACGCCTGCCGCCTCGCGCAGCACGCACGCGCGCGGCGGCATGCGTTTGCGGGGCGCCGAAAAGGAGCCACGCCGGCATGAGCCTCGTCAAAACTTCCCGCGCGCGCGCGGGCTTCGCGCTGTGCCTTTTGGTCCTCTTCTCCGGCGCGCGCTGGTCGGCCCAGCAGCCGCAGCCCGCCTCACTCCCGGCCGAGAAGATAAAGCAGATAGAGGCGCTGGTCGCGGCCGAGATGGCGCGGCAGAAGATACCGGGGATGTCGGTGGCGGTCGTCAGCGGCGGGCAGCCGCGCTGGTCGAACGGCTACGGCGTGCAGGACGTGGAGAACAACGTCCCGGCCAAAGCCTCGACCGTCTACCGGCTCGGCTCCATCTCGAAGCCCATCACGGCCGTCGCCGTCATGCAGCTCTTCGAGCGCGGCCGCCTCGACCTCGACGCGCCCGTGCAGAAGTACTGCCCGGCCTTCCCCGAGAAGCAGTGGCCCGTGACGACGCGCCTGCTGCTCGGACACCTCGCCGGCGTCCGCCACTACAAGTCGGACGAGGAGTTCAACAGCACGCGCTTCTACGCGAGCGTCACCGAGGGGCTCGCCATGTTCAAGGACGACCCGCTGCTGTTCGAGCCGGGCACGAAGTACAACTACACGACGCACGGCTACTCCGTCCTCGGCTGCGTCGTCGAGGGCGCCTCGGGGCAGAAGTTCGCCGACTTCGTCCGCGAGAACGTCTTCAAGCCGGCCGGGATGGAGCGCATCCGCGTGGACAGCGTCGCCGACATCATCCCCGGCCGCGCCCAGGGGTACCGCACCACCGACAAGGGCGAGCTGACGAACTCGCCGCTCGCCGACAACAGCTACAAGGTGCCGGGCGGCGGCTTCGTCTCGACCGCGGAGGACCTCGCGCGGTTCGCCGCGGCGCTCCAGGCGGGCCGGCTCCTCAAGCGCGAGACGGCCGAGCTGATGTACACGAAGCAGAAGACGAAGGACGGCAAGGAGACCGCCTACGGCCTCGGCTGGGGCGTGGGTGAGCGCAACGGGCGGCGCACCGTCGGCCACTCCGGCGGGCAGCAGCGCGTCAGCACCTTCCTCCACACGCAGCCCGACCTCGGGGTCGCCGTCGTCCTCATGTCCAACCTCGAAAACGCGCGCCTCGGCGACCTCGCCCAGCAGATCGGGGACGTCCTGCTCAGGTAAGCCGGCCGGGCGGGGCGACGGAAGCCGCGCGCGCCGCCAAAACTTTCCTGTTGACACCCGCCCGGCCCGGGAATATCGTGCACGCTTTCAGGGGTCGCTATTCCTGCTGGCAAGAGCACTTCCCTTGTCGGCCTCACAAAAACGCTACTCCCACCATCAGACGGCGTGCGCGTAGCTCGACCGAGGGGTTTATCTCTCCCGGCCGGGGCGGCTTCGGCACCGTGGGTTCAGCCTCCCCGCCGCGCGGGAAAGTCGGAGGTGAACTTGGTATGCGTTACCGGTGTGCAATCTGCGGACACACTGCGGGGATGATGCCCCCGTCGGGGCAATGTCCCATCTGTAGTAAGTACAACACCTACATCCCCGACGCCGAGCCGCCGAAGCTGACGAGACCGGCGACCAGACCGGCGGCCCCGCCGCGAACGCGCGCGCGCACGCCCGCCCCGGGCGCGGAGAAGGTACAGACCACAGGCAAAAAGAAGAAGCCGGTCGAGCAGGAGCGCGCGGGAAAACCAGGCGGCAAAGCGAAGCCCAAGTGGAACTGGTGGGCGGCCATAATAGGCTTCCTCCTCACGACGGGGTACGGGGTGAATCAGCTCGGCCTTGAGCGAAATGCCGCGCTCGTTCTGGGCGGGGTAGCCGGCATCATCTCCGGCTACTACTACGCCCAGATAATCGTGATCGGCATCATAGTGTTTATCGCCCACGCGCTTCTTAACAAGCAGTGAGAGCAGGCCGTCCGTCGTCCGGCCGGGGACGCGGGGCGGCGACGCCCCGGCGCGCCTGAGACGCGGGTGAAGGACTGTCGCGTCTCCGAATACGAGCCACGCGCCGTCGTCGCAGGCTGTTCCCGGCCGGCCGCATCCAAACTCCCCGCGAAAGGTATTCAATGGTAAGACTGTTCGCCGCGTTGACTCTCGTCCTCGCGTCCGCGCTCGCCGGTTCTTTACAGGCACGCGCGCAGGGCGGCCCGGCCGCGCGGGGCTCCGCCTCGGTCGAGCGGACGCTCGTCTCGAACGAGAAGCGGACGTGGGAGCTGTACAAGAACAGGGACGTGAAGGGGCTGGCCGGGCTGACCAGCGAGGACTTTTACAACATCTACCCCGCGGGCGAGGCGGTGGACAAGAAGCGTTACCTCCGGGACGTGTTGGAGACGGAGGTGAAGGACTACTCGCTCAGCGACTTCAAGGTCATCATGCTCAACGAGGGGGCGGCCATCGTCGTCTACCGCGCGCGTGTTCACGGGGCCGTCAAGGGGCGGGAGATAAAGTCCGAGGTGGCCGTCACCTCGGGCTGGGCGCGGCGCGGCGGCAAGTGGCTCAACGTCTTCTACCGCGAGAACGCGCTGGAGGTAGACGGCCGCAGACTCCTCTGACGGGCGCGCGAGCAGTCGCCGCCGCCGCAATAGACACACGGCTCCCGCCGGGCGGGGAGACGCCGTCGGCGAGGGGGCGCGGGGCGCGGAGTTGAGTCCGCGCCCCGCG
>DASVTS010000060.1:0-3190 GCA_036387455.1 Pyrinomonadaceae bacterium | reverse complement strand
AACCGCGCCTTCCGCGCGATGCAGGAGATGTACACCGGCATCTTCTACGTCAACTCCTCGACCATCGGCGCCGAAGTCCACCTCCCCTTCGGCGGCACCAAGGCCACGGGCAACGGCCACCGCGAGGCCGGCACGCAGGTCCTCGACATCTTCACCGAGTGGAAATCAATCTACGTCGACTACAGCGGCAAGCTGCAACGCGCGCAGATTGACGAGGTGAACTTCGAGTAGGGTTCAGCCCTCTTCAAGTTTCCGAGCAGTTCCAGACCCGACGAGATGAGAGCATCGTTCACTGAAGTCACCTTGCCCTCGTCCCAAAACCAGAAGATTGGAGACAAACAACAGTGATCGTCGGACTCCCCAAGGAGATTAAGGACAACGAGTACCGCGTGGGGCTCACCCCGGCGGGTGTGCGCGCGCTGAACGACGCCGGGCACAGCGTCGTCGTCGAGAAGAGCGCGGGCGAGGGCTCGGGCTTCGAGGACGCGCTTTACGAGAAGGCCGGGGCGCGCATCATCGACTCGGCCGACGACGTGTGGGCCGAGGCCGAGATGGTCGTCAAGGTCAAGGAGCCCGTCGAGCCCGAGTACCCGCGGATGAAGGAGGGGCTGCTCCTCTTCACCTACCTGCACCTGGCGCCCGACCCGAAGCAGACGCAGGCGCTCCTCGAACACAAGGTCACCGGCATCGCCTACGAGACCATCACCGACCGGCGGGGGACGCTGCCGCTGCTGACGCCGATGTCGGAGGTCGCGGGGCGGATGGCCGTGCAGGTCGGCGCGCAGTACCTCGAAAAGATGAACGGCGGGCGCGGCGTGCTTCTGGGCGGCGTGCCCGGCGTGCCCGGCGCGCGCGTCGTCATCCTCGGCGGCGGCGTCGTCGGCACGAACGCCGCCAAGATCGCCGTCGGCATGGGCGCGCAGGTCACGATAGTCGACAAGAACCTCGACCGCCTGCGCGAGCTGGACGACATCTTCCTCTCGAAGATTACGACGCTGGCCTCGTCGGCCTACGCCATCCACGGCGCCATCGCCGAGGCCGACCTCATCATCGGCGGCGTGCTCGTCCCGGGCGCCGCCGCGCCGAAGCTCGTCACGCGCGAGATGCTGAAGGACGTGATGAAGGGCGCCGTCATCGTGGACGTGGCCGTGGACCAGGGCGGCTGCATCGAGACGACGCGGCCGACGACGCACTCGAACCCGACCTACTACGTCGAGGACGTTTTGCACTACTGCGTGGCGAACATGCCGGGCGCGGTGCCGCGCACCTCGACCTTCGCGCTGACGAACGCGACGCTCCCTTACGCGCTCCGCCTGGCCAACCGCGGCTTCCTCGACGCCATCGCCAGCGACCCGGGGCTCAAGGAGGGCGTCAACACCTACGCCGGCAAGATGACCTACAAGGCCGTCGCCGACGACCAGGGGCTCGAATACACGCCGCTCGACGAGATACTCGGCCTCACGCCGCAGACCAGCTCGCAGGCCGGCGGCGCCTAAGACTTCAACTCTGAGCGGAGGCGTTAAGACGCATTAGCCACAGAGACACGGAGGCACAGAGATTTTTTATTCGAAGTCTCTATGCCTCCGTGTCTCTGTGGCTAAATTTTTTCCGCCGTACCCTTCAGGCGAGCAGGCGCGCGAGGCTGGCGGCGAGTTCTTCGGCGGGGACGGGCTTCGAGAGGTAGACGTCCGCGGCCGAGTCCGCGGGGCGCCCGGCGGCGTCGGCGCCGCTCAGGAGCAGGACGGGGAGGCTTTTGAGCTTCGGGTGTCCGCGCAGGAAGCGGCACAGCTCGTGGCCGGAGAGGTGCGGCATGACGGCGTCCGTGACGAGAGCGTCCACCGGGTTCGAGAGCAGCGCCTTCATCGCTTCGAGCCCGTCGGCCGCGGCCAGCACTTCGTAGCCGGCTCGCCGCAGCACGACCTCCAGGTAGCGCCGCAGCGAGCGGTCGTCTTCGGCGAGCAGGACGGTTTTGCGCGCGCGCGGCACTTCGTCCTGAGCGGCCTGCGCGGCGGCGGCTGACTGTTCGAGTTCTTGTGTCGGGGTGCCCATCGGCTTCTGGTCGGAGAACCTTTCCGGCGTGCGCGGCGGCCAGGTCGGGAGAGGGAAGAGCGAACGCCGTCTTTAACTTTAGCAACCCGTGTGCCCGCCGTCGCTGCCGAATCTAATGTAGAGGCGCGCACGCGTCTCAGTCAATCCTTCTCATTCTGACGGGCCGCCCGGTCAGAATGCCGCGGCGAACCGCCCGGCGCCCACGCTCATCTATTCCCTTTCGCCGGTTGAAGTGTCGCGGGGCTTCGGCCATACTCGCGGGTCGGGCGGGCGCCCGAAAAGTCTTCAGAGCCGGTCGGGACGTAGGGACAGTTCGAGATGTACGAATTCGCAGTCACGCCAGCCGTCACGCAGATACGCCGCCGCGGCGTGACCATCACGGAGGTCGAGCCGGACTCCTTAGGCGCCGAGCTTGAGCTTGAGCCCGGCGACCGCGTCGTCAAAGTCAACGGCCGCGTGGTGCGCGACTACCTCGACTTCCGCTTCCACACCGGCGGCGAGACCGAACTGACGCTCGACGTGCTCAAGCGCGGCGGCGAGGAGTGGGAGGTCGAGGTCGAGCGCGCGGAGGGCGAGGACTTCGGGCTCCAGTTCGAGAACATCGCGCCGCGCCAGTGCGCCAACGAGTGCCTCTTCTGCTTCTGCAAGGGTAACCCGCCCGACGCGCGCCCCGCCCTCTTCTTCCGCGACGAGGACGTGCGCCTCTCCTTCCTCTACGGCAACTACACGACGCTCAGCTCCATCACCGAGGACGAGATGGCGCGCGTCGTCGAGCAGCGCCTCACCCCGCAGTACGTCTCCGTCCACGCGACCGACCTCAAGGTGCGCGCCTACCTGCTCGGCGTTGACGAGCGCCGCGCCGACATCTCCGACAAGATGCGCCGGATGATGGACGCCGGCATCGAGATTCACGCGCAGGTCGTCGTCTGCCCCGGCATCAACGACGGAGAAGTGCTGCGGCGCACAGTCTCAGACCTCGCCGCCGAACACCCGCGCGTCCGCTCGGTCGCCGTCGTCCCGCTGGGCCTGACGCGCTACAACACGGACGAGCGGCTGACGCCCGTCACCCCCGAGTGGTGCCGCGCGCTCGTCACTGAGCTGGCGCCCGTGCAGCGGAGCTTGCGCGCGCGCCTGGGGACGA
>DASVTS010000059.1:0-42835 GCA_036387455.1 Pyrinomonadaceae bacterium | reverse complement strand
TGAGAAGGCCGATATTGAATTAGCAGACGTAACAGTCGAATTCAGAGTTCCGGCGGATGGCACTGATACCGAGCAGCAGCGAATCGTTAACGACCTGTTAGCGAACGGAGTTGATGGCATTGCTATCAGCCCGGTTGCCCCAGAGAAGCAGACGCAGTTCATCAATGACGTGGCAAAGCGGACATTAGTGTTCACTCAGGACAACGACGCGCCGAAAAGCAACCGCGCCTGCTACGTCGGCACCGACAACGTCGCCGCCGGCCGCCAGGCGGGCGCGCTCGTCAAGGAGGCGCTGCCGCAGGGCGGGAAGATTATGGTCTTCGTCGGCAAGCTCGACGCGCGCAACGCGGCCGAGCGGTTGCAGGGCATCAAGGAGGCGCTCGCCGGCTCGAACGTCACCATCATCGACACGCGCACCGACGACACCGACCGCGTGCGCGCCAAGTCGAACGTCGCCGACACGCTGGTCAAGTACCCGGACGTGGCGGGGCTCGTCGGCCTGTGGAGCTACAACGGCCCGGCCATCCTCAACGCGGTGCGCGACGCCGGGAAGACCGGGCAGGTCAAGATCATCGCCTTCGACGAGGAGGACGAGACGCTGGCGGGCATCAAGGACGGCGCCATCTACGGCACGGTCGTCCAGCAGCCCTACGAGTTCGGCTACCAGGCCATCAAAATCATGGCGCAGTCGCTCGCCGGCGACCGCTCGCAGGTGCCCGCCAACAAGCAGAAGTTCGTCGAGACCAAAATCGTCAAGCGCGACGCCGTCGAGGAGTTCACCAAGCAGATTAACCAGTTGCGCGGGAGATGAGAGGGGGAAGGCAGTCGGTAGTCAGTCGCGCCCCGCGCCGCGACTGACTACCGACTGCCGCCCACCGCCTACTATTCTTATGCCTCCGATCCTACAGATGCGGAAGATAGAGAAGCGCTTCCCGGGCGTGCACGCGCTGAAGGGCGTGAGCCTGGAGGTGTCGGAGGGCGAGGTCGTCGCGCTCCTCGGCGAGAACGGGGCGGGGAAGTCCACGCTGATGAAGGTGCTCGGCGGCGTCCACCAGCCCGACTCGGGCGAGGTGCTGGTGGACGGCGCGCCCGCCGGCATCCGCGGCGTCTCGGACGCCTCGCGCCACGGCGTCGCCTTCATCCACCAGGAGCTGAACGTCCTCGACAACCTGGACGTGGCCGCCAACGTCTTCCTCGGGCGCGAGCCCACGCGCGGCGGCCCGCTGCGCCTCGTAGACCGCGGCCGGATGCAGGAGGAGGCGAAGACCTACCTGGCGCGGCTCGGGCTCGACGTGCGCCCCGACACGCTCCTCTCGCGCCTCTCCATCGCGCAGCAGCAGATGGTCGAGATAGCGAAGGCGCTCTCGCAGCGGGCGCGCGTCCTCATCATGGACGAGCCCACCTCCTCGCTCACGCTCTCCGAGACGGCCCGCCTGCTCGGAGTCGTCAAGGACCTGCGCGCGCAGGGCGTCGCCGTCATCTACATCTCGCACCGGCTCGGCGAGGTCAAGGAGATCGCCGACCGCGCCGTCGTCCTGCGCGACGGGGCGAACGCCGGGGAACTCAGGCGTGAGGAGGTGACGCACGACCGCATGGTGCGGATGATGGTCGGCCGCGACGTCGAGAGCTTCTACCAGCACCCGGAGGGCGAGAAGCGGCCGGGCTTCTTCCAGGTCGAGTCCCTGCGCACGGCGCGCTACCCCGGCCAGCAGGTGAGGTTCGAGGTCGGGCGGGGCGAGATTCTCGGGCTCGCGGGCCTCGTCGGCGCGGGCCGCAGCGAGGCGGCGCAGGCCATCTTCGGCGTGGACGCGGCGGCCGAGTCGCGCCTGCTCCTCGACGGCCGCCCGCTGCGCATCCGCTCGCCCCGCGACGCCATCCGCTACGGCGTCTACCTCGTCCCCGAAGACCGCCGCACCGCCGGCCTCATCGTGGACATGCCCATCCGCGAGAACGTGACGCTGCCCGCGCTCGGGCGCTACGCGCCGGGCGGCCTCATCTCGTTCGAGCGCGAGCGCGAGGGCTCGAAGGAGGTCTGCGGCCGCCTGAACGTGAAGGCCCCGACCGTCGAGACGCGCGCGGCGAACCTCTCGGGCGGGAACCAGCAGAAGGTGGTGCTGGCGAAGTGGCTCGCGCTCGAACCCCGCGTGCTCATCTTCGACGAGCCGACGCGCGGCATCGACGTCGGCGCGAAGGCCGAGATTTACGAGCTGATGAGGAAACTCGCCGAGTCGGGCGTCGCCATCGTCATGATTTCGAGCGACATGGAGGAGGTCATCAACGTGAGCGACCGCGTCGCCGTCATGCACGAGGGGCGCGTGACCGGCGTGCTCGGGCGCGAGGACTGCACGGAGGAGAACATCATGCGCCTCGCCGTCGGCGGGCAGGGCTGACGGCCGCGCCCGCGGGGGCTTCCAAAAAAGGGGCGCGCCGCTGTATCATCAAGGCGACCCGGCCCGGCCCGGCCCCCACGTCCCCGGGGCGCAGGCCGGGACGCGGGACGCGAGAATTACCCCGAGCCCAAGCCTTCTAATGAGAGAAGAAACCCGGAAGCACACCGCCGAGCGCCCGCCCCCCCAACACTTCAGGACATCCCGCATCAAGGACGTGGCGCGCGAGGCCGGCGTCTCGACGGCCACCGTCTCGCACGTCATCAACGGCACGAAGTACGTCACGGACGAGACGCGCCGTCGTGTGCTCGAAGCCGTCGAGCGCTGCGAGTACCACCCGAACGCGCACGCCCGCTCGCTCGCCTCTGGCCGCAGCAACATGCTCGGCCTGCTCGTCTCCGACATCTCGAACCCCTTCTTCCCCGAGGTCGTCAAGGCCATCGAGGCGGCGGCCTTCGAGCGCGGCTACAACGTCATCCTCATCAACACCAACTACGACCCCGAGCGCGCCGCCGAGTACGTGCGCCGCCTGAGCGAGCTGAAGATGGCGGGCGTCGCGCTGATGACCTCGGAGCTGGACTCCGACCTCTTCCACGAGATCACGCGCCGCCAGGTCTCGGTCGTCTTCGACAGCTACGACCTCGCCGGCGAGCGGATGAGCAACATCTGCGTGGACTACGCCGCCGGCATCGAGGAGGCCGTCCGCCACCTCGTTAGCCTAGGCCACCGCCGCATCGCGCACATCGCCGGCGCCAGCCGCATCCCCTCGGGCGTCGTCCGCCGCGACGCCTTCCTCGACTTCATGGCCCGCCACCTCCCCGAGGAGCCCAGGCCCGCCGTCTACGAGGGCGACTTCCGGCTCGACGGCGGGCGCCGCGCCGCCAGCGAGATGCTGGCCGCGAAGGAGCTGCCCACGGCCGTCGTCGTCGCCAACGACATGATGGCGCTCGGCGCCATGCGCGAGTTCCGCAAGGCCGGGCTCTCCATCCCGGGCGACATCTCCGTCGTCGGCTTCGACGACATCGCGTTCGCGGCGCTCTCGGAGCCGCCGCTCACGACCGTCTGCTCGCCCCGCGCCGAGATCGGCCGCCGCGTCGTCGAGACGCTGGTGGCGATGATCGAGCACCCGGAGCAGCAGGGCGTCGAGCTGCGCATCCCGACCCACCTCATCACGCGCGACTCCACCGCCCCGCCCCGCAAGTAGGGCGGCGCCCCGCGGCCCCCGCGCGCCCGCCCGGCCAAATAGCGTTTGGCAAAAAGGCCCGCGAGCGAGTAGAATTCCGCCTACCCCGTTAGAAGTAAGTCCTGAAAATCAGTACGCGCCCCGCGCCGCGTCGCGCTCCACGACGACGCGGGCGTCTTTCGGCATTTTTCGGCCCCGCGAAGTTAACCGCTTGCCCGCGGCCGCCCGCCGTGCCGCGCCCGAGAGTCCGCGCGATGGACGAGGTCTCATCCGCAGGGAGGGTTTTATGAGCAGACAACGCGAACAGAAGTCTTTCGAGTACGTGAAGTACCTCTGGCAGGACGAGGTCGCCGACCAGCTGACGGGGCTCGACCGCCTGGTCTACCGCTCGAACAAGCTGGGCGAGGACTTGACGCTGACGAACACGGGCGGCGGCAACACCTCCTCGAAGCTGCCGGAGCGCGACCCGCTGACGGGCGAGGAGGTCGAAGTCCTGTGGGTCAAGGGCTCGGGCGGCGACCTGCGCACGGCCAGGCGCGACGGCTTCGCCTCGTTCTACCTCGACAAGATTCGGGCGATGAGGCCCATCTACCTCAACCACCCCGAGCGCGGCCCGAAGACCGAGATCGAGGACGCGATGTACCCGATGTACAGCCACTGCGTCTACAACCTCAACCCCCGCGCGGGCTCCATCGACACGCCGCTCCACACGCTCGTCCCCTACCGGCACGTCGACCACCTCCACCCGAACGCCGTCATCGCCGTCGCCGCCTCGGTCAACCAGGAGCGGCTGACGAAGGAGATTTACGGCGACGACGTCATCTACATCCCGTGGCAGCGCCCCGGCTTCGACATCGGCCTGAAGATCGAGGAGCTGATAAGGCAGAACCCGCAGGCCCGGGGCATCCTCCTCGGCCACCACGGCATGAGCAGCTGGAGCAACGACGACAAGACCTGTTACGAGACGGCGCTGGAGATCATCGACCGCGCCGCGCGCTACATCGAGTCGCACGACAAGGGGGAGAAGACGTTCGGCGGGCAGAAGCACGCGCCCCTGCCCGAGGCCGACCGCCGCCGCATCATCGCCGACATCATCCCGTTCGTCCGCGGTCAGGTCTCGGCCTACAAGCGCTTCGTCGGCACCGTGCAGGACGACGAGCGGATGCTCCGCTTCGTCAACAGCCACGACGCGCCGCGACTGGCCGCGCTCGGCACCTCCTGCCCCGACCACTTCCTGCGCACGAAAATCAAGCCCTTCTTCGTCGAGTGGGACCCGGCCTCGGGCGACGTGGAGGCGTTGAGGAAGGCCGTCGCCGATGGGATAGTCGAGTACCGCAAGGACTACGCCGCCTACTACGAGCGCTGCAAGCACCCGGACTCGCCCGCGATGCGCGACCCGAACCCGACGGTCGTCCTCATCCCGGGCCTCGGCATGCTCGCGTGGGGCAAGAACAAGAGCGAGTCGCGCGTGACGGCCGAGTTCTACAACTGCGCCATCGAGGTCATGCGCGGCGCCGAGGCCATCGACGAGTACGAGGCGATGGACCAGCAGGAGGCTTTCGACATCGAGTACTGGCTGCTCGAAGAGGCCAAGCTCCGCCGGATGCCGCCCGAGAAGGAGCTCGACCGCCAAATCATCGTCGTCGTCGGCGCCGGCGCCGGCATCGGGAAGGAGACCGCGCACCGGCTCGTCAAAGAGGGCGCGCACATCGTCTGCGTGGATTTGAACGAGGAGTCGGCGAAGGAGACGGCGCAGGAGATCATCGCGCAGTACGGCCCCGGCATCGGCGTCGCGGGCGTGGGGCTAAGCAACTGCGGCCCGGCCGTCGGCTTGAGTTGCGACATCACGAACCGCGAGAGCGTCCGGCAGATGTTCGAGGACGTGATGCTCGCCTACGGCGGCATCGACGCCGTGGTCGTCACGGCCGGCGTCTTCGTCCCGCCCGACAAGACGGGCCGCGTCGAGGACCGCCACTGGGCGCTGACCTTCGGCATCAACGTCACCGGCGCCTACGTCGTCGCCGACGAGGCGTACCGGATTTTCAAGAAGCAGGGCCTGACCGGGAACGTGGTGCTGACGACGAGCGCCAACGCGGTCGTCGCCAAGAAGGGGAGCCTCGCCTACGACACGAGCAAGGCGGCGGCCAACCACCTCGTCCGCGAGCTGGCCGTGGAGTTCGCGCCGCTCGTGCGCGTCAACGCCGTCGCGCCGGCCACGGTCGTCAAGGGCAGCACGATGTTCCCGCGCGACCGCGTCATCGCCAGCCTGACCAAGTACAAGATAGACTTCGACGAGTCGGAGGAGACCGAGGCGCTCAGGGACAAGCTGGCGCAGTTCTACGCCAAGCGCTCGCTGACGCAGACGCCCATCGAGCCCCACGACCAGGCCGAGGGCATCTTCCTGCTCGTCTCGAAGCGGCTGGCGAAGACGACCGGCCACGTCATCCCCGTGGACGGCGGCCTTCAGGACGGGTTCCTGCGCTAGGAGGCAAAACACATGGCGACACCCTTTGAGATTGACGACGGCCTCATCGCCGAGCAGAACCGGAAGGCGAGGGCCTGGGTCGAGGAAGACTACGAGCACCTAAGCCGCCAGCTCGGCCGCCGCGGGCGCGACATCGAGGAGCTGACGGCGAAGGCGCAGGCGTTCCGCGTGGCCGTGCCGTCGTGGGGCGTGGGCACGGGCGGGACGCGCTTCGCGCGCTTCCCCGGCGTGGGCGAGCCGCGCGGCATCTTCGAGAAGCTGGAGGACTGCGCCACCATCAACAAGCTCGTCCGCTCCACGCCCGGCGTCTCGCTCCACATCCCGTGGGACAGGCCCGAAGACCCGAACGCGCTCGTCGAGTTCGCCCGCGCCCGCGGCCTCCACTTCGACGCGATGAACTCGAACACGTTCCAGGATCAGGCGGGCCAGCCGCACTCCTACAAGTACGGCAGCCTCACGCACCCCGAAGCGGCCGTGCGCCGGCAGGCCGTCGAGCACAACGTCGAGTGCATCGAGCTGGGCCGGAAAATCGGCTCGAAGGCGCACACGGTCTGGATAGGCGACGGCGGGAATTTTCCGGGGCAGCAGCACTTCCGCCGCGCGCTGGAGCTTTACCTCGACAGCATGCGCGACATCTACAAGGCGCTCCCGCCGGACTGGCGCCTCTTCATCGAGCACAAGTTCTACGAGCCGGCCTTCTACTCGACGGTCATCAACGACTGGGGCGTGAGCTACCACTGCGCGCGCGAGCTGGGGCCGCAGGCGTTCTGCCTCGTCGACCTCGGCCACCACGCGCCGAACGTCAACATCGAGATGATCGTGGCGCGCCTCATCCAGTTCGGCAAGCTCGCCGGCTTCCACTTCAACGACTCGAAGTACGGCGACGACGACCTCGACGCGGGCTCGATAAAACCCTTCCAGCTCTTCCTCATCTTCAACGAGCTGGTGGACGCCGAGCTTGCCGGGGTCGAGAACTTCGCCCCGGCCTACATGCTCGACCAGTCGCACAACGTCACCGACCCGGTCGAGTCCCTGATGACGAGCGCGGTCGAGCTGTCGCGCGCCTACGTCCAGGCGCACCTCGTAGACCGCGAGGCGCTCGCGGCGGCGCAGAAGAACTGCGACCCGCTGATGGCGCTGGCCGCGCTCAAGCAGGCGTTCACGACCGACGTCTCGCCCGTCCTCGCCGTCGCGCGCGAGCGGGAGGGCGGCGCCATCGACCCCGTCGCGGCCTACCGCGCCAGCGGCTACCGCCAGCGCAAGGCCGAAGAGCGCCCCGCGCAGAAGGGCGCCGCGGCCTCGGGAATCGTTTGAGTGGCCGGCAGGCGGCGGCCGGTGGACGGCGGCGCCCCGCGCCGCCGACGTTGAAGGCGAGAACCGGGCGGTTCGAGCTACGACAGTTCTTCTACTGACTGCCAGCCTGCCGGCTGCCGCCTACTCATGGACGAACTCTACATCGCGGTTGACCTCGGCGCGGGCAGCGGGCGCGTCTTCCTGGCGGGCGTGGCGCCGGGCGAGCTCCTGCTCGAAGAGGTGCGGCGGTTCAGGTACCCGCCGCGGCGCGAGGGCGGCCGGCTGCGTTGGCCGTTCGCGGAAATCCTCGGCGAGATAAAGGAGGGCCTGCGCGCGGCGGGGCAGCGGGCGCGGCGCGCGGGGCGGCGGGTGCGGAGCGTCGGCGTGGACAGCTGGGCGGTGGACTACGGGCTGCTCGACGAGGGCGGGCGGCTGCTGGAAGACCCGGTCTGCTACCGCGACGGGCGGACGCGCGGCGTGATGGGGGAGGTCTTCGCCGCCGTCCCGCGCGAGGAGGTCTTCGCGCGGACGGGGATTCAGTTTCAGGAGTTCAACACGCTCTACCAGCTCCGCGCGCACGCGCGCGACGGGCTGCCGCGCGGCGCGGCGCGGCTGCTGCTGATTCCCGACCTGATTAACTTCTTCCTCAACGGCCGCGCGGCCTGCGAGTACACGAACGCGACCACGACGCAGATGGTCGCGGCGCGGACGGGCCAGTGGGACGGGGAGTTGCTCGCGCGCCTCGGGCTGCCCGCCGGCCTGCTGCCGGAGATAGTCCCGGCCGGCACCGACCTCGGGCCGCTCTCGCCCTCGGTCGCGGACGAGCTGGGGCTGGAGGAGGGCGTGCGCGTGGTCGCGCCGGCGACGCACGACACGGGGAGCGCGGTGGCGGGCGCCCCGCTCGCCGAAGGGTGGGCCTACGTCTCGTCGGGCACGTGGTCGCTCGTCGGCGTCGAGCGCCGCGAGCCGCTAGTCTCGGAGGAGGTCGCGCGCCACAACTTCACGAACGAGGGCGGCGCCTACGGCACCGTCCGCTTCCTGAAGAACGTGATGGGCCTCTGGGTCTTCGAGTCGTGCCGCGCCGAGTGGGCGTCGCGCGGGCTCGCGGTCGGGTACGAAGACCTGCTCCGACAGGTTAGCGAAATCGAAGGCCGCCCGGGCTTCGTCTTCCCCGACGACCCGCGCCTCTTCAACCCGCCCTCGATGCTCGGGGCCGTGGCGGCGCAGCTCTCGGAGACCGGGCAGCAGGTTTCGGCCGAAGACCCGGCCGCGCTGACGAAGGTGATTCTCGACTCGCTCGCCCTCCGCTACGCCTCCGTGCTGCGCGCGGCCGAGTCCCTGACCGGCGACGAGGTCGAGGGCGTGCAGGTCGTCGGCGGCGGGAGCCGCAACGATTATCTCAACCAGGCGACGGCCGACGCCTCGGGGCTGACGGTGCTCGCGGGGCCGGCCGAGGCGACCGTGACGGGCAACGTGCTCGTGCAGGCGGTCACGGCCGGGCGCTTCTCCTCGCTCGGCGAGGCGCGGCGCCACGTCGCGCTGAACGTGAGCCCGAGGAGGTTCGAGCCGCGCGCTTCGGCGGCGGGTGAGGAGGCGCGGCGGGCCTACGCGCGCGTCGAGGGGCGCTACCTGAGCGCGCGGGGTGAGACGGGATGATAACGACCTTCCAGCAGCACGTCCTTCAGGAGCAGAAGCGCTTCCCCGGGGCGACCACCGAGTTCAGCTGGCTCGTCTCCGGCATCACGCTCGGCACGAAGATGATCGAGTCGCAGGTCAGGCGCGCGGGGCTCGCCGGCGTCCTCGGCTCCTTCGGCTCGGTCAACGTGCAGGGCGAGGTGCAGCAGAAGCTCGACGTCTACGCCAACGAGGCGCTCATCCACTGCCTCTCCTTGCGCGACAGCATAGGCATCATCGCCTCGGAGGAGAACGAGGAGCCCATCCTGCTGCGCCACGAGTCGCCCGCGGCCAAGTACGCCATCGTCTTCGACCCGCTCGACGGCTCCTCGAACATAGACGTGGCGGTGACCATCGGGACGACCTTCGCCATCTTCCGCCGCCCCGAAGGCGACAAGGCCGGCGACCCCCTGGAGTGGGTCTTGCAGCCGGGCCGCAAGCAGGTCGCCGCCGGCTACGTCGTCTACGGCTCGTCCACCGTGCTCGTCTACAGCGCGGGCAACGGCGTCCACGGCTTCACGCTCGACCCGGCCGTCGGCTCCTACATCCTCACGCACGAGAACATCCGCATCCCCGAGAGCGGGGCCTACTACTCCATCAACGAGTCCTACTGCGACCGCTGGCCCGAGTGCTACGTCCGCTACCTCGGGCGCCTCAAGTCGGGCGAGCTGGGGCGGCGCTACTCCTCGCGCTTCGTCGGCTCGATGGTGGCCGACTTCCACCGGACGCTTTTGCGCGGCGGCGTCTTCATCTACCCGCCGAACACCGACCACCCGCAGGGCAAGCTCCGCCTGCTCTACGAGGCCAACCCCGTGGCCTTCCTCGCCGAGCAGGCGGGCGGCTCTTCGAGCGACGGCGAGCGCAACATCCTCGACGTGCAGCCCGTGGACATCCACCAGCGGACGCCGCTCGTCGTCGGCGGGCCGGCCGAGATGGAGGCGTTCGCGCGCTGCCTGGAGGAGGGGTGAGGGGGGAGTTTATGTCGAGCCGGCGTTCGTCGAAGTACCTGCACCCGCGCGACGAAATCATGCAGACGATGGAGCGCATCTATCGTTACCGCATGACGACCACGTCGGGCGGCAACCTCTCCATCCGCGAGCCGGACGGGACGGTCTGGGTCACGCCCGCGCGCGTGGACAAGGGGGGCCTGCGCCGCGAGGACGTGGTGTGCGTGCTGCCGGACGGCCGCACGGAGGGGCCGCACCCGCCCTCGTCGGAGCTGCCGTTCCACCAGATGATTTACGAGGCGCGGCCCGACCTCTCGGGCGTCGTCCACGCGCACGCCGTCGCGCTCGTCGCCTTCAGCATCACGGGGCGCGCGCCCGACACGCGCCTCTTCCACCAGTCGCGCCACGTCTGCGGCCCCGCCGGCTTCGCGCCCTACGCGCTGCCCGGGAGCGAAGACCTCGGTCGCAGCATCGCCGAGACCTTCGCGCGCGGGCACAACTGCGTCGTGCTCGAAAACCACGGCGTCGCCGTCGGCGGCGACGGCTTGCAGGGCGCCTTCCAGCGGTTCGAGACGCTGGAGTTCACGGCGAAGACGCTCGTCAAGGCGAAGCTGCTCGGGGAAGTCCGTTACCTGAACGACGAGGAGTTGGAGCTGCGCAACCGCGTGCCGCCGCTCGAAGAGTTCGAGCCCCCGCCGCCTTCGAGCCGCGAGCGCGACCTGCGCCGCCAGCTCGTCGACTTCACGCGCCGCGGCTACCAGCAGCGCCTCTTCATCAGCACGGGCGGCAGCTTCTCGGCGCGCGTGGACGAAGACTCTTTCCTGATAACCCCCGCCCGGGTTGACCGCCACACGCTCTCGGTCGAAGACCTCGTTTTGGTGAGCGGGGGCCGCGCCGAGGCGGGCAAGGCGGCGAGCCGCGCGGCGCGCAACCACCGCGCCATCTACGAGCGCCACCCGCAGGTCGGCGCCGTCCTGAACGCCTCGCCGGTGAACGTGACGGCCTTCAGCGTGACGGACGCCGCGCTCGACTCGCGCACCATCCCCGAGAGCTACCTGCTGCTGCGCGACGTGGCGCGCGTCCCCTACGGCGTGCAGTTCCGCGACCCCGAAGGGCTGGCGCGCGTGGCCTCGCCGCGCGCCCCCATCGCGCTCCTGGAGAACGACGGCGTGCTGGTGCTGGGCGCGAACGTGCTCGAAGCGTTCGACCGCCTCGAAGTGCTCGAGTCCACGTCCGAGGCGCTCATCAACAGCCGCCTCATCGGCGAGGTCGCGCCGATGTCGGACGAGGTGATTGACGACCTGAAGCGCGCCTTCGCCTCGATGCTGGCCTGAGCTTCGTCTTTGATGAGAGTTTCGCTTTTCATCACCTGCCTGGTCGACCAGCTCTGGCCCGCGGTCGGGGCGAGCGCGGTCGAGGTGCTGCGGCGCGCGGGCTGCGAGGTCGTCTTCGACGAGCGGCAGACGTGCTGCGGCCAGCCGGCCTTCAACACCGGCTACCGCGCGGACGCCCGCCGGCTCGCGCGGCGCTTCATCGAGATTTTCGAGGGCGGCGACGCCGACTACGTCGTCAGCCCCTCGGGCTCCTGCACGGCGATGGCGCACCACTTCCACGAGCTGTTCGCGGACGACGAGCGTTGGCGCCGCCGCGCCGAGGCGGTCGCCGAACGCACCCACGAGTTCGGCTCCTTCCTCGTCAACGTGCTCGGCGCGGGGGACGTGGGCGCCAGCTTCAACGGGCGCGTCACCTGGCACGACGCCTGCCACGGCCTGCGCGACCTCGGCCTGCGCGAGGAGCCGCGCCGGCTCATCCGCGGCGTGCGCGGCGCCGAGTTCGTCGAGCTGGCGAACGCCGACGCCTGCTGCGGCTTCGGCGGCACCTTCTCCGTCAAGTACCCGGAGATTTCCGTCGCCATCCTCGACAACAAGATTGACGCGATTGAGCGGGCGGGCGTCCGCGCCGTCGTCTCCGGCGACGCGAGCTGCCTGATGCAAATCGGCGGGCGGCTCACGCGGAACAACTCCCGCGTGCGCACGATGCACCTCGCCGAGCTGCTCGCGTCGAGAGAGTGATGCACCAGCAGACTTCAGAGACGTTCGACCGTAACGCGCGCGAGGCGCTTGTGGACGTGCAGCTGCGCGGGGCCCTGCGCAACCTGGCGGCGACGTTCGGCGAGCGGCGCAAGCTCGCCGTCCATACGGTCGCGGACTGGGAGGGCCTGCGCGAGCGGGCGCGCGCCGCGAAGGACGAGACGCTGGCGCACCTCGACAGGTATCTGGAAGAGTTCGCCGCCAACGCCGAGCGCGCGGGCGCCCGGATTCACTGGGCGCGCGACGGGGCGGAGGCGTGCCGGGTCGTGCTCGGGCTGATTCGCGCGCGGGGCGCCACGCGCGTCGTCAAGTCGAAGAGCATGGCGACCGAGGAGATACACCTCAACGCCGCCCTGGAGGCCGAGGGGCTTGAGCCAATCGAGACCGACCTCGGCGAGTGGATCATCCAGCTCGCGCACGAGACGCCTTCGCACATCGTCGTCCCGGCGATTCACAAGTCGAAGCGCCAGATAGCCGAGCTGATGGCCGAGAAGGTCGGCATCCCGCCGACGGACGACGTGGCCGTGCTGACGGGCGCCGCGCGCCGCATCCTGCGCCGCCGCTTCGCCGAGGCGGAGGTCGGCGTCAGCGGCGTCAACTTCGGCGTGGCCGAGACGGGCACCATCCTCATCCTCGAAAACGAAGGCAACGCCCGCCTGACGACGAGCCTGCCGCGGACGCACATCGCCGTCATGGGCATCGAGAAGGTCATCCCGCGGCTGACCGACCTCGACGTGTTCTTAAAGCTCCTGCCGCGCTCGGGCACGGGGCAGCGCCTGACGGCCTACCAGTCGCTCATCACGGGCGTGAAGCGGCGCCCCGAAGACGAGGGGCCGGAGGAGCTGCACATCGTCCTGCTCGACAACGGCCGCTCGCGGATGCTGGCGCACCCCGTCACGCGCCAGTCGCTCGCGTGCATCCGCTGCGGCGCGTGCCTCAACGCGTGCCCGGTCTACCAGCAGGTCGGCGGCCACGCCTACGGCTCGGTCTACCCCGGCCCCATCGGCGCGGTGATTACGCCGCAGCTCTCGGGGCTCAAGGGTTCGGCGCAGCTGCCCTACGCTTCGAGCCTGTGCGGCGCGTGCCGCGAGGTCTGCCCCGTCAAGATAGACATCCCCGAGCTGCTCCTGCACCTGCGCGCGGAGGTGGCCGAGGGCACGGCCGCCGGGACGGCCGACCAGCACGGCCCCGTGCGCGGGAAGCCGCTTGAGCGCCTCGCCTTCAACCTCTACGCGCGGGCGTGGTCGAGCCCCGCGCTCTACGAGTGGGGCGCGCGCGTCGCGCGCGTGCTGCAACGCGCGGTCGTGCGCCGCGGGCGCGTCGGCAAAGTCGGCGGCCTGCTGGCGAAGCTCGCGCCCCCGCTCGCCGCGTGGACGGAGTGGCGCGACGCCCCGCCGCTCGCCCCGCGCACCTTCCGGGAGCGGTGGCGCGCGGAGCAGAAGGGGAAGGGCCGCCCGCGGTAGACGGGCGCGAACAGATGTCCGAACAGAGGCGAAACGAAGAGGCGCGGCGCTCGGTGATGGAGTCCATCCGCGGGCACCTCGCGGCCAGCGCGCCGCACGACGCCGTGCGCGCGGCGCACGACGCGCGGCACGCGGAAGGCGCGCGCGGCCGGGACGTTTCGGCGCACGGCGGGACGGCGCTGCCGCCGCCGTCCGAGTTCGAGGGCACGGCCGTCGAGCGCTTCCGGCAGGCGCTCGAAGCCGTGGCGGGCCACTGCACGGTGGCGCGCGGCGAGGCGGAGGCGGCCGAGGCGGTGCGCCAAATCATCCTGAAGCTGGGCGCGCGCCGCATCGCCGTCTCGGGCTCGCCGCTCGCGCGCCGCGTCGCCGGGATGGCGGAGGCGCTGGCGGCGGCGGACTCGGGCGCCGCCGCGGGGCTGATCGAGGACGCGGGCGCGGAGGAGCTGTTCGACTGCGACCTCGGCGTCACGGGCGCGCAGTGGGCCGTCGCGGAGACGGGGACGCTCGTGCTGGAGTCGGACGCGGAGCGCCACCGGCTCGCGTCGCTCGTGCCGACGGCGCACGTCGCCGTCGTCGAGGCCGCCAGCGTGCGCGAGACGCTGGGCGAGGTGCTCGAAGCGATTGGCGCGCGGGGCCGCGAGGGCTTGAGCCGCGCGGTGACTTTCATCACGGGGCCGTCGCGCACGTCGGACATCGAGCTGACGCTGGCCATCGGCGTCCACGGCCCGGCGGAACTCTACGTCGTCATCGTCGGGCGGGAGGGACAGGCCGGCGGGGGCCGAAGCCATGACTGAGAGCGCGCCGCTGCTACGCGCGGCCGACATCACGAAGTCATACGCGGGCGTGCAGGCTTTGAGGAGCGCCTCGCTGGAGCTGCGCGCGGGCGAGGTGCACGCGCTCATCGGCGAGAACGGCGCGGGCAAGTCCACGCTCATCAAAATCATCACGGGCGCGGTCTCGGCGGACGGCGGCGAGCTTCGGATAGAGGGGAAGGCCGTCACGCACAACTCGCCGCGCGTGGCGAAGGAGCTGGGCGTGGCCGCCATCTACCAGCAGCCCGCGCTCTTCCCCGAGCTGACCGTGGCGGAGAACATCGCGCTCGGCGTCGAGCGAACCGGGCCGGCCGGGCGCGTGGACTGGCGCGGGCGCCGCCGCCGCGCCGCGGAGCTGCTCGCGCAGGTGGGCGCGCGCATCTCGCCGGACGCCGACGCGGGCGAACTCACCATGCCGCAGCAGCAGCTCGTCGAGATAGCGCGCGCGCTCGGCGCCGACGCCAAAGTCCTGATACTCGACGAGCCGACCGCCTCGCTCTCCGAGGAGGACACGCAGAACCTCTTCAACGTCATCCGGAGCCTGCGCGACCGCGGCGTCGGCATGGTCTACATCTCGCACCGGCTCGAAGAGCTGCCGGTCATCGCCGACCGCGTGACCGTCCTGCGCGACGGCCGCACCATAGACACGCGCCCGATGTCGGAGGTGAGCCGGCAGCAGCTCATCCAGATGATGGTCGGGCGCGAGCTGTCGGCCGTCTTCCCCAAGCGCGAGGTGGCGCTCGGCGACGTGGTGCTTGAGCTGCGCGACCTCGGCTGTTCCGAGTCGGGCGTCAGGGGCGTCAACCTCTCGGTGCGCGCGGGCGAGATAGTGGGCCTCGCGGGCCTCGTCGGCGCGGGCCGGACGGAGCTGGCGCGTGCCGTCTTCGGCCTGACGCCGGTAGACGAGGGCGCCATCCTCCTGCGCGGCGAGCCGGTCGGCATCAGGAGCCCGGCCGAGGCCATCCGCCGCCGGATAGCCTACCTGCCGGAAGACCGCCGCCGCCACGGCGTCATCCTCGACATGCAGATAGGGGCCAACATCACGCTCGCCTCGCTCGACCAAATCTCGCGCGGCGGCGGGCTCGACTTCAGGCGCGAGCGGGAGCTGGCGGGCGACTACGCGCGCCGGCTCGGCGTCAAGACGCCGGCCATCTACGCCCCCGTCGCCACGCTCTCGGGCGGGAACCAGCAGAAGGTCGCGCTCTCGCGCTGGCTCCTGACCCGCCCCGCGGTGCTCATCCTCGACGAGCCGACGCAGGGGATAGACGTGGGCGCCAAGTCGGAGATACACGCCCTGATGACCGACCTCGCGGCCGAGGGCGTCGCGGTGCTGATGATCTCCTCCGAGCTGCCGGAGATTCTCGGCATGAGCGACCGCGTCGCCGTCATGCACGGCGGCCGCCTCGCCGCAATCCTCGACCGCGCCGACGCGACGCAGGAGAAGGTCCTCGCGCTCGCGCTCGGCCACGACGCGGCCGAGGTGGCCGCGGCCGGCGCCGACTGAACGGCCGAAACCGGGACGGAGGTCTCGCTCTAATGAAGCTCAGCCGCTACAAGCGTGAACTCTCGGCGGCGCTGGCGTACGTGGTGCTGCTGGCGGCGGTGGGTGCCGCCGCGCCTTCGTTCTTCGGGGCGGGGAATCTGCGCGACATGGCACTCAACAACGCGCCGGTGCTGCTCGTCGCGGTGGGGATGACGCTGGTCATCCTGGTCGGGGAGATAGACATCTCGGTCGGGTCGCAGTTCGCGGTGTGCAGCGTGGCCGCCGGGTGGCTGGCGAAGGAGGGCGTGCCCGTCGCGCTGCTGCTGCCGTCGGTGCTGCTGTTGGGCGCGCTGATGGGCGCGGTCAACGGGGCGCTGGTCGGCTACCTGCGTTTGCCCTCCATCATCGTGACGCTGGCGATGCTCGTCGCGTGGCGCGACGCGCTGCGGTGGGTGACGCAGGGCGAGTGGGTGCAGAACCTCCCGCCGGACTTCCAGTGGTTCGGGCTGGGGCAGACGCTCGCGCAGTGGCTCATCGTCGGGGCCGCGCTGGGCGTGCTCGCGGCCTTCAGCTGGATGCTGAGGAACCTGGGCGCGGGGCGCGCGGTCTACGCCGTGGGGTCGGACGCGGAGGCGGCGCGGCTCGCGGGGATAGAGCCGCGGCGGGTCGTCTTCGGCGTGTTCGCGCTGATGGGCGCGCTGGCCGGGCTGGCGGCGCTTCTGAACGCGGTGCGCTTCTCGGCCGTGCCGAGCAACGCCGGCATCGGGCTTGAGCTGAAGGCGGTGGCCGCGGTGGTCATCGGCGGGGCGGCCATCACGGGCGGGCGCGGGACGCTGACGGGGACGCTCGTCGGCGCGGCGCTGCTGGGGACGATAGGGACGGCGCTGACCTTCGTCGGCATCAACCCTTTCTGGGAGAAGGCGATTCAGGGCGGCATCATCCTGGCGGCGCTCGTCTCGGACGTGGCGCTCGGCCACTTCGAGCGGATGCGCGCGGGCCGGCTGACGCCGAAGACCGCGGGGGCCGCCAAATGAGTGAAGCCTCGCCGCAACCCGAAGCCCGCAGCCTGAAGCTGACCGCGCCGTGGCGCGAGCGCGTCTTCCCGAACAATGAGTGGGTGCTGCTCGTCGTCGTCCTCGCGGAGTGCGCCGTCTTCAGCCTGACGGGCGGCAACTTCCTCGGCGGCGGGAACGCCTTCGAGGTCACGCGGCTCGCCGTCGAGATAGGGCTGCTGGCGCTGGCGCTGACGCCCATCATCATCACGGGCGGGATTGACTTGTCGGTCGGCTCGATGATGGGGCTGGCGGCGGTCGTGTTCGGGGCGCTGTGGCGCGACGCGGGGCTCCCCGTGCCGGCGGCCGTCGCGCTCACGCTCTGCGCCGGCGCGCTCGGCGGGCTGCTCAACGCGCTCATCATCACGCGCCTGAACTTCCCGCCGCTCATCGTCACGCTCGGCACCTTCTCGCTCTTCCGCGGCGTCGCCGAGGGGCTGACGCGCGGCGTCGAGAACTACTCGGGCTTCCCGCAGGGGTTCCTCTTTTTAGGGCAGGGCTACGTCGGCGGGCTCGTGCCGACGCAGCTCTTCGTGCTGGCGGCGGCGGCCGCGGGCGTCTGGTGGTGGCTCCAGCGCACGGCCTACGGGCGGAGCCTCTACGCCATCGGCTACTCGGCCGAGGGGGCGCGCTACGCGGGCATCCCCGTGCGCTCGCGCCTCACGCTCATCTACGTGCTGTCGGGCCTGGCGGCGAGCCTCGCGGCGGTCATCTACGTGGCGCACCTGGGACAGGCGAAGTCGGACGCGGGGACGGGCTACGAGCTGATGGCGATCACGGCGGTCGTGCTCGGCGGGGCGTCCATCTTCGGCGGGCGCGGGACGGTGCTGGGGACGCTGCTGGGGCTGTTCGGCATCGTCATCCTCCAGAACGGGCTGCGCCTGAGCGCGCAGCCGGCGGAGCTGGCCGGCATCCTGACGGGCGTGCTGCTCGTCGCCACCATACTCCTTGACCGGCTCTCGACGCACGCCCGCACACGGCCGGCGCGCGCGGTAAACATAGCGGAGGACGAAGAGGTGAGAAACTCGCAAGTCGCAGTCCTGAGCGCCGTCATACTGCTCGGCGCGCTCATCGTCGCGGGAAGCAACTGGGTGCTCGTGCGCTCGGTCAGGGAGAGCGCGGGGGCGGGGGCGGCGTCCTCGGGCGCGGGCGCGCAGGGCGCGAACCCGGCGCGGCCCGCCGGCGGGAAGAAGGCCGTCGTCGCCTTGATGCCGAAGGCGAAGGGCGACCCGTACTTCGTGAGCTGCAAGGCGGGCGCCGACGAGGCGGCGAAGGAGCTGGGCGTAGACCTCCTGTGGGACGGGCCGACCGACCTCGACCCGGCGAAGCAGAACGAGGTGGTCGAGGCGTGGATCACGCGCGGCGTGGACGCCATCGCCGTCAGCGTCGAGAACAAGGTCGGCATCTCGACCGTGCTGCGCAAGGCGAAGGAGCGCGGCATCAAGGTCATCACCTGGGACGCCGACGCCGAGAAGGACGCCCGCGACTTCTTCATCAACCAGGCGACGCCGCAGGGCATCGGCTACACCCTGACCGACGAGGCCGCGCGCATCACCGGCGGCCGCGGCGACTTCGCCATCATCACGGCCTCTTTGAGCGCGGCCAACCAGAACGAGTGGATCAAGTTCATCAAGGAGCGGCTGGCGGAGAAGTACCCCGACCTCAAGCTCGTCGCCATCCAGCCGTCGGAGGGCGACCGCGACCGCGCCTTCTCCGAGACGCAGACCGTGCTGAAGGTCTACCCGAACGTGAAGCTCATCATGGCCATCGCCGCGCCCGCCGTCCCCGGCGCCGCCGAGGCGGTCAAGCAGTCGGGCCGCTCGGACGTGAAGGTGACCGGGCTCTCGCTCCCGAACATGTGCCGCCCGTACATCAAGGACGGCGTCATCGAGTCCATCGTGCTCTGGAACACGGTCGACCTCGGCTACCTCACGGTCTACGCCTCGCAGGCGCTCGCCGCAGGGCAGCTCAAGGCCGGCGACACGGGCGTCAACGCCGGGCGGCTCGGCAAGGTCGAGGTGGCGGGCGACGAGGTGAGGCTCGGCGCGCCCTTCATCTTCAACCGGGAGAACATCGACCGCTTCAACTTCTGAGGCCGGCGGAGGGAGGGACGGATGGCAGTCGGCAGACGTGAGTTCGTGGGCGGGGCGCTCCTGGCGGGCGCCGGGGCGCTCGTCGCGCCGCGCGGCGCGCAGGGGGCGGAGGCGAAGATCGACGTGCTGCTGGGCGAGCCCGTCGGCGCCATCTCGCCGAACATCTACAGCCACTTCATCGAGCACCTCGGCGGCGTCGTCTACGACGGCATCTGGGTCGGGGAGAATTCGAAGGTGCCCAACATCGGCGGCATCCGCCGCGCGCTCGTCGAGCACGTCCGGCGCATCAAGCCGGGCGTGATGCGCTGGCCCGGCGGCTGCTTCGCCGACCAGTACGACTGGCGCGACGGCGTCGGCCCGCGCGACAAGCGCCCGCGCCGCGTCAACTTCTGGGCCGACACCAACTACAAGGCCACCGACGCCTACAAGAACCTCAAGACCGGCCCGCAGAAGTACGAGCCCAACTGGTTCGGCACCGGCGAGTTCATCCAGTTCTGCCGCCTGACGAACTCGCAGCCCTACTTCGCCGCCAACGTCCGCAGCCTGCCCGTGCGCGCCTTCCTCGAATGGGTCGAGTACTGCAACGCGCCCGCCGGCCTGACGACGCTCTCCGACGCGCGCGCCGCCGCCGGCGACCGCGACCCCTACAACGTCGCCTACTGGGGCGTCGGCAACGAGTCGTGGGGCTGCGGCGGCGACCTCACGCCCGAGGAGTACGCGACCGAGTTCCGCAAGTTCACCGCCTGGGTGCCGACCTACCAGACGGTGAAGTACAACTACATCGCCACGGGGCCGAACGGCGCGGACGTCGGCTGGACGCGCCGCTTCTTCTCGAAGCTCGTCGAGAAGGGGTTGGGGCAGGCGGGCAAGGTGCACGGCTTCGGCCTGCACTACTACTCGGGGACGACGGGGAAGGGCGACCCCGTAGTCTACACCGAGGACGAGTGGTACGAGCTGATTCACCGCTCCGACCGCATGGAGTCGCTCATCACTCAGCACTGGGCCGTGATGGGCGAGTCGGACCCGCAGCGCCGCGTGCGCCTCGCCGTGGACGAGTGGGGCGCGTGGCACAACACGCAGGACCCGACGATGCCGCCGGGCTACCTCTACGCCTACCCGTCCACGCTGCGCGACGCGCTCATCTCGGCCGTCAACCTCGACACCTTCCAGCGCCACGCGGACAAGGTGGCGATGGCGAACCCGGCGCAGCTCATCAACACCATCCACTCGCTCTTCCTCGCCTACGAGGACAAGTTCGTCGTCACGCCCAACTTCCACGTCTTCGAGATGTACGCGCCGCACCAGGGGGCGCAGGCCCTGCGCACCGAGTTCATCGCGCCGCGCGTCGCCTACACGCGCGGCGGCAGCAGCCCCGGCCGGCAGGAGTTCTGGGGCCTCGCCGGCTCGGCCTCGCTGGCGGGTAAGACGTTAACGCTCACGGCCGTCAACCCGGACGTCAGGAACGCCCGCGAGACCGAAATCAACGTCGTCGGCGGGCGCGTCGCGGCGGCGCAGGCGCGCGTGCTCAGCTCCACCGACATCCACGCGCACAATAGCTTCCAGAACCCGAAGGGGCTAGAGCCGCGCGACGAGCAGGTCACGCTCGGCGCGGGCGGGCGTCTCGTCTACCGCTTCGCCCCCGCCTCGGTCACGCGCCTCCAACTGACGTTGGCTTGAGACAGTAGTCAGTAGACAGTAGAAGAACTCGCTTATTACGGTTCGTCCGGGCGGCGGAGCTTACCGACTACCGTTCTACTATCCTTATGATTCGCAAGGCTTTCCTGATGACGCTCAGGCCCGGGGTTCGTGAGGAGTACGAGCGGCGGCACAACCCCGTGTGGCCGGAGATGGAGGAGGTCCTGCGGGCGCACGGCGTGCGGAATTACTCCATCTTCCACGAGCCGGGGACGGACAGGCTCTTCGCCTACGCGGAAATCGAGTCGGAGGAGCTTTGGACGCGCATCGCCGGGACGGTGGCGTGCCGCCGCTGGTGGTCGCACATGAAGGAGTTGATGCTGACGAACGCCGACGACAGCCCCGTCTCGGAAAATCTGGAGGAGGTCTTTCACCTCGACTGAAGCGTTTTGTTGGAGAGGCGAAAAATTTCACCGAAATACTTGCCAAAGAAGAGAATGGTGCTACAATGCGCCATCATCCTTTAAATTACTTACGCGGTTACCCGGAATCGAATATTTTGGATTTCTTCTGGTTTTCGGATGAGATAAGCCTTTAACTTTTCCCGACGCGACTCAAATCCTGACATTTTCTTCAGTGCCCCCGACGCATCGCTCGGGAATGCGAGTTGCCTGAGTTAAACGCTCCACTTGCGGGTCTTTCTTGAGATTACGACCCAAGCAGCGACATCTTAACGCCCCAAAAGTTTCATCCGAGTCCGTCCCGTCTGGTAACTTCCCCCGCCGGGGGACGGATTACTGAGGTAACCGCTTTACCAAGCGTTTTCCCGGTAAACAGCCGCGGTGCGGCCTCATCCGAGAGCGAGGCGTGAGACGAGTGCGTGCGGGCGATGAAGACCTCAGGAGGCTGAGGTGGGCGTCAGACCGTCAACAAGCAACCTGGTAACGGCTCCGCCCTTACCACAGGAGTTACAGAGAGGAAGCCAACTTATGCGACCGATGCAGATTATCGCGGTTGTGCTGCTGTTAGCCGTCGGCGCGGCCGGCCAGACCAACAGGGGCGGCATCTCCGGCACCGTCCTCGACCAGAACGGGGCGGCCATCCCCGGCGCCACCGTGACCATCACCAACGTCGGCACGGGCCAGAAGCAGACGGTGACGACCTCGGAAGACGGCGCCTTCCAGATCACCTCGCTCGACCCCGTCGTCTACAGCATCACGGTCGAGGCGGCGGGCTTCAAGACGGCCACCATCCAGAGCCTCAAGGTGGACACGGCGACGACCGCCAACGCCAACGTCATCGTGGAGCCGGGGGCGGTCGGCGAGCAGGTGACGGTCATGGCCGACGCCCCGCTCCTGAACACCGAGTCGGGCACCGCGACGACGACGGTCACCGAGCGCCAGATTCAGGACATCCCGCTCAACAACCGGAGCGTGCTCGACCTGGCCCTGACGGCGCCGAACGTGACGGGCGACGTCGGCAGCGAAGACCCGGGCGTCTCCGGCGACCAGCCGGTGCCCGGCTTCAACCTCAACGTCAACGGCGGCCGCTCGGGCAGCACGGCGATCCTGGCCGACGGCGTCAACAACACGGGCGTCGGCCTCGCCCGCTCGGTCGTCTCCTTCACGCCCGAGACCGTGCAGGAGTTCACCGTCCAGACCTCGGCCTACTCGGCGGAGTTCGGCAACACGGGCGGCGGCGTGATTAACGCCACGACGAAGTCCGGCACGAACCGGCTCAACGGCGTGGCGCTCTGGTACACGCGCAACCCGAAGTTCAACGCCACGCCCTTCACCGTCGGCTCCGCCCCGCGCCCGCGCAACAACCTGCGCTACAACCAGGTCTCGGTGACGGTCGGCGGCCCCATCGTCCTGCCCAAGTTCGGGGAGGGCGGCGAACACTTCTACAACGGCAAGAACAAGAGCTTCTTCTTCTTCGCCTACGAGCCGCGCTGGCGCAAGGACTTCCTCTCCGGCTCGGCGCTCGTGCCCAGCGAGGCCGAGCGCACCGGCGACTTCCGGAACCTCGTGCGCACGAGCAGCGGCATCCTGCCGGCGCCGGTCGCCGCGCAGTTCGGCCTCACCTCGGTCGCCAACGCCAACATCTACCAGCAGTTCGTCGTCGTCAGCGGCCGGCTCTACCCGATCCAGCTCGCCGCCGGCAACCAGTACTGCCAGTTCAACGACCCGCGTCGCGTCCTCGTCAACAACACCATCAGCGTCAACGGCACGCCGACCGTCGTCCAGACGCCGCAGTGCAACTCGGCCATCAACGCCAGCCCGAACCCGGCGCTCAACGTCATCCCGTCGGAGTTCATCGACCCCATCTCCAAGCTGCTCCTCCAGCAGGAGCCGGCGGCGGGCGGCTACTTCCTCGACAACGGCTTCGTCAGGAACTACTTCACCACGCGCTCCGTCCAGCAGGACGAGACGCGCTACACGCTGCGGCTCGACCACAGCTTCACCGACACGGCGAAGGCCAACTTCCGCTACACGGTGACGCCGGCCGTCGCCATCCGCGGCGCGGGCGGCGAAATCAACGGCAACACGGGCGTCTACAGCGACGCCCGCCAGTTCCTGCTCGCCTTCAACAACATCGTCGCGCCCACGGTCGTCAACGACCTGCGCCTGAACTACACGCGCGGCAACTTCAGCGAGGACTTCTCGCCCGAGTTCTCCATCCTGGGCGGGCGCAGCTACGCGCGCGACATCGGCCTCCCCAGCCTGACGCAGGGCGGCATCCCGCTCTTCCTGACCACGCAGGACGCGAACACCTACGCGGGCTCCGACATCGGCGCGGGCGGCTCGACCAACAACTTCAACGTCGAGCAGCGCTACAACATCAACGACATCGTCTACTGGACGAAGGGGAACATGACCTGGAAGTTCGGCGTCGACCTGAGCGACGCCCGGCTCGCCGTCATCCCCTTCTTCTCGGCCGCCGGCGGCCGCTACTCGTTCCGCGTCCTCAACACCAGCTTCGACCGCACGACGAACGCCACCAGCGGCGGGAACCCCTTCGCCAGCCTGCTCATCGGCGTGCCGAACGCGGTGGACGTCCGCCCCATCCTGCTCAACTACGACTACCAGTGGCGCAGCGGCGCCGCCTTCGTCCAGAACGACTGGAAGGTGCGCCCGAACCTGACCCTGAACCTCGGCCTGCGCTACTCGCTCCAGTACCCGCGCACCGAGAAGCGCGACCTCCAGGGCACGTTCCGCCCCGACCTCGCGCAGTCCACGGCGCTGACCGCCGCGCAGCGCCGGGCGCTGGCGACGAACCTCGGCGTGCTCGCCACCGACCCCATCCCCGACTACGTGCCGACGTCGGTCAACATCCCGCCCTTCGCCTTCTCGGGCCGCGGCGGGCGCTCGCGCTACATCACGCCGGTCGACTACCTCGGCTTCGAGCCGCGGTTCGGCTTCGCGTGGCAGCCGAAGATGAAGCTCTTCGGGCTCGACTTCGAGAAGCGCTCGGTCGTCGTCCGCGGCGGCTACGGCATCTCGCACGCGCCGCTCACGGGCAACAACCGCAGCCCGAACCCCGACTTCGGCGGCTTCATCTCTTCGAGCACGCTGGCGACGACCTCGACCGGCACCGCCGACCCGACGCAGCCCATCCGCTTCTCGTCGAACCCGCCGCTCCAGGGCTCGGTCGGCTCGCTCGACACGCTGCTGGGCGTGACCCCCGAGGGGCTCGTCTTCTCGCGCGGCCTCGGCGTCAGCGCGTTCGCCGGCGAGGGCTTCGTCAACGGGTCGGGCGACGTGCCCTACTCGGCGAACTGGAACCTGTCGGTGCAGTTCGAGCCCTTCCGCAACACGGTCATCGAGGTGGCCTACGTCGGCAGCCAGGGCAAGCACCTCTACCTGCCGCAGGTCAACATCAACCCGCGCAACGTGGACCTCATCGAGCAGCTCGAGGCCAACGGCGTGGACGTCACCGGCAACATCGCCGACCCGCTCGGGCGCACCAACCTCCAGGGCTCGGTCATCACCATCAGCCGCGCCAGCGTCTTCAGCACCTACCTCGGGTTCGACCCGCTCAACAAGTACTTCGACCCGTCGGCCAGCAGCATCCGCCACGCCGGCTACATCGACGTGCGGCGCCGCGTCAGCCGCGGCCTGACGTTCACGGCCAACTACACCTACGCCAAGTCCATCGACACGGCCTCGGACGCCTCCCCCGACACGCGCGTGCTCTCGACGGGGCAGGCGCGCGGCCAGATTTCGCTCGGCGGGACGCTCGAAGGCGACCGCGCGCTGTCGGCCTTCGACGTGAAGCACAACTTCAGCTCGACCGCCATCTGGGACGTCCCCGTCGGGCGCGGGCGCAGGCTCCTCTCCGACGCGCCGCCGCTGGTCAACGCGGTGTTGGGCGGCTGGGTGATGTCCGGCGTCTTCCGCATGCCGGGCGGCACGCCGTTCCTGCCCTTCATCACCGACGCGAACAAGCTCGGCGGCGCGCTCTTCAACCGCGTCGTCCGCCCCGACATCGTGCCGGGCGTGCCGCTCAAGAACCCGCTCTGGACGCGCGACTGCCCCGTCGGCGCCTCGACGCCCGTCACGGGCTGCGAGCCCTTCATCAACCCGGCCGCCTTCATGCGCCCGGTCAAGGGGCAGCTCGGCAACGCGCCGCGCTCGCTCGACATCCGCAGCCCGCGCCAGGAGTACTTCGACTTCTCCCTCTCGAAGGACTTCGGCTGGCCGTTCGCGCGCGGCGAGGGCCGGCGCATCAACTTCCGCGTCGACCTGATTAACGCCTTCAACCACCCGAACTTCCGCTACAACAACCGGGGCAACACGCCCTTCGGCCTCGGCACGTTCCCGACCGAGATCACGACCGAGACCGTGGGCGGCGTCAGGCAGCCCATCACGGCCGCCGAGTACAACACCTGGGCGACGTTCAACGGCCAGCCGCTCTCGACCACCGTGGCGGGCGCGGCGCTGCTCGCGCAGATTCGCAACAACGTCAACGCCACGCGCGCCAACGGCGGCACGGGCGGCCTGCCGGCGGACTTCTACCACGTCCAGCTCCCGCAGGGCTTCGCCACCAGAAACCCGCTCGCGTTCGACATCCGCAACCTGTCGGACTACAAGCTCTACCGCATCCGGCAGACCTACGACCAGAACTTCGGGACGCTGACGGCGGCGGACACCTCGCCGCGCTACGTCCAGTTCGGCCTCAGAATCTTCTTCTAGTCTTCCGGGCTGAGGAAGACACACACTCTTTTCGTGGCGCCGGAGCTGTCCGCAAACAGCTGCGGCGCCACTTCACTTAGGGGGCGCCGCGGATGATTTCACGCCGCAAATTCCTTTCGGCCCTCGCCGCCTCCGGCGGCCTCGCCCCGCTCGCGCGCGTGCGCGGCGCGGGCCGCGCGATTGACCGCGCGGCGCTCGTCCGCCGGCACGACCCCGTGCTGCGCAAACTCGACCCGCTCTCGCCGCTCTCGGTCGGCAACGGCGAGTTCGCGTTCACGGCCGACGTGACGGGGCTGCAAACCTTCCCCGAGGAGTACGAGTCGCAGGTGCCGCTCTGCACGATGTCGCAGTGGGGCTGGCACACGGCGCCGCCGCCCGCGGGGCTCGACCCGGCGCGGCTGCGGCTGACGCCTTACGACACGCACGGCCGCGAGGTGCGTTACCACACGAGCGCCGAAGGGCAGAAGGAACTCTTCGACTGGCTGCGCGAGAACCCGCACCGCCTCCACCTCGGGCGCGTCGGCCTGCGGCTGACGTCCGAAGCGCGCGGCGAGGCGAAGCCCTCGGACGTCACCGACATCGAGCAGCGCCTCGACCTCCGGGCCGGCATCCTCACGAGCCGCTTCCGCGTCTGGGGCGAGCCCGTCGCGGTCAGCACGGCCGTCCACCCCGAGGCCGACTTGCTGGCCGTCTCAATCGAGTCGCCCCTCGCCGGCCGCGGCGCGCTCGCCGTGCGCTTCGCCTTCCCCTACGGCTCGCCGGCGATGCAGGCCGCCGACTGGCGCCGGCCCGAGAGGCACCGCACGGAGGTCTTCAGGCTCGCGCCGGGCCGCGCCCTCCTGCGGCGCAGGCTCGACGACGACGAATACTATGTCCTCATCCACGCGGAGGGCGCGGCCGTCTTGGGCGAGGAAGGGGAGGGCGGGCACGAGCTACTTCTGCGGCCCGCGGGCGGCACACGCCTCGACTTCGTCGCCGCGTTCTCGCCGCTCTCGATAGGCGGCACGCCGCCCGGCGCCTCCGCCGCCTTCGACGCGAGCCGCCGCCACTGGGCGCGCTTCTGGGACGCGGGCGGGGCAATCGAGCTGGCCGACAGCCGCGACCGGCGCGCGCCGGAGCTCGAGCGCCGCGTCGTGCTCTCGCAGTACCTGACGGCGATACAGTGCTCGGGCTCGCTGCCGCCGCAGGAGACGGGGCTCACGGTCAACAGTTGGTACGGCAAGTTCCACCTGGAGATGCACTGGTGGCACGCGGCGCACTTCGCTTTGTGGGACAGGCTGCCGCTCCTCGAGCGGAGCCTCGGCTGGTACGAGAAGATTCTGCCCTCGGCGCGCGAGCGCGCGCGTTCGCAGGGGTACGCGGGGGCGCGCTGGCCGAAGATGACCGCGCCGGACGGGCGCGACAGCCCCTCGCCCATCGGCCCGCTGCTCGTCTGGCAGCAGCCGCACCCCATCTTCTACGCCGAGCTCTGCCGCCGCGCGCGCCCCGGCCGCCGCACGCTCGAACGCTACGCCCGCGTCGTCTTCGAGACGGCCGAGTTCATGGCCTCGTACGCCTTCTTCGACGCGCGGGCCGGGCGCTACGTGTTGGGGCCGCCCGTCATCCCCGCGCAGGAGAACCACCCCGCGCGCGAGACGTGGAACCCGACCTACGAACTCTCCTACTGGCGCTTCGGCCTGCGGACGGCGCAGGCGTGGCGCGAGCGGCTGGGGCTCAAACGTCACCCGAAGTGGGACGACGTCGCCGACAGGCTCTCGCAACTCCCCGAGCGCGGGGGCGTCTACCTCGCGCACGAGAACTGCCCGCAGACTTACACCGAGCGGAACCGCGACCACCCCTCGATGCTCGCCGCCTACGGCGTGCTGCCCGGCGACGGGGTCGAGCGCGGGACGATGCGGCGCACGCTCGGCAAAGTCCTCGGGGAGTGGAAGTGGGAGGAGACGTGGGGCTGGGACTACCCCATGACGGCGATGACGGCGGCGCGCCTCGGCGACGGGGCGGCGGCCGTCGGCGCGCTCCTGATGGAGACGGCGAAGAACCGCCACCTGCCCAACGGCCACAACTGGCAGCGCCCGAACTTGCCCTGCTACCTGCCGGGCAACGGCGGCCTGCTCTACGCCGTCGCGCTGATGGCGGGCGGCTGGCGCGGCGCGCCGCGCCCGCACGCCCCCGGCTTCCCCGCGGACGGGAGTTGGGCGGTGCGACATGAGGGTCTTAGTTACGGCCTCCTCGGCACGCTCTGAGGCGGGGCCGGGAAGAGCACACGAGGTCGAAGTTAGGAGGAGACGATGAAGGTTCTGAAATCGCTACTACTGATTCACGCGGCGCTGCTCGTCGCGGCGGCGCAGCAGCCGGAGGTGCCGCGCGAGTGGGTTGACCCGGACACGGGCCACCGCGTCGTGCGCCTGTCGGAGGAGCCGGGCAGCCAGAGCCTCTACTTCCACCAGAACGGCTACACGCCCGACGGCACGAAGATGATTATGACGACGCCGACCGGGCTCTCGGCGGTCAACCTCCGCACGCGCGCCGTCGAGAAGGTGGTCGAGGGGCGCGTCTCCATCATCATCGTCGGCAGGAAGACGGGGCAGGTCTACTACACGAAGTTCACGCGCGACGGCAACAAGTTCTCGGCCGTCGTCTACGCCACCGACCTCGACACGAAGGCCACGCGCGAGGTGGCGAAGCTCCCGCCGGGCGTCTCCGTCTCGACCGTCAACGCCGACGAGACCCTGCTCGCGGGCACGCTCGACGAGCAGACGGCGAAGGACATCGCCGAGGGCCGCTTCCCGCGCGGCCCCGGTGGCGGCGGCCCACCGGCGGCGGCGCCGCAGGGCGGCGGGCAGGGAAGCGGACAGCAGCAGCAGCCGCCGCAGGGCGAGAGGCGCGGCGACGAGTACCCCGGCAAGGGGCAGATGATGGAGAACCGCCTCGCCGAGCGCCGGCCGTTGCAGCTCGTCACGGTCAGCACGAAGACGGGCGAGGTCAGGACGCTCATGCGCGGCACCGACTGGTACAACCACATCCAGTTCTCGCCGACCGACCCGACGCTCCTGTTGTTCTGCCACGAAGGCCCCTGGCACAAGGTTGACCGCACGTGGGTGATCCGCACGGACGGCACGCCGCCCCTCAAGGTTCACCCGCGCGCGATGCTGATGGAGATCGGCGGGCACGAGTGGTTCGGCGCCGACGGCCGCACGGTCTGGTACGACTTGCAGACGCCGCGCAGCCAGGTCTTCTGGGTCGCGGGCTACAACGTCACGACGGGCGAGAGGACGTGGTACAACCTGCGGCGGCCGGAGTGGAGCGTCCACTACAACAGCTCGCCGGACGGGAAGCTCTTCGCGGGCGACGGCGGCGGGCCGAACAGCGTGGCCTCGCCCGAGAACGGCCAGTGGATTTACCTCTTCCGCCCCGAGATGGTTCCCGACCGCACGGGCGGCGAGCTGCCGAACGCGAAGGAACTCATCCGGCCCGGCTTCTTCCGCTCGGAGAGGATGGTCAACCTCTCGAAGCACGACTACAGCCTTGAGCCGAACGTCACCTTCACGCCCGACATGAAGTGGCTCGTCTTCCGCTCGAACATGTTCGGCCCCACGCACGTCTTCGCCGTGGAGCTGGAGAAGGCCGCCCGCGCCGGTAAGTAGTCAGGGCGAGCCGGCCCCGGCCGCCTTCGCCGCGCCGCGCGGGGCGAAGGCGATGCGCCTGTCGCCGTAGTCGAAGACGACGCGGAACTGCCGCAGGAAGCCGGCGCCGATGTTGCCGGCCGTGTAGACGTCGGAGAAGGCGCCCTCGCGCGCGCCCGTGAACTCGACCTCCGGCGACTCGAAGCGGTGGCCCGCCAGCTCGAACCACGCGAGCCTGCCCTCGCGCGAAGCCTTCGCGCCGCCCACCCCGGTCGAGTGCGTCTCGTGCGTCTCGCGCCCCGCGAGCAGCCCGAGGCGCTCGACCGCCGGGCCGTGGAACGAGACGGTGCGGTCGGAGCCGGTGTCGAGCTTGAAGAGGGCCTCGCGGCCGCCCTCGAAGCGCGCGCGCACGGCCGGGTGGCGGCTGCTGAAGAAAAGCTCCTGCCACGCGGCGCCTTCGAGCCGGAAGCGCGCCGGGTCGTGGAGCGCGACCGTCCCGCCCGTCACGTCAACCTCCACGACGGCGCGCATGAAGACGTCGCGGCCGCAGACGCCGCCGACCTCGACGCCGAAGGCCCTCCTCAGGAAGTCGAGGTCCAGCTCCATGTAGCGCGTGCCCCTGACCGTCAGCGGGCCAACGGCGAGCGTGTCGCCCAGTCGGAAGCGCGCCTTCGTCCTGCCGTGCGCCCCGACGGCGACGACCTCGCCGAGCGCGGGCAAGCTGAGGCGGTCGGCCGCCCTCGGGTCAATCACCATCCCGCCCGCCCCGCTGTCCAGGACGAACCAGCCGACGTCCTTCCCGTTGACGAGCGCGCGCACGAGCATGTGGCCCGAGCGGGCGCGCCGCGACTCGACGACCGCGGGCCTCGACGCGTCCCAGCGCGAGTCGTCGGGCCGCGCCGTGACCGGCGCGAAGCGCGAGGCGGCGGCGCCGGCCGGGAGGGCGGCCACCGCGCGCGTCTCGAAGACGTTGGTCACGCCCCCGGCCGCCCGCGTCACCCTGTGCGGGAAGCGGAAGCCGAGCGCCTCGCGGTAGTCGGACAGCTCGACGACCTCCTCGCCCGCCGTCGTGCGGCGCGTGAACCGCTTCGGGAGCCACGTCGCGGCGTCCACGTAGGCGGTCGCCTCAAGCAGCCCGCCCTTGAGCGCGAGCCCGAGCGCGACCTGCCCGGCGCCGGACTTCGAGGCGTCGAGCGTGACCGCGAACGGCCCGCCCTCGTCCAGCCAGCGCCCCGAGAAGACCCACGCGTTGAACTGCGTGGCCTCCAGGTCGTGAAGTTCGAGCCGCTGCGGCATGCCCGTCCAGTCGACCTCCCAGCCCTCCGCGCCGTCGAAGCCCGAGGCGGCGCCGAGCGGCCCCGTGACGTCCGTGCGGAACCGGCCGCCGGGGGCGAAGGAGAAGGTGAAGGTCGAGTCGACCCCGCGGACGCGCGCCGCGCCCTCGGCGGCCACGCCGCCCTCCTGCGCCCGCAGCCGCTCGTAGCCGACTGCCGCGCGCACGCGCGCCAGCGCCTCCGCGGCCGTCCTCGGCCCCTGCGCCGCCGTCTGCCGCGCCGCCGACCACGCCGGCGCGAGCGCCAGGGCGAGCAGGCAGGCGAGGCGGAAGATGCGTCCCGTTTGCGTCTTCATCTTTCTTCGTTTCCTCGGGGGCGCCGGCCCGCGGGTAAAGCCACGGTCGAACGGAGGCCGGCGGCGGCGAAGTCGGGCGAAAGGGTTACACGCCGCGTCGGCGGGCGCGGTCGAAAAATTTATGGGGCGCCGTGGGCGGCTTGTCAAACGGCGGCCGAGCGGGTATCAAGTGAGCGCGGCCCGCGCGCATCTCTTTTCACCGGGGGCGGAGCGAGGATGAACCTGATACAGATTCTCGGCCTGGCGGTCGGCTCGGCCTGGACGTCGGGCATCAACCTGTACGCGACGGTGGCGGTGCTCGGGCTGCTCCAGCACTACGGGCTCGCGCGTCTGCCGGGGAGCCTTCAGGCGCTCGACAACTGGTGGGTCATCGGCGTCGCGCTCGGCCTCTACGCGGTCGAGTTCTTCGCCGACAAGGTGCCGTACGTGGACACGGTCTGGGACGCCGTCCACACGTTCATCCGCGTCCCCGCGGGCGCGGCGCTGGCCGCCGCCGCGACCTCCGACGTGAGCCCGGCCGTGCAGGTCGTCGCACTCCTCCTCGGCGGCGGGCTCGCGCTCTCGACGCACGGGACGAAGGCGACGGTGCGCGCCGCGGCCAACATGAGCCCGGAGCCGGTGACGAACTGGGTGCTCTCGGCCGTCGAGGACGTGGTGGCCGTGGGCGCCGTCGTGCTGTCGGTCATTCACCCCGTCGCCATGCTCTTCGTCGTCGGCGTCTTCCTCGTCCTCTTCGCGTGGCTGCTGCCGAAGGTGCTGCGGCGCCTGCGGCGCATGGGGCGCGCGGCGCGCGACTTCTTCCGCGGGCGCCCCGTCGAGACTTAGAGAATAAAAGGCATGGCCCCCGAACGCCGAGAGCTTTTGCGAACGCTGGCGCTCGCCAGCGAGTTCAAGGAGGGCGACCTCGCCGTCGGCGGGACGCGCGACGAGGCGGAGCGCGCGTCGGCGCGTGCGGCGCTCGGCGCCGTCACGCTCGGCGAGCTGGCGCGCGCGCCGCTCGTCGAGGACGGCGTGACCGAGGCGCTCGCCGCCTCGTCGGACGCGCGGCTCGCGGCGGAGATTTCGACCCTGACGGTCGGCGGGCTCAAGTCCCTGCTGCTCGGGGAGGGCGGCGCGGGGTGGGCGCGGCGCTACGGCGACGGGCTTTCGAGCGAGGCCGTCGCGGCGGCCGTCAAGCTGATGACGAACGAGGAGCTTTCGGCGGTCGCGCGCAAGCTCTTCAACCCGCTGCCCGGCGAGGGCGTGCGCGTCGGCGCGCCCGGCCACTTCGGCTCGCGCGTCCAGCCGAACAGCCCCGGCGACGACGAGGAGGAGATTCTCTTCTCCGTCCTCGAAGGGCTCGCTTACGGCTGCGGCGACGTCATCCTCGGCCTCAACCCCGCTTCCGACGACGTCGAATCAATCGCGCGCCTCGAAGAGCTGCTCCGCTCGGTGGTGGAGCGGCTGGAGCTGCCGACGCGCTACTGCGTCCTCTCCGACATCGTCAAGCAGTCGGCCGCGCGCGAACGTGCGCGCGTGGACGTCGGCTTCCAGAGTCTCGCGGGGACGTCCCGGGCGCTCGCCGGCATGGTCGGCTTAGACGTTGACGGCCTGCTCGACCTCGCGCGCGGCTTCGGCGGGCTCTACTTCGAGACGGGGCAGGGCTCGGAGGTCACGAACGGCGCGGCCGAGGGCGTGGACATGGTGACGCTCGAAGCGCGCTGCTACGGCGTGGCGCGACACGTCGGGCGGCGGACGGGCGCGTGGATGATTGTCAACGACGTGGCGGGCTTCATCGGGCCGGAGGTCTTCCGCACGGGCGAACAACTCCTGCGCGCGTGCCTCGAAGACACGGTCATGGCGAAGCTGCACGGGCTGACGATGGGGCTCGACGTCTGCTCGACCTTCCACATGGGCGTCGAGCCGTCGGAGCTGCGGCGGCTGACGCGCGAGATAGTCGCGCGCGCCGCGCCCGCGTACCTGATGGCCGTCGCGGGCAACGCCGACCCGATGCTCGGCTACCTGACGACCTCCTTCCGCGAGCACCCGGCGCTGCGGCGGGAGACGGGCCGGCAGATTTCGACGCCGATGCAAAGGCGGCTGAACGAGCTGGGCGTGCTGGACGCGCGGGGCCGGCCGCGCGGCGACGCGGCGTGCGCGTCCGAACTCTACGCCGCTTACACGAAGGCCGGCGGCGACCGGCGCGCGCCCGAGACGCTGCGCGAGGAGGGGAGCAAAAAGCTCCGCGCGCTCGGGCGTCGCGGCTTCGACCTCGGCCGCGGGCACGGCGAAGGGTACGAGCCGCCGCCAGAGGTCGCGTCGCGTCTGGACAAGATTTACGGCCACGCGCGGCGCGCTCTCTACGCCGCGCTCGACGAGGGCGTGCTGCGCGAGGTGAGCCCGCGGCCCTTGCGCGTCCGCACGGAGGCGCGCGACCGCGAGCACTACCTTTCGGAGCCGCCGTCGGGCGAGCGCCTGCGCGCCGCGGACGCCGCGGCCGTCGCCGCGCTCTACGCCGCGCACCGCCCGCGCGTGCAGCTCGTGCTCTCCGACGGGCTGAACGCCGACGCGCTCAACGAGAATCTGAGGGCGGTCGTGCCGCCCCTGCGGCGCGGGCTCGCGGAGGCCGGCCGGCACGTCGGGGAGGCGGACGTCGTGGTCACGAACGGGCGCGTGCGCGCGGGCTACCACGTCGGCGCGCTGCTCGGCGTGGACGTGGTGGTCCACCTCATCGGCGAGCGCCCCGGCACGGGGCTCGACACGCTCTCGGCCTACGTCACCTACGGGCGCGACGCGGCGGGGCGCCTGCGCTGGAGCCCCGCGCTCGACCACGCCTGCACGACGGCTGTCTGCGGCATCCACCCGAGGGGGAAGCGGCCCGACGCCGCGGCCGAAGAGATTGTGCGGTGCGTCGTGAGGTCAATCGAGGAAGGGCGCTCGGGCGTCGCGCGCTGACCCTCGCCGCAAATTATTGATTGACAGTTTCGGGGGACTGTCATACCCTCTCCCGCGCTCCCGGCTTCGCCCTGAACTCTCACTGAAGTAACCGTCCACTCCCCGTTCACCCACACGCCTTCGCTCCGTCCTCAAAGGGAGGGTTCTCATGCTGCGTTTACCGCGCCGTGCCTCGGTGTCTCCTCTCAGGCTCATCTCCATCGCCCTCTGCTGTCTGCTCAACGCGCCGTACTTCCTGCCGCTCTCGACCCGCGCCAAGGCTTCGCCCGCCGCCGTCGAGGCCGCGGGCGCGCCCTCCGCGCCGAGGCGCCCCGTCAAGGCGCAGGCGTCCAGGCGGCCGGGCGAGCTGCTGGCCCGCTTCCGGGGCGAGGCCCCCGAGCGGGGCATCGCCGCGCTCGCCGCCGAGCTGGGCCTGACCCGCGCGGGGCGGCTCCGCGGCGCCTCCGGCGTCGAGCGCCTCTCTCTGGCCGGCGGCGGCGACGTTGACTCGGTCCTCCCGGCGCTGCGTTCGAGCGAGCTGGTCGAGTTCGCCGAGCCGAACTTCGTCATCAAGGCCGACCAGCTCACGCCCGACGACCCGCTCTTCAAGGACCAGTGGGCGCTGGGCGCCGCGCGCGCGGCCGCGGGGGCGGACTTGAACGCCGTGCGGGCCTGGCGGCACACCACCGGCTCGCCCGACACGGTCGTCGCGGTGGTAGACAGCGGCGTTGACTTCACGCACCCGGACCTCGGGGGGAACCGCTGGGCGAACAGGAAGGAGAGCCCGGGCGGGCGCGACGACGACGGCGACGGCTACGTGGACGACCTTCACGGCTGGGACTTCGTGACGAACTCCGGCGGGGGCGCCGACGGGGGCGGCCACGGCACGGCCGTCGCGGGCATCATCGCGGCGGCGGGGAACAACGGCGAGGGCGTCTCGGGCGTCATGTGGCGGGCCGGGCTGATGAGCCTGCGCGTGCTCGACGGGGAGGGCAGGGGCAGCGTCGCCGACGCGGTCGAGGCCATTGACTACGCGGTCGCGCACGGCGCGCGCGTCGTCAACTGCTCCTGGGGGCTCGACGAGTCTTCCGCGTCGCTCCGCCAGGCGGTCGAGCGGGCGCTGCTGAGCAACGTCACCGTGGTCACGGCCGCGGGGAACGGCGGGCGTGACATCTACGCCTCGCCGCGCTTCCCCGCGGGTTATAACAACCCGTCGCTGCTCGTCGTCGCGGGGACGACGCGCGCCGACGAGCTGGCCGCGTGGTCGAACTGGGGCTCGGGGCGCGTCACCCTGGCCGCGCCCGGCGAGGGCGTGTTGACGACGAAGGCGGGCGGCGGCTACGAGCTGGTCAACGGCACGTCGGCGGCGGCCGCCCTCGTGTCGGGCGTCGCCGGGCTCGTCAGGACGCTGCGCCCGCGCCTGAGCGCGGCGCGCACGCGCGAGGTCATCGAGCGCGGGGCGAGGCGGGCGGCGGCGCTGAACGACAAGGTGCGCGCCGGCGTGGTTGACGCCGCGGGCGCGCTCGACAGCCTGAGCATCCTGCAAGAGGGCGAAGGCGTCGGCGGCGGGGAGGAGAAGGCCGACGGCAGCGAACGGGGCGAAGGCGCGCCGGGCACACGGCCGGGCTTCCCCGGCCCCGGCGCCGGCGCCGCGAACGCCGCCCCGGCCGCCCCGGTCAGGGAGGCGCCCGTGCCGGGCCTGCCCAACCTCGAAGAGTTGAAGCGGAGCCGGCCGAGCGACGCGCAGGCCATCCCGCCCGTGCCCTCGACGCGCCGCCGCTGCCCGCCGCACAACCCGAACTGCAACGAGGCGCCCGACAGGGAGGCGAGCCCGCGCCCGACCCCCGGGCGGCGCGCCGCGTACGGGGGCGCGGGCTCCTGGCCGGGCGCCCAGCTGGCGCGCGCGGCCGGGTGGTCGTTCGCCGGCCTCCTCGCGTCGGCGTTCAATGGGGACGGCCGCCCGCACGTCTACGTGCCTGCGGCCGAGTACCTCGCCGGCGCCTCGTACGCCGTCTCGGACTCGCCGCCCGCGCTGACGGGGCCGGGGCCGGGCGCCGGCGAGGCCGACCCCGGCCGGCTGACGGCCGCCGCGGCGGCCGTCCTCTTCGACCCGCCGAACCTCGCGCTCGGCCGCCCGACCTCCCAGTCGAGCGAGGCGGCCGGGGGCGCGTCGGGCCGGGCCGTGGACGGGAACACGGACGGCAACTGGTATGTCGCCTCCACGACGCACACCGACTACCAGCCCCAGCCGTGGTGGCAGGTCGACCTCGGCTCCGTCCAGTCAATCGGGAGCGTCCGCCTTTGGAACCGCACCGACTGCTGCGCGGACAGGCTCTCGAACTTCTACGTGCTGGTCTCGGACCAGCCCTTCAACTCCACCGACCTCGGCACGGCGATTAACCAGGCGGGCGTGTCGAACTACTACACGGCGGGCCAGGCCGCCAACCCGCTCACCGTCCCCGTCAACCGCACGGGCCGCTACGTGCGCGTCCAGCTCTCGGGCGCCAACTACCTCTCGCTGGCCGAGGCCGAGGTCTTCGCCGGCGCGGCCGCGTTCGGCGAGACGGTCTGGGTCGAGGACTCTCTGCCCGGCGGCGCCGCCGCGGCCGGCGACACCGACGGCTGGAACTGGGTCGGCTCGAACCCGGCCCCCTACTCCGGCTCGCTCTCGCACCAGTCGGCCGTCGCCGGCGGCGTGCACCAGCACTTCTTCTACGGCGCCGCCTCGACGCTCGGCGTCGGCACGGGCGAGAGCCTCTTCGCCTACGTCTACCTCGACCCGTCGAACCCGCCCTCCGAGGTGATGCTCCAGTGGAACAGCAACCAGGAGGGGTGGAACCACCGCGCCTACTGGGGCGCGAACCTCGTCGGGTGGGGCACGGACGGCACCGGCAGCCGCCGCTACGTGGGGGCGCTGCCCGCCGCGGGCGGGTGGGCGCGGCTCGAAGTGCCGGCGGGCCTCGTCGGGGCCGAGGGCAAGACGCTCAACGGCATGGCCTACACGCTCTACAACGGGCGCGCGTGGTGGGACAGGGCGGGCAAGACGGCCCCGTTCTCGAACCCGTCGCCCGGCCTCTGGGGCAGGTACTACGACAACATGGACTTCACCGCCTTCAAGGTCGGGCGCGTCGACCCGAAGGTGGACTTCGAGTGGCACAGCGCGGCGCCCGACCCCTCGGTCGGCGCCGACTCCTTCACGGCGCGCTGGACGGGCATGGTCGTCCCGCGCTACACGCAGACCTACACCTTCTACACGCAGTCGGACGACGGCGTGCGGCTCTGGGTCGGCGGCAACCTCGTCATCAACAACTGGACCGACCACGGCTGGACGACCGACGCCGGGACGATAGCCCTTGAGGCCGGCGTGCCGACGCCCATCAAGATGGAGTTCTACGAGAACGGCGGCGGCGCCATCGCCAAGCTCGAGTGGGGGAGCCCGAGCCAGGCGCGCGAGATCATCCCGCCGAGCCAGCTCCAGTCGTGCTGGAAGGGCTCGGCCCAGTTCGTGCGCGACTTCTTCCAGGGCGCGCTGCACCGGCCGCCGACCCCGGCCGAGCTGCGCGACTGGGCCCCGCGCCTGACGCAGGCGCAGGGCTTCGACCAGCTGCGCTACGAGGCCGCCGCGCTCGGCCGTCACATCTTCAACTCGGCCGAGTACCTCGCGCACAACCCCTCCGACAACCAGCACTTCGTCTCCGACTGCTACTGGGGCTACCTCCAGCGGGGGCCCGACGCGGGCGGGCTGTCGTGGTGGACGGGGCAGGCCAACTCCTACGGCCGCGCGGCCGTGCTGCCGGCCTTCGAGCAGAGCGTCGAGTTCGGCGAGAAGTCGCAGCGGACGTGCGACGCGGCGGCCGCGGTCGGCGGCGGCGACACGGGCTACAGCTTCTCGACCGCCCGGCTCGACCCCGACAACCGCACGGGCGGGCAGGGGGTTGACCCGCTCTCGCGCAACTTCAACTGGTCGGCGCCCGTCGTCGGCCTGCCCGGCCGCGCCGGCCTCGACCTCGGCCTCTCGCTCTCCTACAACTCGCTGGTCTGGACGAAGGACGCGGGCGGCGTCACCTTCGACGCCGACGAGGGCTTCCCCGGCCCCGGCTTCCGCCTCGGCTTCCCCACCGTCCAGCCGCGGTTCTTCAACCCGCAGACGGGGCGCTACACCTACCTGCTGCTGACGCCCGCGGGCGCGCGCGTCGAGCTGCGGCAGGTGGGCACCTCGAACGTCTACGAGTCGGCCGACTCCAACAACATGCAGCTGACGGAGGCCGGCGGCGGGCTCTCCGTGCTCACGGCGGACGGCACGCGGCTCGGCTTCTCGCTCGTCGGCGGGGCGTACCGCTGCCAGGAGACGAGGGACCGCAACGGCAACTACCTCTCGGCCGCCTACTACGGGGACGGCCGGCTGAGCAGCGTGACGGACACGCTCGGCCGCGTCGTCACCTTCAACTACGACGCCAACCTGAACCTGCTCTCCGTCACGCAGCCCTGGAAGCGCGAGACCGAGACCGGGTCGGTGCAGGAGACGCACACCTGGGCCTCGTTCGGCTACGCGAACCTGACGCTCCAGCCGCAGTTCTCGAACCTCGCGGTCGTCGGCGAGCAGCCCGGCACCGTCATCCCCGTCCTCAGCCAGGTCGGCCTCGCCGACGGCTCCTACTACAAGTTCAGTTACAACCAGTGGGGGCAGGTCTGGAAGGTGACGCACTTCGCGGCCGACAGCGTCGTGAACGGCGCGCCGCAGGACACGCACCCGCTCACCTACACGCGCGTGAACCTGCCCGGCTCGGACCTGCTCGCCGCCTCGCCGCAGGCCGACTGCCCGCGCTTCGCGCAGTCGCTCGTCTGGATCGAGAACGGCGTGATGGGCGCGAGCGGCGAGGTGGCGACCTCCTACAGCGCGTGGTCGCCCGGCATGGCCTCGTGCGACACGACGGCCCCCGACGGCACGCTCTACAGGGACTTCTACGGGGCGGGCTGGCGGCGCGGGCTGACGACGCAGTCCGAGGTCTGGTCGGCCGGCCAGCGCCGGAAGTGGACGACCTTCACCTGGGAGCACGACGGCGCGGCCGGCGCCTCCTACCCGACGAACCCGCGCGTCAACGACACGAACGTCTACGACGCGGAGGGGAACCGCCGCCGGACGGGCGCCACGTTCACCTCGTTCGGCCTGCCGTGGCAGACGACCGAGTACAAGGCCGACGGCGCGACGCCGCTGCGCACGACCGTCATCGACTACGACCTGCGGGCCGAGTACACGGGCGCCCGCATCATCGGGCTGCCGAGCTTCGTCAGGCTCTACGAGGGCGGGGTCGCCGCCGCCAACCTCCGCTCGAAGACCGGGCACGTCTACGACGACGACACGCTCCCGGGCTACCTCCAGGCGCTGCCCGCGGCGGCCACGCAGCACTACGGCCAGACCTACGGGACGGGCTACAGGTGGCGCGGCAACCTGAGCCGCGTGCGCCGCTACGAGGTCAACCAGCTGACGGGCGCCGAGTCCGGGGCCTCGACCGAGGTCGTGACCGGCTACTACGTCACCGGCTCGCCCGCCTTCGTCAGGGACGCCGGCGGCCACCAGGCGAGCCTCGGCTTCGCCGACGCCTTCTTCGACAACGTCCCGCGCAACACCTTCGCCTACCCGACCGTCGCCACCGACGGCGACGGCTTCACCTCCACGACCTGGTACAACTACGACATGGGCGTGATGACGAGGACGCAGTCGCCGCGGCCGAACGAGACGTCGAACCTGCCCGGCCCCGAGACCCGGCGCCTCTACGACCGCGCCGGCCGCCAGACGAAGGCCATCAACGTCTTCAACAACTCGCACACCGAGTGGGTCTACCCGGACACCAACACGTCCGTCCAGACCTTCACGACCGTCGAGGACGCCTCGCTCTCGAACCCGGCCCTGCGCGCCTACTCGGCCACGCTCCTCGACGGCGCCGGGCGCGAGCGCGCCCTCTCGCGCGAGCAGCCGGGCAGCGCCGGCGGCTTCTCCGGCCAGCTCTTCTACCGCGACGCGATGGGGCGCACCGTGCGCACCTACAACCCGACCGAGACCGACGCCAACTGGAACGTCACGGGCGACGACGCCGCGGCCGGCTGGGTCTACACCGGGCAGTCCTACGACTGGCAGGGCCGGCCCACCGTCACCACCAACCAGGACGGCACGACGCGCGAGATGTCCTACGGCGGGTGCGGGTGCGCCGGCGGCGAAGTGGTGACCGAGGCGGGCGAGGTCGTCCAGCTCCCGCCGCAGGGCGGCTCGGGCTCCTACGGCCCCGACCGGCGGCGGCGGCGCACGTACCACGACGTGCTGGGCCGCCCCTTCAAGAGCATGGTGCTCAACCGCGACGGCACGCCCTACCGGACGACCGTCACCACTTACGACGCGCGCGACAACGTCGTCAGCGTCAGGGAGTACAAGGGCGCCGACGCCGCCGACGGCTCGTGCGCGCTCGGCACCTGCCAGGTGACGACCTCGGCCTACGACGGCTACGGCCGCCTCCAGTCGCAGAAGTTCCCGCAGGAGACCTCCCCGACGACCTACGCCTACAACCCCGACGACACCGTCCAGCAGGAGGTGGACCCGCGCGGCGCGACCAGCACCTACGCCTACAACAACGGCCGCCACCTCGTGAGCAGCATCACCTACGGCGCGCCCTACCCCGTGACGGCGACGCCCGCGAGCGTCTTCACCTACGACGCCGCGGGCAACCGCAAGACGCAGACCGACCAGGGCGGCTCGTCCACCTACCAGTACGACGGGCTGGGCCGCCTCACCTCCGAGGCGCGCACCTTCAACGGGCTCGGCGGCTCCTACCCGCTCGTCTACACCTACAACCTCGCCGACCAGCTGGCGAGCATCACCGACCCGGCCGGGCAGACCATCAACTACGACTACGACAAGGTCGGGAACCTGGAGGCGATGACGGGCTCGTCCTACGGCAACGTCACGCAGTACGCCTCGGGGATGAAGTACCGCGCGTGGGGCGCGGTCAAGGAGTGGGACCTCGGCAACGGCCTCCGGATGAGCCAGGGCTACGACACGCGGCAGCGGCTCCGGCGCTACCACGTGCGGCGGCCGACGGCGCCGGCCGGCACGGCCGACCTGGCGCTGGGCGACTACGAGTACGAGGCCGACGGGCGCGTCGGGACGATGTACGACCGCACCGACCCCGGCTTCGACCGCTCCTACACCTACGACCTCGTCGGCCGCCTCGCCTACGCCAACACCGCCTCGTCGGCCTTCTACCAGTCCTACGGCTACGACGAGTTCGGCCACATGACCTACCGCGGCAACGGCTCGTGGAGGTTCTACGAGAACACCTTCAGCCAGTACCGCAACAACCGCAACATCAGCACGCAGACGGGGCCGCCCGCCTACCCGACCTGCTGCCCGCCGCCGACCGTCGTCTGGCAGTACGACGCGGCCGGCAACGTCACCCAGGACCACAACAAGAAGTACTTCTACGACGCGGCCGGGAACAAGGTCCGCGCCGAGGTGACGACCGTCAGCGGCTTCACCGAGAGGCTCTGGATTTACCAGGACTACGACGCCGACGGCGAGCCGGTCAAGCGCGTCGAGCAGCGGCAGTCCGGCTCCGGCCCCTACAGCTTCGTCCACACGCACTACGTCCGCTCGTCCGTGCTCGACGGCAAGGTGGTGACGGAGCTCGACCAGTTCGGGGCCAAGCGGCTGACCTACGTCCGCGCCGAGCAGGCCGCGGTGGCCAAGCAGGCGGGGGGCGAGGTCTACTGGGTGCACACCGACCCGGTCACCGGCAGCCTGCGCGAGTCGAACAACGGCGGCTTCCTCCTCTCGCGCTTCGAGTACGACCCGCTGGGCGACGAGGTGCCGCTGACCGACCCGGCGCCGCCCGAGGAGCAGACGCCCGACTACGAGTACGCGGGCGGCTACGGCGACAGCGGCAACCCCTACGACGGCGCCTCCGGCTGCACCCTCGACGGGCAGCCCGTGCCCTGCTCGCTCGCCATGAGCCTCGTCAACATCGGGGCGGCGGCGCAGTGCCCGAACAACTACTGCGGGCCGCGCCACAACGGGCGGACGTGGGAGTTCCTGTACTTCACCGACAAGGGGCTCTACTATAGCGCCAGCCAGAAGAAGGCGCGCGCCGGGTCGCGGCAGAGCGGCGGCGGCAACAAGGGCGGCAAGGGCAGGCAGAAGAAGCAGACCCGCCCGGCCCAGCCCACGATGCGCCCCATCTTCAGGGAGGTGCCGAAGGACAACTGCTTCCTCAACGCCGTCAGCCCGCGGAGCGTCGGCGTCGCCCGCAGCTTCGACGACGCGCACGACGGCTACCACGCCAGGGGGCCGGGCGAGGTCATCACCCTCTCGGCGATGGACAACGGCCAGGTCTCGAAGGTGACCACCGGCGACGACACCGGCGCGGCCTTCAACAGCATCATAGACATCAAGCTCCCGGGCGGTAAGCTCTACGTCCTGCTCAAGGACGTCGGGGGCGTGACGGTCAGGAAGGACGACGTCGTCAAGGCCGGGCAGGTGCTCGGGAAGGTCAACGGCGGGAGCGGGAAGTGGGACCAGCTCAAGGGCCTGCACTTCGCGCTCATCCGCGCCGAGTACTACGACAGGTACAGGGAGCTGACGCCGCACCTCGTGAGCTCGAAAGACCCGAAGTACGCCGAGTCCAAGGCCGAGCTGGATGCTAACCAGTCGAAGTGGTTCGTGGACCCGCTGACCAGCTCCGAGAGCCCGTTCAGGTGCCCGGGCGTCAACACGCGCATCGACCCGCCGTGGCTGGGCGAAGGGTGGACGGTCTACACGATCCCCGACGACAGGAACTACTGAAGTCGCGCGAGACGCGGCGCGCGCGGCCCCGGACGCAAGCCGGGGCCG
>DASVTS010000058.1:0-8893 GCA_036387455.1 Pyrinomonadaceae bacterium | reverse complement strand
GCGCAGGCGCTGGCGCTCGGAGTCGGACTCGATCTTGCGCGAGACGCCGACGTGCTCGATGGTCGGCATGTAGACGAGGAAGCGGCCCGGGAGCGCGATGTGCGAGGTGATGCGCGCGCCCTTCGCGGCGATGGGCTCCTTCGCAATCTGGACGATGATCTCCTGCCCCTCGCGGAGCAGGTCCGTGATTGTCGGCTGGCGGTCGCGCCGCCCGCGCCCGGCCTCGCGCGGCGCGCGCTCGCCGCCGCGCCCGCCCTCGCGTCCGCCCTCACGACCGGCGCCTCCGCCTTCGCGTCCGCCTTCACGGCCGGCGCCTCCGCCTTCACGGCCGGCGCCGCCGTCACGTCCGCCCTCGCGCGCGCCTTCGCGTCCGCCGCCGCCGCGGCTCGCTTCGCCGCGGCCGTCACGGCCGCGTTCGCCGCCGCGCCCGCCGTCTCTCTCCCTGCCGCGTCCGCCGCGCTCGCCGCGCTCGCGCCGCTCGGGACGCTCCGCGCGCTCGGCGCGCTCGGCCTGCGGGGCGGGGGACTGCGCCGCCGCCGCGGGCGCCGGGGCCGGCGCCGCGGCCGCGGCCTCAACGATGACCTCCGCGCCGCCGTTGTTGTCGTCGGCTTCGGCCTCCGCGCCGGGCGCGTGGCCGTCGCCGTTCTCCGGCTGCTCGCTGCCGGGCGCGCCGCCCGGCTTGCGGCGCCGGCGCCCGCCGCGGCGCGCGAACTCGCCGCGCGGCGGGCGCTGCGTCACGCTCGCCTCGGCGTCGCCGCCCTCCTCGCCGCCTTCGGCGGCAGACTTCTTGCTCCCGCGCTTCGACGCGCCCTTCGCCGCCGACTTCGACGCGCCCTTCGCGGCAGACTTCTTCGAAGCGGACTTCTTCGAGCCCTTCTTCGACGACGCCTCGCCCCCTTCGGCCTCGGGGCCGCCTTCGGCCCCGGCCGCGGCGCCCTTCTTCGAAGCCTTCTTCGAGGACGCGCCCTTCGACGCGGCCTTCTTCGAACTCTTCTTCGACGCGGCGGGCGCGCCCGACGCCTCCGCGTCGTCGCTCACGCGCTCGAAGGACTGCGCCCCGCCGCCGGTGAAGGCGCCCGCGCCGTCCTCTTCGTCCACGAAGGAGGCGACCGTGGCGGCCACCTCGGGCTGGACGGAATGCAGGCGCGCGTGCGGCTCCTCTTCCGCGTCGTCCTCGTCGGCGATGCGCTCGAAGCCGCCGCCGGAGGCCGCGCCGCCGAGCAGCGAGCCGACCTGCGCGGCGGTCGTCGGCTCCATGTCGAACTCGACGGCGCGCGTCTGGTCGGACAGGCGCTCCTGAAGCCGCGCGTCCTTGAAGGTCGAGCCGAACTCGGCGGCCGACTCCTCCTCGTCCACGACGCGCTCGAACGAGTCGGCGCCCGCGACGAACGGCGTCGAGACGTCTTCGAGGCCGAAGCCGCCCGCGCCCCCTCCGGGGAGCGAGACGCCCGGCGGGACTTCGCCCGCGGCCGAGGCGGGCACGCCCGGCTCGTCGCCGCCACGCTCGCCGCGGCGGCGGCGGTCGCGGCGGCGCTTGCGGCCCGCGGCCGCCGACTCCTCCTCGCCCTCGCCCTGCGGCCCCGCGGCCTGCGCCCCGGCCTCGGCCGCGGCCGGCTCCTCCTCGGCCAGCTCGTACGCGCCCTCGACGTCGGCGATGGCGGTCGGGGTGACGCCCGGCTCGGGGGCGGCGTACCGCTCCTCGTCCTCGTCGGCGTCTTCGCCGGGCTCGGCCTCGGCCTGCGCCTGCTCGGCGGCGCGCTCGCGCTCGACGCGCGAGCGCTCGATGCGCTCGGCGGCGGCGCGCTGCGCGGCCTCGTCGTCGGCGCCCTCCGACTTCTTCTTGTCCACGACGATGCGCTCGAACTCCTCCTCCTCGTCGAAGAAGTCCGAGACGTAGAGGAAGGCGTCGCGCTCAAGCCCGATGTCGACGAAGGCCGACTGCATGCCGGGCAGCACGCGCATGACGCGGCCCTTGTAGATGTTCCCGACGATACCCTGGCTGCTTTCGCCCCGCTCGATGTAGAACTCGGTGACGCGCCCGTTCTCGACGATGGCGATCTTCTTCTCGCGCCCGTTGACGCTGACAATCATCTCTTTCGGCATCTGTGTGAAACCGTCTCCTGGAAGGTGTGTGCCGCGCGACGCGGCCTCGCCGGGTGGGCGTGGGCGTCGCGCCGGACAGGTCTGTTGTGGTGTGTGGCCCGCGTCCGCGGGCGCGTGAGAGGGTCGTGGCGGCGGCCGAGGCCCCGCGGGCCGGCGCCGGTGGAGGCGGGGAGTCCGTGCGTCGGGTCTGAGACGCCGGCGAGGCGCAGGCGTGTGCCGGCCGTGCGCCCGCGCGCCCGGCTGCACCGCCGCACCCGCCGCGCGTGTGGGAAGGCGAGAGCCCCCCCCGCGCGGAAGCGTTCCGAACTGTTCACCTGGAAACCCCGTCCGCCGGGCCGCGCGCGGCGCGTCGGGCACGCGGGGCGCGCGTCCCTCCCGGGGGAGGGCGGCGCCTCGGCGGCCTTCGCTGCCCGGCGGACGCCGAGCGCGCGACACGTGTTCTGGTCGCGCGGCCCGCGGCCCGCCGTCCGGCGGCTGGCGTAAAACCTTTCAAACGGGGCCGCCCACGCACGCCCGCGCGACCTGCGCGGCGTGCCCGGCGGCCACGCCAAAATCTTCGGCCCTGTCTACTCGAAAGGCGCGCCCACCCGCCGCAAAGTCTTCGTGCGCGCGCGCCGTGCCGGAAAGTTTTAGGTTCTGGCAATCAGGACAGGCGCGGCCAGTATAAACGACCGCCCCGCGAAAAGGCGAGCGTGGAGCGGTGCCCCGGGCCGAGACCGCGGCCGCCGCGGGCGGCGGCTAGGTGTTGCCGTAGAAGGCGCGGGCCTCGGCGTAGGTGATGCGGCGCGCGCGGACGAGGCCGCCCGCGAGTCTTTCGCCGCCGGCCGGGTCGAGGAAGTCGCGGCCGGTGAAGTCCTCGTCGGGGTTAATCTTGAAGACGCCGACGCTGAAGATGAAGACGGCCTCGGAGAGCGCCTTGAACCAGTGGACGTTCCCGGCCTGCTCGTCGGAGACGGTGGAGAGGCCGCCGCGGCCGAAGGTCTTGTCGAGCGTGGGGCGCAGCGTCAGGTGAGTCGGCTCGTCGGAGACGCGGTCGAAGTGGCGCACCCGCGCCTCGCCCTTGATGACCATGTGCATCGAGGCCATGTTCTTGTGCGCGTGCGGCGCGATGGCCCGCCCCCGCTTGAGCGCGATGAAGAAGGGGACGTAGGCCAGCTCGCCCGCCGCCGCGCCCTCGACCGGCGGCAGCTCCAGGGCGAGGGCGGAGTCGTGGTCTTCGGGGAAGAGGGCGTTTCCGGCGAGCGCGTCGTAGTCGATGGTGCGCAGCAGGTCGGCGAGGTCGACGCGGCCGAAAAGCTCCTCGACCTTGTGCCGCCACTCGGCGGGCCGCAGCTTCCCGCCCCGCAGCCCCGCGCACATCTCCTCGACTTCGAGTAGCCAGCGGCGGGCCTCGCGCCCGGCCGGCGCGGCCAGCGCCTGCCCCGCGTCGAGCCCGCGCACCAGAGAGTAGGCGAGCAGCGTGCCCAGCATGTCCCGCGCGAAGTGGCGCCGCGACAGGTGTTTCATGGAGACCCCTTTCGGGTTGACCGCCCGCCCGCCCGCGTCAGTTGACGAAGCGGCGGAGGCGGATGCTGATGGCGAAGCCGATGGCGACCGAGGTGGCGAGGATGGCGGAGAGCCCCGCGCTCATCAGCGGGAGCGGCACCCCGATGACGGGCAGCATGCCGAGGGCCATCCCGACGTTGATGAATATCTGGAAGGCGAGCCCGCCCACGATGGCCATGATGACGAGCATCCCCGTCCGGTCGGGCGCGCGCCGCGCCCCGTGGATGAGCTTCGTCAGGAGCACGGCGTAGGCCAGGAGCAGCAGGACGCAGCCGACGAAGCCCGTGTTCTCGGCCACGACGGCGAAGATGAAGTCGGTGTGCGGCTCGGGCAGGAACTTGAGCTGGCTCTGCGAGGCGGCGCCGTCCGCATTCGAGCCCCACAGCCCGCCCTTGCCGACCGTCAGGATGGACTGCCAGGTGTGGTAGCCGTAGCCGCGCCGGTCGGCGTTCTCCGGGTCGAGGATGACGTTGACGCGCTCCTGCTGGTACGACTTGATCTTGCCCGTCTTGACGCCGACGACCCACGCCGCCGGCACCATCACGACGCTCAGGACGACGGCCGCCAGCACCATCCACATCCGCACCGAGGAGAGGAAGAGGATGACGCCGAGCAGCGGGAAGTAGGTGAGCGCCTGGCCGGGGTCGGGCTCCATCAGGATGAGCCCGACGGGGAGCGCCAGAATCCCCGCGCCGACCAGCATCTCGCGGAGCGCGAGCGGCGCGCCGCGCGGCCGGCCGAAGTAGCGCGCCAGCATCAGCACCGTCGGCACCTTCATGAACTCGGAGGGCTGGAACTGGCCGAGCCCCGGCACGCCGATCCAGCAGCGCTGGCCGTTGATCTTGAGGCCGATGCCGGGGACGAGCACGATGACGAGGAGGAAGAGGCCGAAGGCGTAGAAGGCCGGCGCGATGTGGACGAGCTTGCGGTAGTCGGTGAAGGCCACCCCGAGCATCACGAGCGCGGAGACGCCGAGGCCGAGGAGCTGCTTCTTCCAGTAGCCCAGCTCCGGCTGCGCCTGGTAGATCATCCACGTCCCGAACAGGGCGATGGCCAGCGCCAGCAGCGTCAGCAGCCAGTCGAAGTCGCGGAGTTTACGCTTTTCGAGCATTGCAACCATGGTCCGGGCGGCTCACTGGTGTTCGGCCGAAGCCTCGTGGCCCGGCGCCGCCGCGGGCACGAGCTGCGGGTGCGCCTTGCTGAGGTACGTCTGGTAGACGTTGTGGACGGCCGGGGCGGCGAACTTGCCGCCGAAGCCGACGTTCTCGACGAGCGCGATCATGGCCAGCTCGGGCTTGCGCGCCGGGGCGTAGGAGACGAACCAGGAGTGGTCCTTGTTCTTGCCGACGTCCTTGCCGAGCCCGACGACCTGCGCCGTGCCGGTCTTGCCCGCCACGTCGAAGCCGTTGATGCGCGCGGCGCCGCCCGTGCCGTCCTCGTTGACGACCGCCCACATGCCGTCCACGACGAGCGCGTGCTGTTCCTCGGGGATGTCGAGCAGCTTCGGCTCGGGGCGGTCGAAGGTCTGGCGCGGGCGGGCGGCGAAGGGGCCGACGGCGCTCACCGGCTTGGCCTCCTTGAGGAGGTGCGGCACGTAGAGCTTGCCGCCGTTGGCGACGGCCACCTGCGCGCGCAGCATCGCCAGCGGGGTGACGAAGTCGTAGACCTGCCCGAACGAGGCGTAGACCGTGTCGATGTCCTTCCAGGTCGGGTCGCCGCCCTTCGGCGTGAACCGCGCCTTGAACTCGCGCGAGGGCGTCCAGCTCACCAGCTCGTGCGGCAGGTCGACGCCCGTCCGCTTGTTGAGGTCGAACTCGTCCACCATCGCGACGATGCCGTCGAGCCCCATCTTGAGGCCGAGGCGGTAGAAGTAGCCGTCGCAGGACTTCTTGATGGCGTAGCGCAGCTCGGGGCTGCCGTGGCTGCCCATGCAGCGCGTGAACTTGTTGCCGATCTGGATGCCGCCGCCGCAGACGAGGTGCGAGTTCTTCAGCGTGATGGCGCCCTGCTGAAGGCCCGCCACCGCCATCAGAATCTTCCAGGTCGAGCCGGGCGGGTAGCGGCCGCGGATGGCGCGGTTGAACATCGGCGTCGTGGGGTCGCGCAAGAGCGCGTTGGCCTCCCGGCGCCCCTCGGGCGTGCCGATGCGCTGCGAGAAGAGGTTCGGGTCGAAGGTCGGGTAGCTGGCCATCGCCAGAATCTCGCCGTTGTTCGGGTCGGCGGCGACGATGACGCCGCGCTTGTTGGGCGAGTTGCGGAGCTGCTCCTCGGCCGTGAGCTGGAGGTCGAGGTCGATGGTGGTGACGATGTCCTGGCCGGGCTGCGGCCGGGCGACCGACAGCTCGCGCTGGATGCGGCCGCGGCTGTCGACCTCGACCTCGCGGTAGCCGTCGCGCCCGCGCAGGTAGCGGTCGTAGGTCGACTCCAGGCCCTCCTGCCCGATGATGTCCCCGGCGCGGTAGGGGTTGTCCCTGATGAAGGGGTTGACGTTGGGGTCGATGAAGCGCGGCTGCTTGAGCTGCTCGGGGCTGATCTCGCCGACGTAGCCGAGGACGTGCGCGAGCGTGCCGCCCTCGGGGTAGCGCCGCTGCGGCTGCTCGCGCACGATGAGCATCGGCAGTTCGAGGGCGTGCGCCTCGACCCAGGCGATGTCGGCCGAGGTCGCGCCCTCCTTGACGGTCACCTCCTCGAAGGCGGCTTGGCGGTTCGCCACCTCGAAGCGCTCGCGCAGGAGCCCCGGGTCGAGGTCGAGCCCCGAGGAGAGCGGCTCGATGAGCGGCGCGACCTGAGAGTTCCAGTCCTTGTTCTTGCCCTTCATGTCCTCGGCGGCGAGGACGATGTTGTAGGTCGAGCGCGAGTCCACCAGGAGCTTGCCGTTACGGTCGAAGATGGCGCCGCGCGGGGCGGGGATGCGCAGCCGCCGGATGCGCTGGTTCTCGGCCCGCTCGGCGTAGTAGTCGCCCCTGACGACCTGCAAAAAGTAGAGCCGCGCGCCCAGAACGACCAGGATGGCGATCACCAGCCCGTGGAGGATCGCCACCCGCACCTTCAAGTTCTGTGTCTCGTCTTCGAATTTCATGACGTTGAAGTGGACAGTAGAAAATCCCTCGGGAGAGCCGCCCGGCAGCCCGGCGTCAGTGACTATGATGCAAAATCTACCGGCCGCTGACTACTCCCCTTAGTATTTCCTTCTCCCGAGGCCGCGGCGCGCGAGGCGGCGGCGGAAGGCGAAGGCGCGGCGCTGGCGGACGCGCGTCGACTCGTTGAAGAAGAGGTCGAGGACGAAGGCGACGGCGGTGCCGGCGACGGTCGTCCAGATGACGGAGAAGGCGATGGTCTCGGCTATCGAGCCGGCCAGCGGGTCGCCGGGCTGCTGGCCGAGGAGCTGGTGCATCAGCAGGTAGATGAGCGTGTTGAAGCCGGCCGCGCCCGCCATCACGGGGATGCGCAGCAGGGGGTTGTCGAGCATCACGCGCGTGACGAGCGCCGCCAGGAGGTAGGCCGTCAGCGTCATCGAGAAGCCGCGCCCGCCCAGCAGCCCCCCCGAGAGCGCGTCGCCGGCCAGCCCCGCCACCGTACCGATGACCACCGCCTGCACCGCGTCCCGCTGGAGCGCGAAGTAGACGACCACGATCAGCGCCAGGTCGGCGTAGACGGACGGCTCCCACACCGCCCTCAGGCTCGACTGGAGGAGGACGGCCAGCGCCACGCAGACCGCGATTTTCCACTTCATAAAGATAGGACTGAGGACTGAGGACTGAGGACTGAGTTAAAACCGGACTTTAACTCAGTCCTCAGTCCTCAGCACTCATCACTTCGCCTTCCCCTTCTCGACGTTCGGCAGCGTCCGCTCGGGGGCGGTGCGCTGCGGCGCGCGGTAGCTGAGGACGGCGACCTCCTGGAGCGAGTCGAGCCGCGCGCCCGGCTTGACCCTGATGGTGTGCGGGGTGGTGGCCGACCCCGGCACCACTTCTACCACGGTGCCGACGCTCAGGCCCTGTGGGTAGATGCGGTCCTGCCCCGTGGTGACCACGTAGTCGCCGACGTTGACCGTCTCCAGCCCCGAGACGTAGCGCATCTCCAGCAGCCCGTTCTTGCCGTAGCCGCGCACCGACCCGATGGCGTTCGACTGGCCGAGCTGGCCGACGACGGCGCCCGCGGCCGACCGCTCGTCGGTAATCAGCATCACCTGCGCCGAGACGGGGCCGACGCCGACGACGCGGCCGACGATGCCCTCGGGCGTCACCACGGGCATGTCGAGGTCGACGCCGGAGGTGCTGCCGCGGTTGATGATGAGCGAGTTGAACCAGACCGACGGGTCGCGCGCGACGACGCGCGCCGGGATGGACTGGGAGGCGGCGTCCCTGGTGAAGTCGAGCAGCTTCTTCAGCCGCTCGTTCTCGTCGCGCGCCTGCCGCGCCTCGCGCAGCTCGTTCTCGGCCTCGGCCAGCCGGCGGCGCAAAGACTCGTTCTCGCCCTGCGCGCGGCGCATGTCGAGGAGCCCCTGGAAGAACCCGACGCCGGCGCCGCCCACGCCCGTCGTCGCGCGCTGGACGGGCGAGAAGATTGACTGCGCCCACGTCTTGAAGACGGGCTGGCCCGTGGCCGCGTCCTTCGCGTTCCAGGTCATCAGCCCGAAGTTGAGGGCGAGGAGGACGAGCAGCCAGAGCGGCGCCCGCTGCCTGATCTCCTTCTGCGTGCTCCGAACCATCTTTACTAAGTACTGAGTGCTGAGGACTGAGGACTGAGTTAAAGGAAACCGGGTTTCAACTCAGTCCTCAGTCCTCAGCACTCAGTACTTCCTTTACATCCCGCCCGTCAGGTTGTTGTCCCAGCGGACGCGCTTGAGGAGGTCGAAGTCCGAGAGCATCTTGCCGGCGCCGAGCACGACGGAGGAGAGCGGGTCGTCGGCGATGGAGACGGGCAGCCCCGTCTCGATGGAGAGCCGCTTGTCGAGGTTCTTCAGGAGGGCGCCGCCGCCCGTCAGGACGATGCCGCGCTCGACGATGTCGGCCGAAAGCTCGGGCGGGGTGCGTTCGAGCGCGACGCGCACCGCGTTGACGATGGTCGCCACCGAGTCGGCCAGCGCCTCCCTGACCTCCTCGTCCGTGATGGTGATGGTCTTCGGGATGCCCTCGATGAGGTTGCGGCCGCGGACGTCCATCGAGAGCGGCTCGTCGAGCGGGAAGGCGGAGCCGAGCTGAATCTTGATGGCCTCGGCCGTGCGCTCGCCGATGAGGAGGTT
>DASVTS010000057.1:0-13209 GCA_036387455.1 Pyrinomonadaceae bacterium | reverse complement strand
ACTCCCGTGGGAGTGCGCGCCCGCTTCCGTTTGTCTTGCGACGTGGCCGAAGGCTAGACCTTGACGAAGACGATGACGAACGTAAAGAGCACCAGCGTCTCGATGAAGACGAGGCCGAGAATCATCAGCGTCTGGATGCGGGCGCCGGCGCCCGGGTTGCGGGCCACGCCCTCGGCGGCGGCGGCCGCGACGCGCGACTGGCCGATGGCCGCCAGCGCCGCCGCGATGGCGAAGCCGAAGCCCGCCGCAATCTTCGCGTACTTGTTCACCGAAAAGTCGTTGTCGGCCGCGACCGTCTGCGCGAAGGTCGGCGCCGCGGACATCAGGACGGCCGCGACGGTAAAGAAGGCCATTCTCAGTTTGTTCATCTGCTTTCTCCCGTGAATGCGGCCCGTGTCTTCGGGGGCCTCGCGCGGGGCGCGGGCGGCGCGCTGGAATGATTTCGCCTCGACCCGGTATCCGCCGCCCCTCTTACAACGGCGCTCCAGCGACCTCGGCACGCTCCGGGCGATTTAAAACTTAACGCCGCCCGTCTGACTCGCGCCCGCCCGACCTGAATCCCCGACCCCGCCCCCTCTCCCGACTCCCGAACCGCTGACCTCGAACCCCGCGCCCGGACGCGCGCGCGCCGCTCGCGCTCGCCGCCCCGCAGGCGCCCCCGTGCTTTGTTAAGCCGCGGTATGAGAACGCAAAAAACTTTTACGTGCGCGACGGGAGCGTCATCACGCCGCCCGCCTCAGCCGTCAACTCCTGCGAGTGGCCGTGCCCGCCGTGCTCGTGCTCCTGCCCGTGGCCCTCGTGCTCGTCGTGGTGGTGCGACACCTCGCTGATGTAGAGAATCGAGAGCAGCACGAAGATGAACGTCTGCATGAAGGCGACGAAGACGCTCAGCGGCATGATGAAGACCGGGACGATCCACGCCACCAGCCCCGAGATGGTGCCGAGAATCTGCTCGTCGCCGAAGAGGTTGCCGAACAGGCGCACGCCGAGCGACATCGGGCGGACGAGGTTGCTGATGAGCTCAATCGGGAACATCAGCGGCGCCAGCCACACCACGGGGCCGGCGAAGTGGCGCAGGTGGCCGAAGAGCCCGTTCTCCCTGATGCCGATGGCGTTGTAGTAGACGAAAGAGGTGATGCCGAGCGCGAACGTCACCGAGGTCGAGGCCGTCGGCGCCATCAACCCGGGGATGAGTCCCATCAAATTCGAGATGAGGATGAGGAAGCCGAACGTGGCGACGACGGGCAGGTACTTCATCCCGTGCGGCCCGACGTTGTCGGCCAGCAGGTCCCGAATCGCCAGCACGCCCGTCTCCAGCGTCAACTGCCCGTAGCCCGGCTCGTCCGCCGAGAGCTTCGAGGGCTTCAGAATCCAGACGAGCAGGAGCGTGATGAGCGCCGCCAGCACGAACATCACCGTGTACCAGGGCACCGCGTTCTCGGGCGTGTAAGGGCCGAACATCTTCTCGGCGTCCGACCCGAAGTAGCCGAAGAGGCTGTCCCAGAGGGGCTTGGTGTACTTGAGCTGGAAGTGGTGCACCGGCTCGCCGACGTAGTGGTTGACGAACTCGACGAGCGTCGGCGTGTGGTGGGCGCCCGACTCGGCCGCGTGCCCGCCGGAGGCGGCGGCGTGCCCGGCGGCGGGCGCCGCGCCGTGCCCGGCGGCCGGCGCCGCGTGCCCCGTCCCCTGTTCGGTGTGCTGAAAGAACATCGTCTAGGTCTCCTCCCGACGTACGATGGCGAAGTATAACTGCCTGAAACCTTCCGCGAGCAGCCCCGCGACGACCGCGCACATCCCCGCGAGCGTGGCGGCGAGCGGGGCCAGCCCCGTCGCGGCGGCGGCGTAGACGACCGCGGCGACGACGGCGTAGCGCAGGACGTAGCGCGCGGCCCGCATCCGCGGCGGGCGCGCGGCCGTGGCGCCCTCGAAGACCGCCTCGACCGACGTGCGCAGCCAGTGCTGATTAAAGAGCGCGAGCGCGCCGCCGAGGGCCAGCCCCGTCGTCACCCGCCAGGGGGCGAGGAAGGCGCTCACGGCGACGGCCGCCGACGCGGCCACGAGCGTGTCCCGGAGGATACGCCGCTCGACCGCGCGAGGCTCTTCGCCCGCGTCGTCCGGCCCGCCCGGGCGCGCACTGTCTGCGCCTTCGCTCATCACGGAACGGAAGATTCTACACGGCGGCGCGCGCGCCTGTCGAGCGGCCCCGCCGCTTTGTCGAGGGGGCCCGCGTCGGCCTCACTTGTTGAGCCGGGAGATGATGCGGATGAACTGGTAGAAGCCGACGACCGCGCCGAGGACGATGCCGGCGACCATCATCCAGCCCGTGCCGAAGTAGCGGTCGAGCGCCCAGCCGACCCCCATGAGCGAGAGCACCGACAGGAAGATTGACAGCCCGGCGGCGTAGGCGATGGAGCTTCCGCGCGCCGCCTCGTCCCCGCCGCCGCCCTTTTTCTCCGGCCCGCCCTCGGCCATCCTTCTCCCGCCCCCCGTCTATTCGGACAACTGCTTGCGCCTGATCTCGGCCAGCATCCGCTCGGCCAGCATCCGCTCGGCCTCGGCGGGCGAAAGCTCCGCCCGCGCGTCCGCGTCCGGCCCCGCGAGCAGCCTGTAGGCGCCGACGCCCGCGAGCGCGATGACGCCCAGGACGAAGACCCACTTGAGGAGCGCGACGGCGACGCCGAAGAGCCAGGACGCGCCCCAGAAGAGTATGACGAGCGCGACGAGCGCGAGCAGGACTTTGAAGAACTTCATACGGAAAACCTCCGCGACCCGAAAGAGTTTCGTTTGTCTGCCTCTGCCTGCATAAACGCTCGCGCGCGCCGCCGCGTTCGCAGTCTTTCGCGGCTACCAGCGTGCGCGCGTCAGGTAGTTCCGGGGCACGTCCCACAACTGCGCGCGGCGCGAGTGGCGCATCGAGTCGTGGATGAAGCAGACGTGCGTGCACCAGCAGGCGCGGCCCCCGTCTATCTGCGCCAGCTCGGCGCGGCGCCCCTCGGCCTCCCACAGCCTGCCGAAGTCGTAGCCGAAGTCGGCGAGGCTGGCGAACTTCCCGCGCAGCTCGCAGGCGCGCACGTCGCCGTTGTAGTCGATGACGGCCGTCGTCTCGCCCGCCGTGCAGGGGAAGGGCCACGCGGAGGGGCCGGCGAAGTTCGCGTGCTGCGTGCGGTAGTGCGTCGTGATGGCGCCGACGTAGGCGACCGACTTGACGAAGCGCGTCGCGGCGTCGTCCCGCTCGAACATGCGCCCGCCGTAGCGCCCGGTGAGCGCGGCGACGCGCTCGTACATCTCCGGGAGCACTTCGGGCGGGACGCGCTTGATTCCCTCGCCCGCCTTCGTCTCGCCGCGGACGACGTTGAAGTAGTGGCCGTCGAGCCGGAAGTTCTCCCACATGAAGTCGGCGAGGCGGCCGACCTCGGCGTAGTTCTCCGCGCAGACCACCGTGTTGACGTTGAGGCGGAAGCGGTCGCCGTACTTCTCCTTCAGGGGGTAGAGCGCGCGTATGCAGTCGAGCGTGCGCCCCCAGTTGCCGAGGACGCCCCTCACGCGGTCGTGCGTCTCGCCGTAGCCGTCGAGCGCGACGTTGAGGTAGAGGTCGAGTTCGGGGTGGGCGGAGAGAGCGCCGTCAACCAGCTCGTACGTGCGCGCCTTCAGGAGCCCGTTGGTGGGGACGATGACGCGGCGGACGCCGTTGTTCTCGATGAAGAGGCGGACGATGTCGACGGCGTCTTGGCGGAGCGTCGGCTCGCCGCCCGAGAGCCAGAGGTCGGTAATCTGCGGCATCGTCAGCGAGACGCGCTCGACCTGCGCGAAGGTCATGTCGCCCGGCCGGTTCAGCTCCTCGTGGTAGAAGCAGGTCTCGCACTTCGCGTTGCAGCGCGAGGTGACGAAGAAGATGACCGTGCCGAGGCGCCGCTCGCGCGCGGTCGAGCGGAGGAGTCGGACGAGCTGTGCGGCCTTGTTGGGCATGCTTACGATTGCGGAATGCGGAGTGCGGAATGCAGATTGGAAGAAAGAATTTAAGACGGCGTGCCTCTCATGTTCCTTCAATCCGCATTCCGCACTCCGCATTCAGCATTCGGGATAATCTCAGTTTCCGTCGGCGATTTCAATTCGTACGCGATGCCGCGCCAGACGATGCGGCGCGAGAGGCCGGCGGCCAGCGCGTTGTAGAGGAAGACCGCGGCCGTCAGCGGCCACAGCAGCAGGTGCGGCCAGACGCCCGCGGCCAGGCGCGCGTGGTGCTCTTCGAGCGCGAGCGCCACGGCGCGCAGGCGGAAGAAGGACTTCCACATGCCGAGCAGGAAGATGACGGAGACGAGCGCGAGCGGCCACACGAACGAGAGCCCCAGCGCCGCCCGCGCCGCCGCCAGCGCGAGCCCGCCGAAGAAGGCCGCGACGAACAGCAGGTTCGAGACGAGGACGAACGCCCACAGGCGCGGCGCGTAGACCCGCGTAATCTTCAACTGCCGCGTCGTGAACTCAAGCATCTCGCCGAGCGTCGAGTCTTCGAGCGACGCGGTCAGGCACGCGGGCACGAAGCGGATGGGCAACCTCTCGGCCCGCAGCGCGCTCGTCAGCGCGTAGTCGTCCGAGACCGCGCCGCGCCAGCGCCCGGCGACGTTCAGGCGCTCGAACGTCTCGCGCCGGACGGCCGTCGAGCCGCCCCAGCAGAAGTTGCCCCGCACGTTCCCGCCGAGCGCCGACGCGATGGACGCGTTCCACACCGACCGCAGTTGCGACGCGAAGCCGCCGCTCAGGGGCAGGAACCAGCGGTAGCCCGTCGCCGCGCCCGTCGCCCCGTCGCCGAGCGGCGCGACGAGCGAGCGCAGCCAGTCGGCGCGCGGCCGCGCGTCGGTGTCCACGAAGACGAAGACCTCGCTCGAAGCATCGGCCTCGGCGACGGCCGCGCGCAGGTTGTGCACCTTCTGCCCGCTGTCGGTCGCGCGCCCCGCGACGACGTACCGCGGCCTCGCCACGCTCTCGCCCTCGAACTCGCGCGCCACCTCGCGCGCCACCTCCAACCCCGCGTCGTCCGCGCGGTCGGAGACGAAGACCAACTCGTAGGCCGGGTAGTGCTGGCGGAAAAGGGCCGACAGGTTCCAGCGCAGCCCCTGGTCGAGCCCGCGGCACGGGACGAAGACCGAGGCGAGGGGCATGTAGAGAGAGCGCGGCGCGGACAGCTCGCGCCGGAAGAACCTGAAGTACCGCACGCCGCCGCGCAGCGAGAGCGCACTCTGCAAGACGACCAGCCCGGCGAGGATGTAGAAGGCGAGCATCGGTGGACGGCGGACGGTAGTCGGCAGCCGGTAGAAAAACTTTCTTCACCGCCTGGATGTTTTCGTCAACCTCCGCAGTCGGGGCCTACTGTCTGCTGTCCGCCGTCCACCTCATCGCGCGCAGGTCTGGGCGCGGCCGCCGTCGATGGAGTAGGTGGCGCCGGTGATCCAGGCGGCGCGGTCGGAGGCGAGGAAGAGGATGAGGTCGGCGACCTCCTCGGCCGCGCCGACCCGGCCGAGCGGGTGGGTCGTCTTCGAGTGTTCGAGGAAGTCGGCGTACCGCTCGTCGGTCATGCCGCCGCGGCGGTGAACCTGCGTGACGACGACGCCGGGGTTGACCGCGTTGACGCGGACGCCCTTCGGCGCCAGCTCCAGCGCGGCGCAGCGCGTCAGCTGGTCAACGCCCGCCTTCGAGACGCAGTAGGCCAGCACGCCGGGGAAGGCGCGCAGCCCCGTCACGCTCGACACGTTGACGACGTTGCCGGGCCGGCGTTCGAGGTGCGGCGCGGCGAGCTGCATGAGGTGGAAGACCGAGCGCAGGTTGACGTCCATCATCTCGTCCCACGCCGAGAGCGGCGTCGTCTCGATTGTCCCGTTCGAGAGGATGCCCGCCGCGTTGACGAGCACGTCTAGGCCGCCAAGCCGCTCGGCCGCCGTCTCGACGGCGCGGCGCGCGTGCGCCTCGACCGTCACGTCGGCCTGAATCTCGACGGCCTCGCCGCCGAGCGCGGCGACCTCCGACGCCGCGCGCCCCAGGCCCTCGGCGTCGCGCCCGACGAGCGCGACGCGCGCGCCCGCCCCCGCGAACTTCAGCGCCGCCGCGTGCCCTATCCCCGAAGTCGCGCCCGTCACGAGCGCGGCCCTCCCGTCCAACTCACCTGCCACGGGTGCCCCCCTTACGCTTTGAAGAATGTGGGACGAGTGTAGCCGGCCGGCTCACCTCAGCGCCAGCGCGCCGCCGGGCGCGAGCGAGGCGACGACCGACTCGGCCGCCTTGATGAAGGGCTGCGGGTAGACGCCGATGAGGATGACGGCGACGGCGCAGGCGACGAGCGCGGTCCTGAGCGGCGCCGAGAGCGAGAGCGGGCGCGGGTCCGCCTCGCGGTCGCCGATGTACATCGCGCGGATGAAGCGCACGTAGTAGTAGAAGCTGACGACCGTGTTGAGCGCCGCCCAGCCGAGCAGCCAGTAGTACCAGCTCTCCCCCTCGACGTCGCCGCGCTGGAGCACGCCCCAGAAGAGGTAGAGCTTGCCGATGAAGCCGCCCGTGACGGGCAGCCCCCCCAAGCTGAGCATGAAGATGGCCATCATCAGCGCCATCCCCGGCGCCTTCTGCCCGAGGCCCGTCAGGTCGTCCACCTCGTCGCCGGCGACCCCGCGCCGCCGGAGCGCGATGATGACGCCGAACGCGCCGACGTTCATGAAGGTGTAGACGACGAGGTAGACGACGAGCCCCGTGTAGCCGTACGAGTTCGCCGCGAGGACGCCGAGCAGAAGGTAGCCCGCGTTCGAGACCGACGAGTAGGCCAGCAGCCGCTTCGCGTTCGTCTGCGTCACCGCCGCCCAGTTGCCGACCATGATGGTGACGGCCGCCACCAGCCCCAGCAGCGGCGCCCAGTCCGCCCGCATCCCGCCGAGGGCTTCGAGGAAGATGCGCGCGAGGAGGGCAAAGCTCGCCGCCTTCGACCCCGTGGAGAGGAAGGCCGTCACGGGCGTCGGCGCGCCCTCGTAGGCGTCGGGCGCCCACATGTGGAACGGCACGGCCGCGACCTTGAAGAAGAGCCCGGCGGCGAGCGCTATCATCGCCAAAAGCACCATCGGGCGCAGCGAGACGCCCGCGACGTCCGCCCCGGCGGCGGAGGCGGCCTCGGCCACGCGCGGCGCGATGTCGCCCAGGTTCGTCGAGCCCGCCACGCCGAACAGGAGCGACATGCCGTAGAGCAGGATGCCCGAGGAGAAGGCGCCGAGCAGGAAGTACTTCATCCCCGCCTCGTTCGAGCGCCGCTCGCGCTTCGTGTAGCCGACGAGCACGTAGAAGGTGAGCGCCATCAGCTCCAGGCTGATGTAGAGCACGATGAGGTCGTAGCCGCTGCTGAGGAACATCATCCCCACGGTGGCGAAGAGGACGAGCGAGTAGAACTCGCCCCGCTGCTCGCCCTCCACGTCGAGGTAGCGCAGCGAGACGGCGACGGTCAGCGCCGCGCCCAGCAGGAAGATGAGCTTGAAGGCGACGGCGAACCCGTCCACCTTCAGCGTGCCGTAGAAGCCGTAGAGCGCCGCCTCGCCGGCGGCGGGCTGGACGACGCGGCCGAGGAGCGGGAACTCGTGCAGGAAGCCCGACACCAGGGGCCACCCGAGCACGCACACCGAGACGGCCGCCAGCGCCACCGCCCCGAGCGCGAAGTAGCCCGCCCAGCGGCTCAGGCGCTTCGGCAGCACGACCTCCATCACCAGCGCCACGCAGGCGCACAGCGAGAGGATGATCTCCGGCGCGATCAGCTTCAGATCGGCCGCGTCGAACAGCGCGGTGGTGGAGGCTTGAAGGAGGAGCATAAGAAATCGGCAGACGGTAGTCGGCAGTCGGTGGAAAGACCTTCGTCAGCGAATCGTCGGACTGCCTGCCTTCATCTCTTCTCCGCCGTCTGCGGCGCACGCGGCGCCGCGGGGCCGACGGGGTAGTCGGGCCGGACGTGCTTGACGACGGCCGCGACCGGCTTCTGGATGAAGTCGAGGAAGGGCTTCGGGTAGACGCCTATCCAGAGCGAAAGCAGGAGCAGCGGCGTCAGGTAGGCCCACTCGCGCCCCTTCAGGTCGCGCAGGGATTCGTTCTTCGGGTTGTCGACGTTGCCGAAGAACATCCGCTGGTAGAGCCAGAGCATGTAGCCCGCGTTGAGGATGATGCCGAGCGCGGCCCAGCCCGCCCAGTACGGGTTCGCCTCGAAGGCGCCCCGCATGGCGAGGAACTCCGAGATGAAGACGCAGAGCAGCGGGAGCCCGATGGCCGTCATCGCCATCGCCAGGAAGACCGCGGCGTAGCCGGGCATCACGTGCGAGAGCCCGCCGAACTCGTTGACGGCGCGCGTGTGCCGCCGCTCGTAGATGACGCCGACGAGCAGGAAGAGCGCGCCCGAGTAGATGCCGTGGTTGACCATGTGGAGCACCGCCCCGCTCACGCCGTTCGGGTTCGCCGCGAAGAGCCCGAGCATGACGATGCCCATCGAGGAGACGGACGAGTAGGCGACGAGCTTCTTCACGTCGCCGTCGCGCTTGACGACGAAGTACATCGCCGCCAGCGCGCCGTAGATGACGCTGACGATGGCGAGGACGACCATCACGTTGCGCACGCCGAAGGCGCCGCCCCAGAAGTAGCTCTGGTCGATGGAAGCCTTCGGGAAGAAGGGCAGGTTGAAGCGGTAGAAGCCGTAGGTGCCGAGCTTCAGGAGGACGCCGGCGAGGATGACGGAGCCGGCCGTCGGCGCCTCGACGTGCGCGTCCGGGAGCCAGGTGTGGAACGGCCACATCGGCACCTTGATGGCGAACCCGATGGCGAAGGCGAAGAAGAGGAGCACCTGGAGCGCCCCCATCGGGATGGCGCTGCCGAGCGCCTGCATGAACATGATGTTGAAGGTGCCGGTGCCCGCCTGCTGCGCCGCCTCGAAGCTGGAGTTGAGGAGCGCGAGCGCCTGCGGGTTCCCGGCCACGAGCGCCTTCGTCGCGGGCGCTATCGCCCCGACGAGCGAGGCGTCCTGCGTCAGGAAGTACATCTTGATGAGCCCGAGCAGGAGCCCGACCGAGCCGACCAGCGTGTAGAGGAAGAACTTGATGGCCGCGTAGAGCCGCCGCTCGCCGCCCCAGATGCCGATGAGGAAGTACATCGGAACCAACGAGACCTCGAAGAAGAGGAAGAAGAGGAACAGGTCCCCGGCGCAGAAGACGCCGAGCACCGACGTCTGCAACAGCAGCAGCAGGGCGTAGTACTCCTTCTCGCGCTTCTGGATGTACTCCCACGAGGAGAGCGAGGCGATCCAGCCCAGCAGCGTCGTCAGGAGGATGAGCAGCACGGCCACGCCGTCCACCGCCATCTGGTAGCGCGCCCCGACGACCGGAATCCACTGGCAGTCTTCGAGGAACTGGAAGCCGCCGAGCGAGCGGTCGTACCCGAGCAGCCCGAGCGAGACCACGAAGTCGAGCGCGAACCACGCGGTGGCGAACCGCTTGATGGCGCCCTCCTGCCCCTTCCGGAACAGGAACAGCACGACGAGCGCGCCGACCGCCGGCAGCCACGTGATGATCGAGAGCAAGTAGGGGATGTTCACAGTCCCTCCGAAAGAAGTGCGGGAGTCAGAGTGCAGAGTGCAGATTTAAAGACAGCGTGCATTTTATTCTGCACTCTGCACTCTGACTCCCGCACTTTCCTTACCTCGTCCCCGTGATGGCGGAGACGAGGTCTTTGCCGAAGTAGAGGCCGACGGCCGCGACGAGGCCGAGAATCATGACGAGCGCGTAGTTGGCCGTCAGGCCGGTCTGCGCGGCGCGCAGCAGCGGCGACATCAGGAGCTTGACGAAGCCCGCCACGCCGTTGACCGCGCCGTCCACGACGAGGCGGTCGGCGTTCCCCGTGAACCGGCTCAACTGCCGCGTCAGCCACGCCGCGCCGTTGACGGCGCCGTCGATGCCGCGCGAGTCGGCCGTGTAGGCGCCGCGCGCCAAATCCATCGTGCGCCGCGTGAAGAGCATCCCGTACAGCTCGTCCACCCAGTACTTGTTGAAGCTCGCGCGGTAGAGCGGCGCGAGCCGCCGCGCCCAGACTTCGGGCAGGTGCGGGCGCCACACGTAGAAGGTGAAGCCGAGCAGGATGCCGAGCCCCGCGACCAGCAGCGAGACGACGATGAAGAACCACTCGGCCGCGGCGTGGCTCCCGCCGAGCATGTTCTGGACGGCGTGCGCGAGGTTGAAGGCGCCCTCGTCGCCGTAGACCCGCGCGGGCGCGCCGTGCTCCGGCGCGGCGCTGTGCTCCGCGTCCGTGCGCGTCGGGAGCGGGGCGGCGTGGCCCCCCTCCTGCTGCGCGGCCTCGTGCCCCGCGGCCTGTTTGTCGTGCCCGGCGACCGCGGAGGTCTGCGCGGGCGTGTGCTTGCCGAAACGGCCCGTCGAAGGGTTCCAGATGACGGGGTCGAGCCAGTTGACGATGTTGAGCTTGCCGCCGACGTGCGCCCCGCCGGTGAAGGCCGGGCTGATGCCGACGAAGCCGCCGACCGTGGCGAGCACGGCCAGCACGGCGAGCGGCACCCACATCGAGCGCGGCGACTCGTGCGGCAGCACGGAGCCGTGCGGGTGGTGGCCGTGGCCCGCGGGCTCGCCGGGGTCGTGGTGGTCGTGTAGGTCGTGGCCGTGCGCGTCGACGCCCTCGGGCTCGCCGACCGCGGCCGACTCCAAAGCGTGCGCCGCGCCGACCCGCTCCTCGGGGCCGTGGTGCGGCCGGTCGCCGACCGAAGGGCTCTCGGCCGTGTGCGCCGCCGCGCCGCCGCCGCCGGCGTAAGCCTGCGCGTGCGCCTCGTCGGCCTGCCCGCCCGCGCGCACTTCGAGGAAGCGCTCCTCGCCCCAGAACGTGAGCGCCATCAGCCGCGTCATGTAGAAGGCCGTGCAGGTCGCGGCGGCCGTGGCGACGAGCCAGAGCAGCCAGCCGCCCGAGACGTACTCGGTCGAGGCCGCGTTCCACAGAATCTCGTCCTTCGACCAGAAGCCCGAGAACGGGATGACGCCGCAGATGGCGAGCCAGCCGGCGAAGAACGTCCAGTAGGTCTTCGGCATGTACTTCCGCAGGCCGCCCATCCGCCGCATGTCCTGCTCGTGGTGCATGGCGTGGATGACGCTCCCTGCGCCGAGGAACATCAGCGCCTTGAAGAAGGCGTGCGTCATCACGTGGAAGATGCCGACGACGAAGGCGCCCACGCCGCACGCGAGGAACATGAAGCCGAGCTGCGAGACGGTCGAGTAGGCCAGCACCTTCTTGATGTCGTTCTGCGTGATGCCGACGGTCGCCGCGAAGAGCGCCGTCAGCGCGCCGACGACCGCGACGACCGTCATCATCGCCTGCGAGTGCTGGAAGATGACGTTGCAGCGCGTGACCATGTAGAGCCCGGCCGTGACCATCGTCGCGGCGTGGATGAGCGCGGAGACGGGCGTCGGCCCGGCCATCGCGTCCGGCAGCCAGACGTAGAGCGGTATCTGCGCCGACTTGCCGCACGCGCCGACGAAGAGGCCGAGCGCAATCCACGACATGACGCCCCAGGTGACGACGCCGCCTATCGTCTCGACGGGGAACGCCCGGGCCTGCTCGAAGACGGCGGTGTACTGCGTGGTGCCGAAGGTGGCGATGACGCCGAAGACGGCGAGCGCGAAGCCGAAGTCGCCGACGCGGTTGGTGATGAAGGCCTTGCGCGCGGCGTCGCCCGCCTCCCTGCGGTCGAAGTAGTAGCCGATGAGCAGGTAGGAGCAGAGGCCCACGCCCTCCCACCCGACGAACATCATCATGAAGTTCGAGCCCATCACGAGGACGAGCATCGAGAACATGAAGAGCCCGAGGTAGGCGAAGAAGCGGTAGAAGCCCTGGTCGCCGTGCATGTACCCGGTGGCGAAGACGAAGATGCACAGGCCGACGCCCGTGATGACGAGCATGAAGATGGAGGAGAGCGCGTCGAGCTGGTAGCTCCACTCCACGTCGAGCACCGCCCCCTCGCCGCGGCGCTCCGGCACGTTCGGCTGCAAGACGAGCACCGCCCCGCCCGGCCCAATGCCCTGCTCCCGGGCCTTGCGCTCCGCCTCCTCGCCCGCGAGGCGGCTGCCCTCCATCCGCGCCCGCGCCGCGAGCCCCCCGGTCAGCTCGACCGCGCCGCCCGGAATCCACGTGTAGCCGAACGAGCCGTCCTCGCTCGTCACGTAGGGGCGCGGCCAGACCTCGGAGCCGTAGGAGACGACCGCCGCGAGGCTGACGAGGAACGCCAGCGCCACCGACCCGACCGCGACCGACGCCACGACCCGCTCCGGGAAGCGGAAGCGCCGGCCGAGCAGCCCGTTGACGGCCGCGCCGAGCAGAGGCAGGAGGGGGACGAGCCAGATGTATCTGTGCATAAGGAGGAAGCGTGAACCGTGAACCGTAAACCGTGACGAGATAAAACCCGCCGCACCCTTCTTGTCACGGTTTACGGTTCACGGTTCACGGCCTTTCACCATTTCAGCAAATCAATCTTGTCCACGAAGATCGTCTCGCGGTTGCGGTAGAGCGCGATGACGAGGCCGAGGCCGATGGCCGCCTCGGCGGCGGCGACGACGATGATGAAGACCGTGAAGACCTGGCCGGCGACGGCGTTGGCGCCCCCGGTCTCCTGGAGGTAGCGCGAGAAGGCGATGAAGTTCAGGTTGGCCGCGTTCAGAATCAGCTCAATCGACATGAAGATGACGATGATGTTGCGGCGCGTGAGCACGCCGGCCACCCCGACCGCGAACAGGAGCGCCGCGATGATGAGGAACTTCGAGAGGTCGGGGTGCTCGATGCCCTGCCTCATGTTGTCGAACACGGAGCCCTGGAGCAGCAGGAGCGCCGGCGTGTAAAGGCTGTTCATAGGTCAGACCCGACAGGGAAAGGCCCGCGCGAGCCGCGCGGGGCCGGCTTCAGACTTCGGCGGCGTGTGCGCGCGCCGCCGCCTCTATTTCGGCCGGGGTCAGTTCGCCCGCGGCGCTCAGGTCGGAGACGACCTGAGGGTCTACGTCGTCGGCGGCCAGCTCCTGCTTCGAGGTGCGGGCCAGCAGGACGGAGCCGACGATGGCGACCAGCAGGAGCACGCTCGCAATCTCGAACGGGAGCGCGCCGTAGCGGTAGAGGCTCGCGCCCACGCGCTGCGTGTCCTCGGAGATGGCCGAGACGCGCGTCTCGGCG
>DASVTS010000056.1:0-21892 GCA_036387455.1 Pyrinomonadaceae bacterium | reverse complement strand
AGCCACGTCGCGCCGCCGTCGTAGGTCGTGAAGACGTAGAGGTGGAACTGGCCGGGGAACGCCCTGTTGGCGGCGTCGCCGGCGGTCGTCGAGGCGAGGAAGCCGGCCGCCGCGCGGCCGTCGTCGCCCGCGACCATCACGGGGAAGGCCGCGGCCTTGATGCCGACGAGCGAACCCACGTCGAAATTGTTCTTCCACGTCAGGCCGTGGTCGTCCGAGACGACGACGCCGGCCTTCTTGTCATCGCTCGCGTAGGCGAGGTAGATGCGCCCCTTGCCGCCCGTCGCGTCGCCGCGGCCGATGCCGACCGTCGGGTCGCTGCGGCTCGGGCCCGTGCCGGGGGCGGGGCGGACGCTCCAGGTCATCCCGTTGTCCTCGGAGACGACCACGGCCTGGTTGCTGCCGCAGTCCTGGTTCGGGACGTAGACCGTCCCGTCGGGCGCGACCTTGACGTGGCCGTGGAGGTTGGCGCACTCGGTCAGGAGGTAGGCCGGGACGCCCGGGCCGAAGGTCAGGCCGCCGTCGTCGCTGCGCGCGCAGAAGGCGGTCGCCACGTCCTGCGAGCAGTAGTAGATGGCGTGCGGGTAGACGGGCGTGCCGCCCGTCAGCGGCATGTGGTACGGGCCGGCGCCGACCGACTGGTGGTCTACGCCCGAGGGGATGCCGCCGCCCTGGCCCGGGACCCACGAGTCGCCGTCATCGTCCGTGTAGGCCGAGAGGCTGTCCTGCCCCGTCAACTGGGAGATTATCGTGCGGCCCACGGTCGGGTTCTGCGGGTCGTAGCCGTGGTCGGTGAAGAGGATCGGGTCGAGGCTCCGAACGCTGTTCGGCGCGCTCTTGTCCTCCCAGACGGCCGCGGGGGAGGTCGGGCACGAGTCGTCGAAGGAGACGCGGAAGGTCGTCAGGTTCGAGATGAACATCGCCCTGTTCGTCTTCCAGTTGACGCCGACCGAAGGCTCGCCCGCGTCGATGCCCTTGGCCGCGCCGAGCATGCTCTGCGGCGGGCTGAAGTTCTGGAAGCGCGGCGCGAGGCCGGAGCCCTGGACGGCGGGCAGCATCGGCGGGCCGGTCGGCGGCAGCGTCCCGACTCCCGGCAGCGGGGTGTCGTCAGCCGTGAAAGTCCCGGTGTAGTTGTAGGGTGCCTGCGGCGGCACGGCCGGGTCGGAGTAGGGGCAGACCTCGACCTGGTACGTCCCCGGCGGCACACCGCCGCTCGGCGCCAGCGTCACCGCCTCGGGGCTCGTCCCCGTGTCGCCCGAAGCGACCAACGTGCCCGACGGGCCGTAGAGGTTGATGTAGATGTCGTTGGTCGGGACGACCGTCGCGGCCGCGGCGGTAATCCTGCTCTTGCCGGCGGCGACCGGGAAGCTGTGGCGCGGGCCGCAGGCGCGCGCGGCCGGCGCGTCGCTGTAGGAGCCCTGGAACTGTGTGACCTCCGGCGCGGCCGACGCCGGGCGGAGGAGAAGTGTGAACGCCACGCTCAGGACGAAGACCAGCACGGCGAACAAATTCCGACGCGTATGGGTGCCGCGGCCCCCGCGCAATTGATTGCGGACTCCCCGAGACGACGTGCCGTTCATAACTTCAAACTCCTCCTCTGAAATCTAAAACTTTCTGGACGGGTACACTATATGGGGCGTGGTTGAGAAATTCTTGAGGCGCGCAGCCGGATTTGAGCCCCGCGACGTAAGTGCCGCGGGGTGCGCAAGATACGGCCCTAACCCGCCGGGCCGGAACCTACGACCCGGCCCGCCCGGGCGGTAGCCGTGCCGACCTGTGGCCGGGTCGGGGGTGGTAAGGAGTCCCCATTTTCACGCGCCGCGCGGCGGGCCGAGGTGGCCGTGGAACAGTCTTCCTACGGGTGTCACCTCGGCCCGGGGTACTCGCGGCGGTTGAGGAAGCGGCGTCAACGTCGCCTGTGAGCTAGTCCCACACGTTCGCGCGCCGCCTACTGACCCGCGACGCCGAGGGCCTCGACCTCGACGATGCGCGAGAAGTGCTCGCGCGCGCTCAGGACGTTGACCCTGATTTTCGTGGTCAGGACAGGCGGGAAGCTGACGGTGCGCATCACGAGGTTGTTGTCTCGGATGGCGCCTCCGGGGACGGTCACCCACTGCGAGCCGTCCCAGTACTGCACGTCGAAGTCGATGATGCCGTAGAGCGTCGCCGGCATCGTGGGCGTCGGCTCCTGCGGGTTCATGTAGTCGTTTTGCAGGGTGTAGACGCGAATCTCGCCGATGTCCTTGGCGCCGCCGCCCAGGGTGACTTCGAGCGAGTCGGGCCAGAGGTCGCGCGTCGCGTCGTTCCAGCCGCCGCCCTGCTCCCACCCGCCGCCGGTGCGCTCGCCGTCGAAGGCGCTCTCGGGTGAGTAGCTGCGCGACGTGTAGGTCGAGGAGGCCGCGGGCACGGAGCCGCGGACCGTCAGGGCGTAGTTGACGAGGTCGGTCGGGACGCTGTTGAGCGCCGCCCGGACGGCGGTCAGGGCGTCGATGCGGCCCCAGCCGTAGGTGTTGTTGGGCACCTGCGAGCTGGAGTCGAGCCCGCACATCTCGGTGGTCGTCTTCTTGGCGGCGGTCTGCTCGATGATCTCCTCGATGCGGTCCACGTTGCCGGCCAGGAACGGGTTGGCGGAGATGAGGAGGGCCACGAGGCCCGCCACGTGCGGCCCGGCCATCGAGGTGCCGCTCAGGCTGCCGTACTCGGTGTCGCTCCCGCGCAGGGCCGAGCGGATGGTCGAGCCGGGCGCGGTGATGTTCGGCTTGATGTAGAGCGGCGAAGTCGGGTTCTGCGGGTCGGCCGCCGACGGGCCCCGGCTGCTGAAGCTCGAAATCGTGTCGGTGGTGTGCGTGGTCGAGCCGACGGTGAAAGACTCGGGGTAGCGCGCGAGCGGGTGTTGGATCGTGCCGCACGCCGGGCCGTCGTTGCCGGCGGAGACTACGTAGACGATGCCGGCGGCGCGGCTCGCCTTGAGCGAGTCCCTGAGCGGGTTCGGCTCCGGCGGGCAGCCCTCGACGCAGCCCCAAGAGTTGTTTATCACGTGCGGGGCCTTCGCGGGGTCGGCGCCGCTGCCGTCGACCTTGGTGGGCGCGATGAACCACTGCATGCACTCAAGGTAGGAGGGGATTGCGCCCACGCCGCGGCTCATGTTGCGGCAGGCGACCCACTTGGCCTGCGGGGCCATGCCGATGCGGTTCGCGCCGCCGTCGTCGCCGGCCATCGTGCCGACGGTGTGCGAGCCGTGGCCCCCGCCCACGATGTCGTCGTCGTCGCAGGGCTCGGCCGACGGCTGGCCGGGCACGCCGCCGCCGTTGCAGATGTTCGCGGGGTCGGGCGGCCACGTCCCCGTGTGGATGGAGTCGTGCCAGTTGTAGTCGTGGCTGGCGGTCGAGCCGTTCCAGCCGCGGTACCGGTTCTTGAGCGCCGCGTGCGTCCAGCGCACGCCCGTGTCCGCCCCGGCCACGACGACCCCCTGCCCCTCGTAGCCCAGGGCCCACACGTCGTCGGCGTTGACCCTGACGAGTCCCGGCTCGGGGCTGGGGTCGGCCGCGGTCAGGCTGGCCGAGGAGGCGCCCGCCGCCGAGTTCGTCGAGGTGGCGGCCCCCGCCTCGGGCGGGAGCATCAGCCTGCCCTTGCCGACCGGGTAAATGGCGGCCACCTCGGGGAGCGCGGCCACGGCCTGCACGACGGCGGCGCCCCCCCTGGCGTGAATCGTGTTCGACACCCAGAAGGTCTGGTACGTGGCGCCGAACTGTTCGAGCGCGCGCCGCACGCCCGACTGCGTGGTCGCGGCGGTCGCCGTCAGACGCTCGTAGACGTAGCGCCCCTTCTCCGCCTTGCCCTTGAGCGCGGAGGCCGCGCTGAGGTCGGCCTGCTGCCGCATGTAGACGAGGAACTCCGCCGGGCCGACGGCGAGCGCGTCCAGCACGCGCGGGTCAACCTTGCTCTGCCAGTCGGCGGTCGGCGCGGGCGCGACCGCGGTCGCCTTCGACATCTGCGCGGACGCGGCGGGCGGCGGGACGGCGGGCGACGCCAACGCGCAGATCAACAGCGAACAGAGCGAGGCGGCCGTAAGAAAATTCCGACGTTTCATGCTCTCTCCTCCCGGATGTGTTTGGCGGCGTGTGCCGCCGCACACAAGACGGCACACGCCAAAGGTCCGCACGCGGGGCGCGCGGGGCGCCCCTGAGTCGCGTTACTGCGCGGCGCAGCCGAGGGCCTCGACCTCTGTGATGCGGCTGAAGTAGCTCCGCCCGTTCGTGACCAACACCCTGATCTTGCTCGTGGTCACGGGCGGGAAGGTGAAGACCCGCATCACCTTGTCGTTGCCCGTCACGGCGCCGCCGGGGACGGTCACCCAGTTCGAGCCGTCCCAGTACTGCACCGCGAAGCTCTCGTTACAGTAGAGCGAGCAGGTCATCAGCGGCGTCGGCTCCTGCGGGTTCCTGAAGTCGTCCTGCACCGAGTAGACGCGCACCTCGCTGACCGTCTTGCTCCCCGAGAAGTCGACTTGCAGCCAATCCGGCCACACGCCGCGCGTTTCGTCGTTCCAGCCGCCGCCGCTCTCCCAGTTCACGCCCCTACGCTCGCCGTCGATGGCGCCCGCGGGCGAGTAGCTGCGCCCCACGTAGGTCGAGGAGGCGGTGGCCGTCGCCCCGGCCGACGAGAGCGCGACGTTGGCCGGGACGCAGACCTCGGGCGGCGCCGCGCAGGCCGCGGCCGACGTCGTGCCCAGCGTAAAGTCGAACGGGGCCGTGGAGTCGCCTTCGGCGTAGACGTCTGCGGCCGGGTTGTCGCGCCCGCCGCTGAACGCCGTGACGTTATAGAGCGTGTTGCCCATGGGCCGGCTCGCCCCGAAGAGCGCGAGCGGCAGGTCGATGCAGAACGTGTTGCCGCTGACCGCGCCGGTGACCCCGTTGAGGGTCGTGAACTCGGCCGGGTACTGCACCACCTTGCAGTTGCCCGGCGAGGTCTGGGTGCAGCCGCCCGCGTCCCGGTTCGGGCTGCCGGCGAAGAAGACGGGCGGCCCGCCGCCGATGGACTCGGCCCCGACGTAGAAGATGCGGTACGCCTCGCCCGTCCCGGCGTCGTTCTTCGACAGCGCCTGGAAGCGCGTAATCCAGAACGCGCTCGCCTTCCCCGGCGCCGGGAGCATGGAGGCGAGGCTGTTCACGGTCATCCGGACGCGCAGCGTGTTGGCGTCGGTCTGGTTCACGGCGACGCTCTTGAAGTCGAGCTGCGGCTGGTTCGGCCCGGCGCCGGCCGGCGAGTAATGCGGGACCTGCGCGTCGCCGGCCGGGTCGAAGACCGGGCTGGCGGGCGCCGGCCTGGCGAGCGTCGTCCCGAAGGGCGTCGGCCCCGAGAACTGGCGCGCCAGGAAGAGGTGGGCGCCGTGGTGCTGGCTCGTCGTGTCGTTGAAGACGATCTGGATGGCGCCGTCGGCGGCGATGTCGACCGAGAGGAAGTCGGCCATCACGCGGTCGCCCTGCGGGACCTGCGTCGTGCAGCCGATGCCGCCGTTGCAAATCTGGCCGTAGTGCATCGGCTTGTGCGTGAAGCGGTCCTGCTCGATCTGGGGGCTGGGCGTGTTGGCGTTCCGGATGAGCGCCACGTACCCGTACCAGGGGAAGGAGGCCGCCCCGACGGGGTTGGTCGCCCAGTTGGGCATGTTGTCGCTGGTCGTGGTCGAGTCGTTGCCGAGCCACACGGCGACGAGGTTCCCGGCCGTCCCGGCCTCGGCCCACGCGAAGACGTTGGAGTTCGCGGGCGGCGCGTTGACCTTGACGGTCGGGCTCCAGGTCGCGCCCTGGTCGGTCGAGTACTGGTAGTAAAGGTTGTGGTCGCCGGGGTCGCTCCAGACCACGTAGACGTTCCCGGCCGTGTCGACCGAGAGCGGCGGGAAGAGGTTGCTCACCTGCCCGCCCGGCGAGTCGGTGAGGACCTTCGTCTTGAAGGTGATGCCGGTGCGCTGGCCCGGGTTGACGTGGCCGACGATGACTTCGACGTGGTCGCTCGCCGCGCACGGGTAGTAGAGGTTGCGGCTGACGGGGTCGAAGACGATCTCCCCGCAGTTGCCGCCGCCGGAGTAGAAGAGGCCGGTCGTCGTGTCCGTCGAGGCCGGCGTGAAGACGAGACCGCCCGTCGGGTCGGTCGGCCCGGTCGAGCCGGGCGACGAGAAGATGAGGTGCCCGAGGGCCACGTCGTGGAAGGCGTAGAAGACGGTGTTGTCGGCGGCGCCGGCGGCGCCGACGGAGTGGTTGGCGCCGTCGTCCACGGCGAGCCACTGCCGGTCGGTGCCCGTGAACGGGACGCAGGACGGGTTCTTCCTCCACGTGTTGCCGTTGTCGTTGCTCACCGAGCAGTCGAGCTCCGTGAGCGCGCCTTCGAGGTCGCCGAAGTAGACGACGCCCTGGTCGTCTATGGCGTGCGTCGTGTCGCCGCCGCCGGGCGGCGGGTTGGGCCTGAGCCCGGTCGGGCTGACCACGTTGAACTGGTCGCCGCCGTCCACCGAGCGGTGCATGAACGACTGGGTCGTGCTGAACCCCCAGGGGCCGCTCTCCCAGTGCTTCCCGTCCTTGTCGAGGTGAAGCAGGGGCTCGCCCTCCGTCCGCTGGAAGTCCACCACGGTCGCCGGCCCGAAGCCTATCGCGCCGGTCGTGTAGTTGGGCGGCGGCGGCGGCGGCGGCGCCGACGTGGTGATGGTCAGCGTGCCCGTGTAGGGCTGCGGCTGGGCGTTCGAGAAGCCGCAGGCGACGACCTTGTAGGCGCCCCCGACCAGGTTCCTCCCCGAGACGGTCTCGAAGGGGTTGCCGCCGTCGCTTGAGCCGAGGCCGACGACGGTCAGGACTTCGTCGCTGGCGCTGCCGTTGACGACCGGCGTCCAGTTGATCTTGAAAGTGAACTGGGCGGCGACCGTGTTGTAGACGCCCGCGGGGACGTTGATGGTCGCCGTGTGGGTGTCGGCGGAGGGGGTGTCGGCGAGCGCCGTGCAGTCGCTCGTCGCGTTGGCGAGCGGCGGGATGGTCCCCGTCCAGGTCACGGTGGCCGTCTGGCCGACGGTCGAGGGCACGGTCACGCTGCTCGTCGCGGGGCTGGCCGCCTCGACCGCGCCCGCCGCGAACAAGCCCGCGACCCACGCGGCGACGGCGGCCGCCGTGACGCAGGCGACCGCGGCCAGGGTGAACTTCGTCCGCGAACTCAGCGCGGCGGTGCGAGGCTTCAGTGAATCTCGTGACATAACATCCCTCCTTCAGCGGCGAACGGTGACTTCCAGGCCCAGCGGCGCTGACGCCGGGAGGTTTACGGGAGGCGAGCCAGGGCCTTTTTTGCCAGGGCCTTCGTCCTTCTCACGTCATCCCTCGCGTCGCCCGACCCGGCGGCGGTGACCCTCACCACCCCGTCTTTCCTCAGCACGTACAGGGCACCCCCGCGGCTGCTCCCCAGCCAGAAGGCTTCGTCGCCGACTCCGGAGACCCGCAGGGGCGGGTTGATTCGCTCCCCCTCGTCCTCTCCCCCTCGCTCTTCTCTCTCCCTTCGCTCCTCTCTCTCCCCTCGCCTCCCCTCTCTCGCCTCGCGGCCGAACCTCTCCTCCCAGAACTTTTTCAACGCGTCGCGCCCGGCGCTTCCCACGCCGGGGCGTATCAACTGGACGTACACCGAAAGGTTCCTCGCCCCGTCGGCGGTCACGGCCGTGTAGTAGCACTGCGAGACGTCTAGGTCGCCGTACCTCTGGCTGGTCGGCCGCACCTCCTGCACCTCGATGCCCTGCACGGACGCGACCTCCGACCTCTCTATCAGGCCGCAGGCGTCCGAAGACCGGGCGCCCGACGCGGGGGCCGCCCCCGAATCCGCCCCGCGCTTCGCCCCCGCCGGGCTCTCGGCCGCCCCGGCCGCCTGCGGCGCGCCGCCCCGCGCGGGAGTCCGGCCGGCGGTGGGCGCGTACACGCAGCCGCTCCCCAGCGGGGCCAGGCAGCAAAGAAGAAGGACGGCAACTTTGAATAACATCGCGCGCGCTCCTTTCCGTGGATGCGGACGGCGGCGTTACCCACGGGGCGGCGGGCCGGGGCGCGCCCGCCGCCAGACCGGGGTCGTGGCGTCACGCGGGAGGGGGCTCACGGCGCGTCGCAGCCGATGGCCTCGACCTCGGTGATGCGGCTGAAGTGGCTCCGCCCGTTGGTGACGACCACCCGCACCTTCGTCGCCGTGACGTTCGGCAGGACGAAGGTGCGCAGGACGAGGTTGTTGCCGGTGACGCTCCCCCCCGGCGGGGTGACCCAGTTCGAGCCGTCGAAGTACTGCACCTCGAAGCTCTCGATGCAGTAGAGCGAACAGGTCATCGCCGCCGTCGGCTCCTGCGGGCTCTTGAAGTTGTCCTGCAACGAGTAGACGTTGACCGCGCTGATGATCTTGCTGCGGCCGAAGCTCACCTCCAGCGTGTCGGGCCACACGTCGCGCGTGTCGTCGTTCCAGCCGCCGCCGTTCTCCCAGTCCTGACCCTTGCGCTCGCCGTCTATCGTCGCGGCGGGCTGGTAGCTGCGGCCGTTGTAGGTGGACGAGGCCGTGGCGGTCGCGCCCGCCGAAGCCAGCGCGACGTTTCCGCACTCCGCCGGGAGGTCAATCTCCCAGATGCCGCGCCCGTGCGTCGCGACCCGCAGGACGCTGTGCGAGGGGAGCAACTCCATGTCGAAGACGGCGACGCGCGGCAGCCCGGCGCTGAACGCCTGCCAGCTCGCCCCGCCGTCGGTCGAGCGGTAGACGCCGATGTCCGTGCCCGCGTAGAGGTGCTGGCTGTTGCGCGGGTCTACGGCGAAGGCGTTGACGGGCACGTCCGGGATGCCGTTGCCGGCGGCGGCCCACGTCGTCGGGGTGAGCGGGTTGCTGGTGTCGAGGTTGGTGGTCTTCCAGACGTGCTGGCCGTTGGGCACGCCGTAGCCGACGAGCGTCACGTAGGCCGTCTTCTTGTTGTTCGGGTCGACGACCGCCCGCCCGATGAACTTGCGCGGGGTGACGGGCGGCGTGACCTCGACCATCACCGGCGCCCCGGTCGTCGTGGCGAAGACGCGGCCGGTGGTGATGCCGACCAGCCGCACGTTGTCGTCCTGCGGCGAGATGCCGATGGCGCTCACCGGCGCGTTCGTCGGCGGCGCGGCCGTGCCGACCGGCGGCGGGATGGTCTCGAAGACCTGGCTCACGGCGGGCATCGTCTGCCCCTTGTCGGCGGAGCGGTAGAGCTTGTCCGTGCCGAAGTAGATGGTGTTGGGGTTGCCCGGCCCCTGCTCCATCGGCGCGTAGAAGAGGACGTCGTCGGCGCACGAGATGCCGTTGGGCACGACGTTCGTCGCCACGCCGGCGTAACAGCCGTAGAACGTGGGCCAGCCGACGTTGGGGTCGATCTGCGCGCTGCTGTCGGCGCGCGTGAAGCCGATGAGCGCGGCCTTCAGGTTGTAATAGGTGTGGTAGGCGGTGACGCTCGTCGTGTTCGCGGAGTTGCGGTCGATGAGCGAGTAGCCGCCGTCGCCGTAGTCGCCGAGTTTCCACGTCTGGTCGGGCTTGAAGAAGGGCGTGCCGTTGTCCTGCGTGCCGCCGATCATGAAGTGGCGGTCGGTCGGGTGCTGCGCCATGCTGATGAACTGCGTGGCGTAGAGGCCGCTGGTGTTGAGGCTCAGCCAGCCGTCGCCGCGGTCGAACGTTTTGAAGATGCCGCCGTCGTTGCCGTGGTAGATGACCGCCGGGTTGGACGGGGCGACGACGATGGCGTGCGCGTCCGGGTGCAGCCCGACGTTCTTCTTGACGAAGGTCGTGCCGCCGTCGAGCGAGCGCTTGAACTCGGCCTGTAGTTCGTCGTAGTCGCCGCTGCCGCCGATGTAGACCTTATTCGGGTCGGTCGGGTCCACGGCGATGGGCATGTCGTAGAAGCACTGGCCGCCGCAGAAGCCCCTGGACGAGGCGAGCGGGGCGCCCCACGTCGCGCCGCCGTCCGTGGACTTCCTGACGACGCCGGTGATGTCGCCGTTGCCGTCGTCCTCGGTCGCGGCGTAGACCGTCACGGTCGGGCCGGTCTTCTGGGCGGCGAGCATGACGTTGGTGAACTCGGCGGTCGTGAGCGTCCGGGTGAAGGTGACGTCGGACGGGTTCGCGGCCAGCGCGTTCGTCGTGCGCCAGACGCCGTTGGTGCCGCCGGCGATGGAGTCGTCGATGCCGACGAGGAGGACGTTCGGGTTGGTCTGGTCGCCGGGCGCCGCGGGGTCGTCCGGCTCGAAGACCATGTCGCGCACCGCCGTGTTGAGGCCGCCGTTCGGCCCGTTCAGGTTGAGCTTCGTGCAGGTGGGCGTGCCCGACAGCGCGTTCTCGCAGCGGAAGAGGCCGCGCGGCGTCGGGTTGGGGCCGTTGCCCGCGCCGGCGTTGATGCCCCCGACGCCGGAGCCGGTGGCGACGAAAATCTGGTTGTGGTTCTGCGGGTTGACCAGAATCTTCGTGATTGAGCGGCTGTTGGCGAGGAGCCCGCCGGGCGTGTTCGTCGCCGAGTTGTACGGCCCGAGGAGGACGGGGTCGGTCTCGGCGTTCTTGATGACGTAGAAGCCGACGCCGAAGAAGCAGTCGATGCAGAAGTTGCCCTCGCCCGTGCCGACGAACAGCGTCGTCGGGTCGGTCGGGTCGATGGTCACCGCGCCCACGGCGAGCGAGAGCGCGTCGTCCATGATGGCCGTCCAGGAGATGCCGCCGTTCAGCGTCCGGTAGAGGCCGCCCTGCGCCGTGCCGACGTAGGCGATGTCGGGGCTCGACGGGTGGACGGCGACGGCGATGACGCGCCCCGAGACCGGGTTGCGCGGGCGGCTGAGGTCGACCGAGCCTTCGTTAAAGTTCGTCTGCCCGTCCGGGATGGGCGCGGGGCCGACCGCCCGCCACGCCGAGAAGTCGACCGCCGGCAGGGCGGAGGGCGCGGCGGCGGCGCCGCTCGTGCCGGCCCCGGCGGTGGCGGTCGAGGTGCCCGGCGAGAGCTTGCCGGCGAGCGCCGCCTCCTGCTGCTCCAACAGGCGGATGGCCTTCGACCGCGGGTCACCGGGGACGGTGAGCGGGAGGCCACGGAGCTGCGCGATCATCCGCTCGCGCCGGCCGAGGTAGTCCCTGAAGCTGATGCTCCTGCGCCCGAAGCGCCCGCCGTCGGCGTCCTCCTCCGGCTCGGTAACGGCCTTCGTGCCGGACTGCCGCAGGCTCGGTTCCGCGACGCCCGTGGTGTTGACCTGCTGCCCGCCGGTGGCGGGCGTGAGCAGCTGCGCCGCCGTGCCGCCCGGCAGACTCGACAGGGTCAGAGACAACAGCAGGGTAAGAACGGTTGGAAACGTCAGCGCTCTCTTCATCTCTCAAACTCCTTTTAAACACCGACGGCACGCGTGCCGCACTTCGGGCAGGTCACTCGCCCTCTCCCACCCGCGGCGCGGCGCCGTGCCCGAGACTCGCGGCGGATTCCAGAAACAGGTGGCGAAGGAAGCGCCGCGGCCCCGCCGCGCTGTTGACGCGCGGCGGGGCGACGGCCGTTGATTCGCGGCGGGCGACCGGGCCGCCCGCCGCCGCCATCACTTACTGCGCGTTGCAGCCGAAGGCCTCGACCTCGACGACGCGCGAGAAGTGCTCGCGCCCCTTCGTCACGTGAATCCTGATCTTGCCCGTCGTGACGCCGGACGGTATCAGGATCACCCTCATCGCCTTGTCGTTGCCCACGACCTGGCCCTCGACGACGCCGGGCGTCGCCGGGTCGTCCAGCACCACCCACGCCGAGCCGTTCCAGTACTGCACCTCGAAGTCCTCGATGCCGTAGAGGCTGGCCGACGTCAGGGGAGTCGGCTCCGCCGGGTTGCGGAAGTCGTTCTGAAGGGTGTAGACCCGCACCTCGCTGAGGGTCTGCGAGCCGTTGAAGTTGACTTGCAGCCAGTCGGGCCACACGTCGCGCGTGTTGTCGTTCCAGCCGCCGCCGTTCTCCCAGTCCTGACCCTTGCGGTCGCCGTCGATGGCGCCCGCCGGCGCGTAGTTGCGGCTCGTGAAGGTCGAGGAGGCCTCGGCGGTCGCCCCGGTGTTCGCTCCCGCCACGTTGACGTGGCAGGCGAGGTTGTTAATCACGAGGTTGTCGATGAACCAGCCGGCGTTCACCCCGTTGGCCGTCGCCGGGTCCGAGGTCATGCGGAAGCGGATGTAGACCGGGAGCCCGTTCGGGTTGTGCAGTCCGCCCGGCGCGAAGTTGTGGAGCGCGGCGCGGACGTGGTGCAGCGGCTTGACGCCGGTGTAGGCGCGGCGCCCTTGCAGCTCCGAGCCGCGGACGGGCTCGGCGAGCGGGCCGTCGAGCTTGCCCGTGTAGCCGCCCTCGAAGAGGTAGTCGCCCAGGTCGAAGGTCGCCGCGTTGTCCGGGAACGGCGAGGCGTCGCCGGGGGCGAACGGCGCGCCCACCTTGGCCTCGACGACGCCGCCGTCGAAGGTGCCCTCGGCGTTGATCGCGTTGTCGAACTCCATGATCGAGGTCGAGGTCAGGGCCGGGTTGCCCGAGCCGTTGAAGGGGCCCATCTGCGTGTAGAAGTCGCTCGCCCCGCCGCAGCCCGTGAAGGGCCCCGGGTCGGGGTCGCAGCCGTTCACCTCGTGGCCGGGGCTGAATTCGGGCGCGTACATCTTGCCGACGGACGGGTGGCCGAGGTTGGCGACCGTGATCCGCTGGAAGGTCTGCGACGCCTGGTTCGGGTTCGTCCCCGACTCGGTGAGCGGCGGCGTGAAGCGACCGCTCGCGGCCGCCGTCTCGAAGTTTTCGAGCGGGAAGGGCGGGTTGGCGGCGGCCTGCGGGATGGTCGGCGCGCTGAACTTGGCGACGAGGTTGCCCGTGTTGTTGGTGTCGATCATGCCGGTGGCGGTGTCGCGCGCCTGCACGATGTAGTAGTAGACGTGCGCCAGCTCGAGCCCGGCGTCCACGTAGGAGAGGCCGGTGACGGTGGCGATCTTGTTCGAGGCGCTGGGCGTGAAGGTCGGGTCGTTCTGCCCCGTGCCGTGCTCGATGTGCGGGACGCGGTAGATGTCGTAGACGATCTTCGTCGGGTTCAGAGAGACCGCCGGGCCCCAGCTCAGGATGAGGCGCGAGCCGTCGCGCGCGTCGTCCACACGATCCACGCCGCCGAAGACCGGCGCCGGGATGAGCGCCGGGCCGGTGACGGTGGCCGACGACGTGTTGGCCCCGGAGACGCAGTCGGGGTTCGGCTGCGGCGCGACGGGGACGGTGGTGTCGGCGCGCGTGACGCGCACCTGGTAGAAGAAGTCCTCGCCGCCGGACAGCCCCGTGTCGTCGTAGGTGGCCTGCGCGTTCGGAATCTCCGCGATCTTGACGAAGGGGCCGTCCGCGTCGTCCGACCGGAAGATCATCTTGGTGTGCCCGCCCGTGACGGCGGGGATGGTCAGCCGGATGGTGTTGTCCGAGGGGGTGGAGAGCGTGAAAGGAGGCGGGGCGAGCGGCCCCGACTGCTCGCACTGCGTGACGCCGGTCGGGACGTTGAAGTCCTCGACGACGGCGGGCGCGGCGTTGCTGCCCGGGGTCTCGTCGGCCGAGGCGTTCGACGAGGCGGCCAGCAGGCCGACGCCGTGGCTGGCGAACGCCCGCCAGATGACGGCCCGGTTCTCGCCGCCCGTCAGCTCCGAGTCGGCCAGCAGCATCGAGTCGCGCATGTCCACGAACGAGGGGTTGCACGGCGCGAGCTGCATCCCGCGCAGCACGATGGTGTCGGCGAGGCGCGCGCCGCGCGCGACGGCGCTCGCCAGCGGCCCCGTGCGGCTGCCGAGCGACTGAATCTCGGCGGCGAGCGCGCCGGGGCGGACGATGTGCTGCGACGGGTTGATGGTGGCGACGTCGCCCGTGTTGAAGGTGGCGCGGTAGTTGATCGGGTGCTGCGTGTCGACCGACTGCACCGGCCGGTAGCCGACGTAGAAGGTGGTGCCGCCGCCGGTGCGGCGCGCGCCGTCGAAGAAGATGCCGGCGAAGTTGGTGCCGGCCGTGTCGTCAACGTCCTGCTTGACGATCATCAGCTCGCGCATGTCCCAGAGCGTGGCGGCCCAGATTTCGCCCACGTCGTGCACCTCGAACGCGATGAAGGGCAGCGAGCCGCGGTTGACGTGCGCGCTGTCGCTGGCGTCCGGCGGCAGCATGTCGCGGCGGCTCATCTCGCCCGTGATGGTGCGGTAGGAGTAGCGGTAGTTGGTGTAGGGCAGGTGGCGGATGGCCTTGTCCATGTCGCCGGTCGCGTACTCGCCGCCGGCGTCGTCGTCGGCGACCGTGATGGCGTTGTAATCCGACCAGCCCTCGCCCATGCCGCCCGCCTCGCCGACGAGCCCGAGCCCCAGGCACCCGCTCGTGCCCTTGCCGACCGAGCGGTTCGAGACGCCGTGGTAGGCCTCGTGCGCCACAATGTCCCAGTCGAAGTCGCCGTCGGAGCGGCGGAAACTAGAGTCGGTGAAGAGGAACATCTGCATCCGGGGCCGGTTGCCGTCGTTCGGGGTGGAGAAGTTGGCGTTGTTGGTGCCGGAGCCGTCCTGCACCTGCGTCGAGACGGCGTCGTTGCCGGCGCCGCCCTTGCCGAAGTTGTCCTGCTGGAAGTTCCACGTCGCCTCGGTGAAGCCGATGGAGTAGAGGTAGTCGTGGATGAGGTTGTTGTAGTAGAAGAGCGTCAGCGTGCCGGGGAAGACGTCCGGGTTGGCGTTGTTGTCAATCTCGTAGGTGCTGGCGAAGTCGAAGTAGGGGGCGAGGAACTGGCGGGCCGGGCTGTAGCCCTTGATGCCGTGCGTCGTCTCGTTGTCGTTCTGCTTGTCGTCGGCCGTCAGGACGTTGTTGCCCTCCGTGTAGTCCGACTCGAAGACCGCGGAGAGCGTCCGCCCGTCGAGGAGGGTGACGGAGCCGCCGGGCAGCGGCGTCAGGTCGGCGGAGAAGGGCTGTTCGCCGTCGCCCGCGGGCGAGTTCGCCGGGTTGACGGCGTTGCGGGTCTTGGCCGCGGGGTGGATGTTGTAGCCGAAGCCGCGCGTCGCGGCGCGGTTCGTGTTGGCGTCGGCCCCGCTGATCTCCGCCCCGCCGTCGCCGGTCGGCAGGTAGAACCAGCCGAAGGGCGATTCGGGCGTCGGGTTGAGCGCGTTCGGCAGGCCGCGCGTCACCTGTCCGAAGGGCGTGCCGTAGACCTGCGGGAAGAGCGACTGGGCCGCCGAGTCGGCGAAGGGGAACTGCGTGCGCCCGGAGACGGCGCCGCGGCGGAAGGCGCGCCCGCTCTCGGTCGTCGTGTTGTCGGCGGCGTAGGTCGGCTGCTTCGGCAGCTGGGCGCGCGTCGGGCGCCCGAAGCCGCCGGGGCCGGACATCACCGTGGGGCCGCCGTCGAAGACCTTGCCCGCGGCGCTGGCCGTCGGGGCGCTCTCGACCAGGTTCTGGATGTCGGGGCGGAAGGTGCCGCGCCGGTTGAGCTGCGGCCCGCCGCCCTGCTGGAAGGCCGTCAGGCTGATGCGGCGCAAGACGGCCCCGGTCTGCGCGTCTACGATGTTGTCCCACATGACGCCCTGGTACTGCGGCGTGGTCAGCGTGAACTGGTAGGCGGGCCGCCCCTCCGCGCCGACGGGGAAGACGACCTTCGTGACGACGATGTCGTCGGAGAAGGCCCCGCCGCCGCCGAAGCGCGTGCCCTGCGTGAACTCGTGCGGGAGGTCGCCGAAGGTCGTCAGGACCTCCTTCGTTCCCTTCGGCTGCGGCGCGAACCCCGCGACGCCGAGGGACGCGGCCGCCGCGGTGACGGCCTGCGCCGGCTGGAGCGCGTAGAGGTTCGTCGCCGACATCTGCGGGAAGCTCTCGCCGCCGACGCTCATCACCTGGCCGGCGCGGTTGACGTTCACGAGAACCTCGCCCTTGTAGACCGGAAGGCCGTTCTTCGTCTGCTCGAAGAGCAGCACGGTCACGCCCATGTCAGGGAGCGTGGCGCGGCTCTTGAGCCGCAGGCCGCTGACGTCTGCCTGGTTGAAGCGGAAGACGGCGCGCCAGCGGCTGATGAAGTCGCGCGCGATCTGTTCCGGCGGTGCCGCGCTCGCCCCCGTCAGGTACGTACCGCGGCTGTACATGTGGCGCGGCGTGGCCGTCAGCCCGTTGTACTGAATGGTCAGCTTCGCGCCGACGGCGGCCTGAAGGGCCCGGATGGCTTCGAGCTGCACCTCCGTCGGCTGGCGCAGGCCGAGCCCTTTGGGCACGCCGTGCGGGCCGCGCACGTCAAACTCCTTCGGGAGGTCAGGCGGCGTCAGCTGCCGGCCCGTCGCGCCGACGGTTGGTCCGGATTGTCCCGTGTTTGTGGTCAGATTGATTTGGGCAGAGGAGGCGAACAGGCTGGACGCCACGGCCGTCAGCACTACCGAGCCGATTAGCGCTACTCGCAGAAGCTTTCGAGACTTCATGAATTTCCCTCTCATGTCTGCGGCGCGTCCTTTCACATCTGCGGCGCGCGGCGGGTGGAATCTAGTCGGGTGTGCGCGGGCGTTGACGGAGCCAGTAGGCTGAAAAATGCGGCTCGCAAGAGCTTCCGGGCAGCGATTTCTCTCTCTCCCAGTACGCGGGGCCCGATTTACCCTGGACTGAGCTCCTACAACTCGTCCCGCACCATATCCGGCGACGGTTGAAAAAAACTTGAGCCTTGGCTACTAGATTGCCGGTATTTTACGCGCTGTGGTTGAGGAAAACTTGAGTTCGCCGCGGGGTGGAGGGGAAAATTTTGGCCGGACAAAGACTTAACGGCTCGCGCCGCGCCCGAGCGAAGAGGTCCGCCGAGGGCATGCGATTAACGGCGTTGTTGGCGTCGCTTCTAAAATTTGAACACCACCGCTTATAGTCTGAGAAGACCTATAGCGTCAGCCTTGGAGGCGTTCCGAAGGCGTCTCGGGTGCATCTCGTTGTTAGGCTGGATTTTACGCGGCGCCGCACCGCCTGTCGCTAATCAAGTCCCCATAAATGCGCCGAATCCTCTCGCCCTTGAGTTCAACGTCACGGCCCCGGAGCGTGATGACCTAGCGGCGGCGGAGTCCGCTGAGGAAGTGGAGGAGCAGCAGCGCGTAGTCCCACTTAGCCTTCACCGAACCGCCGCCAGCAGGCCTCGTCGGAGTGGGGGTGCCCGTCGGGGGCTTCCGACCCACTCGTTGAAGGCCCGGAGCCTTCGTTCATTCACCCCGTCACCAGAATCCACGTCAACGCCACCCGGGAGGAGACGCTCCTCAAGGACTTTAAGGGCGTACTCTTCGGCGGGGGCCTTCGCGGGCCGATTCCTCTTGGAGGCGCCGTTCGAGTTTGGGCGGTAAAATTGTCAAAGTCGCTTCCCTGCTCATTTCGGGGCGGAATATCGCATCAATCTTCTTCCCCGACTAGGTTACACTATTGTCGCCGTAGTGGAAGCAGAAACAGATATCAAAACGGTATTTCCCATTTTATGGTCGAGGAGATGGCCCCTTCATGTTTCACATCTTGAGGGCAAGACATGATCGGATGAAAGCAGATGGGAGCATATTAACGGCCGGCTGAGGCCGCTCTTTACCTTGCCGCAAGCGTGAGAGTCCCATGAATATTAGTTTCCTCTTGCGCGGCATCCTTCGGCGTGAAACATCAGTCCCCGACCGCAGTCGCGTGATTTAGTTAAGGCGAGATGAGCGGAAGCGGCCGTCAGACTCGCCCCTCAGCCGGCCCACCATGCCCGCCGGTCTGAGGTGTAGTGACGGCGCCGGCTGCACAAATTCGGTGCTTTTCTAGTACTTGTTATGAGAAACGCAGGTTGGTTAAATATCTAATTCCTAGAGGGGGGTATGAAAATTAGATTGACAGAGATTTAAAAGGCAGTTATAAGGGGCAGTTATGAAGGTGTCTCCTTTTTCAATAAGCCCGGACCCTGAGCTCCTTTACGTCACACCGTCTATAGAAGCCACCCTCGATAAAGTCAGACACCTGGTCGATTACCGACAGGGGTTGACGACGATTGTCGGCGACGTGGGCCACGGTAAATCCACCATCTTGCGGTACATCTGGAGAGAGCTTAGCGGGAACCCGGAGGTCCGCACCGGGGCGGTCATCACGCCGAATTTTACGTCAGATTTTGCGTTTTTGAAGGCCGTTTGCGGCGAGTTCGGCATCCCGCCGAAGCGCTCCATGCAGGCGCAGGAGTCAGCCCTGCGAGAATTTCTGGTCGGTCTTGACGATGATGGGCGGACGGCCGTTCTTCTGATTGACGAGGCGCAGAAGCTGCCGGGCAAGCAGCTCGAATTGATCAGGGTTCTCCTGAATTTCGAACGCGAGACTCACAAGCTGGTTCAGATCGTCCTGGCCGGGCAGCTCGAACTCAAATATAAGCTCCTGGATGAGTCCAAGAAGGCCATTCGGAGCCGCGTTTTCGCGCCTTCGAACCTCTCTCCCCTCTCGCCCGACGAATGCCGCGAGATGATCCAGTTCCGCTGTGACAAGTTCGAGGTGCCGAACCCGTTTACGCCTGAGGCGGTCGACGCCATTTACAATCAGACCTCGGGGGTGCCACGCGACGTGCTGAAGATGTCGCAGATTCTCTGGGTTACGGCGCAGCGTGCGCGGCAGCAGCAAATCCCCGTCGAATGGGTTGAGCCGGCGCTCTCGGAGGCGGTATTGAATGCCTGAAGAGAAATACGTGCCGAACAGCTCGGTCATGGGCGGCAGCAGCGTGGCCCGGAAGGTTAGCTTTTTCGGCCGTGACAAGATAGGGGCGGAAAAACCCGCCGAAACCACTTCCCCGACCGATTCCGGCAGTCCGGCTCCCGGCAGTCCGGCTCCCGAACGTTCGGCTCCCGACAGCCCAACTCCCGACATTCAGCCTGCTCCGATAACTCCCTCCCCTACCGCACTTGAAAGTGCTGTCGAGGCCGAAAGCCGTTCGGCTCCCGACAGTCCGGGGGATGGACTGCCGCAGTATGGACGTCCGCGGGCGGTGGACGGCGTACACCCCGAACGTCTTGCGGCTCCCGGCAGTCCGGCTCCCGGCAGTCCGGCTCCCGGCAGTCCAACCGTTAATCTGTGGTCTTCTCTGCCACAGGTCGAGGGACATTTAAGGCTGCCGAATATCATCATCGACCACCTCTACCAGCTCCTCGATCTACAGGAGCGCTCCGTCTACGAGCAGCTTTACAGATTGTCACACGGCTACGGAAAGTCAACCTGTAGAATAGGTTATCCGCAACTGGCGGTCAGGTCGGGGATGGGCCGCACGGCCGTCATCCAGACCGTCGAGCGACTGGTGAAGAAGGGTTTAATAGCCAGGGCGGGTTCCGCCATCGGGGGGCGTAAAGAGCAGGGAAGCGAGTATTGGGTGTCGGCTCCCGGCAGTCCGGCCCCCGACAGTCCATCCGCCGGCAGTTCGGGGCCCGAACCCAATAAAGTAAAAGCATTAAAAGAAAATCTTAAAAAGGGAGGCGCTTCGCACCAACGGAAAGATTTCAGCGATTGCCCCGACTGCGGGGGCACCGGCATGTGGTACCCGGCGGGTTACGACAAAGGCGTCGCGCGGTGCAGGCATGAAAAGTTGGCCGGTACTAACAACCCGACCACGTGAGACCAAGACCGGCATGCCACGGTTCATCATCGCGTGGCGCCGACCACCAAGCCTCTCACGGATAGACCTGATGAGAAAGCCAGACCTGAAATCGTCGGAACACTCCGCGCCGTCGGACAGTTCGTCGGGCGGCGGCGTTGACTGTTCTTAGAGATTAACGCCGCCGCCCGTGAATCACTTCAGGCCAGACATTATGCCCGAGCAACGCAGCCGCGGCGAGCACGAGTGGACGCTTCAAAGCCTTTGGAAAGGCGCTCGACCCCGCGTCACGCGCGTGCGGCCGCAACGCGGGGCGGCAACGTGGCTGAGCCCGAACAGTTTTTTTCTGGAGTCATTCGTGCCGAAGCGCGATCAGCGGATCGACTTTCGTCGCCCGCCGCGCGGGGATGTAGCACGCCAGCAACGCCACGCCGCCCAGCAGCGCCGAAACGCCCGTGAAGGTTAAAGTGTCGGTCGCGCTGACCCCGAAGAGCAGGCTCTGTATGAACCGGCTCAAGGCGAAGGACGCGATCAAACCGACGCCCACCCCGGTCGCCGCCAGCCGCATCCCCTGCGAGACGATCAGCTTCAACACGTCGCCGGCGCGCGCCCCGAGGGCCATGCGGACGCCGATCTCGTGCGTCCTCCGCCCGACCGTGTAGTTCACGACCCCGTACAGGCCGACGGCGGTGATGGTCAGGGCGAGGGCGGCGAAGACGACCATCAACAGCATCAGGAAACGCTTGTCGGCGACGTTGTACGCCAGCAGCGATTCGACCGTCCGCACCTTCCACACCGGTTGATCCTTGTCCACCTTCCACACGGCCTCGCGCACGGCCCGGGAGAGGCCCAACGGCTCGACCTTCGTGCGCACGACGACGGTGGCGAAGAAGCCCGGGGTCTGGCTGTAGGGGCTGTAGATTTGCGGGCGCTGCTCTTCGGTGAGCCAGTCGTGCTTGGCGTCGCCCACGACGCCGACGACCGTGCCGGGCGTGTCGTCGCCGACAAATTTTACCTGCTTGCCGACGGGGTCCTGGCCGGGCCAGAAGCGGCGGGCCATCGTCTGATTGACGATGACGACGGGGGGCGTGTCGAGTCGGTCGCCGTCGCCGAAGAGGCGGCCTTTAACGAAGGGGATGCCCATCGTGGCGAAATAGTCCGGCGTCGCCGTGTTGAACTGCACCTGCGGCTCCTGGCCTCTGGGCGGCGTCTCGCCGTCGGGCAGGGTCACGCGCACCGAGCCGCTGTTGCCGGTTAACGGCAGCCCCCGGACGAGCGCGGCCGATTGCACGCCGGGCACGGCCTTCAGCTGCTCGACGACCTGACGATGAAATTCCCACTGGGCGGAGGGCTCGGCGTATTTGTTGCGCGGCAGGCGGTATTCGAGCGTCAGCAGGTTCTCGGCCTTGAAGCCGGGGTCTACCTGAAGCAGCCTGTAAAAACTCTTGATGAAGAGCGCCCCCCCGACCAGCAACACGAGGGCGAGCGCGATTTGCACGACGACGAAAACGCTGCGCGCACGGAGCGCGCCCGCGCCGTCGCCGGCGGAACGCCCGCCCTCCTTCAGCGTCGTGTGCAGGTCGAGGCGCGACATCTGCCACGCCGGGGCGAGGCCGAACAGGAAGCCCGTCAACACGGACGCGCCGAGCGTGAACAGCAGCACCGCCGCGTCGAGCCGGACTTCGCCCCGCGGCAGCACGCCCGGGTTGGCCGCCAGCAGCAAGTCCGTCCCCCACCTGGCGAGCAGCAGGCCAAGACAGCCGCCCGACAGAGCGAGCAGCGTCGTTTCGGTGAGTAACTGCCGCGCCAGCCGCGCCCGGCCCGCGCCCAGCGCCGACCGCAGTGCGAACTCCTTCTGCCGCGCCGTGCCGCGCGCCAGCGCCAGGTTGGCGAGGTTCGAGCAGGCGATCAGCAGAATGCAGCCGACCGCCGCGAACAGCGCGAGCAGGATGGGGCGAATGTTCCGCACCGTCAGCTCTTCCAACAGCTCCACCTTTACGCCGCGCCCGGCGCTCTCGTTCGGGTACGCCTGCGCCATCCGCGCGGCGACGGCGTCGGCTTCCGCCTGCGCCCGCGCCTGCGTCACGCCCTGCTTGAGGTGGCCGACGCCGAAGAGGAACCGCTCGTCTCGCCGCGGCCCGTAACCGGGGAACCGCTGCACCGTCGTCCAGACTTCGACTTCCGCGTCCAACGGGTGCCTGAAAGAGCCGTGGACGACGCCGACGACGCTGTAGGGCTCGCCGTTGAGGATGACTTTCCGGCCGGCCAGGTTCGGGTCGGAGTTCAGGCGGCGGCGCCAGAAACCTTCGTTGACGACCACG